>CAVRNH010000020.1:0-48034 GCA_963722085.1 uncultured Methanosarcinaceae archaeon | reverse complement strand
GAGTGCCTGAAATAGAATGGTGCCCTCTTTTTCCAAGCTAAGAGAAGTCGAGAATATTACTCCAGAAGTAGTAAAAAGGAATATGGAAATCCGAATTAGCGACTTAGGAATGTTTACAGCCCAGCGCCAGCTCTTAGGACTTGATACCTATGTAGCTTTCGGGGCCTCAGAAATTATGATGTCCGGTCTGCGCAGTGGGTTTCTTGAGACAACTGTAACAGCCTGTGATGGTGCAGGAACTGTCATAGCGAGTAACCCTGCTCTTGTCCAGGGTATAGGAGGCAGAATGTCTGGCCTTATCGAAACAGAGCCAATCAAGGAGGTCATAGAAGGAATTCAAAAACTTGGCGGAACAGTCCTGAATCCTTCAACTGCAGCCATAGATCCTGCCAGAGGGGTAAGAAAAGCTTCGGAACTTGGCTACAGAAAGATAGCAGTAACCGCAGCTGATTCAAAAACTGCAAAAAAGCTAAGAGAACTCGAAGCCGAACTAGGGCTTGATCTCATAGTAATTGCTGTACATGTAACAGGTGTCACTAAAGAAGAAGCACAGAGCCTTCTGGATAATTCAGACATCGTTATCAGTTGCGCCTCCAGGTATATAAGAGAACTTGCAAAGCCCCTTGTCCAAGTAGCAGCTGCAATCCCGCTATTTGCCCTCACCAAGAAAGGAAAAGAATTAGTGATTGAGAGGGCAAAAGATATCGAAAGTCCGATTTTAATCAACACAACGAAACTGCCGGTTGTTCCAGAGCATAAGCAGCCGAGGGAATTGAAATAAAAGCAGTTTGTTCATTTACATTTAAGAGGGAAGTTATCCACTTCTTAGTGGGTTTATCCAACTTCTTGGAGATCTGTCTGACCTCGGACTGGAGCAAAAAATTAAAGGCTATCTGCATTTTACATTTAACTCAGGGAGCGCGGAGGCACAGCGGGAAGTTCCCTTCCTCGGAGGCATCAGCCGACAGGTGGGGGATGAAAGCGCAGCCTCGCACCGTAATAAATATACTTCATAACTTTATAACGGATAACCGTTATTGATTCTGAAAAGTTACTTAAACTTATAAATCTATTATATATGTCATCTATTAGCTCTCTCGCACCGGAAGGTTATAAACAAAGTCGAGATAGCCGGATAACAACCGTCAGGTACAACTTTCTGAACTTGAACTATAAGGTTCTATAGAGAAGTTCTATAGGTAAAAGTGCAAACGGTGGACAGCGAGCTTGACAGGGTATTACGCAATGAGAAGTTGTGAAACTTATTGCAAAATGCCTTGTGGACGGGCTATCAACATTTTGTTGATAATCTTCGACAAACAGGTTTTCCGATGGGACTGAGGTTCTTAGAACCAAAACCAAATGACGAAAATACTCGAAGGAAGCCCCTTCCTAAACTCTGAGCTAATTGCGAAGAGTTTAGGGAGGGGTAGTTCACTCGTGAATGAAACAGGTATCCCTTTTACCCCAATCCATATCACAACTCAAAAAACATCAAAGAAAAAGCATAAATTCAAACTTAAAATTCGCAAACCTCTAAATTCGGATTGATTGTATGATAGAGCTGCTCGTGCTACCTGAACACAAGCAGCTTGATGTCTGGTTTTGAGCAGTAGTTTATCTTTTTTTGTTTCCAATATACATAATCATATTTTCTAAAAGGTTATGGTATATACAGATACAAAATTTTTGTGCTATATATTTTTGGTATCGGTTCAATTGATAAACCACTGCTCAGGGGATTATTTATATCGATTACTTTTATTTTCTTCCTGGTTTTGCTGGTTTTGCTGGTTTTGTATCTTTCTTTGCAGACTTCTCTGCTGCTGGAGCTTTTGCATGCGGTTTCCCACAAGCGGCTTCGACTTTGTGACTATTATCCTTTGCCATAAAAACACCTCTGTTTAGATATATTAATTAAGTAATTAATTATACTGTCTTAAACATATATATTAGTTTCTACTCAAAATATTCAGATAATTAAAAAAGTTTTATATAATAACGCTAAGTACTTGTAACTAAATAACTTAGGTAATGAATTATTTAGTTGAAATTAAAATGATTACATTGATAGTGAAAGTTGTTTTAAACATTCTTAGATAATGCCTAAGTTATTTCGCCGCAGGTACTAAGTCTAAAAAATTAATTTATATCACCTTACAGTTTTACCTCTTTACAGTTAATTCCAAAACCAGTCTTTTAGGAATAAGTCGCTTAAATCACTTTCAAAGCAATGATCTTAATCTGAAAATTCTATCTTTTGCCTTTCAACTTTCCCAATATCCCTGAAAATTCATATTCAGTTTCAGGTGCCTTTTCTTTATGATTCTTCCTTTCTAGATCCTTTTTTTCTACTTTCTTGAGTCTTCTTTCAACTATATACTCTCCAATTGTAGTAGCAAAGCCAACAAGAATTCCCAGCCCTATAAAAATATAAATTATAGTAAAAATCTTTCCCAAATCAGTTTTCGGAGTAAAATCCCCATATCCTACAGTCGCTAGGGTGATAACTGAAAAATATAACGAATCAAGCCATCTCCAGCCCTCAACGTTGTGATAAAAAATAGTGCCAACACTAAGTGTTAACATAGTAAGATACAGAATAGATCGGAACTTCGGGTCCTTAAGCATCTTCCTGAGCACTCTTAAAAATGACACCATCGTAAGAAAAAACGGAATCACATCTTTCTCCCCTGACAAGTTATGCTACCCAAATCTTCAGACGCCTGAACGAGTGAAAACCAGAGCACAATAGAGCTACAGCTTTGCTGATTAAAAATAAGATCGATATCCTTCCCCCTAATATATCTTACATCAACGATTAAAAAGACATCTGAGGTTTTGCCATTTTCCGTAGAATTTCTTTATTTCCAATAATATTCAGCAGGGTAGCCTATTTCGCAAAAAATTTATCTGGCAACAACTTAATATCAATTTAATGTTCTATTATCCCCATAATCAGTATTGAAGAGATTAATATTCCTTCAATTGAGAAAGAAACCTTATTTTAATTTTAAAAACATAGTAAATATTTATATTTTTATGCAACCTATGATAATAAATCCTAATAAATGCTATTTTTTTAAGCAGATTTAATATTATATCAGTTTTCAAAGTGAAATTCCGTATTCAAAGGCATTTTGCAATATTGTTTTAGAGGTTCTAAAAGTAATTTTTTAATAAAATAAGGTATTTTAAGCGATTTTTTTGCTTTTAAAGCATTATTATCAATTTTGGCAAAACCTCATCTATCCAAGTAATAATCCATATCCCAGTTATCTCGGAATAGTTGAAGAAGTAAAGTACTGAAAATTCTTATGCAACACGCTACATTAGACCTTCTTGAGCGAGCGAAAATAAACACTACTCATCCATAAGTCAGTCCACTTAGTTGAGTGAAGCGAAACGCTTTGTTCTCCAAAACGAAACTTGAGAAAAATCGATGCTACTTACTCATAAGTTAGTCCTCTTGAGCGAAGCGAAAAGGACTTCGTGCTCCCGAAGCGAAACTCGGGTGCCGAAGCAGAATTCGGATGGAAATCTGAGCTTTAAAATAAGTCCGCTTGAGCGAAGCGAAACGGACTGCGCATCGTCGAGCCGCAACTCGACCGGCTAAAAGAGCGAGCTCTCAATCCTATCCCATTTCCTGCAGCTCTGTTCGATCAGGTAGAGGGAAAGGGGAACGAGCAGAACGTCTGCAAGCATGTAATACGGACTAAACATCGACAGGATAATATTGATCAGCAGGAGCGGAATGACTGAGAGTGCATAAATGGCAAAGGTCTTCCCGTTATAGAGGTTTATGGAGGGGGAAAGCCCTGTCAGGTACACAAGTATCGAAACCATGTAAAAAGAAATAGAAATAAAGAGCAGTAAAGATGGAAATAGGGCCACAGGTTCTTTTATAAGGGCAAGCAGGGTAAGCAGTACAAATGGAATCAGATTAAGGAAGAAGTAGCCATTCAGCTTGCTCTTTATCATGTCCGAAACTTTCAGGGGGAAGAAAGTGTAAGAAGCAAAGATATCGTATTCTGTAAGCCAATTATACATCGAGGACGAAAGCAAACCCAATATAAGGGAAAACAGGGCGAGAGAATTCAAAACCGGAATCACTTCTTCCAGGGCTGACAGAAGCATCCATATAAGAACAGCAGGGAGTAAAAACGAGAAAATAATTTTCCCCAGTCCTCCTTCACTTCTTTTCAAATCAAGGGAATCTTTTGCGATAAAAGCTGCATATCTGTAAGAACCCAGATATCCGCATATTCTGGAGAATGAATTTGGAAAACTCTTTTTAGCCTGTGGGAAGTCTACCTTCAGAAAAATGAGGGATAAAGTAGATGGGACAATTACAAGGAGAAGGGAAAGCAGGAACTGGCTTTCGGAAGGGGTCAAGAAAAAAGAAAGACTCGGAAGGCTGTAAAAGATTCCGGAATCCAGATTTCCGGAAATAAAGAGCAGGAAAATGGCTGCAGCCAGCAAACCCAAAGTTAATAGTTTTCCTGAATGTGCATAAATGGTAGATAGGAAAAATACCAGAGAAAGCCCTATCATGAAGGAAAGGGATAGGGTTAGAAAGAGCATAAGGAGAGTTCCTGGAAGACAAAAGTTACCTGCCGGGACAAGTTCTGCAGCAAGAGCGAAACCCATTATGAAGGGCAGAATGTACAGGGCAAAGTAATATACGACATCTTTTATAAGGAAATTTGCAAAGATTACCCTTTGGGAAACAGGAAGCGTCCTTGAAGAATATGCTATCAGACTTGCCTGCCCAAAGCGCCTGTTCATAAATTCACGACCCATGAGCCCAAAGGCTCCGACCATACCTCCCACAAGCAAAAAAAAGTAATGCATCCCCAGAGCTATCTGGGCATCTGTAAAAATTTCTCTAAAAATCGGCAGAATAAGACTTACAAAAAAAGTAAACAGGAGGATAAAGAACGGAAAGAAGGCAAAGCCGCTATTTCCGAAAATATTTGAATGCATTCGCCATTCTTCTTTAATCATGCTTTTGAATATGTCAAACATATGATCCCTGCTATTTTCATTCTTGCCTGCATCGTCGAAACGCTATACATGTTTCACATGCAATCTTTCACATTTTTAATCAATACTTTACCTGTTAGGTTTCGTATTTTCAGATTTCATGCTTTACATGTTAGATTTTTCGCATTTTCACTCGCATTTTCACTTGCATTTTCACTGATATTTTCACTCACATTTTCACATCCCATTATGCATACTGCTCAGGCATACCCAAGCCTGTGGAAGAATCTCCTGGCCTGCTTACGAGTTCCAGGAAAAACTCTTCAAGACTTCTACCTTGAAGGATAGGATCGTCCAGATGGCCTGTATGAACCAGTTTTCCTTTATAGATAATTCCGATACTGGTGCAGATCTCTTTTGCAATTTCTAGAATGTGTGTGGAAATGAAGATCGTTCCTCCATTTTTTACATAGCCTTCGAGAAAATTCTTGACTTTTCGCTGCATTATGGGATCCAGGTTGATAAGAGGTTCATCGATAATTGCGAGTTCAGGCTCATGCAGAAAAGCCTGAGCAAACATCAATTTTTGCCTGGTACCTCTTGAGAGATCTTTACACAATGAATTATTCTGGTCCCCAAATTCGAAGAATTCAAGCCATTTTTCACAGATTCCTTCATAGTGTTCCATTTTCCTGATTTTTGCAACGAAATGGAGGTATTCTTCTGCTGTCAAAAAACTTGGTGGAGTTTCCTGCTCAGGAATAACGCCTATGAGCTCCCTGACCCGAATTGGATTTTCGAGCACATCTACTCCGTGTACTCTAAGGGAACCGGATGTTGGCTTGATCTGCCCGGTAAGCATCTTAATCATGGTTGTTTTTCCTGAACCGTTTGGCCCCAGAAGACCAAAGAGTTCGCCTTTCCCGATAAAGAGGGAAACATCATTTACTGCCTTTGTACTTCCATAGAATTTAGAAAGATTCTTTACTTCAATCATGTTAAGGCTCCTGCAAAAACCAGAATTTACCAGGCGAATGAATTAATAAATTTACAGATTATTTATATTTTATATTTTAATTTAATTTTTGTTTAGAATATTTATATGCAATCAATGTATGCCCTTTGCTATTGGCTTCAATGTTTACACTTTGCTATTGGCTTCAATGTTTACACTTTGCTATTGGCTTCAGTGTTTACCCTTCGCTATTGGCTTCAATATTGGCCTATGCTATTCGCTCCCCGTTTCCTAACTCATATAAAATATTTAGTATTAGGAATATTCTTTTCAAATATATAAAATAGTTTCTGATGAATCTCAAACTTAATTCTAAAAATAAAAGTGTCTAATCTCTTCTTTTTACAGCAGATTAAAAAAGATGACAAGTGGCTTTCTCAAAGCCTGCGGATAAACGGATAAAAATGAGGTACTACTTAAGAGCTTTCCATTTTAAAACTGTGCTTTTAGTTTATGCAAATTCCCTGTAGAAAAGTTAGTATTGCTTACTGGGACCAGAGCATTGAGTTCATTTATGGTTTCGTCTAAAGAAAGCATAAAATCAGCCGTTATCCTGAAAATAAGCTCTTCTGGCTGAATACAGCAAAAGAGAGTGGGTTCACCTTCAATAATCCGCACATACCCTTTTTTTTCCATCCCTCTAAGGGTTCTATAAATTTTAGCTCTCGGGACTCCAGAAGCTTCAGCAACCTGGCTTGCCCGAGCCTGCTTTAACAGAACAAGCGCTGAGTATACCTTTGCTTCATTCCCTGTGAAACCCAATTTCTGAAGATTTTCAACAAGCTTAAGAGGCATTCCAATCTCTCCCTACATCCTCATCTTCTTATGTATTTCTTGCCTGTTGATCTGCAGCTTTTCTTAAAATCCTCACCATTGTCTCGAGACTCTGCACATAATCCTCGACATCCTTCTCATCTACAAGCCTGAGGAGTTCGTCGGCGATCTTATTGGAATAACTATAACACTCCAGCCCCTTGTCTGTTAGGGAAACAAGAACCTTTCTTCTATCTTCCGGATCAGTTTTCCGAAATACCATCCCTTTCTTTTCCAGATCATCAACCATTCGGGTAAGGCTGCTTTTTTCCATCCCGGTATACTTCCCAATGGTTGAGGGCATTATTTCACCTTCCATACCTATGATCTTGATCACTACTGGCTGATTCTTGCTCAGTTCCTTAAACTTGCCAATAACTTTTTTCTGGAAATTCTGTTCAAAAATCAAATTATCAAGAGCGTCCCTTTCCATCGAAAGAAGAATTATCTTCTTTACAGTTGCTTCATCCATCCTTTACGACCCCTTTATCAATTTCTACTTGATTAGAGCTTATCTCCAGGCAAATAATTACTTGAAAATACAATAATTCCTCGTGATATTGATTTCTCAATAATGCAATATCTAATTATTCATTTGTCAACTATTGATAAATCAACTATATTTTGATCATATTTAAACATCACGGTTTAATTTTAAGTTAAATTTCTGCGACCAATTACCCTAAAGGATAGTGTATGCTTCGGGGGGCGAGCTCTTTTTTTAAAAAATCACGAGCCTGTTTTAGTCATATTTACTTAATATATGCGATTAAGGAGTCTCTTTCGATATTTGCTGTGATTCCTCAATACGATACTTGATCTAGTCAATAAGTCCTCAATATAACTTGATCCTGTCAACAGTTGCATTTTCAAAAAACTTGCAATGAATCGGCAGAATTAAAAGGCAAAAAGAGAAACATGAGAAGGCTTATTTCTTCTCAATCTATAAGTGAGATATTCGTAACCCTCCTCATTCTAAGTAATTAAAGATCAAATGGATCTAAAATTTAGCAAAAAGCAATACGAAAGGCACTATAATTATGTAAGCGCCGTCCACGAGTATGTATTGGAAATACAAATGACCTTTCCTGTAGGGTTCACGAACAAGGTATTCAATAAGAAAAGCAAAAAACGGAAATGAAATAAGCAACCCCATACAATACGAAGGGAAAACATTAACTAAAATTCCAGCAAGTGTAATTACTGTTACTATTCCGTTTATGGAATGCAGAATGTATCTCGTTTTTGAGACGCCTAAAGTAATAGGAAGAGTATTCACACCATTTATACGGTCTGCTTCAAGGTCCTTCATGTCGTATATGACTGTATTCATTGCTTCATTGATTACGGTACGTAGATACAGAAGCGCCAAAGCGATAAGGTTAGTTGTTTGAACATAGGCTCCGGTATAAAGGACAACAAAACTCAATCCAATACCTACCATCAGGCTCTTTACACCAAGATAATCCTTCAAACGTTTGCCCTCTTTTTTGAGTACGATTTTCTTAAGGTTGGCTGTATAAAGGGTGAGATAAAGGATTGTCAAGATTATTAAAAGTCCCAATTCTAGATTTTCATTAAAAGCAAGAACTGTCCCAAGTAAGGTCATACTCACAGAAAAGACCAGTAAAATTGGTTTGTAAGTAGCTACTGCAGAAGAAATATCATTGTCAATTGCTGCATCTTTATCGCTCTCAATTAATCTATTCGCTGCATAAAGACCCGATGTGATTGAAAGCCAGACTAGTGCCGAGTGTAACGAAACAGGTTCAGATAACATAATATTAGTAATTATTGCCAAACCAGCCATAGAGATGCCAATAATTGCCCCCGAAGCGAATATAAGAGCCAAAACTTTATTCATTATTTTCACCTTTCCATTTTTATTTAAAGATTACTCTACCCATGGGAATAACCTGGAAAGTTATTCAATTGGTTTTTATCAATAATTATAAAGCCCAAAAAATCCGACTCAAGACATAAATTTTGCTTCGATTGTCAATCGATTTCAAAAATTATTTTTAAGTCCCCCAGGCTCTTAAAAAATAATCCCAGAAATCGATAAATACATTATAAATTAATAATTATTATCATTTTAAGCGAATTTCAGCAGTTTTTATTTTTTAAAAAACTCATGAGTTCTGTGTTCCACTTCGTCCACTCACAAAGTGAATATTTAGCGAAACGCTGTAAAATGGGAAACTAAGCTCAGGAACAAAAATTCAATTGATTCTTGAGACAAAATGTCACTACTAGGTAGACACGACAATTTCCTTTTACAGATTTTTGCTCCAAATTCCCCCGACAGTAAAATATTAATTCTATTGAAATAAATACTATACAATGAAGATATCCTACGTTGACCTGATTTTCTCTTCCGAAAAAAGGAAAAAGATTCTTTTACAGCTAAGGGAAGGCCCAAAAGGTATCGAAGAATTAGTAGATGTCCTGAATGTCAGTCCAACCTCAGTTTATCCACAGATAAAACTGCTTAAAGAAGGATATCTCCTGTACCAGGACAAGAATAAGTATAAGTTGACTCCGATAGGCGATGCAGTAGTCGAAAAAATGAAGCCCCTTTTAGATACTATAGAAACTCTTGAGAATAAATACGATTTTTGGTGCAGTCACATGCTTGACAGCATACCCTATCATCTTTTAGAAAGGCTTAGTGACATAAGATGCAGCGTTTTTTCCAGGTCCCTCAATGAGGGTAGTATGTTTTCTCCTCATGAGGAATTTGTTGAGAACATTGCAAAATCAAAATATGTAATGGGCATTTCCCCTTTCATCCATCCCCAATATCCTAAAATGTTCCTGTATTTTGCTGAAAAAGGTATAAACGTATCACTGGTCGTGACGGAGTCTGTTTTTAGAAGATTGAGAACAGAATTCAGGAGTGAGATTGAAAAATTCCTGGCACTGGACAACACCCACCTCTATGTCTACGACAAAAATATTTTCCTCTCATGCGCAGTGACAGACTGTTTCCTCTCCCTTGGCCTCTTTTATAATAACAACGTCTATGATCATGTCAACGATATCATATCTTTCGAATCCGAAGCCCTCCATTGGGGAGAAGATCTATATAATTATTACAAAAAAATATCTAGAGAAGTAAAATTTATTGAGTGAATATATAACGATGATTCCATAATTGTCAGCACAAACTGGCATTATTTATCTGGGCTCTGATTATAGGTCGTGCCCCATTCTAGTTGATTAGTGGTTTATATTTGATCCTGATATCAACTTTATCTACCTGCGCGCGAAGAACCAAAACTACACAACTCGGAAAATGAAATAAGGGCGCAAGTTTTTGAGTTTTCCGGATAAGTATCAACTTATCTGACATGAGTCACTGGATTGTTGGTCAAAAAACCAAAGCCTTTGGGGAATGCTTTTTGGGAATGCTAAAATAAAGGACGAGACTTTTTGAAATTTTAAGAAATGATCCCTATGGCTCTTTGTAAATATAACTTAACTTCCTTAGAGGTCTTTGGAACATCAAGTAACTATTCTAAAAAATCTTGTTATAGCAAGTTAATCCTTTCAATTGTTACAAAAAAACTTGAAATTGTTGAATTTTATATCCAGGTGGTATAAGTACCAGTTAGTATGAAATTCCTCAGCAAAAATTTTCTGAAATTTCTACATTAGAGTACTAATGCGCCGACATGGTAATTAGCGCTACTGACGACCCATAGAAGAGTTTTGACTCAACAATGCACTTCAAAAATGTACCTGGCACGAGACCCATAGAGTTTGAAAGCGGCGGTCATATTCTGACCAGACAGGAAGGGAAAGTTCAATCTGAAACGGCATGATGTAAAATCGGACCCTGTGATTGAAGCGCTGTGAGAGAAGAGATGAGAAAAATGTCCAGAAATCGTTTGTTGTTCATTGACAACCTCAGAATAATGCTTATAATGCTTATAATTCTGGTTCACCTGGCTATAACATACGGGGCTCCGGTAGGTGGCTGGTACTATCATGAAGGCCAGCCTGGGATGATTGAAAGCATGCTTTATGTGTTTTTCCTTGGTGTAAGTCAATCCTTGTTTATGGGCTTCTTTTTCCTTATTTCAGGCTATTTTACAACCGGCTCTTATAATAGAAAAGGAACTTATCATTTTCTCAAAGACAGGCTGCTGAGGCTGGGCATACCCCTGCTCTTCTACATAATTTTCATAGATCCGCTTATAGAATACGCACTAGTGTCGAGTCAACAGTAAAATGTCTTATAAAATCGATTGCCGCGACTCATAATTGTTTAATCACTGAGGGCTGACGCGACACTAGTATTGTCTAAAGGATTTAAGGGTCTTTTCAGGATTATCTCAGGTTATATTTTGATAATTATAATGATCTGGGAAGCGGACTGCTGTGGTTTGTTGAAACGCTTTTAATATTTTCCTTTTCTATGTTCTCTGGCGCCTGCTGGTAAAAACTACAGGCAGAGAGAGCAAAATTCCGGGAAACTTGACCATAGCAGTCTTCGCTATTATTCTGGGATTAATTACTTTTATTGTCAGAATATGGCTTCCATTAGGCTGGAATTTTGATCCTCTCAATTTACAAATTCCTTTCTTTCCTCAATACATCGCCCTGTTTATTATCGGCTTGATTGCCTATAGAGGCAATTGGTTTTTGCAAATCCCCAACGAAACTGGTAAATTGTGGTCCCGTATCGCAGCAATTCTTATCGTGTTATTTGCAGTCTTTCCTGTATTGTCGGAAGACCTAACTCGATTTTTTGGAGGATTTTATTGGCAGGCTTTATTGTATGCGATATGGGAACAATCCTTTGGTGTGGCTGTTATCATAACATTGACAGTCTTATTTCGCAAGGAATGCAACAATCAGGGAAGGTTAGTAAAAGCAATGTCTGCAAATGCTTATACTGTATATGTCTTCCATGTTCCCATTATTGTCTTCCTTGCAATCAGCCTTCAAGGCATAGTTCTGGATCCTCTTCTTAAGTTTATATTAGTCTCCCCTCTGGCAGTAAGTCTTTGTTTCATATTAAGTAATTATATTAGGCAGCTTCCAATTGCAAGAAGTATTTAGTAAAAGAGTAGTTCAACAAAAATAGCATCAATTTGAAATATCAGCAGTATTAAGACAAAGAACTCTCTTAGACAAAGAACTCTCTTTTCTACAGAGAAGGAATTTTAACAATTAAACTGCGATTCGCGGATAAAAATAAGAACTTCAAAACCAATATAAAGAAATACTTGCCTAAAAATAAGAAAGATATTTCAGACAATCCAAATTCCGCCCTAGGATTGCCTGAAAAATTCTTCTGTAAGGGGTCAACCTTGATTCGTACGGTTTCTGACACCGCCTGATACCGTCGTATAGGGCTTTCACCCCAGCAGATCCTATTGAGGCTCCTGACCTGCAGGCATCCGCCACAGAGAATAAGGCAACTGTGCATCCTTTTGCATGTAACTCCTCTTCCCAAAGAGTAGCTGTCAGGTCCAAGGCGAGTTGCCTGCACGGGATTCTTCAGCGGCTTCTGCTGCAATTCTCCGGAAGAAATCAGAGACAGCAAGGTTGTTGCAATAGCAGCAAATGCCGTAGTTTTTTGAACTGAAATTCCCTTAGCGTTCGTTTTTTCCGTTTCGAACTTTTACCGTTTTCAAATTATTCCTTCTTATTTTTTAGAGGTCTTCATCCCTTCAGATTTTAAAGATCTCTTAAATCCCAGTATACGTCTTCGACATATGACTATTTTTGTTTCAGGAGATATGCTGAGACTAAATCCATTTTGTAAAATTAAAATATAAGTATACTTTTTTACAAATGGTATCATTTCTCAAGATCGTAGTTTTTGAAGCTTGATAATACTTTATTTCGCTTTAAAAAAGATGAATGTAACCTAAATTCTTAAGAAAATATATATCAGTATTCATATTAATCAAAAAAGAACTTCGAGAAGCAAAAAAAAGTTTCTGATAACAAGCCATCTTCTGATTCTCTGTTCTATCAACAATACTAACTAGAAATATAAATGGAAAAACAAATCATTTTTAACAGATGTTATTTACAATATACTGCTTTTAAATCACATAAGATGCCTCTAGCAAACTGCTTCGGATTATGATGGGCCATTATTTCATAATTAGAAATGACTTAAAATTACCTTCATGTTCCTATCCCCGCTTAAGATTCAAGAACTTGGTCGACTACTCGATCTACAAATTTCAGAAATCAAACAGCGTCTTATTGGCACTTTTCTTTAAATAACCATCATTCTCAAATGGAGAATCTCTAATTTGGAGAAACCCTAATTTGGAGAATCCCTAATTTGGAGAATACTCAATTAGGAACTTACTATTTTGCCAACTTAGTCAATTTCGGTCCCAGGATCCAATGGTGGGTATAGGATTAAAATTAACTGGATTACGCAACGAAATCCATAATCTTATTTTTATACAACCTTATGGAAATAATAGCATATGCTATCAAAAAGCAAAGACGCTGACCCTTTCAAGGAACTCAGATGGAGTGATATCCAGGACTGGGCGGGAGGAAAAGCTACTGCAAAAGGAATCAAGTACCAGGAAGAAGAACGAGTAAAGGAGATTAAGCTCACCCCAGAAGGCAGCCTGGTCGCCTGGGTAATTGGGACAATAGATTATTTCACAGAGATTTCTCTGGAAAATGGCAAATTAACTTCCATTTGTACCTGTCCTGTAGAGCATGACTGCAAACATGGAGTTGCAGCAGTGCTCGAATACCTGGAACGCTTAGAGCAGGGAGAAGAAATTCCTGTTGCTTCAGAAGAAGACACGCTCACTGTAAAAGCCAGAAAAGGGTACGCAGGAATCAAGACTCCTGGAACTTATGAAGCTGAAAAATTATCACTCCAGAATCTCCGTGAGTATCTGGAGCAGCTGGAAAAGTCGGAATTGATCGAAATATTAGTAGCATTTGCAGAAAAAAATAATATGCTAGGAAGATACCTCAGAGATCGGCAGAGCCTTGCATCAGAAAATACTACAGAAGTTATTGAAGGAATCTATTCCGAACTGGGTGAGCTCTGGAAAGAAACAAGGGATTATAACTCCTGGAATTACGAAAACGAGAATTTACCTGATTTTTCAGACGTGGAGGTCCGGCTGGAAAGCCTGCTTGATGCAGGCCACCCTGAAGAGCTGCTGGAAATTGGAAAAGAGCTTATGGACAGATATGAGGAAATTGCCGAATATGACGAAGAAGGGGAAATCGGAACAAAGGTATCCAGTTGCATGGACCTGGTGTTCAAGGCTTTATCTCAATCCTCTCTTCCTGCCCATGAGAAGATGCTTTATGCCCTTGAAATTGAGCTAAAGGACAATTACAACATTCTTGACGAACACAGCTTATGGAATGAGGATTTTAGTCAGGATGAGTGGAAGATTTTTGCAGAAACTCTTAAAGTTCGGTTGCAAAAGGCGGAAAAAGAACAGAATGCCTTATACTATGCATCCCGGGAGCGGAATTATGTTATTGACAGGCTTATCGATGCCCTGGGGAAAGCCGGACTTTCTGATGAGATAATCCCTATCTGTGAGCTCGAAGCCGAAGAATCAGGCAGTTATGTCAGGCTTGTTAGAGTAATGCTTGATTCGGGAGAGAAAGAGAAGGCTGAAAAATGGATTTACCGTGGAATTAGGGAAACCAGGGAAGGCGAACCAGGAACTGCCCACCAGCTCTGGCAAATCCTTCTCGAAACAAAGGAAAAGGAAGGAAACTGGCTTTTTGTAACTGCTCTTGAAGCAGAAGAGTTTTTCAGGTATCCTCAACTGGCCAGCTATATTGGGATGCAGAAAGCAGCCAGAAAGGTTGGGAAATGGCAGGAAATCCGGGAGGCTGTTATCAGGTATCTGAAAACTGGAGAACTGGAAATCAACCAGGTTAGCTCTACGGAAGAATCTTCAATACTTCCCGGTATTCTTCCAAAAACCGGATTGCTGGAAATTAATTCTCTAACAAAAATTAAACCTCCTGTCTTTGATTTGTTAATAAAAATAGCCATTCAAGAAAATAATCCCGATGAAGTGGTTTACTGGTATGATAAGATTAAAGAGAACATAGTTGAGGCTGAAGGATACCGGATATCTGCGTTTGAAAACGAAATCGCGAATGCAGTAAAAGACAAATATCCTGAAATCGCGATCGAAATATGGGAGAAGCTTGCTGAAAGGTTGATTTCCGAAACAAAAGTTAGCTCATATGAAGCAGCATCAGTGTACCTTCGGAAAATAAAGGAAACACTGGAAGCTATTGGGAAAAAGAAGGAATGGGAAAGTTATCTCAGTAATACAAGGGAATCGAACAGACGAAAAAGAAAACTACTTGAAATCTTGGACACGCTGGGAGAAGACAGGATTATCAGGAAGTGAAAGGAGTAAGAAGTACAAAGAAGCAATGTCATTAGGAAGTGAAAGAAGACGAAAAGGTACGTAAAGGAATATGACAAGAAATTGAAGAAAGAGTAAAAGCAAACTTATATATATAAAATAGTATAAATAAAAATTGATTCAGATTAATCAGTTCTGATTCAGATTATAAGTTCTGAGTCAGATTAATCAGTTCTGATTCAGATTATAAGTTCTGATTCAGACTAAATGAATTTTGAATCCAATCGTGCTTTAAAAGTACTGATTGAATAGGATAGTACAGAAAAAGCAGATGCAGATAAAAATAATAAAGGAGCTAAAAATATGCCAGCAAAAGTAAACAAAGAGGAATGTACCGGCTGTGGAACCTGTGTAGAAGAGTGTCCTGTAGAAGCAATAATTGTTGATGAGGACGCAGGTTGTGCAGTTATAGATGAAGAAGAATGTGTAGATTGTGGAGCATGTGAAGAAGCTTGCCCTACAGAAGCTATAAAATCTGAAAAAGCCTGAAAACCTAATAAATCAGAAGTTATATTTTTAGGGACGTTCTGTGAACGAATCCCGATCTTCAGAGTTCAAAGTGGGGAAAAGAGAAGGGGTGCTCAGGAGATATCGTTTAGCTCTTAAAAGCAATTTCCCATTCCGTTTCCCTTCTTTCTAAAAATCGTCTATTTGCTCCGCTCGAAGAGGGAAGGACTTTTGTATCATACCCCATTTTCTTCAGAAATGGCTCATACTTTCCCGATTTTTTGCCATTGAAAATAACCAGTTTTAGGTTAGAAGCTAGATCTTTCAGTATTGAAAATTGATTTATTACTTCGTCCCTGATCTTTGCGTCCTCACTTCCTTCCCGATTTCCGGCCTTATATACATCCCAGAGCCCTATCCTGTGACGCTTCAGGGTTTCGAGCCTGCTTTTGTAATCCATTTCCTGAAGGTTTTCTCCTATCGCACGGCCGAGAAGCCTCCAAAAGTCGTTGCCAGGATGCCCGTAGTACTGATGTTTCCTAATGGAAACGTCACCCGGAAGAGACCCGAGAATAAGGATTTCAGTATTTTCATCAACGACAGCTGAAAAACCTTGTTTTATCATGCTTAATGAAGCTGAAGCTTAAGGGTATTTCAAGTTTTAGAGACTAAAAAAATTCAAACTTTTGTAACCCGGTCAGACATTTCCATATAATAGTTGAAAAGCTCCTGTCCCCAGGAAAGTGCACTTTTGTCAAAACTCACTATTTCATGGTTATAGTATCTCCCGTCTTTTGAAACTAAAGACAAGGAAATAAAAAGGTCAGTAACAATGCTTGAAGCTAGCTCTATTTTATTGTCACAGACAAAGAGGCGCGTATTTTTTCCATATTAATGAACTCCTCTACATCTTTCCTGTATTCGGAGATTAATTTAAGGTATATTGGCCTTTCAAGAACAAGAGAAACTTCGATCCCTTTTTTCGCAAGGTCCAGATAGAGGTTTGGATACCCTGGGCGGAAAAAGGAAGAAACTTCCATAATTCTCTTAGACCTGTAAAGTAGATCCATAATTTCAGGTGGATAATAAAAAATATGTGTTCTTTTGGGTACAATTTCTTTGCAGTTTCCAAACTCTCCAATCCGGTCGAGCAAGTGAGGGGTAAGCGTGCACAAATCCTGCCTTGCCCAGTAATCATGGTTCTCATCGAAAACCTGATAAGTTGAGAGAAGAGGCTCCATTTTGGGGACAATAAGCTTTCCTTTGACGGAGAGCTCATAAACATCTTTTTTTTGCACCAGCAGCCATTCTTTAAGAAGAATGCGGATCTGGGCTATAATGGGGCTGGAACTCACTTCAAGTTGAGTTTTAATTTCCTCAATTGTCTTTGGCCCGTCTTTAAGGAGTAAAAGCAAATTTTTTCTTTTGTCCGAAAAAAAATTGTATCTATTAATTGCAGTTCCATACTAATTTGATTCAGCCTCCTGAAAGGATTATAAGGTAATATCTGGATTGATTGGGCATTTGAACTCGGATTAAAGTTGAGTTTACTTGACACCTGCTTTATCTCATTGAAGGCTTAGAGGTACAGGTTTTGAGAGAGTACCGTTCTCGGATGTGTAAATAAAGTTTTTAATAACTATTTCATTATCGACCTGCCAGGCTCCTGATTTATAAAACTCAAAAAGCTCCGTAGCCCAGTTAATGATTTGAGACTCGGAACAATAAATATAGTCGTGATAGAATCTCCCATTGCGATCAAAGAGAGAGCATCATCCCACGATCTGACACAATAAGTTCAGCTAATTTGACGCCGTCGTTGCAGACAAAAAGTTCGGTATTCTGCATTGTGGCAAATTTAGTGATTTTCTTTTCGTAATTATGCAGGATCTTTTCAAGGACAGATTCAGTGAAAATAAGGGTAACCTCTGATTTCATCCTTCCAAGCTTTGAGTAAAGGGACAGAAACTCAGGCCTATAGAAGGATGAAAATACCATGAGATACCGTGAAGAGGAGAAAAAGTTCAGAAGTTCAGTATTTGGTTCGAAAATCTGGCTGGGATCTGGTTTTACGAGACTACAATCCTTCAGATCTCCAATTCTGTCAAGAAGATACTGAGGAATTCCACTCAGGTCATGTTCGACCCAGTAATTATTTTTCTCGAGCAATATAAGAACGTTGACAAGAGATAGAACTTTTTTATATACCTGCTCTCCTAAATCTGTCAATTCGTAGCAACCATTTTTTGAATAACCAGGTTACTGTCTGTAAGCCTTTTGATCTGGGGCAAGATAGCCGTGGGAGAAACATCAAGGAGGATCTTAATTTCTTTCATTGTCCTGGATCCCTCTCCCAGGATTAAGAGAAGGTCTCGTCTCTTCTGTGAGCGAAATACGATATCTATCAACTCAGGCTGCATTCAAACCACTTCTATCTCATTTTTCAGTAAATATGGATCAGTATCAGTGACACTAAAACGTCCGCACAACTGCGAACAGAAATTTGAGTTCCAATTTGGCCCTGTAAGACCTGAATAGAATGAAAAATTTGCGCCATACTTGGAGAATAAATATCAACATTTATATAAAAGGACATGGGTGAATAATTTAAGACGTAAGAGGCTCTAAATGACATAAATTTAATAGTTTAAAAGAAATATGGAACACAGTTTAAAACGGTATCGTGAGCCAGAATTCTAAAGGGAATAAGAGCTAAAGTAATAAGAAAAATAAAATGTGTAAAGTTTAAACAATTAGTAAGGACATCGAAATTTTTGACAGGCTTTATCTGAATAACAGCATTGTTTAAAGTAATTATTGAGTTCCCAAACCCTTTAATGTAAAAAATTGAGAAGTTATAGATATCCTCTAAGCCCAGAGCATATTTTAACTAAAATTCGCACATGTTTCACGTTCAAGCATATATACCTCAAAATTCAGAAATACTTTACCTCAAAGTTAAGACATATTTTGCCTTAAAGTTCAGACAAACTTAACCTCAAAATTTTAGAGTCTATTTATCTGGTAAAAGCAAGAAAAAAATTCCCGTCGGTTATGGTATATGCGATGATTTCCCCAATAATGCTGTATACGTGTCATAATTTAAACGCGCGTATAAATCAAAAAGGAAAAGTTCTGGCGATAAGGAGATATTCATTAAAGGTGTATACCGCTGAAATTCTGGATATCTAATCCAATTAAAAACGGAAAACGGATACGCTGAGACTTTTTATCTGGGTGAATCACCAGGAAAAAGCTTTATGGAGGTAAAGCCGGAACCCCACGCTGCCAAATATGTTCAGGAATTGCAGGCCTGAACGGTAACGACCTTTTTGCTGAAGATTAAAAATGGAGGTTTAAAAATATGTTGGACTTTACAGAGGCAAGTCTGAAAAAGGTATTAACCAGATACAATGTGGCTCTGGAGAAGGCAATGACGCCTGAAGACGCCGCAGAAGAGCTTTATCCCAAAGATAAATTAATTTACCCGATTGCAAAAGCCATCTTCGAAGGAGAAGAAGACGACGTTGTTGAAGGTCTCCAGGCAGCAATAGATGCAGGTAAAGACCCGATTGCTCTTATCGACGACGCTCTAATGGTCGGTATGGGTGTTGTCACAAAACTCTACGACGAAGGCGTAATTTTCCTCCCCAATGTCATGATGTCTGCTGACGCCATGCTCAATGGTATCGAATTCTGTAAGGAAAACTCCGAAACTGCCCCTGTAACCAAGGGAACTATTGTCTGCCACGTTGCAGAAGGTGACGTCCACGACATCGGAAAGAACATCGTTACAGCTCTCCTCAGGGCAAACGGCTACGATGTAGTCGACCTCGGAAGGGACGTCCCTGTGGACGAAGTCATTGCAGCAGTTATTGCAAACAAGCCCCTCATGCTCACAGGTACTGCACTCATGACCACCACAATGTATGCATTCAAGGAAGTTAATGACAAGCTTGTCGAAAAGGGAATTAAGATCCCATTCGCATGCGGTGGCGGTGCAGTTAACCAGGACTTCGTATCCCAGTATGAACTCGGTGTATACGGTGAAGAAGCCGCTGATGCCCCCAAGATTGCTGACGCAATCGTTGCAGGTAACGCAGGTATCGCAGCATTAAGAGAGAAATTCCACAAGCACTGAGGTGAAAAAAATGGCAGCAAAAAGATACACTTCAATGGCATACGCAAGCGCAGACGAAATGACCTTCGGCGTATCCAAGTATCCGTAAAGGCAGGCCTTGGCCTCGAAATCGGTGCAGGCTACACAATTCCTGAAGTTAACTACGCCCCGAGACCTGAAGCCGGTGCATCCAAGGAAAAACTCGTAAAGGAATACGAGAGGATCACCACTGACATCATGGCAAGAATGGTCCAGGTCGGTTTCCCAGCAGTTATCCTTGAAACAGAACACGTTCAGCAGATGTCCAACAACCCCTCCTGGGGAGCAGAAGTTGCACACGCCCAGAAAACCATCATGGAAGAATACCACGATGAATACGGCATAAAGTGCGCACTCCGCCACACAATTGGTGACATCCGTGAGAACAGCGACTTCCTGCAGCTCAGAGGCGACAAGTACTCTGTTTTCCTTGAAGCCTTCGAAGAATGCGCCAAAGCCGGTGCTGACCTGCTTTCAGTAGAGAGCATGGGTGGTAAGGAAGTATTCGACTATGCAGTTCTCAGGAACGACATCGCTGGTATGCTCTACGCAATAGGCTGTCTCGGTTCCATTGACATGGAAATGATCTGGTCCGACATTGCAGCAATTGCAAAGAAGACAGGCACTGTTGCAGCTGGAGACACAGACTGTGCCCAGGCAAACACTGCAATGTTCATCGGCGGCGGCCTGCTCGACAAGAACCTCGCCCACACCCTCGCAATCCTCGCAAGGGCAATTTCCGCTCCAAGGTCCCTCGTTGCATACGAATGCCGGTGCAGTTGGTCCGGGTAAGGACTGCGGATATGAAAACGTCATCGTCAAAGCCATCACTGGTATGCCGATGACCCAGGAAGGTAAGACCTCAACCTGCGCTCACTCTGACGTAATGGGTAACCTCATTATGCAGTGCTGTGACTGCTGGTCCAACGAGTCTGTTGAATACCACGGTGAATTCGGTGGTACCACCGTCCAGTGCTGGTCCGAAACCCTTGCATACGACTGTGCCCTCATGAACACTGCTCTTGAAACCAAGAACGATAAGATTCTCAGGGACCTTCTCATGCTCTCCGACAGGTACAGAGACCCACAGTCCTACGTGCTTGCATACGACAACGCATACAAGGTCGGCCAGGCAATTGTCAAGGACGGAGACAACATCTACCTCAGGGCAAAGAACGCTGCAATCGAATGCTGCAACATTGTCAGCGAAGGTGCAGCTGGCAAGCTCTCACTCTCCAGGTTCGAGACCAAAGCCCTCGCAGACGCAAAGGCAGCTCTGGATGCTCTTCCAGAAGACATGGACAAATTCATGGACGACTGCCTTACAAAATACAAGAGTGAAGTTAAAGTATTCCTTCCGGAGAACTACGGCTTCTAAGCCGAACCTCTCCGTTTCTCTTTTTTATTTTACTCCGTTTTCCCAATTACGTGTGTTTTCTCTGGTTATCTTAATTACGTCTGTTTTTCTTATTATTTCTTATCTCACTTAGGCAAAGCACATTTAATAATGGAGACCAGAGGTTTTTCAGCCTACATGTACATATAAGCAGGATGCATGTCTGGATAAACTCATGAAAAACCATATTGCAATTGTTTATTATGGGGAACTCCTGCTCTCGTTTCAAATAGACATATTAATTTGTCAAAGCTCCACACATTTGTAGTGAATTCTGTTTCTGTCCGTGTTTTTCTGTTCATAGAAAAGATAAGCTCAATCCAGGTATTGAGTTTTTAGTAAGGTGCTGCTGCGTTTCTCCTTCACTACAATATACAACCTTCCTTTTTTAGCATTGTCAAATAATTCTCTAAAGGTCTCCCTTTAGCCAGGGTATGAAAAACTCCCATGTCTCCAGTATAACTGTCTGTAGTTGCTGCAATCCCTTTTCCTTGTTTCCTGACCCTGAATTAGAAGAAAACTTGAAATGTTTATATATTAAAACCGTATGGTAAAATAAGATACATCGGATATAAAATTCAGGGGTTTAGTAGATAGAAGAACTAATGGTATAAAAAAGCAGATTGAAAAAAGGAGTTAATGGAATGAAACTCTTAATATTAATATGTGGAGAAGGGCTTGGCCACACAAGCCGATGCCTTGCGCTGGGAAAAGAATTCTTGATGGCTGGGCATGAGGTGCATTTTGGGGCTTATGGTTACTCAAAGGAGCTGGTCGAAAAAACGGGATATGAAGCGAGTGAGATACCTTCGGAAATAAAGCTAGTTGGAAAAGCCGGAACCCTGGATTTTACAGGGTCAATTGAGGCAACTCTTAAAAGTGCCGATATTCTCGGTGGCCCTAAGCTCCTGAAACTTATCAAAGATATAAAATCTGATATCGTACTTTCGGACAGTTATTATCTGGGAACTCTGGCTGCCTTTACGCGTAAAATCCCTGTATACCTTGTCGTAAATCAGTCAAATATGGAAGAGTTCTTTAAAAACAGAGGAGTGCCTATCAGGATTCTTGGGGAAATGACAAAAAGATTCTATAATCAGATTTTTGAAAAAGTAGATAAAATAATTATTCCTGACTTCCCTCTTCCTTATACAGTTTGTAAGAAAAACCTGAGTTTTACTCCGAAGCTCGAGGAAAAACTGTTTTATAGCGGTCCCCTTGTAAAAGAGAAATATGGGGAAGTAGAAGAAATTCCTCTCAAGAAGCCTCATATTGTTTCCCTAATAGGGGGCTTCGGATACAGAGAACCTATTTTCAAAAAAGTACTCGAAACCTCAAAGCTCAATCCCTCCATTCATTATACCCTTATTTCAGGCCCTTCCCTTGATCCTTCAAAAATAACAGACTTACCAGAGAATGTACAAATCTTTAAATTTATAAAAGATACCTTTCCTTACCTCAAAAGCTCTGATGTAGTGATAGCACCCGGAGGGCATAGTACCATGATGGAAGCCCTTAGCTTCGGGACTCCTATTCTTTCTTTCCCCGATAAAGGGCACAGCGAACAGGAGAACAATGCCACAGTGATCGAGGAGGAAGGTTACGGAAGAAGGCTCAGTTATTCTACCCCTCCTGAGGTCATTCTGGAATGTATCCGAGAGGTTCTGGAAGAAGAGAAGTACAGGAATAAAACTGAGAGGTTGCGCAGGCTTGCCAGAGAGCTGGACGGGCCTAAGGCTGTCAGAGAAATGATTGAAAAAGAAGTTAGTGGAAAAGCTTCGTAAAATTCTCTTCATTGCTTTTGAAGACTATTAGGTATAGTGAAAAAATGATCATACTTAAGATCACTAAGCTATTAGATTCCACTCACTGAGATATGAGACTCCTCAAATAGTCGAGAAGCGCAGCATGATCTTCGAGCACGAGATCTGCATGCTGCACCTTTTCAGGTTCAAGCATGCTCGCAACAGCAATACAATAAAGTCCGGCTCTTTTGGCAGCAGTGATACCCAGAGGTGCATTTTCAACCACAATGCATTCGTTCTTAGTCAGGTCAAGTCTCTCAAGAGCCTTAAGGAATGGATCTGGATCAGGTTTTCCTCGTTCCAAGTCGCGCCCGTTAATAACTACGTCAAAACAGCCTGGGAAAAATTTATTCACAACTTTTTCAACTGTACTGGGTTGTGATCCGGAAACCATAGCAAGCTTGAAATGCTTTTTTAATTCCTTAAGACATTCTGGAATTCCCTCAAAGGGCTTTATCTTATCAAACTCAAGAGCTTCGCGTTTCTTTTCAGGCAATTGCTCAAAATGCCAGGGCTCAGGCTCTCTACCGGCCTTCTGAAAAATCGCTTTAATTAATCTTTTGTCGTTCGAGCCTTCAAGCTCATAAATATCCTCTCTGGTGATAGTAATACCAACTTCCCCGAGAGTTTTAACCCAGGCATCGGCCTGAAAACTCATAGAGTCTACAAGAACCCCATCCGCATCGAAAATGATCGCTTTTAACATATATTCAATAGATTGTCATTATCTATAATAAATATTATGAAATTCGAAGTTCGTTAAAATATCTATATAGATGAATTTTATTTTTACCAAAAATTAAGACTTTTTCCTTCTTTTGAAGTACTTATCATACAGATAACCACCCAGCCAGTATCCAAGAAAAGCAAAGATGAGTGTGCCTGGGGCGTAAATAGGAAATTCGGATTCTTGGGAGCGAGATAATAAATTAAAGAGTAGAAGGTAAGAGAGAAAGAAAATCAAAAACCCACTAATTTCAACCTGCTTTTTAGTTAAATTCAGATTTATCAGGGCCTCCTTCCTAATCCATAAAATCTGAAAAATTAAGGTATTTGGGTATGTGAGGGCTTTACTCTTCTTCCTTTCCTTCTTCACTTTCTTTGCCGCTTTCGCCTTCTTTCTTGAAGTTAAGAGAAAGAGAGTTGATGCAGTAACGTTTGCCCGTTGGTGCGGGTCCATCTTCGAAGACATGCCCAAGGTGGCTTCCACAGCGGGAACAAACTATCTCAATCCTGTGCATGAAAGAACTATTGTCCTCCTGAAGCCTTACTTTGTCACTTGAAACTACGTCATAGAAGCTTGGCCACCCTGAGCCTGACTCGAATTTGGTATCAGAGGAAAAAAGCTCCTGCCCGCAGGCAGCACATGTATAGACCCCTTTTTCCTTGTTATAATACAAATTGCCAGAAAAAGGCCTTTCTGTGCCTTTCTCCCTCAGGACATGATATTGTGTAGGAGTAAGAATTTTCTTCCATTCCTCTTCAGATTTTTCAACTTTATTTTCTGTCAGTAGCAATCCCCCTTATGCATATGAATTAGTTATTCGGAAATATTAGTGTTTCTTAGAAGGCAAACCGCTTATTTATCGCAAACGGAGTTATTGGCGGGGGTATTGATAGGAGTATTGATAGGAGTATTGATAGGAGTATTGATAGGAGTTGATTGAGTTGAGTATTGATAGGAGTATTGATAGGAGTATTGATAGGAGTATTGATAGGAGTATTGATAGGAGTATTGATAGGAGTATTGATGGATATGTAATTATAAAATGGAATATCTAATATCAGGCATAAATAACATTCTATTAATAAAATTCATTATTTTGGGGTACCATGGAGGAAGACCTTGATAAAAGAAAAGACCATAGCATAATAATAGCCGCTCTTATTTTTATAATTCTTGCAGCGATATTCACAATTGTTGTTTATAAGCAAATGAACTTTGGGAAGTTTAACATCCCATTTTACATTGTGATAGCTGGAATGTTTTTTTTCGCTATCTCCCTGGAAACGGAAGGAAGGGTAGGGGAATGGATCGCTTCTTTGGGATGGACTCTCATTATGCTTGGTCTCACCCTTTTTTATCAGTACGGAACAGGAAATTGGGAAGGCTTAATCTATATGTGGCCCCTGATATTTCCTTCGGGACTAGGGCTGGGACAGCTAGCATATGGAGCAGTCAAAGGCAGAAAAAATTCCTTTGAAAGAGGCAAGAGTCTCATCTTCATTGGCATAGGAATATTTATTCTTTGTCTGATATTATTCAAGCTCTTTTTTTGATAATAACTTGTAAACTGTCCAGGCTTTTCTAATAAATCGTGATAAATAAATCGTCACAAAACAGGAAGATAAACAGAGGATAAACAGTTGGGCAGAGAAAAAGCCCAATAAAGATCAGATACGCTTTTTCTCTGCAAAAAACATTTAATAAGTTTATTCGTACCTCAGCTCCTGGTTAGTTTATTCGTGCCTCAGTGAGTCTACAGGCTTCATCTTTGCTGCTTTCCTTGCCGGATAAACTCCTGATATAAAACCCACGATAACAGCTACAAAGAATCCGACTGCTATCAGGCCTAATGGGAAGACAACAGGTAGCTTAAGGAAAGTTTCAACGCCATAGGCGCCTGCAATTCCTACTGTGCTTCCAAGGATTCCCCCGAAAACACCCAGCAAGATTGATTCAATCATGAAAAGGAACAGAATATCAAAACCTGTGAAACCAAGGGATTTGAGTACTCCGATCTCCCTTGTCCTTTCAGTCACGCTTACGAGCATAATATTCATGATCCCTATTGAACCGACAAGCAGAGAAATCAGGGCAACGGTCGTCAGGAAAGAACTGAGAGCTGTTGCCATCATGTTCATTTGCTCCAAAACCTGGGCCTGATTGATAAGCATGTAGGGCCTTGAGTCTTTATCTTCAAAGTCTCTTTCGGAAATCCCGAAGTTTCGGGCTAGGCGTTCATCCACTTCGTCTGAGATCTCCTGAATTTTTGTTGACTCATCAGCCATTGCAAAAACTCCGCCATAGTCTTTTTCGCCAAGAACTTCGTTCATTACATTGATTGGGATCAGGACAGCCACGTTATCATCATAAGCCTGGACAACGGTATTTTCCGGATTTTTGATAATTGCTTTAACCTTAAAGGTCCTTGTGACCGTTTCGTTTTCCCCAACTTTAAAAGTTATATTTATGGAATTGCGGACTGAAATGTTCCGGTCGAATTTCTCGTCTGCAACCTTATATCCGATAACTGCTACATACCCATCATTATCATTAATAAAGGTCCCCTTGTAGAGCTTTGAATTTGCCACTTTATCGTAATCCCCTCCAACTCCGCTTACCATAATATTCTTTGTCTGGGACATGAAAGTAACTTCTGCAGTCTGCGCCTTCAAAGGCGAGATCTCGGATATTCCGGGGGTATTCTCAACGATTTTCATCTCATTGTCGTAAAAAAGCTTTGGCTGCATCCCTTGAATATAAATGAAATTCGAACCTAGATTGGTTACCTCATTCGCAAAGTACTGGCTGAAACTTGCCCCAAGGGACACATTTGCAATCACCGCTGCAACTCCGATGACGATTCCAAGCACTGTAAGGGTTGAACGAAGTTTTGCACTCCTAATGCTTCCGAGTGCTATTTTTGCTGCACCTAAAAGGGGGATCATGATTGGGGCTCCGTTTTGGTTTTTCGGGGAGAAATCTGTTAAGAATTAAAACTAAATTTGTTTTCCTTAACTTTCTTTAAATGAACACATCAAACATATAAATTCTCTGGGAAATCCTTTTAAGTAAAACACCTTAGAATTAGAAAGGAGTCAAGAAAATAAGGGTATTCATCTCAATGCTTAAGATTAAAATGTGATGAAAAAATTGAGAAGTATGCAAAAAAGTCTAAAATATGTATCTCTTGTTTTGCAAGATATTATTAATCTATAGATAATAAATAAGTGAAAGCAATATACATGATACAATGTCTCTCATGATACGCCCCGAAACTTCAGCAGACTATCAGGCAATAACCGAAGTAAATGACCTTGCCTTCGGGCAACCTGCTGAAGGAAAACTTGTTGAGAAGCTCAGGAAAAATCCTAAGTATGTCCCGAAACTTTCGCTTGTGGCTGAGGTTGATGGGATAATTGTGGGCTACATTCTCTTTTTCCCTATTATTATCAAAACAGCCGAAGGAAAGGAGAAGGAAACTATTTCACTTGCCCCGCTGGCTGTCAGGCCCGAATTCCAGAAGCAGGGTATTGGAAGCAAACTTATTAAAGAAGGACTTAAAGCTTGCGGGCAACTAGGATATGATTCTGCCGTAGTCCTGGGGCATCCTGAGTATTATCCAAAATTTGGCTTCAAACAGGCCGGTACCTGGGGCATAAAAGATCCTTTTGGCGCACCTGCTGAAGCTTTTATGGCGCTTGAGTTAGAGAGGGGAGCGCTTGAAGAAGCCAGTGGGATAGTGGAGTATCCTGAAGAGTTCAATGACGTATAAAGAGCAGGATTGCAATTGCCATTAGAATTGGTTGGGCTGGTTCAATCTGATTAAGATGTGGGATTCTTGATTGTAAAATGTCTGCAAGATTTAACACTTGGATTTCTGAGATATTGCCATTTCACTGTGATCGTAAAATTAAAATCTAGTTTTACTCTTGCTCTGTCCCTCATTTTTAAGAATTTTCTCGATGCTAGGAAATTATCTGAAACTCCTTACATTGAATGAGATGGATGTAAGAGAATTCTGCTACAATTCTGACCTTTAGCTATCTAACGCAACTGATATAGTATATTCAATAGCATCACACTTGATAGATATTATACAAGCAGTATAAATAAACAGCCTTGAATATCTATAAGAGAAAATTTTTTATAGAAGAAGGTGCTATTTCTATTTGATGTACTTCAAAAATTTTTTTAAGATGATGGGGGCAATTTCTCTGCATTTAATGATAGTTCTTTTCACTTTTAACCTTAGTTTGACATCTCAGGTTAATTGCTGTAATATATATCAGATGAAAATGCATTGATTAGCACTTATCTATTGGAAAAGTAAAGAGTACACAAAATCGCAGGGCAGACTCTTTAAGTTTGCACTGTTTGTTGAAGAAAAAGCATAAAACTTGCTCAATCGTGTGAAAATATATCTCCCTTTTAAATCGGGGGGTTTAAGTGGAAGAGTATATTTCATCGCCAATGAGAATTGGATTTGAGATCTGCAGCTTTGTAAGATCTATAGCTTTGTAAAGATCCCTAGCTTTTTGTATCCAATTTCTTTGGAAAATTTATGGTTGAGTGGATACTATGGAGGAATAAGAATGCAGAAGAAAACTATGTTTAAGGCACTGAGTATTTTTACATTAGTCTTCTTTGTCATGTCAATGACAGGAGCAGCAGCAACATGTTCACTGTGTAAAGCAAACTCTGACACATTCAATTTCAAGCCAACTGTGAAAAGTGGTAATGTACTGAAGAACGACAAGGGAAGCGGACTCAAAGTTGTCAGTGTTTCAAAGTGCTCAAATGGCGGCATAGTAAAAGTGTATAGTAACGGCTCTTTCTCTTACAAGTCTACTAAATGTTCCAGAACTAATGTAAAAGACAGCTTTACATACAAAGTAAGAAACAGTTGTGGAAAATACAGCACTGCAAAGGTTACAGTAATTTACAGGTGCAAGTAAATACTGTAATCATGAACGAAATATAATAACTAAAAATTATTAAAATTAAATTAAAAATCGCTCAATTATTGAAAATATCTCTCTGTTAAATCGGAGGTTTATCCGGAGAAGTATATTTTCATTGCAAGTGAGAATCGGATCTAAGATATAATCGTTGTGAGATCCAATTTCTTTAGAATTTATGGTTGAGTGGATACTATGGAGGAATAATAATGCAGAAAAAAACTATGTTTAAGACCCTGAGTATTTTCACATTAGTCTTCTTTGTCATGTCAATGACAGGAGCAGCAGCAACATGTTCACTGTGTAAAGCAAACTCTGATACATTCAATTTCAAACCGTCTCTGAAAAGTGGTAATGTACTGAAGAACGACAAGGGAAGCGGACTCAAAGTTGTCAGTGTTTCAAAGTGCTCAAATGGCGGCATAGTAAAAGTGTATAGTAACGGCTCTTTCTCTTACAAGTCTACTAAATGTTCCAGGACTAATGTAAAAGACAGCTTTACATACAAAGTAAGAAACAGTTGTGGAAAATACAGCACTGCAAAGGTTATAATTAATTACAGGTGCAAGTAAATATTTTAAAATGTAATTAAATGTTGTAACCATGAAATTAAAGGGAAAAGGAAGTGTTAATCTTCCGGGGTTTATCCCCAATTCCCTTAATCCTTTTAACATCGCAAATTATGGGACCAGGTCAATCCAGTCAATAGATCCAGGCTTATATTCCGATAATTCTTCTTCATTTCCGTTAAAAATGTTATCTATGATTTTTTCAATATCTTTTCCTACTTCTTCAATGCTCTTTCCTGTTGTATTTATTTCAAAAACCTTTTTGCACCATTCAAAAGCTTCAACGAGGATTACATCAAGAGCTTCGGCTTCGATATTCTCTTTTACTTTCTCTTCCGAATAACCTCGTGTTTTCAGCCTCATTCCCAACTCAGGAGGATGCGCCCTGAGTACGATAACAACATCTGCGATATGATGAGCTAGGTGACTTTCAATAATTACTACCTCTTTCTCTCCTCTATTCTCCCCTTCATTTTTCCCTTCATCAATAGTTTCTGTAAGGTATTCCCGAACAAGTTCCATGTCTGCAATGACAGCATCCCTTTTTTCATCAACTTCAGCGTAGAGATGCTTCTCTTTAATCAGGTCATTGAGGTGGATTACTTTCCAGTGCCTTTTTTTTTCAAGAAACCTGCTTACTGAGGTTTTTCCAGTACCCGGTGTACCGGTGAGTCCTATTAACATGGAGAGAAAAACGAATTAATATCAATTATACTTAATGCACTGCTGAATGGATTAATGCTGAGAATGAACATATTGTGACCTTCTACTTTATTAAGCAGTCTCATAATGGCTATACAATAAGTCCCTTCCTTTTGGCCTTATATGATAAAAATGATAGTCTATAAAGACAAAACTTCTATCGTTGGCTCCTTCTTCTACGTTAATTTTTACCTTATCTTATATCCAAAAAATAGAAAAATATGTCTCCGAAAAACTTCAATCGAAAACTCTACAGCACACTAAATTGTCAATACTATTTGTTTTTCATATCCTTATTTCTTAATAACAATAGGACTTTACTATTGAAGCATTTTTCTGCAAGTTATATTAAAGTAATTTTTAATATGATATGAATACATATTAAAAAAGTCTTGAGTTGACCTAAATTATCGTTTTAGAGGAAAATACGAACAATTTCTGAACGTCTGGTAGTCTAAATGCAATTGTTTATCTCTAATTGTCTTATTAATAAGAAAAAAATACTAAAAATATTTTAGAAGTCTTGAAATCAGAAAACTTGACCTATTTTAAGAGAAAGTTTTTTATAAAAGAAAGTTCTATTTTTATTTGATGTACTGTCAAAATTTTTTCATGAGAATAATGGGGTATTTCTCTGCATTTTATGATAATACTTTCCACTCTTGACCTTAGTATGATATCTCAGGTCAATTGCTGTAATGGATATCAGATGAAAATGCATTGATTAACGCCTATCTTTTGGAAAAGTAAAGAGTACACAAAATCGCAGAACAGGCTTTTTAAGTTTGGACTGTTTGTTGAAGAAAACGCATAAAACTCGCTCAATCGTGTGAAAATATATCTCCCTTTTAAATCGGGGGGTTTAAGTGGAAGAGTATATTTTCATAGCCAATAAAAATTGGATTTGAGATCGAACAGCTTTGTAAAGATCTGTAGATTTGTAAAGATCTGTAGATTTGTAAAGATCTGTAGATTTGTTAAATACCTAGCTTTGTATATCCAATTTCTTTGGAAAATTTAGGGTTGAGTTGATACTATGGAGGAATAATAATGCAGAAAAAAACTATGTTTAAGACACTGAGTATTTTCACATTAGTCTTCTTTGTCATGTCAATGACAGGAGCAGCAGCAACATGTTCACTGTGTAAAGCAAACTCTGATACATTCAATTTCAAGCCAACTGTGAAAAGTGGTAATGTACTGAAGAACGACAAGGGAAGCGGACTCAAAGTTGTCAGTGTTTCAAAGTGCTCAAATGGCGGCATAGTAACTATGAAGAGTAATGGCTCTTTCTCCTACAAGGCAACTAAATGTTCCAAGACTTCCATAAAAGACAGCTTTACATACAAAGTAAAAAACAATTGCGGAAAATACAGCACTGCAAAGGTTATAATTAATTACAGGTGCAGGTAAATATCGTGACCGTTAAATAAATTATTAAAAATAAATTAAAAATCGCTCAATCATTGAAAAATATCTCTCTGTTAAATCGGGGGATTTAATCTGGAGAAGTATATTTCATGCCAGTTAGAATCGGATCTAAGACCTAGTTACATTGTGAGATCCAATTTCTTTAGAATTTTGGTTGAGTGGATACTATGGAGGAATAATAATGCAGAAAAAAACTATGTTTAAGACCCTGAGTATTTTCACATTAGTCTTCTTTGTCATGTCAATGACAGGAGCAGCAGCAACATGTTCACTGTGTAAAGCAAACACTGATACATTCAATTTCAAGCCAACTGTGAAAAGTGGTAATGTACTGAAGAACGACAAGGGAAGCGGACTCAAAGTTGTCAGTGTTTCAAAGTGCTCAAATGGCGGCATAGTAACTATGAAGAGTAATGGCTCTTTCTCCTACAAGGCAACTAAATGTTCCAAGACTTCCATAAAAGACAGCTTTACATACAAAGTAAAAAACAATTGCGGAAAATACAGCACTGCAAAGGTTATAATTAATTACAGGTGCAGGTAAATATTGTAATCATGAACGAAATATAATTACTAAGAATTATTAAAAACAAATCAAAATCACTCAATCATTGAAAATATCTCTCTGTTAAATCGGGAGTTTAATCCGGAGAAGTATATTTTCATTACCTGGTAGAATCGGATCTAAGCTCAATATCGTTGTGAGATCCAATTTCTTAGAATTTATGGTTGAGTGGATACTATGGAGGAATAATAATGCAGAAAAAAACTATGTTTAAGACCCTGAGTATTTTCACATTAGTCTTCTTTGTCATGTCAATGACAGGAGCAGCAGCAACATGTTCACTGTGTAAAGCAAACACTGATACATTCAATTTCAAACCGACTGTGAAAAGTGGTAATGTACTGAAGAACGATAAGGGAAGCGGACTCAAAGTTGTCAGTGTTTCAAAGTGCTCAAATGGTGGCATAGTAACTATGAAGAGTAATGGCTCTTTCTCCTACAAGGCAACTAAATGTTCCAAGACTTCCATAAAAGACAGCTTTACATACAAAGTAAAAAACAATTGTGGAAAATACAGCACTGCAAAGGTTATAATTAATTACAGGTGCAAGTAAATATTGTAAAATGTAATTAAATGTTGTAACCATGAAATTAAAGGGAAAAGGAAGTGTTAATCTTCCGGGGTTTATCCCCAATTCCCTTAATCCTTTTAACATCACAAATTATGGAACCAGGTCAATCCAGTCAATAGATCCAGGCTTACATTCCGATAATTCTTCTTCACTTCCTTTAAGAATATTGTCTATGATTTTTTCAATATCTTTTCCTACTTCTTCAATGCTCTTTCCTGTTGTATTTATTTCAAAAACCTTTTTGCACCATTCAAAAGCTTCAACGAGGATTACATCTAGTGTCGAGTCAACAGTAAAATGTCGTATAAAATTGATTGCAACTACTCAAAACTGTTTAATCACTGAGGGATGACGTGACACAGAGCTTCGGCTTCGATATTCTCTTTTATTTTCTCTTCCGAATAACCCCGTGTTTTCAGCCTCATTCCCAATTCAGGAGGATGTGCCTTGAGTACGATAACAACATCTGCGATATGATGAGCTAGGTGACTTTCAATAATTACTACCTCTTTCTCTCCTCCATTCTCCCCTTCATTTTCCCTCATCAATAGTTTCCCTCTATCAATAGTTTCCATAAGGTATTCCCGAACAAGTTCCATGTCTGCAATGACAGCATCCCTTTTTTCATCAGCTTCAGCGTAGAGATGCTTCTCTTTAATCAGGTCATTGAGACGAATCACTTTTCAGTGCCTTTTTTTCAAGAAACCTGCTTACTGAGGTTTTTCCAGTACCCGGTGTACCGGTGAGTCCTATTAACATGGAGATAAAAATGAATTATATCCAATTATACTTAATGCACTGCTGAATGGATTAATGCTATGTAACACACAATTTTATGGCTTTCTTCAACTTATCAAGTAGTCTTACAACTACGATGCAATCGATCTTTTCCTCTTAGCTATATGAATAAAAAAGGCTTTTCTAAAAGATATGCCTTTATTCTTGACTTTTTAATATTAGTTTTTGCCTGAAGTTTGATGTTTAAAAGTAGAGAAAATAGAAAATAATCCGAAGATCTATCAGTTCAAAATCTCCACACAATAGAAATATTATGATTATTTGTTATTATATCTTAATTTCTTAATAATTAAAAATGCCTTATTGAAGTGATATTTTGGAAGCCACATTAGAATAATCTTTATGTAGTATGAAAGTATATTCAAAAAATCATTCAGTTGATAAAAATGGTAGTTTTGAAATGGTATTTTTGAGAGGGATTTGCAAGCATTTTTTACTTCTACCAGTCTAAATATACATTTAGCTCTTGCATTATTAAGAGTAGTAAACTTTTTAAATATCTGACATATAGTTGAGTAGATAGTAAAGATAAATTTAAGAGAAAGTTATTTATAAAAGAAACTTCTATTTTTATTTATGCACTGTTAAAACTTTTTCAGGAGATTGATGGGGGCCATTTCTCTGCATTTTATGATAATACTTTCCACTCTTGACCTTAGTATGATATCCCAGGTCAATTGCTGTAATGGTTATCAAATAAAAACGCACTGATTAATGCCTATTTTTTGGAAAAGTAAAGAGTGCACAAAATCGCAGGACAGACGTCTTAAGTTTGGGCTGTTTGTTGAAGAAAACGCATAAAACTCGCTCAATCGTGTGAAAATATGTCTCCCTTTTAAATCGGGGGGTTTAAGCGGAAGAATATGTTTTCATCGCCAATGAGAATTGGATTTGAGATCGAATAGCTTTGTAAAGATTTGCAGTTTTCTAAAGATCTTTAGCTTTGTAAAGGTCTATAGCTTTGTATATCCAATTTCTTTGGAAAATTTATGGTTGAGTGAATACTATGGGGGAATTCTAATGCAGAAAAAAACTATGTTTAAGACACTAAGTGTTCTCACGTTAGTTCTCTTTGTCATGTCAATGACAGGAGCAGCAGCAACAAGTACGGTATGTAAAGCATACGCCGACAAGTTCAGTTTGAGCCCATCTAAGTTTACTGGTAATGTGCTGTCTAACGATAAAGGAAGTGGAATCAAAGTTGTAAGTACATCGAAAACCACAAATGGTGGCAAAGTGACTATGTACAGTAAAGGAGATTTCAACTACAAGCCAGCTTCCAGTTCTAAAACTGCCATACAGGACAGTTTTACATACACAATAGCAGATAAATATGGAAAAAAGAGCACTGCACAGGTCATAGTTAATTATAAAAAAGCTTTGGTAAATACAGGTACTGTTGTAGAGGTAACCCAGCTTGCGCAAATTAACACAGCCCTTCAGAAAGGCCCGGTTTTTTTGAAATTTGGAGCTGAGTGGTGCGGAGCATGCCAGAAAACGAAGCCAATTGTTAAGGCACTTGCAACTGAATACGCAGGAAAAGCAACGATCATGTCAGTAGACATAGACAAGAGCTCTAAACTTGCTGATTATTTCGGAGTAAACACTATTCCTGATACCTGTGTGATTGTGGGTACTAAAAATGGAAAATATGTTTACATGCAACAGAATGGAAAAACCACCACTGACAGATCCAAGGCCAGAATTGTTGGACTAAACGATAAAAAAGTTTACGAAAAAATTATCAATCTTGCCCTTAAATAAAGAGATAAGCCAAAATAAAATGGGACCCATTTTATCTCGATCTTGAGTACGTCGCCTTTGGTTTAACTGGATAAACTACGGAATACGTGAAATAATACAGAATCATAAACAGATTAACTTCCCATGGCATATGCACCAGGAGAATGTTGGTTTATCAATAAATCACCTATATTAATTGATTCTGCAAGAATTAGGAGGACTTACTCACTCTGAGCATAAGACAAAGCATAGGCAAGTCTACCTGTCATAGAAATTAGGATTTAGGCAGTCTGAAGTTTTATGTCACTGTTTTTTCAGCTCAATTTGTAAGTCCACCTGGGAATTTAGCTATCTCTTTTATTCCTTTAAAGTTCCGACAACAGGATAATCCTTAAAAATTTCAGGCCCATGGGGTGCCCCATCCATGGCTTCAGTAAGATCCTGTCCAGCATCATGGATTCCCTGATGGATACCGCCTTCCCATAGATAACTGCCAGAAACATCATAAACCTGGCCTTGATAGACAATATAAACCATCCCATTTTTACCATTATATTCTTCAAGTTCTTTAAGTGTGTATTCCTTCATTTTCTAGACCTCCTACTAAATATTTTTACCTGATGATGCATTCAGTCAGATAAATTCAAACGTCCAACAGTTTCAACATCTCATTGATTTCAGTCGTCGGAAGCTGGCATTCATAGTTCTGACAAACATATGCAGTAGCCTTTCCCTCCATGGGCACCTGCATTTTCGTATATGTTGCCAGATTTGTAATTTCCGGATCTTCTCCTTCCGGCCTGAAAACCAGTACCTTATTAGGAATGAAATAGTTCCAGAGCTCTTCAAGCATTTGTTCAGTATCAGGAGCCTTATCCTTCCCGGCAATTACCACTTCATATGTAGGCCCTATCCCGAAGTCAAGGGCTGACAGGAACTGGGTATACCCAGATGGTATTTTTCGGACCATTTTTGAAAATGCACGTTTCAGCCCTTCAGCTGTATCCTCCAGTTCGGGATTTGCAGTTATTCTGGAAAGCCGGAGAAGATTCAACATCTCTTCGGAGTTTCCAGATGGTATGGCTGCGTCCGTAAATTCTTTTTTTCTGAAGATAAGCGATTCGCTGTCATCAGCAGTAAAGAAAAGTCCCCCCTGTACGGGATCCCAGAAGTGCTCAAGAAGTTCCTTATTAAGACAGAGAGCTGCTTTAAGATAGCGTAATTGAAAATCCGCCTCATAGAGTTCAATAAGTCCGTGAATCAGGAAAGCATAGTCATCGGCATTTGCAGATATACCAGCTTCTCCAGCTCTATAGCGGTGAAGCAACCGTTTTCCAGGTTTATAAAGAGTTTTAAGAATGAAATCAGCGGCTTTTTCGGCAGCTTTTAGATATTTTTCCTCGCCAAAAGTTTGGAAGCCTTTTGCTAAAGCTGTAATCATTAGTCCATTCCAGTCAGTAAGAACCTTATCATCTCTTGAAGGTCTTTTACGTTTGTTTCGGGCTTCCAGGAGCTTATCTTTAGCTAGTTTTACTCTGCCCTTAATTTCTTCTATAGGAATTTTGAGTTCCGCGGAAAGGACTCCCAGGGGTTGGGTCATATAAAGGATGTTAGTTCCAGTCTTTTTTCCCCTGATCTCTTCTTCAAAGTTACCTCTCTCATTCAGATTAAACATTTTTCTGATTAATTCGGATTCCTCAGGGCCGAGAACACTCCTGATCTCTTCTAAGGTCCACAGGTAATAAGCTCCTTCCTCCCCATCTACATCTGCATCTTCCCCACAATAAAATCCACCTTCTGGAGACGTTAGATCTCTTAATACATAATCAAGAGTTTCCTCTGCCGTTTCTTTATACAGTTCTTTTCCGGTAACTTGATAAGCTTCTGTGTATGCAGCCGCAAGAAGAGCCTGATCGTATAACATTTTTTCAAAATGGGGGACAATCCACATACCGTCTGTCGAATAACGGTGGAAACCGGAGCCTAGATGGTCATGGATTCCTCCTCTAAACATGTTCTCCAGGGTATGGTCTACCATATGGAGGGCCTCAGGATTCCCACTGCGTCTCCAGTAGCGGAGCAAAAAGAAATATTTATGTGGAGTAGGAAACTTAGGGGCTCCATCAAAGCCCCCATAATCACTGTCAAACGAGTTCAGCAATCCATCGTAAGCCTCTTCCATTATTGTTTCCGCTATTCCTTCTCCTGCAGACTCTGAGATCATATTATTAATAGTAGATGTGATCTTTTCAGCCGATTCAAGTACCTCTTCATGCTGTCTGCTCCAGATTTCCTCTATTTTGGGTATGAGTTCGAGCATTCCTGTCTGGCTGAAACGGGAATTTTTTGGGACATAGGTTCCTGCAAAAAATGGCTTTTTGTTAGGTGTCATTATAATGTTAAGCGGCCAACCACCTCTTCCAAGGATAATCTGGCAAACTGTCATGTAAATATTGTCAATATCCGGCCGCTCTTCTCGATCCACTTTTATGTTAACAAAAGCCCGATTCATAAGTTCTGCCACCTCTTCATCCTCAAATGATTCGTGTGCCATTACATGACACCAGTGGCATGTAGAGTAACCAATAGAGAGAAAAATAGGCTTATTTTCTTTCCTGGCCTTTTCAAAAGCTTCTTTTCCCCATGAATACCAGTCTACAGGATTATAAGCATGCTGCAGGAGATATGGACTCTTCTCATTAATCAGCCGATTAGGTTTTCTCTGTTCTTTTCCCAATAAAATCCCTCCGCTTTCTTTCAGGCTTCTATTTCTCGCCAGGCAAGCATTCCACCCATCAGGACTTTAACATTCCCAAAACCTTCCCTGACAAGGAACTCAGCGGCTGTTGCTGCTCTCATGCCTGAACGACATACTGTAATGATCTCTTTGTCTTTCATAGTCTTAAGCTCCGATATCCTGTCCCTCAGGCTCCCAACGGGGATATTTACAGAATTCTCAAAATATCCGAGCTTTCCCGAAAGTTCATTTTCTTCCCTCACATCTAGAATAAGGAGTGAATTCTCAGCTTCAAGAATTTTCTTTAATTTAGACGCTGAGATAATTTTCGTACCCAGACCTTCATCATTTTGGAGATCGGTTTCTGCTGTTTTAGACTCTCGAAAGTTGTCAGTTTCCCTGGCAGCTTGCAGCTTTAAATTGCTGGCATTTCGAGTTTTTTTGTTTGTTAAGGATGTATAACCCATAAGGGCTTTCAAGTAAGATACTTCCGAGATACTCCCAGAATTGCCGTCCAAACTTGAAGTATGCATAAGTTTTAACTTTCTCTTTTCGAGTAGCTTTAAATAATCCTGAAAATGGTCGTGCACCAAATCTATAGGTATAATACCTTCCGATTTCCCTGACCTCTGAATGCGAGCCCTGTCATGATTCGGATTTAACTTCTTAATAGTGTCCATTCCACTCCCCTCATCTAAACAGCATTGGTGCTGCCAATATTTAATTCTAAACGAATGGTCAATTTTTAGTGAATTCTTCATCCATTTGGATAATAATTGTAATAAATTATCAAGGCTTATGGCGAACTTTAAAAATTGAAAAACAAGTGCAGCCAAATTTCCCCAATTGAAATGGTCATCCCTTAAATATCAATATATCGGTATATAGGCTGTTATTTTATTATCTGCTTAAAAAGTTAAAAAGACAACTTAAGAAGCAAAATGAGTGGAAATCTCATACTTTAGTAATATATTATTAACACGAAAGCATTGTGTTTAATGCGCTTAACACATGTTATCCACACTATTTTTTGACTATAAGATAAAGAGCTAAATTAATTAATTTAATATGCTTATTAACCGAGAATTTTCCAGGCTTTAAATATAAACATTTTTAATATTCTTTCTATAACCGATTTGATCTTCCAAGAATTCAAAATTGTAAAAAATACCATACTATATCCATGATTTCTAATGTCAGGGCATTGTTACCTTAGTATGTTCATTGATTTTATGACTATCTAGATAAATAATAAGCTGATATTGTCCTTAACACCCATTACTTTCTGCCCCCCAGTTCCATCGTAGTTTACTTTTTGGTCTTTTGAAGTTAAGCTTAAAATATAATTTAGATAAGCTCGACATGGGATGATAATTTTAATTAAGTGCTCCGACAGATTTTCTTAATTCAGTGGACGCCCTCTCCATAAAATATAGATAGTTTTGAAGGCTTAAAGCTCTTATCAAGGCTTTATTCAATAATAGCGTTAATTACTTTTCATATTTTATAGCTATATTGACAATTATCGTACCACCAAGATTTATGAACCTTTTTTTCATCTTCACGATTTGTTGTGGTTCGTTCATATATTAGACTTATAAAATCTTTAAGATTATAGCAATTGATTAAGATTATATATTGGATATTAAGGGATAAAATGGAAAGGGAAAAATAAATAAATTGGCCCTTCGCTGTTTCGAGTGGGTAATTTAGATCCACTTCCTGAATGTAAGAGTGACATATCTAATATAGAAACTTCGTTGTGAAGTATCACATGCAAGATCGATGTTTATCTATTTTGTGCAGTTACTTTTCAACTGAAAAAATATTTTCGACCCACACAAAACATCGAAGAGCCAATAAAGATAAGCTAATCCCAAAATTCATAATTAAATTCTGTTGATGTACTACTATTCAACTTACTTTATAATTTTCATAATTATCATAGCTTTTTAATATAACCTTAATCTAAAAATAGGCTAGAATAAATGAATTCGAAACAAATTAAATAAAAAGATAAGTGCTATAAATGATTAATATTTTTATGATTGATAACGGAGAAATCTTAGGAGATTTGCAAAATAATATCTCTGCAAGCTTAACGAGAGAACATTACTTATTAAATGGTTTAAGGATGTTTAGTGATGTAAATCTTATTTCAATACCCTACAAACAACTTCCACGAACTAATTTTGTTAATATAACATATAATAATATAATTAAATCGATTGTTGCTCTAAGTTCAACATTTATATTATGGAAGAGGAAACCATTAGTATTTTTTAATTATCCGTCTTCCGTGACAACAATTCAAAATAGAGTTCTTTTCAGATTCTGCAAATATTTTAACTTAAAAATAATAATGGATGTTCAGGATACAATTGAGCAAGCAGAAGCAATTGGGAGTGGCAAATCAGCATTAAATCATAAACTTGAAAAATACTGCCTTGAAAATGCAAAATTGTTATTAATGTTGAATAAAGAAATGTGGAGCTATGTTAAGAATCAATATAATCTTCCATCAAAAAATATTGTATTCAGTCCCAATGGCTTTGAAAAGAGTTTCATAGAGGATTATCCAGATCCGTATAAAAGCATTAAGGATCGATTCAATATTTGTTATGTAGGGGGGATAACAAAAAACAGAGGTATTGATATACTCGTTCAGGCTTCTACAGAGCTTCAAAAAAAATATCCCTACTTAAAATTATACATTATCGGTCCTTATGGAGAAGGCATCTCAGAAGAGCTGAAAGAAACCATTGAGACAAGTGATCTCATAGTCAGGAAAGAAGTTCCAAGAAAAGAAATCAGAAAGATATTCCAGGATATGGACACATGTATTATGCCTTATAATCCAAACGTCGGATACTTAAATAGAAGTTCTCCAACAAAATTATATGAATATATAGGATGCGGAAAACCTATTATATGCACGAAATGCGAATCATTAACTGATATTGGAGAAGATGATTCTATACTATATGTTGATTATAATGTTGAAGATTTTAAAAGAAAAATAGAATTTTTGATTAAAAACCCACAAATAAGAGAAGAAATGTCAAAGAAATTAATTAAAATTAGATATAAATATTCATGGGATGGAATAGTTTTAGACATTTATAATGCAATTAAATCACTGGAGTAATTAATTCATCCCGGAAAAATTTCTTTGATACAACAAAAAATTCTAAGACCAAATTTGCGGCTTTTATCCGTTCATTCCAGCAATTCCGTATCCTCATGCGAATAAGCCGGCGCACAGCAGCAAAGAATCTTAAGCGGCTCTTTTCCTGCGTTTTGAACTCGGTGCGAAGTTCCAGGCATAATACAAATGGTATCCCCTTTTCTTACCTCGAATTTTTCAGAGCCGAGAGTCATTATCCCATTACCTTCTGTAATGTGATAGATTTCCTCGGTTATCCGGTGTCTGTGAAGAATAGTTTTTCTGCCAGCAGGCACAGTGGCTTCCGCAAGGCTCTGGTTTGAGTTGCCGTGGACTGAAGGATGCATGAGTTCACGAATTATTGAACCATCTTTAGTAATGTAAGGTTCTATCTTTTCGTATTCAGTATACAGTTGCATTCGAAATTATTGGAAATTGTAATTATATAATCATTGTCATTTTCAAAGAGGAGGTGATTGATCGTCTTCCTGCAAGAGATTTGAAAATAAAGTGTGACAGTCCGGAATTATATTGATATCCAGCATAATCAAATTGAGGTAGAAGGGCCCTCCACGCTTGATATCTATTGGAGTAGGGTCAATTGAATCCTCAATGTCAACAGGACGTTCAAGGTAAAAATTCTCAAATTCTGGATTATTGAAATCTCCTTTACAAGGGAGACCTATAGCGTAGATTGTTGAATCTAAGAGACTTTTAGCTCCTGTATCCAGAATAAATGCAAAAAAGGAATACTCTCCGCGGGGAAGATCAATCATATACCTAATGTCTACATCCAATTTAGATAATAAAAGGTTCTGGGTAGTTTTACTATAAACCATGAGAAGTAAAACTTTGTTCTCGGAGAGGAGTGCCTGAATTGTATCTGGCAAGAAAATATTCCCAAAAACGAACTCATATCCTGTATGGACTGTAGGCATAAAATCGTTTCTTACAAACTGAATGCCATCTTCCTCGCTCGAAAGTGAATAACCCAAATTCCCTTCAAGATCAATTATTGGATATTTCCCTGCAGAGATATCTTTCCAGAATTGATCAAGAGTTTCATCCTCTATTTGGGATAAGAGATGTACACATGTTCCAGCTGTAATGTTTTCCAGCATTAAACCCCCCTTATGCTATAATTTATACTTCATTCAACTAAAACAGAGGCACAAAAACACGGTTATTAAAGCTAAGATTATGGGATGTTATTCTAATTTGTATTTACAAAGAATGTTATATAAATGCATCTTATGGAAAATGAGCTAATAATTCTGAATTTCAGATAAAAAGTCTAGAATAATAAAATATACAGTTGAGAAGAAATAGAGTCAAAGCCTCACTCTTCGCTGATAAGTTTGCCGAGGAAATAACCTGGCTTTGCAGAAATGATTTCTATATTGGCATACTGGCCTGGTCTGAGATTCGAGCCGCTTATGACAACAGGACGGTAAGAGTCCGTGCGAGTAAGGACATCACCTATCTCTGTATATTTTGAGACAAAAACTCTGCCTTTCCAACCAATCATTGCCTGCTTGGATTCAAGCTTTATCCGTTCGCAGACTTTGTGCAGCACATGGGAACGCTGCACGGAAACCCGAGAGTCGAGGTTTCGGAAGGAAAATGCTTTCGTGTGCGGACGAGGTGAGTAACGAGAGATATTTACCTTTTCAGGACGGTATTTTTTTATCCATTCGGCGGTTTCTTCAAAATCCTGTTCTGTCTCGCCGCAAAAGCCGACGATTATGTCTGTGAAGAGGGAGAGATCTTCGAAACGAGAACGAAATTTTGTAATGATTGTATCTACTGCATCCATTTTATGCAGACGGTTCATCTTCTTCAGTACGGAGTGAGAGGCGGACTGGATAGGGAGATGAAGGAGTTTGAAGATTTTGTCGGAATCAAAAGCATCCACAAGATCATCGAGAATTGGGAATACTGAAAAGGGGTTCATCATTCCGACTCTGACCTTAAAGTCGCCTGGAATTTCTGAGATCATGCGCAGGAGTTCGGGAAACCTGAACCCAGTATCCATTCCGTACTGGCTGTCGTCCTGCGAGGTGAGCCAGATTTCCCTGCATCCGTCTGCAACTGCAGAACGGATATCCTCAACTATCTCATCTGGCGGAAAAGAGTTGAGTTTGCCTCTTGCTTGTTTTACGATGCAGTAGGAGCAGGCGAAGTTACAGCCCTGGGAAATCTGACAAATGTGAATATTAGGGTTTGCGCGTTCGCGTGGGACATTCAGAAAACCACGGGGTTCAGAGGTACGGATTTCGAGATGATCACCTATGACAGGACCCTGAATTTTTCTCTTTTCGATTGAAGAGAGAAGATCACCAAGACGAGAAATCGCATTTATGCCCAGAATATGAGCTTCGGGGTTTGCGTGAAGGATATCTTCAAGCTGGACTTCGGGCATGCAGCCAGAGACTATCACTTCCACACTTCTCTCGCCCATGCTGCGGATTTTGTGAAGAATCTTCTGCTCTGTTGTGTATTTAACAGTGCAGGAATTGCAGATATAGACTTCTGCCTGGTCAGCAGTATGAGAATCAAGCAACTCATGCCCGAGCTGCATTAAACTTGCCTTCATGATTTCAGCTGACGCCTGGCTTGCAGAACAACCAAAACTCTCAAGATAAATCTTCATATTTTGACTCTAAATTTAATTTGCTTAATTAAGTAGCTTCTTTATTTCATCAGTTTATTAGTCATATGCTGTTTGAAGTTTAGAGAATTTACCTTAACAACAATTGACTTTATCGATACTTGATCTTATCAAAGCTTGATTTTATCAAAACTTGACTTATCAATACTTGACCATAACAGCATTGACCTTAACAACATTGGACCTTAACAGTTTTGACCCTGTTTTAACCCGTGTTTCAGAAAAGAATGAAAGTAGGTAAAAAGGATTTACAGGTAAAGAGGAGTTTTCCCTTTATCCTTTATATAAATACTGTCTGTAAACCTGACAGCACCGGATGCGCCCATAGAAACAGTGTGTACCCTGGCATCCCCGGCACCGAAAAGATTGACCTCACGCAGGAAATAGCCGGAAGTTACGGCTGTAGCTGAAAAGATTATGTCATTACCTGGAACAAGTTTATCAGTATCAAGAACATCGTTGAGCTTCTCCATGGTAATTCCCATAGTCTCGAGCCTGGGCATCTTTTCCTCAATCTCATCATCTATCTCTTTCTTGGTTTTACCGTTTGCAACTGTTGGCAGGACAAGTCTTGCAAGAATTTTTCCGCCCAGGATTTTAATTGCAGCAGCTGTCAAGACAGCTTCGCCCGAGCCTCCTGCACCCATAACCACGTGAATGCCTGACCCACGGACTGCAGTCGCAACGCCTGGCATAAGATCTCCGTCACTGATCATCCTTACCCGGGCTCCAGCTTCCCGAATCTCGGTTATTTTCTGTGCGTGCCTTGGTCGGTCAAGGATTACGACCACAAGCTCTTCAATGTTCCTTCCGAGGGCTTTTGCAACAATCTCGAGGTTGTGTTTGACAGGCGCATCCAGATCAATCTTTTCATCCGGATGCTTCAGCTCGTATCGTACCACATCAGGTCCGACGACAATCTTATCCATATAGATATCGGGACCGTGAAAAATTCCACCTCTTTCGGCCATGGCCATAACCGCAACTGAACCCGGACAGCCGTCGGCGCAAAGGTTTGTTCCCTCAAGGGGATCGACTGCAATATCAACTTCAAGGTCCCCTTTTCCTGTTCCTACCTGCTCCCCTATGTAGAGCATGGGGGCATCATCCCTTTCTCCTTCACCTATCTTAATTATGCCTTTCATATCAAGCTTATTCAGCATCCTCCTCATAGCGGCAACTGCTACCTGGTCGGCAAATTTCTTATCCCCGCGTCCCATCTGGTAAGCTGCGGCAATTGCCGCAGTTTCAGTCACCCTAACAAGCTTTGGCAATAACTCGTACTCAATAGGTCCTGCACTATCCACCATTTCTTCTACTGTCTTTGGATGAGGTATGATATCAACTCCCATTTCTACTTCTTGGTAATGGAATTCTTTTGCGATTTTTCCTTTGCCTGTTAATGTGATCTCTTAACACAATATATATTAATGAATCTATTGGACGGGCCGGAAACATATATAAATATTATGAAATATTTTCGCACAAGGCCCTGCAAATAAAACACTTCAGACAGACTTCAGAATAAAGAATAAAGACAAGAAATATAAAAGAATGACTAAAACACCCAAACTTAATACATGTTATTTGCTCCACTGGTTCCATTTTAATCTTTAAGAAGAATTATCTGTGAAAATTCACTGCCTACAGCACATAAAAAAAGAGACCCTGGGAAACATCGGGACATGGATTGTCCAAAAAGGGCATACGCTTACAAAAACCCTGCTTTATGAGGAAGCAGCTTTCCCTGCCCCTGAAGAATTTGACCTGCTTCTGATAATGGGTGGTACAATGAGTGTTTACCAGGAGAAAGAGTATCCCTGGCTAAAACCAGAAAAAGAATTTGTTAGAAAAGTTATAGAGACAGGTAAACCCATACTTGGAAGTTGTTTTGGGGCACAGATGATTGCTGAGTACTGGGGGGAAAAGTAACAAATAACCGATTTAAGGAAATGGGCTGGCACACGGTCAGATCTCTTAAAGGAACAAACGAGGACAGTAGCATAAATTTAAATCTTCCATACTGCAAGTTCAGTTTTTTTACCGCTTTCATGTGGCTGGGGATACATTTGATATTCCCACAGGTGCAATAAGGCTTTTTGAGAGTGAAGCCTGTCAGAACCAGGGTTTCATTTATAATGGAAATATTCTTGGGCTGCAATTTCATCCTGAAGCCGATAGGCAATGGATAAGAAACCTCATTGACGATTCAGGGCATGAGCTTGTCAAAGGAAAATATGTGCAGTCCGAAAAGGAAATCTACGAACAGGAAGACCGTTTTGAAGGTTCCAAAAATCTGGCTTTTTCCCTGATGGACTGGTTTGAAAAAAGTGCGGATGAGAAGTTGAATGCCAGTTTTGGATATAAGTACAGTTAACTTTTACTTTAAAAAGTCTACTAGTGCCACTCTTTCAATCACGAGTTCAGGAATGTGCTCTTCGCCTGAAGCGTCAATCTCTGCATCTGTAATGCCAAATAGAGAAAGGATTCCTTCCCTTTTGGATCCAGAATAACCAAGTAGCTCAGAGCAAGGCTTTTCATCAATAAGTTCTCTGATCGCAGAAAGAGCCCGAATCAAATTGTCCATTTTCCCTAGCAACACGAAAACTACATTGTTTTCTCCTTCATGCAGCCCTATAGAAAAGCTTCTCTCAATCTGCCTTACTCCGGCTGCATACCGCATAATTTCAATCCCTGGATCTTTTGCTATATTTCTGCCTGCAGCAACTGCCCGAAGAGCTTTTCCTATTGCAAAATGAAGATGTCTCTCACCTGCAATCAAATCTGCATTCAGTCCCTGGATGACAACTTCGTTTTCGGAAGCGATAGAACTTACTGTTTTTAGAAAGCCGGATAGATTCGGAATCCTTGTAGTTCCACATATTATCTGGATTTCCCTTTGCATTTCCATACTCCTGCCATAGAGCGGGCTTTACAATAAGGATTTCGGTTATAGGAAAAATTTAGTGAGTAAGTAGTGCAGAATCCAAGAACCCTGCAAAATTCAAGAATCCTTATTCTTTCAAATACATGTTATTCCGTTTGGTGAGATAGTTAATATTCAATTGCTATATCAATAGATTATCGTTATTAACTGATCATTTTTCTTTAACCCAGTTAATTAATGCCATCCTTTTTTGTATATTGATTTCTAACTCCTTAAGCTGGAATACCAGGTTCCAAGCAGAACTACAAGACTATATGAATCTTAGTACACAGCTATATTGAACAACCAGTATCTTTTTGTATATTTATGCGGAATGTAAGAAAAACTATATAAAAAATAATACTTTTGGGGATATATCTGCGGAAACTTGACTAGATAACCTCAATTTTAAATTAATATTGGTTTCTTATTTATATTTCTCTAGATATTATATTATCTAATAATAATCTCCTACCGATACAATTTGAAATTACTCTCATCGGCGCATAAAACATCGGTGAACAAAGTAATCGAAAAATTTGTCAATAATTAACTATTCCAGAGATTAATCTGGATAAATAACCAGAAAAAATTCTTTGTTTTTGTATCTGCTGACCTGAAGTGAAAACAAGAAATCTACAGTTTTCAAATTGTATCAAATTAAACAAAAATTAGGAGTGTGGACAAATGGGAAAACTAATGTTTGACAGAGCAAAAAAAATAATGGGTATTTCTATCCTGGTCTTGCTTTTAATGTCAATGATGGTCTCTGTAGTGAGCGCACAAAACGATAACGTACGAGATCGCGTTGCAGATATAGATGACAGAAGAGACCGCGTTGCAGATATAGATGACAGACGAGACCGCGTTGCAGATATAGATGACAGACGAGACCGTGTTGCAGATATAGATGACAGACGAGACCGCGTTGCAGATATAGATGACAGACGAGATAGGATACGAGATGGCGATCGGAATTGCAGGCGGGTCTGTGACGACTGGGGCTGGAGAAGGGTTTGTGACGACTGGGGCTGGAGAAGATTCTGTAGAGACTGGGACAGATTCAAAGGAAGATCGGTCTGTGATGACTGGGGCTGGAGAAGGGTCTGTCTAGATTGGGATTGGATAAGGTTCTGTAGAGATTGGGACTGGAGATGTTTTGGGAGAAGATAAGAACTATCCATAGAAGATAAGAACTATCCATAGAAGATAAGAACTATCCATGAATGAAGAAATAAATATATTGACAAGGAAATTAGGACACTTAGCTTTTAGAAATCTAATGTATTAAAGTATTTCATAATGGGACTTACGCACTTGAGGAATAGTATAAACAGCGACAGTTATTTGCGCTACTGGTTTCTCAGTTGCATTGCGTAGGTCCCATACAAATTTAAATTTTTAAATTCAAAACTCAAAGTAGGCACCTAGCTTTTT
>CAVRNH010000019.1:0-15839 GCA_963722085.1 uncultured Methanosarcinaceae archaeon | reverse complement strand
AGAATAAACCAAAAGAGTGAATGCAACCTACTCTCGGCAGGTCGACATTATATTTTGATAATTTTCACTGATGGCGCTTTTGAAATGGTGTGCCATATTTGTGTGTATTTGTTGGGTTTACATTAGCAAGACATTAGTTTCTTATGCAAAATTTTCATGCAAAAATGTTTCATTGCTTATATATGCCGTGGGAGTTGAGCCACATGTTAACCAGCCTTAGAGCGTGTCTTAAAATTATATATTTCATGGTAGACAGTTTGTTCGTTAATGTTAGAACCAAATAAGGGAATTGCTTAGGAATGACAAAAATTTAATTTCAAGTATTTGTATACCGATATTGTCTTTGATGGCTATTTGGGAAATGGAGTTATAAAGTCATTCCTAAAGTGAAAACTTGAAGTTATTTTTCAGCCATTCCTTATCCAAGTGATTTATCAGGTGAAGAATGGGAAATAATTAAACCTCATATCCCTACTCCTATTACTAATCGTGGTAAAAAACGTGTTCATTCATATCGAGAAATATTGAATCGATATTTTATTTGCTACGTTCTGGCTGTGCTTGGCGCCTGTTACCCCACGATTTTCCACCATGGAAAACTGTTTATCACTATTTCCGTATTTGGCGGCTTAATGGAACTTGGGAACAAATAAATGCTGCACTGAGAACTGATCTGAGAGTCGCATATAGTAGGAAACCAGAACCAAGTGCAGGTATTCTAATAGCCAGTCAGTTAAAACGACAGAAACACCAGGTGTACGCGGCTACGATGCTGCCAAGAAAGTGAAAGGGAGAAAGCGCCACATTTTGGTAGATACAATCGGGCTATTGCTGATAGTTGTAGTCCATACTGCTAATATCCAGGATAGAGATGGAGCTAAACTTGTTTTGGAACAAATTAAGGGAAATTTTTCTCGATTGGAACTAATTTGGGCTGATGCTGGATACTCAGGTAAACTGGTTGATTGGGTAAATTCAGCATGTGGTTGGATATTAGAAATAGTAAAGCGTAGCGAAAACGTTAAAGGATTCCATGTCCTTCCAAGAAGATGGGTTGTAGAGCGTACTTTTGGATGGTTAGGTAGATATCGACGTTTAAGTAAAGATTACGAGGGATTGACAGAATCAAGTCAAGCATTAATATTTGCCGCAATGATACATTTAATGGTTAGAAGGCTCGGTCGAATAAAAACAAAAAGATAAAGGGAAAAGAATATTAAGACACGCTCTAAGTTCTACAGCTCCTTTTTTGGTAATACCATAATAGGATTCAAATCTCTTCGGGATTCTTCTATGGCGGTTTAAATCAAAGCCAAGCTTGATTCGATCTTTAAATTCAAGGTATGCTACGACACCGCTTTTATTGATTTAGATGTACTTTCCACTGCTAGATTTTTTCTTTAGTCTAGTTGTATATAAATAATTGCTTGATGTATAGTGATTTAGAGCGTCTGCCACCTTTTTTAACTCAATATTCTCGTTGTCTGCAAACTTTTTACAGGTAAGGGAAGCAGGATATGCATAAAGTAATGCTTCCAACCTGCTTTCGGCAGCTCGACATAAAAATCCATTCAATTTTTCTATTGATATCGTTTTTTTCAGAAATTTTGAAATTCAATTTAAATCAAAAATTACTAAATGTTAACCATAACATAATTAATATATATTTGGTGTAAATTTGATATATGGTACATCGTATTAAATATACAGTCCGCATGATACTGTTTTTTAAGTGAACATGCAAAAAATAACAATTAAGGATATTTAGATGTTAGGGTGTGCTTGCTGCCGAATGTAGGTTCCAATATCCTGAACTTTAAGTAATTAAATTTATGATAGGTGCCTGTAGTCCTAGTCTTCCTTTTAGTGTCCTTTAACTTATATCCGAGTTTAATTTCAAGGTAAAATAGGACTCGGTGTACATGTAATTTAAGACAGAAGAACGTAATGGCATCCCGAAAATTAAACGCAAAAGAGTAGGCATTTTCGTATCCTAGAAGATAAGCACACGCTCGTAGCGGGCTTAAAAACCACATTCAGGATAATTATGGGGCAGCTTTTGGGATAAGCGCGAGGATATGTTTCCTGGCTCTTCGCTGTTTCGAGTGGGTAATTTAGATCCACTTCCTGAATGTAAGAGTGACAGATCTAATATTTAGAAACTTTTGTTGTGAAATATCACATGCAAGGTCGATGTTTATCTATTTTGTGTAGTTACTTTTCAACTGAAAAAATATTTTCTACCCACACAAAACAGCGAAGATCCAGTTTCCTTAGCTTCAGATTGATAAAGAATCAAGAACGCTAGCGCACAAGCATAATCTGTGAAGCCTATTGCGACAAACATAATAACTAATCATAGCAAAATCGAATGATTTTTTATTTTGGTAGCCTATATGTGGTCTCAATAATCATGCAGGTTTGGTTACAGTGCATAAAACCTTCTTTTGCTCAGTCAGGTCTGTGACCCTAGGCACCACCCACTCGGAGACCCCACGGCTTGCAGCGAGCTGATGAGGGTTTGTATTTGTATTACATTAGCAGTCAACCTTAAGCTACAGCATTATTATGGTCTTCATTTCAAAAAACAATTATCTTAATATCATTTAATAAAATGATCATACAATTTAACGGATATTCATAAGTTTATCTTTGAACCGACATTCCGCAGATGTTCGCTAAAATTCCACAATTTTTCATGCTATCGTTTTTTCTAGAAATTGCTTTGGTTATTCAAGCATATGTTTTAGAAATATCTCACACTTTTCGGTCATGTGCCATTAATGAGAGCTTTTAACCTATGTTTCCTGATGCTTCAGTCGAGATAATAATTTCAAACTTTTAAGCAAATATCCAAAAATGATAGCAAGCAAAATGTGATTTTCTTGAGGACATCTGCGGAATGTCGGTTTGAATAGACCATTAATCAAATTCCCAGTAAATAGGGCATTTGTTTTTGAATCAATCCTGAAATTCGTATCAAGATTTCTTGATTTCCATCTTGTGGGTTTTTATGACGTAGATTCTATAATTAATTAAAAGAATTACTTTATTTTTAAAAGGAGTACATTGCTAAAGATAATACATCTCAATGAAAGTATGAATCACATATTCATAAATTTCGTAGGTGTTAAAATGCCGGGAAATCCAAATGAAATAAAACTGGTTAACAATGCTATGTCTAATGCCACTCGCCGGAAGATTATGAATTTTCTGGCCGAAGGCGATAGAAATATCGAGGAAATCGAAGGAGCAGTAGGAAAGACAATGCTCGACTTCCATCTCAAGCTTTTGCAACAGGCAAGTCTGATTGAGATAGAAGAAAAAACTATAAAATTAAGTGAATATGGCAGGAACTTCCTAAAAGGTAAGGAAGAGAGCAGTAAGGAAAAAACTTCAGATCTCTCTCAGGCAAAACCAGTAGAGATTGTAGAGGTCAGGCAGCTTTTGCCCTGTATAGCTGACTCCTCAAAATTCAGGGTAATTGCAAATATGGCTCCTTCACTTGGTGGGAACCCTCAAGGTTCTTGAGCCTCTTTTTCCCAGAGGCAGGTATTCAGATAAGATAGGTGCCCTGATAATTCAAAAAGGAGACACTATTACAACTATTTACAGTACTGGGAAAGTCACTCTGACCATGATTAAAAGCGAGAATGAAGCCAGAGAGGCTCTTGAAAACTTAAAGAGTACGATTAATGAGGCTATTGCAAAAGGTGTCGCTCCAGCTCCCAGGGAAAAAGTTCAGGGTTGAACCCATGGAGATCTACAAATACCTACCTCAGACAAACTGTGGCAAATGTGGCGAACAGAGCTGTTATACTTTCGCTATAAAGCTAATGAGCGGGGAAACTTCTCTAGATAAATGTACACCGCTCAAAGAGCCGGAATATGCAATCAGCCAGGAGCAACTGCAAGTTCTGACTGCATATATTTGAGCCTAATAATTTGAAGAACATTACTTATTGGAGGAAATTCTGAAAATACTGACCATAGTGCTCACTGTGGTCTTTATATTTCCGAATATCTACTATTGCCTGAGAATATTGCTAAACTGATTTTAAGATCATTAGTATCCCTAGAACTGGAGATCTTAAAAAATATTAGGTTAAAAAGGAGACTTTAGGGTAAACTGTTATCTTCGTGCTTTTCCTGTTTTAACCTTTAATCTGGCATATCTTCTTTAGACAAAGTGGTCATTCGAAAGTTTTCCCATCAATCTTTTTTGATATTTGGCTTTTAGGTTTTTATGAAATCAACTCCATATACAGTAATTATATAAATTAACTTTAGAAAATTGAATTTTTCTTAAAAAACTATTTCTGGTACTGCTGAAGCATAAGGAAGCTCTAAATTGGGCTTTAATAGCTCTAGTAGGTGTTAAAAATGCCGGAAAATACAGATGAGACAAAATTAGCGAATTTCGCTATGGCCAATGTTACCCGAAGGAAAATAATTGCTATCCTAGAGGACAGCGCTAGAAATACAGAGGAAATAAGAGAAATAATCGGGAAGTCGAAACTTGATTTTCATCTCAAGATTTTACAAGACGCAAACCTGATTAAGTTTGAAGAAGGGACTGTAAAGTTAAGCGAGTACGGCAGGAAATTCCTCGAGGATAAAACAGACAATGGTGCAGAAAAAATTTCAGATCTCTCTCAGGCAAAACCAGTGGAAATTACAGAAATCAGGCAACTTTTGCCCTGTATAGCAGATCCCTCAAAATTCAGGGTAATTGCAAATATAGCTCCTCCATTAGGTGGAATCCTGAAAATTCTTGAGCCCCTTTTCCCTAGAGGCAGATATCTGGATAGAACAGGTAGCCTGATAATTCAAAAAGAAGAAATTATTATAACTGTTTATAGTAGTGGGAAAGTTGGCATGGGAATGATTAAAAATGAGAGTGAAGCCAGAGAAGTACTCGAGGAACTTAGAAGTACCTTTAATGAAGCTATCAAAAGAGGAGTAGTCCCTGCTCCAAGGGAAAAAGTCAAGGTAGAGATCATGGACATCTACAAATACCTGCCCCAGACCAACTGTGGCAAATGCGGTGAACAGGGATGTTACAGCTTTGCCATAAGGCTCATGGCAGGAGAAGTCATCTTGGACAGATGTACACCGCTTAAAGAGCCAAGATACACAGTCAATAAGGAACATCTGCAGGTTTTGACTGCTTATATCGATACAGTAATTATATAAATTAACTTTAGAAAATTGAATTTTTCTTAAAAAACTATTTCTGGTACTGCTGAAGCATAAGGAAGCTCTAAATTAGGCTTTAATAGCTCTAGTAGGTGTAAGAAATGCCGGAAAATACAGACGAGACAAAATTAGCTAATTTCGCTATGGCCAATGTTGCCCGAAGGAAAATAATTGCTATCCTAGAGGACAGCGCTAGAAATACAGAGGAAATAAGAGAAATAATCGGGAAGTCGAAACTTGATTTTCATCTCAAGATTTTACAAGACGCAAACCTGATTATGTTTGAAGAAGGGACTGTAAAGTTAAGCGAGTACGGCAGGAAATTCCTCGAGGATAAAACAGGCAATAGTGCAGAAAAAATTTCGGATCTCTCTCAGGCAAAACCAGTGGAAATTACAGAAATCAGGCAACTTTTGCCCTGTATAGCAGATCCCTCAAAATTCAGGGTAATTGCAAATATAGCTCCTCCATTAGGTGGAATCCTGAAAATTCTTGAGCCCCTTTTCCCTAGAGGCAGATATCTGGATAGAACAGGTAGCCTGATAATTCAAAAAGAAGAAATTATTATAACTGTTTATAGTAGTGGGAAAGTTGGCATGGGAATGATTAAAAATGAGAGTGAAGCCAGAAAAGTACTCGAGGAACTTAGAAGTACTTTTAATGAAGCTATCAAAAGAGGAGTAGTCCCTGCTCCAAGGGAAAAAGTCAAGGTAGAGATCATGGACATCTACAAATACCTGCCCCAGACCAACTGTGGCAAATGCGGTGAACAGGGATGTTACAGCTTTGCCATAAGGCTCATGGCAGGAGAAGTCATCTTGGACAGATGTACACCGCTTAAAGAGCCAAGATACACAGTCAATAAGGAACATCTGCAGGTTTTGACTGCTTATATCTGAGCCATTGTTACTTAAGGATCAAAAATTTAATTTCAAGTATTTATGTACCGATATTGTCTTTGATGGCTATTTGGGAAATGCGGTTATAAAGTCATTCCCAAAGTGAAAACTTAAAGTTATTTTTCAACATTCCTAAGCACAACCCATGTAATTGGAATCACTAATGATGAATTCAATAATTTATAGGAGGAATCAGGTAAATCCTTACTCTTTTTACCTCTTCTAACAGTTTTTGTATATGCCTTTTCGACAGAATCCGATGATTGAAGAAATTTTAATATCAATCTTTTTTGATATTTGGCTTTTAGGTTTTTATGAATTTGATCTCATAATTAATTATAGGAATAAATTGGAAGAATTAGCTTCTACTGTTAAAATAGCCTTGATGATATTCTGAAACATGAGGAACGTAGATTTAGATTTCATAGCGCTGGTAGGTGTAAAAATGTCAGAAGATATGAGTGAGACAAAGTTGGTAAATTTCGCTATGGCCAATAAGGCCCGAAGGAAAATAATTAATTTCCTGGCGGATGGCGATAGAAATATTGAGGAAATCGAAGGGATAATCGGGAAAGGAATGCCTGACTTCCATCTTAAGATTTTGCAAGATGCGAGACTTATTGAGCTAAAAGGAAGAAATGTCAAATTAAGTGAATACGGCAAAAACTTCCTGAAAGGTAAGAAAGAAAACGCTACTGAGGAAATTAAAGATCTGTCTCAGGCAAAACCTGTGGAAATTGCAGAAATCAGGCAGCTTTTGCCGTGTATAGCAGATTCCTCAAAATTCAGGGTAATTGCAAATATGGCTCCACCTTTGGGTGGAATCTTGAAAATCCTTGAGCCTATCTTTCCTAGAGGCAATTATTTGGATAGAAAAGATAGCTTGATAGTTAAAAGTGGAGAAATTATTACAACTATTTATGGTAGCGGAAAAATCAGTATGAGAATGGTTAAAAACGAGGATGAAGCTAAAGAAGAGCTCGAAAACCTGAAGAACACTATCAATGTAGCTATTTTAAAAGGTGTTGTCCCCGCTCCAAGGGAAAAGATCAGGATCGAGCTCATGGATATCTACAAATACTTGCCACAAACCAACTGTGGCAAATGTGGCGAACAGGGATGTTACAGCTTTGCCATAAAGCTCATGGCTAGTCAGGTCACCCTGGAGAAGTGTACACCGCTTAAAGAGCCGGAGTATGCATATAATGAGGAGCAACTACAATTTCTGGCTGTATATATTTGAGCCGGTGTTACTTAAGCACAAATTATTTGGAGGAAGCTTTGAAGACGCTAACAATAGTACTTACTGATGGCCCTTACATTTCCGAATATGCTGAGATTGCCTACAAACTTGCAGAGACTGCACTTAAACATTATAAAGTAAATATATTCCTGTACCTGGACGCAGTGCATATTCCCAAAATAGGTCAGAATCCATCCTTCTTTACCAATGCAGGCCAACTTTTTTCCGGACTTGCGGAACAAGGGGCTGTAATCAGAGCCTGTGCACGGTGTGCTGGTGCAAGAGGCTACATTCCAGAAGAAGAGATTATAGAAGGAAGCAACTGCAAAGATTATTTTCCTGGAATAAGAATTACTAGCCTGTATGAGCTATCGGAAATGTTGAGTAAGAGTGACAAGGTAATTTCACTTTCGAGATGAGGCTTTAATAATAGACCTGATTTTCGTGAGGTTCAGATCAATGAAATCCGTATTTTATCTGCTGGACACTGCGCCATACGGCAGTGAAAAGGCTTTTGGAGCATTGAATGCGGCTGCAGTAAGCCTTAATGGGATGAATGTGACCCTCGGCCTTTACGGAGACGGAGTTTATCTTGCAGTTGTAGGTCAAGACAGCCAAAAACTTGGATTGCCAAACCTTGCAGATATTCTCTATGCATATGGGGAGTTGAGAGTTATTGTGCATGAACCCTCGCTGGTGGAGAGATGTCTCTTTGGCGAGACATTGATAGAAACCTTAGAACTGACAGACGAAGAGGATTTTCTAGAAGAAATGGGAAGTTCGGACTTTATCATCTTGCTTTAAAGGGACACCAGCTGGTAAATAATATACAGGAGTGAAAGTATGAATCAAGATCAATATGATGTATTCCTGCTGACAAAGCCTCCCATAAGCCCCAGATCAGAATTATGCCTAAAACTGGCTTGTCTTTCCGGGAACGCCAGAATTTACCTTGTTGGAGACGGAGTGTATCATCTACTTACGGGGATAGAGGAGCAGCCAGAATTCAGAATTTGTGCTTGTAAAGAAGATCTTGAGGCCAGAGCCATCAGGGCAGGCGAAAAAGTTATAGTTCCGGATGACTTTTATGCTGCTCTTATAGAGGATATAATGGAATACTGTAGGCATGCGTATACATTTTAATGTACGACAATATTCTATGATACAGGTTTTTAATATATGAAATTATAAATTTAGTACTACATTCTTAAGTTATATTATTGCTTGATATTACAATTGAAAATCTTGGATTTATTTTCATAGACTTAACTATTCTTAAAAACTCTATTGAAAGAAATGTTAGACTGGATAAATTCTTATGGCCGAGAATATCCCGGAAGAAGTCGTAAAGGAGCTGCAATCTGTCTGTCAGCTGCATCAGCAAGCAGTCTGCAACCACGACAAATGCAGGGAATTTAGCGAAAGCTTATCCGGGCTTCTAGTCAGACTTGAGGACATGAAGTTTTACCGGATGGCTGACAGAGCAATGAGTATTCTCCTGAATTGTAAGCCAAAAGAGGCATCTCACTGCGAAAAAGCAAATCTTGTCGGAGAAATGATGAAGGAGATTGTAAAAGAAGCACAGAATGCAGCTGGAAGATGAGAAATAAAACCAACGAAATCTTCTGGCTTCCCGAATTTCTCGAATCCAGATACAGGAACAATCACAATGCTGATCTGTCATTATGCGCAATAACAATGACATGGAAACAAGTACGAGATCACAGGAAAAGAAGAAGATTCTCTTTCTGTGCACCCATAACTCAGCCAGGTCACAGATGGCCGAAGGTCTTTTGAGGGCTATTTATGGAGATCGATACGATGCTTACAGCGCCGGTGTCGAGGCCACAACTGTTAATCCTCGCGCTGTTATAGCCATGAATGAAATAGGCATTGATATCTCCAGTCAGCGCTCCAAAACTCCCCAGGAATTTCAGGACACCATATTTGACGTGGCGGTCACAGTCTGCGACCGGGCTAAAGTGGCCTGTCCGATCTGCAGCACAAATCTGGAGCTTCCGACCAAATCTCCCAGAGCAAGAGAAGTAATTCACAAAAGTTTCGAGGACCCTGCCGCGGCTGTGGGATCGGAGGAGGAGAAACTAAAGGTCTTCAGGCGGGTCAGAGATGAGATAAAAGACTGGATCTTGCAGACATTCGGGAAATAACACCAGTTTTTTGTCTGTCACTTCCATAATAAGAAGCAAGCCCAATTTCAGTCCTGGAAAGGTATATATAGCTTCTTAAATCAGTGATAAATCAATGATTATTGATATGATTGATGAAGAAAATATACAGCTTTTCAAAGCCTTAAGCGAGGATACAAGGTACAGAATTATCAAGGCTCTCCTTGAAGCCGAATGCGAATCCAGAGAGAGAAAATACGGCCACAGAGGAGAATTATGTGCATGTGAAATTCCGGAAATAATCGGTAAGACTCAATCAAATACCTCAATGCATCTTGCAAAGTTGCAAGATTGGGGGATAGTTAAAGTAAGAAAAGAAGGGAATATGAGACTTTATTCTATAGAAAATGAAAAAATCAGGAAGATTTTGGAAGTTCTTAAAGAATAATTACTTTTATCATTACTTCAGTCAAAACTAGACTTGTCCAGCCCGATAAACCTATATGAAGGTAATTTTACAGGTTCTTGGCACCATAAGCATCTCCTTAAAAAAGACAAGACTTTTTTCTTTGCTATTTCTTTAGCAGCAGTTAGCATACTTTATGATGTTTTCTTCTTTGATTTTAATTCATTGGTTTTGCCTTTGGGATATGTTTACCGGATTTATTTAAGATTTGTAGTCAGGAAATCTCTCTTAAAGTCTTTTTTGAGGTCATAATATGCACTTTTAATCGGTACAAATGTTCCCATTATTAAACAGAGATATGATTCAATATTGAACAGAAACAGGATTCAATCTTTATCGTTAACATTATATCTCATAAAGTAATATCAATATATATTGATATACTGAATAACAAATGTTGCCTAAAGTTGATGAAAGAGAGTGATATTCATAAAAGTTGGGTGAAAGAAATATCAAGAAGGGTTCTAAAATGGTTGACATATTCTATCCTCTTCAATGGATTGCTGACAAACTGACATATGAGGTGCTTGGGATTGCACCTGAAACACGCCTTGGAGCAAGTGTCAACTTCGTCATTTATGATGTAATGAAAATCTTCATCCTGTTGGCCTTTATGATCTTTGTGATCTCCTATATCAGGACCTATATTACCACTGAAAAAACCAGGCAAGTTCTTGGAGGCAAAAAAGGACTCCACTACCATCTGCTGGCATCACTAATAGGAATAATAACACCTTTTTGTTCGTGTTCGTCCGTTCCAATTTTCATAGGGTTCGTAGAAGCTGGAATTCCTCTAGGGGTAACTTTCTCCTTCCTTATTACCTCTCCCCTTGTAAACGAAGCAGCAATTGCTGCTCTTTGGGCCACAATTGGGCTTAAAGCAACTCTAATTTATGTCGTCTCAGGCACCTTACTTGGAGTGTTTGGAGGATATATTATAGGTCTCCTGAAGATGGAAAAGTACGTAGCCGATTTCGTTTACAAGATTAAAGTGGGGGGTCAGACCAAGAAGCCTGAAGACTTGAACATAAAAGAACGGGCTGCTGTCGCCTATGACAGTGTTAAAGATATCGTAGGAAAAGTCTGGATCTATGTGATTATTGGAGTCACCCTTGGCGGCATCTTCCATGGATACGCACCCGAAGGTATCCTGGAAAAATATGCAGGCAAGGACAACCCACTTGCCGTTCCAATTGCAGTTCTTATAGGGGTACCCCTCTACTCTAACGTTATGGCTATGATCCCTATAGTAGAAAGCTTAATTGGCAAAGGGCTTCCAGTAGGGACTGCTCTAGCCTTCCTTATGGCCGTTAATGCAATTTCCCTCCCTGAAATTATAATTTTAAAAAAGGTGCTTAAAAACGAGTTGATAGGAGCTTTTGTACTAATCGTTACATTATCGATCATCTTTACGGGATATCTGTTCAACATAATTTTATAAAAAAGTAAGCACCAAGATATTCTGATTCTGAATTTGAAAAAGATGAAAGAAATACTAAAAAATAAAAATAGAGAAAGGACAAGAGGTTAAAATATGAAAATCGAAATTCTTGGAACCGGTTGTTCAAAATGCAATAAAACAAAGGAAGTTGTAGAAAAAGTATTGAAGAATACTGGTGTCAAAGCTGAAGTCGTTAAAGTGGAGGACATTGAGACGATATTAAAATACGGCGTTATGATCACCCCTGCAGTTGTCATTGATGGCGACGTGAAAACTGTGGGTAAGGTTCCTGATGAAAAAGAAATTAAAAAATGGGTCACCGAATAAAAAAGAAGAAGAATTATTTTCAGTGTACATTAAGCAGTATTAAAAAATAAAGTAAGAAGGAGAGAATGATAATGTCAGAAGAGGCAAAATGTAACTGCTGCGGTGCAAACATCGCAATTTTTCCATGTGTTGGAGGTTCGAATGTAGGACAGCTTTCAAATAAAATTGCAATCGAGCTCGAAAAAAAGGGATTCGGAAACCTGATGTGTACTGCAGGGATTGGAGCAAGGGCTTCAGGAATCATGAAGTCTGCAGAAGCTTCCGATAAGATAATTGTTATTGACGGCTGCCCGGTAAACTGCGCGAGCAAAACTCTTGAACTGGCAGGCTTCAAAGTAGACAGTCACATAATTATATCAGAGTTGGGAATCAAAAAGAACAAAGACAAAGATCTTAAGGAAAATGAAGTTTCAGAAGCTCTTGAGAAAACGCTTGAGATCTTGCAATCCAATTAAGTACCCACCGCGAAATAACTTGATGACATTTTTACACTTTACTTGAACATTTTCATAAACGGCTAAACCTATTTTGTTCAAAAATGAAAATGTATTACTCAAGTTATTTCGTGACAGATCCTAAGCTGAATTTAATCACTTTTAACTGTATTCACAATTACTGCTCAGTGATTTAAATTCATTATCAAGCTTAACAGTTAGAGACTTTTGAGAAATATTAGATTCTGTCTAGAATTCTCAATAATATTAACTTAATAACTGAAAATAAAAAAGAAAAAATCATGGCATAAGAAAAAAGTTGAACATAGGATACACCGTGTTGGATTTTACATTTTAAGGTGTAAGCCATGACTTAAAAACGTGAGAGATCTCCCTTACTTCCACTACTTCAAGGCTTTAAGCTTCAAACTCTCGGCAGGCAGTCCACTATACTGTCTTTTGCTTATATCCAGGTCTTCATTCAAAATTTCTACCGAAAATCCGGCTTTATTTAAAAGTCCGAGATAATCTTCTTTAAGCAAGGCACCTGCAAGGCAGCTTATCAGCAGGTCTTCGTCGTTTTTGAAATCTTCAGGAAGCTCTGCCAGAAGAACCATATCAGAAATATACATTGCGCCGCCTGGCTTCAAGACCCTGAATGATTCGTCTGAAAACTTTTTCTTTGTCTGGAGCCAGGTTAATTACGCAATTACTTATAATGACGTCCACTGAGTTACTCTCAACAGGAAGTGCTTCGATATCTCCCAGACGAAATTCAACATTTGAATAACCGTATTTCAAAGCGTTAGCCTGTGCCTTTTCAATCATAGCCTGGGTCATATCAACTCCTATAACCTTCCCCGAGTTTCCTACCTGTTTTGCTGCAAGGAAACAGTCAAATCCAGCCCCAGAACCAAGATCGAGCACAATATTGCCTTGCTTTAACCCGGCAAACGCTGTTGGGTTCCCACAGCCAAGACCCAGATTCGCATCCGGAACAGCCTTGATGTCATTCTCAGAATAGCCAATAGATTTTGATAGATCTGCCGCACTTGAATCTCCACAGCATCCACTAGAACAACATGAACCACCTAATATTGCAATTTTACCGTATTTCTCTTTAATTACATCCTTTTTCTCATTTGCATCCAATGTTTCACCCTCCCTTATACTCACTAGATCTTCACTAGCCTTTAATGCCCCATTCTGATTCAAATAATGTAATTAACCGGAGATAGCGGCATGTTAAAGTTAGATTTAATTTGCTACAAAATCAAGCTGTACAACATTGACAGCTCATATTATTGTATTAAATCCAATAACTTTTCACCTTTGATTTCATCTGCTTTCCACTCTATAATCGCAAAATTACCATCTGAATGCTTGTCAACCTTGTTTATCCATTCAATCTCACTGCTGGCTTTTGCCCTGAGCATTTTATTCGTTGTTTCAGTTGCATATAAGCTGGAATTGATTATCCACCATTTGCTATTAATTCCAGCGCGTTTTAGGTCAGATTCAAGCCTTATTGCTTCGTAGACAGGTGTGGTTTCTGCTAACGTAATGATTAGAACTTCGGTTTCATCAGCATTTCTCAAACGAGGGAATAAGTTTTTAACTGACTCCGGGATATCACCTTGCGAACGTTTAATTTCTCTATGATAGCTTTGGGTTGAATCAAGAAGTAAAAGAGTATGCCCTGTGGGTGCTGTATCAATAACAACAACCTCATTTTTAGCTTTCTCTACAATTTGAGCAAAAGCTCTAAAAACAGCAATCTCCTGCGTACAGGGTGATCTTAAATCTTCTTCAACATAGGCGATATCATCATCACCCATTGTTTCCCTTGCTTTGCTGAGTACTTCTTCCTTGTATTTAGCAAGCTCCGCTTGTTCGTCAATTCTACTTATTGTGATATTATCGCTTTCTTCCATAACAAATTTAAGATGAGCTGCAGGGTCTGTTGTTGTAAGGTGAACTTTAGCACCCTTTTGAGCAATACCTAATGCAATAGCTGCTGCAATAGTTGTTTTTCCAACTCCGCCTTTACCCATGGTGAATATTACTTTTTTACCAGATGTATACAGGTCATCTATAACATCTTTAAGTTTAGGAATCTGTTGAGAATTTATCTTTTCACAGCTACCATTATATATTATCTTTATATAAAAATGCCCTTACATTATCTATTCCGGTTATATTGTAGGCTCTAAGTGGAATTTCATAGGTTAGAATATCTTTTAAATCAATAGGTATATCTTTCAAAGCCTCTTGCTGCTTATCAAAAAGGCTTTGAGATACATTATCATCATAACTTTGCAGCACACCATTAATTATAAGTATTTGATTGTTAACGCCTAAATCCTTAAGTTCCTTTGAAGCTCTTTCAGCTTCTTTAAGAGGTGCTTTTTCCGGACGTGAAACAAGAATAAGAGTAGTTAAATCTTTATTTGATAATGTTTCTACTGCTTTTTTATAAATCTCTTTTTTACTTTCAAGCCCTGAAAGCTGGCCTAAACAGGATGCTCCATGTGTACTTTCACTTATAAAATTGCTCCAGGCTGATGGTAACTGCATCATTCTAAGTGTATGCCCTGTAGGTGCTGTATCAAAAATGATATGGTCATATTCTTGCTCTGCCTTTTCATCGGTTATAAATGTTGAAAATTCATTGAAGGCAGCAATTTCAACAGTACATGAACCTGAAAGCTGTTCCTCCATATTTTTAATAACTGCATCCGGCAGTTTCCCTCTATAGGGTGCAACAACACTTTCTTTATATTCTCTGGCAGCTTCTTCAGGATCAAGATTTGCAACAATCAAATTGGGTACATCTTTTATAGCAACTCCTTTATTGTTTAACTCAGTGTTAAAAACATCTTGCAAATTTGATGCAGGGTCAGTACTTATAAGCAAAATCTTTTTCCCTTCATCCGCAAGAGTCACTGCAGTAGCACAAGCAGTTGATGTTTTACCTACGCCGCCTTTACCTGTAAAAAATAAATATTTCGTAAGTTTTAATTGTTTAGGATTAAATATTTCAAACAATATGCTCACCTCTTTAGCTTAATTTAGCAACAACCGCCATTACAACAGCATCCCTTTAATTTCGGTTCCTTTTGCTTTAAGAAACTTTCTGGAACATCCAAAAATTTAATAAACTCATCATTTGTTGGATAACTTTTAGTCTTGACAACTTTATCATCAACAATAGTTACCGGTAGTTCATCTACCCCATCTTTGTTTAAAACTTCATTTATCATCTGTGTTATCTACAAATGCTTGAGGGTTATTTGTTAAGGTTATATCTTTCGACCTTCACACCATTTTTCTCTAAATTATTTATTACTGTGGAAACCCTGAAAAGCTCCAGGATCAATCGCAGGCCCACATACACCTGTTGAACAACACATTGCAGGATCAAAAATAATCATTTTCACCATAAATCTCTCTCCTTATATTCTGATATTGTTTACAGCGTCTGTTTTCTCGGGTTAAAATTTTCATTCAGTTTATCCAAACCATTTTTTTATAGTTCTAAATTTCTCATATTGCCGCATACCAATCTATGAAATCGTTTATTCGTCCTAAATCATTTATCGCCCTTATACATCGAATAATAGTCCATTGAACATACTACAGTCCTTAATTTGGATTTCTTCGGCAAATCTTTCTCTCATCCCTACTCCCATAACTAGAAGCCT
>CAVRNH010000018.1:0-35514 GCA_963722085.1 uncultured Methanosarcinaceae archaeon | reverse complement strand
GGGTATGCTAATGATCTTAAAATCAGTTTATCATATTCTCAGGTAATAGTAGATATTCGGAAATATAAAGACCACAGTGAGCACTATGGTAGTACTTTCAGAATTTCCTCCAAATAAGTAATGTTCTTCAAACTATTAGGCTCAAATATATGCAGTCAGAACTTGCAGTTGCTCCTGGCTGATTGCATATTCCGGCTCTTTGAGCGGTGTACATTTATCTAGAGAGGTCTCCCCGCTCATTAGCTTTATAGCGAAAGTATAACAGCTCTGTTCGCCACATTTGCCACAGTTTGTCTGAGGTAGGTATTTGTAGATCTCCATGGGTTCTACCCGAACTTTTTCCCTGGGAGCTGGAGCGACACCTTTTGAAATAGCTTCATTGATAGTATTCTTTAGGTTTTCGAGAGCTTCTCTGGCTTCATTTTCGTTTTTAATCATGGTAAGAGTGACTTTCCCAGTACTGTAAATAGTTGTAATAGTGTCTCCTTTTTGAATTATCAGGGCACCTATCTTATCTGAATACCTGCCTCTGGGAAACAGAGGCTCAAGAACTTTGAGGTTCCCACCAAGTGGCGGAGCCATATTTGCAATTACCCTGAATTTTGAGGAGTCCGCTATACAGGGCAAAAGCTGCCTGACCTCTGCAATATCCACTGCCTTTGCCTGAGAGAGGTCTGAAGTTTTCTCCTTACTGCTCTCTTCCTTACCTTTTAGGAAATTCCTGCCGTATTCACTTAATTTTATAGTTTTATCTTCTATCTCAATTAGACTTGCCTGTTGCAAAAGCTTGAGATGGAAGTCGAGCATTGTCTTTCCGACTGCTCCTTCAATTTCCTGTATATCTCTATCGCTATCTGCCAGAAAATTCATAATCTTCCGGCGAGTAGCATTAGCCATGGCATTGTTAACCAGTTTTATCTCATTCGGATTTCCCGGCATGTTTAACACCTGAGAGATTTGTTAAAATTTAACCTATTTTTCTGACATATATTATCAGGAATTATTTTCTTAAAAATGAAATTCAATTCTTCTAATCAATTATAGAATTTACTTTCATAAAAACCCGCAAGATGCGTATCAAGAAATATTGATATAAAAATCTAGAGTCTAGCTTATTGATTTATCATTTATATTACTTTTATTAAGGTTTATATTTTCCGTATCTGCTGCAGTCAGAGGTTTTTGAGTGAATTTCTAGCACTAATCCATGATCTCTTTTATCAAGTATCTTAAATGAATTAAGCGTAGACATCTTTGCCAAAATTGAGTAGGTGGTATTGTTTTGGGAATTCTTGCTAGTCTGTATATATTATTTCGTTATTCTTGATACAGAAACTAAAACGTATATAATAAGAAAGATAGGTAGGGGGATATAATTAGATAATGAACTTAGAAAAAGTATCAACTTACAATATCTCATTTATTTAATTTTAGCAGTTCGCTAAAATCTCTGTCCTTCTTTTTATTTCCATTTACCTCAGACACCCTACTACTTTCCTAACCCTTAATTTCCGTTTAAGCCATTCCTCAACGAGAAGTATAAACCCACTTTCCTCAGTATATTTTGTATATTCACAATTTTTCCCGCTATTGATTTCCAATAAAACACGAATTTATTGGATTTCTGTCCAGGAGTTAAAAATAGCTGAATGGTGTATTATAGAGACAAAAAAACGATAGCATTCAATTTCACCAAGTTCAATTTGATATTCTACCATTTGAAGATGATGTAAAAACGCTATCGGAAAAAATATTGATTTTCGAAAAAATACTGCGGAATGTGGGATAAAAGAGATATATGGTGGCGTTTTCACCACATGTATAGGTATCGAAAGACATCATTTAAGGAAAAGTAATTAGTGAACTACTGAAATTGTCAATTAATGTCATTGCATATATCGAGAATATTTCTTGCAACACCGTCCCAGCTGTGATACTTGACGACATATTTGCGACCTCTCTTACCCATAAGGAGTCGAGTATTTTCATTGAGAATTAGTTTTATTACGGCACTTGCAAGTTGCTGTGGATCTTCAGGACTTACCGAAACTCCTCCTCCGGAGGAATCTATCAAATCTTTTACCCCTGGGATACTGCTTGCTACAATGGGTTTTCCACAGGCAAGGTATTCATATGTTTTCAAGGCTGAAAGCCCGATTTTCGAGTTTCTTCCTTTGATGAAAGGCGCAACACAGACATCAGCCGCATTAATATATAGAGGGACACTTTCGTAAGGAACTCTTCCCGTAAAAATGAATTTATCCGAGAGCCCTAATTTGGAAGTTATTTCCAGCAACTTATTTTTCACAGCCCCGTCGCCGACAACAAGAAAGCGAACGTCAGGACATTTTTCCAGAATTAAAGGAGACGCGTAAATCAAAAATTCAACTCCCTGCCAGGCTGCAAGGTGCCCGACAAAGCATACATATGATTTTGACTTCTCCAACCCTAATTCTGATTTTACCTTCTCTTGGTCCATGGGCTTAAATAAATCGGTGTTTGCACCATTGTTAATAACAAAGATTTTGTCCTTAGGAACAGTGTATAAGTTAACAAGTTCATCTTTTAGTTTATCCGTGACAGAAACAATTCTGTCACAATATCTGTAATTTAGCTTTTCTGAACTGAGCGCAAGAAAAGAAAAAATCCTGTATGCAAAGGACTTTGAATTACTAACTTTTAACTCATCCAGAACCAGCCCATTTACTTCGACAATTGAGGGGATTTTCAGAATTTTGCATAGAATAATAGGAAAAAACGGGAAAGAATTCTGGCGGAGATAGAGTACATCAGGTCTGTTTTTTATACACGAATAAAGAAGGTAAAGAGAGAGCATGAGTTCATAAGAAGGCTGTACAAGATACTTATTGTCTATAACAGGCACGTATCGTATTCCGGATAAAGCACGATCTACACTCTTCTGACCAGGCGCAAACAGAACTATATCTGTATATTTTCTTAAATTTCTGAAAAGCTCAAGTATATGTACATTCGAGCCCGATTTGGTGTTGAAGGAGCCGTAATAAACCAGGAAAATGTTATTTACTTTTTTAAACATGATCGCCGCAACCAAAATAGCAAAAGTAGTTAATTAGTTTATCCCACAACTTCATTTATTAATTTTCTTAAATTAAAGAAAGAGCGTTCAGTGTTAGTCTCATAATGAAGATTTATAATGAAAATTTAACTCATTTTGAGAGAGGTATTTATAGGATTAATTCTCTCCTTTGTCTGTTTTCGGTGCGTCAGGAGTGAAAAAAGGTAAAAAATCATGAAAGTAATGGAAGTATGTCAGGAATTTCCTAACAGGTATTATCCTCAACTTGGGACGTTCATAAAGCAAAGTATAGATTCAATTGCGAGCCAGAATATAGACATTACTGTTGTTTCCCCAAAGCCTTTCGTGCTTCCTTTTTCCGCATTCCCATACCATAATTTTTCCAAACTGCCGCGCGTTGAGCACACCGAAAAATATGACCTTCACTACCCACGCTACATGTATGCTGTTCCTAAGAAGTATTTTTATCCAATAACAGGAATTTCATATGCTCATTTTGTTTCCACATATGCAATCAAAAAAATAAAGCCAAAACCAGACTTAATCCACGCCCACTTTTCATACCCCGATGGGTTTGGTATGATAAAACTTGCAAAGAAATGGAATATTCCCCTGGTAATAAGTGCACTTGGCACAATTGAACGAAAAGTTGCTTATGAGGGATCCTATACCTCAAGGCAGATTATAGAAGCCATGAATTTTGCAGATAAGATTCTATCTGTCAGTGAAGACCTGAAGCTCCACATAGTAAATCTAGGAATAAATGAAAATAAGGTAATTGTTGTTCCAAACGGAGTTGATACTGAGAAGTTCAAACCTCGGGGAAAAGAAAATGCAAGGGACCTGTTAAACTTACCTCAAGATAAGAACATCATTTTATTTGTAGGAGCCCTTAGAAGTATAAAAGGTGTAGACTACCTGATTGAGGCTGCAAAAAAATTTGTGGGTACTAATACGGAGCTCTATATGGTGGGCAGGGATGATGGTCTGAAAAAAAGCCTGGTAAAAATGGCACAAGAGCGCAAAATTATCGATTTCATAAAATTTATCGGACCCGTAAATCATGAAGATATTCCTCTCTGGATCTCGGCCTCAGATATTCTTGTACTACCTTCTCTTTCGGAAGGGAGACCAAATGTAATACTTGAAGCCCTTGCATGTGAAGTTCCAGTTGTAGCGACAGATGTAGGAGGAATTCCGGAATTGATGATTAATGGGGAAACAGGCTATTTGGTACCTGCAAAAAATCCTCCTGAGCTATCCGAAAAGATTAATAAGCTACTTGAGGACGAAAATTTGAGAAAAAAAATGGGGAAAATCGGACGCCAGAGTATAACCCAGCGAGGGCTTACTTGGGAAGCTCACGCAAAAAAAACTGTGGATATATACTCGAAACTCTTGCAAAGTTCATTAAAGTAAAAAGTCAATTAAATAGAGTTTGATTATTGGTTTTAGTTTTAATTTTTGTTTTAATTTTATTTTTTACCTCTAAACTGCAATTTGTCTTGAACCGCACATTTAAATTAAATATATCTTAGAGAATTTTGATAGACCTCAGATCTCAAGAAATTGTTCATGTCTTTTATAAACAACTATCCAAGTATTGAGATCTATCCAAGTATTGAGATCTATCCAAGTATTGAGATCTATCCAAGTATTGAGATCTATCCAAGTATTGAGATCTATCCAAGTATTGAGCTACCAAGTATTGAGATTTATCGGTAACCTCCCTATTATCCTTGATTTGTAAGATATTGACTATTATTCGTAGATTTTACTTCCTGTTGAGAATTTATTCCCTTATGTGGAATATAAATATCTGTTGAAGGATTTGAATAGACTTTGCTAAGGTTTGCGAGGTTACGTTCTAACTCAAGCTTGTTTTCAGGGAGTACTCCCTGATATAAATAATTAGGAGTTTCTCTAAGGGTACTTTCCTCACTGCCGAAGTATAAACCGCTCCTTAGAAATTCCCGGGTTCTGAGCACTATATAGCCTTTATAAAATGGGATTTTATTCACATCACCAATTCTGTAATTTTGATAAGGTGCGAGATTAACTTCTGCAGAAGTCGGAGGGATCAGTGGGAGAAAGAAATATCTTGACGTGTAATAGTCAGTGTAAATGGCAGAATTGGCAGGAGTATAGTTGAGAACATGCTCAAAACTGCCCAATTCATCGGAAGTGAAATATTCATGCTTCGCGTCATAACCAAGAAGGTCTGAGTCTCCAATACTGAAAATAGAGGAAACTAAGACAAATACAGAGAACAGTACAGCTATTACAAAAAATGAATTTATTTTTTTAGGGGCATATTTAGACATATAATTCCAGAATATATATATTCCGTATCCCATTGCGAAAGCCATAAAAGGACTGACCAGGAGCATAAAACGGTCAACTCTAAAAAGGACCCTAAACTGCCAGATTGTGTTAAGCGGATTCGGCACATAGAATATCAGAGCCACAAAGGCAAATAAACCTAATACAGAAGCATAATTATTTTTATAATTTTTCAGCAGAAAGCCAATTCCAATTAAGGCAAAAAATAAAAAGATGGATTTGTCCAGAAGTCCTGATAAACTAATTAAGCCCTCCTGAAGTACTTCTACACCTCCAGCAGTTAAAACTAGAGAATCCCATAAGTGACTCTGTAAACGGGGAGTCAGACCTCTTTGAACAAACAAGTATGCTAGAAAAAACCAGTATCCAACGAAGGTGACGTTCAGAAATAAGAAAAAGGGTTTGCTTATGTAACTGCTCTTTCCTATTATATATTCAGAAGCAAACAGAATGACCAGCAACAAGACTATTTGGGGCAGAGAAACATTGTGAACCAGAGTTAAAAAGACCGCAATGATTACTGAAAGTATTTTTAAGGAGAGTTTATCCTTCTTGAAATTGACGCTATAAATCAGGTAAAGCAGTATAACGAACATTATGAATGCCATTGTGCGGGTGATGACGTTTGCACCGTAATATAGTACAATAGAGCTCACCGAGAATAATAAGCACGAAAGCAGGGAAATTTGCCTGTTATTCGTTATGAAATTAAACAGATAGTAAAGAAAAACTATGGTAATTGCATAAATCGGCGCAGTCACCAGAAACAGTGATGTTTTCGTACTCATATTAAGGAGCTCAGAGGCTTCTGCAATAAATATATGATATAAAGGAAAATATGCATAGTCACTTAACGAAGTAGGAATTGTCTGCCCGGAGATGGCTGTAACTTCTGAAATGAAGATGTGGGGAAGGAGATCTGTGGTCCCGACGTAGAAATCGTAATTTAATGTGACACTATAAATCAGATTAATCATGATTAAGAAAGATTCTACTAGAACGAGAGAAGGGTTTACATTTTTAGAAAATATTTGCAGGAATACGCAAAGGTAAAGTACCAAAATAAAGATGAAGTAATACCAGGGTCTGCTCTCCAAAGATAGCAGGAGTGAAACCAGGGAACCGATATAAAATATCCCAAATAGATACGTAAGAGACTTCATATTTAGTGATGGAAGGACATCTATATCATGTAGGCTTACATCTTTTTTGTAAATGAACAATATAAAAAGGCAGGAAAGTACTGCAGGGATTCCTGTAAATAGTCCCCGAATTGCATAACCGAACTTTCCGACTTCAAACATCCATACGAATGTGAATATTACTGCGAGAATTATAGCTATCGGAAACAAATAGGCAATAAACTTCATTAAACGGTTATTATCTAATTTGAATCCTGGCTCTTTACTTAATTCAAACATACTATCTCCATAACCTGAAATAAACAAATTTCACATTGAATATATTAAATTACCCAAATGTTGTGCTCGAAAACCAAATAGGTTTAAAATCAGGGCAATATTTATTAAAAATTTTGCGCCCCGAAAGATCTCCCATACTCTACTCAATAATTTAGGCCACCTGATTAATGGGGAAATAAGCACGTAACTCTCAATTATTCGAGCGAGATCTGAATTTAGAGAGATAAAGGGAATTCACAAAACTATACAAAAATCCCAGCCCATAAGTAACGTGCTGGATAGGGATCACAAATAGGGCAAAAAGACCGTATTTTGATCTCATTTTGTAAATAACCTGGATTGAAGTTATAAGAACCAGAATAAAGTATAAGGCCATCAATACAAGCAGAAGCATTACTGGAATAAAGTATTTAATAGAAGAGATGAGTAAGACAACTGCAAAAACAATGGCAATTGAAGGCAAAAAGGCATACCAGCGGACAAATTCCCCATGCTTTTTGAAAAGTTCAGCCATCCACATACCGTATTTAAACATCCTTACTGAAAATGATTTGAAAGTTCCCCTTCTATGATGCAAAACCTGTGCCTCAGGTATATACAAGAACTTATAGCCTTTTTTACCTATTCTATAATTCAGGTCTCCATCCTGGCCTATTAGAAACTTTTCGTCAAAATACCCGACTTCCTTAATTGAGCTTTTTTTGTACATAGCATTACAGTTGGGGATAGAGCTGACATATTGCTTTTTTGTAGAGTTTTTGGATTGAGCTGAGCCTCCAGAGCCCAAAAAAGTTTCCTGAGCATACCCTACAACCCTGCCAAAGACAGGATCTGTGTCAAAGATCAGGTTAGGACCGCCAACACACATCACATCATCGGAGGCGTTTTGCATTTCACGGACAAGGATCTTCAACCATTGGGAGTCAACCTTACAGTCTCCATCAGTAAACGCAACAAGATTGCCTATGGCATTTTTCACACCAAGGTTTCTTGCCGCAGCAACATTTTTTCTTTTATTTAGAAGGAGCCGGACAGGATATTTCTGTACTAAGTCTCTTGTTTTATCGGTGGACATTCCATCAACGATAATAATCTCATAAGAGTCCTGAGGGTAGTCGAGCCTGAGAAGCGATTCGATACATTCTTCAATGAATCTTTCCTCGTTGCGAATGCCTACTACCACCGAAATAAAAGGGTATTCCATATAAATTAACCCCGTTTTAAACATTATTGTTTTCGAATGTGCTCGTTCAGAATTATCATCCTTGATAGAGCATGTAATATTATTCCCGTAAATACCATGAAGCTTCCAATTATTGTAAGCATTACCATCAGAAGTGTAGGGCCGAAGCGCAGGTAATCTCCCATAAGAAAATCCTGCAAAAATTTCAGTCCCATAAGCATGCCTATAGATACCATAATCAATCCAGGAACCGCAAAGTAGTACAGGGGCCGTCTATATTCCATGTCCTTTAGAATTCTAAACAAAACCTTAGGTCCATGTATGAAAGGATGCTGGCTTGAGCAGTCGTCAAGGTCATACCTGCAATGAATTTCCACTTCAGTAAACTTCAGATTATAATCTTTTGCTTGAATAAGGATTTCAGAACCTGCAGACATATCGGTACCATTTAAATTTATATTCTCAATGGCTCTTCTTCCATAAGCCCGATAACCGCTCTGGGAGTCAGAGACATTGAGGCCTCCGGCAATGCAGGTTGCAATATCAAGTATTTTCATTCCAAACTTACGGTAAATAGGGACATTTTTACCGTTACCGTTGACAAATCTTGAACCGATTACAAGATCAAAACCATTTTTTAGCGGCTCAAGAAGTTTTGGAATCTCAGATGGGTCATGCTGACCATCCGAGTCGATTATGACCATAGCATCTGCCCCGAGCTGACGTGCGGCCTCAAAACAGTTTTTAAGAGCTGCACCGTATCCTTTATTGGTCTCGTGACGGACAACATAAGCGCCTAGGGATTCGGCAATATCGACAGTGTTATCAGTACTTCCATCGTCTACAACCACTACCCTGTCGACATATTTTTTGCAGCCCTTGATGACCTCCGCAATGGCATGGGCTTCATTATAGGCAGGCATGGCTGCAATTGTAAAGGTCATGTACGATCATCTACCTCTTTGACAATAAGACTCAAGAATCTCTATAACAAAGGGATTTATTATAGAGGAGTCAATAAAAATTTCAAATCTAGAGAATATATTTTTCAGAGTTGTCGCTCCATATTTTTTAAAGGGTTTCAAAAGGTCTTCTACTGCTACATTTACAGGGCTCAATTTGGGGGATTTTTGTACTCCTTTTGATAAAAAGGAAGAACATAGATACTCTGTAAATCAGTCAAGGCATATAATACAAGACCTGTATCTGTTTTAATAGACGGGCTATATAAGCATTTAGACACAAAAAATAGTTAATAAGTCACGCCGATAACGAAAACCAGCTAAGTTTGTTTGAGGGGCCTATTTATTTAAATAAAGATTTTAAAGGCTTTATTTGCCATATTCAATAAAAACGAGCAACGGAAAAAAGTTGTACTGATATAAAAAATAAAAAATATTCTCACGCTATATGTTAACAGAGCGGAATACTGAAGCTCAGGCCTGATACTCTTTTTAAAAAGAAGGTAAGAAAAGAGTTTCAACATCAAAAACTCTTTTCAGTAAGATAGAGAAAAAGGGAAAGGTATTTGATATAGCAAGCAGGAAATGGGGAAGATAAATTATAATACTGAGTATAAGTAGATCGGGTTAAACATCTTGAAAACGAATATTATTCAGGAAAATGCTGCTAAATCGGAGAGAGTTCCGGTTTTGAATTCCGAACAGTTTTCTCCTTTCAGGTTATTATTTCTTCGCAAATGGAGATCAAAGCATACCGGCGGACCAAAACGAAAGGTTTTCTGAAGACCTCATAAGGGAAAACGGAGATAGGCAGTTAGCCCGAAAAACTAAAGAACAAAATTGTGAAGCCAGAAAAACACTAAAACAGTTTTATGAGGAGTTATATGTTCGGAAACCAGAAGTTTCCATCTGACCTGCTTTTTGTAACAGGTCTTGTAATCCTTACAGATATTTTCGTACTTATTCCTGAACTTAACGAAAGTTTCATCCGCACTGCTCTTAGCTTACTCATGATGCTTTTCCTTCCAGGGTATGCCCTTATAGCCGTGCTTTTTCCGGAAAAAACGGGACTTGAATGGCTGGAAAGAATAGCTCTTTCTATTGGGTTGAGCGTTGCGGTTGTACCTCTAATAGGGCTTGGACTTAATTTTACATCCTGGGGAATTAAGGAAATTCCCCTCCTTACAAGCCTTTCTGTATTTACCCTGCTCTTATCTGGAATGGCGTACGCGAGAAGAATAATGCTGCCAGAAGACAGTGCATTCGGAATTTCATTCAGAACCTCTGCTCTTAATCTGATGAATGAAGTCCTGGGAAAAACTGAATCGAAAACTGAGAGAACTCTCAGCGTACTTCTAGCCATCTCTTTCCTTGTCTTGATCGGAACTTTGGGATATGTTACCTTCATGCCTCATGAGAGAGAGCCATTTACAGAGTTTTATATCCTCGGACCTGAAAGGATGGCTGAGAATTATACAACTCAGTATGTGCAGGGACAAAGCGGAACCTACATAATAGGGGTAACAAACAGAGAACACAAAACAATGAGCTATACAATGGACGTAAGGCTCGACAACAAATCGATCCCCCTTCCTAAAAATCTACAAAACATAAAGCTTGTCCATAACACGACTCTGGAAGAACCTCTTGTGATTACGCCTTCTATTGAAGGAACGAATATGAAACTTGAATTCTTGCTTTTCAACGAAACTGAAAAAAAAGTGCCCTATGAAAATCTGAACCTCTGGATAAATGTTACAAAGGGGGTCTGAGGATGGCAACATCTGAAAATTATAGGGAAAAAAAGCCTGAAATTAATAACGAATGGGTTTATTTTGCAATACCAGCTATAGCAATTGCCTTTGCAGAGATATTAATGCTTTTGGGAATGGAGAAAGAAGCCCTGGAAATACATGCAGTGGTCCTACTTGGGCTTTCCTTTTTCATGATTTATGTAAAAAATGAGGAAATACAGAAAACCTACCTAGCTCTTATTCTCCTGCCAATTTTGCGCCTGATAAACCTTTCAATACCAGTTTTCTATGAGACAACCCTTTATTCGTTAATTTTTATATACGGCCTTCTTTCAATTCCCGCAAGTATTGCAGCCACTCATCAGGAATTTACTCGCATACAGCTCGGAATAACCTTCAAGAAAATGTGGATCTACGTTCCACTCTCAATAGTGCTGGGTCTTTTGATAGCAGAAGGAGAATATCTGATAATCAGAACTAACGGTTTAATTCCAGACCTTTCAGCCTTTAACCTTCTGATGCTTAGCATAGTAATGATCTTTTTTGTAGGCCTTGTAGAGGAGATAATTTTCAGATCAATTCTCCAGAATCGGCTACAAATGATGTTCGGCAACTGGGCAGGACTGATATTTACAAGCGTTTTATTCGGACTTATGCACTCAGGATATGGGAGTATTTACGAAATTATATACGCATCTCTTGTAGGTTTCCTTATAGGTTACTTATTTTATAGAACACGCAGTCTTCCATTTGTTGCGATGTTACATGGTTTTATAAATATCTTTCTTTTCGGAGTAATTCCCCTTCTAATCTAAACACTTCCACTCCTAACGTGAGTTCCAGAGGGAAGAAACCCAAAAGAAAGCGAAAAAAACAGAAATTGGAGATATAGTCAAGAATTTAATGTTCCTGACTAACCCACTTCAAACTTTAAAACCACGAAAACTCCCATTCTATTGAAAAATCATCCAATTTCTGTAACTACAAACAATAAAAAAGCCATACTTTATAATTTAATCCTTAAGCGAACGGAAAAAAATAGCCCACTCCTAAGACGCAATTTAGATGCGTATCGTCGAGCCACAACTCGACCGTAACGAAAATCAAAATGGAAACCCTGAGGGTTTGCACTGACTGTCTTCTAAAATCAACTCACGTTTGATGGCCTTATGCTTTTTTCTAAAAATAATTATAAAAATCCTCCCCTAAAATTAGTCCGCTTGAGCGAGTGAAACGAGCGAAACGGACAGCGCATCGTCGAGCCGCAACTCGACAGGCGCAACTCGACAGGCTGTTAAAGAAGGGACATAAGCTTAAAAACAATAGCTGCACCAAAGGAGAATAACAGTGGAATAATTCCCATATTTAAAGAATCTTTCACGGTATTATTCCAGCGTTTTGAGACAGGAAGGAAATCTCTGAGCAAAAGAAGCAAGAGCAAAACTCCTGCGGCTACAGATGCGCCTTCAGGGATTCCTGGCACAGTTGTCATTGAAAGCGTACCTGAAAAAATTGTATTTGAAGAAATTAAAGTAGCAAGCGTATTTAAGACTCCTTAAGTTGATTCACAGATTTTAGAGACAAATGTGTATATGATATAAAAATTCTCTCATGTACTGACGATTTGAGAGAAAATATTCAACCAGAAGTTGAAGAAAAGCCAAAAGCAGAACCAGACTCAAATTACTATATTAATTTTTTAAAAAGCTCAGTTCGAAAATAGGCTCATGTTTTGGCACTGGATATATCACAAGTTATTAATTTATTATAGAAGTTATGCCTATAGTAGTATTGTGTAAGGAATTAGAAATTATAGAGTACAGTTACAAAAGCGAAAGAGAAGATAAAGGTAAGCAATTTACCCGGAAAGTACATGATAGAATAAGCGATGGGGAAATAAACCAAATAACTTAAATAATTATAAAGTATATTTACTAAAAAATTAAGATAGTTATAAAAATCAATGGGAGTGAGTATCGGGAAAATAAATGAATTTGCCTCCGATGTTTACCTCGAAAGTATAGATTAACCCGAACATCCAGGAATGCAAAACGGAAAGCTATGTAAAAGAGTGACCAGGGAGTTTTATACTTTAAAAAAAGGTGAAACTGGTCAATTAAAAATAAGAAAATTGGGGGAGCATGAACTCGGCTGAATTTAAAATTCACAATTCTTCTAAAATATACGGCACTTCTGTAATAGGAAAAGACACAGTAATACTGGAAAATGTAATTCTTGGGTACCCTGAACATAAAATCCTAATGGAAATCCTGAAAGAGGATATTGAAATTGAGGATTACGATTTTCCAGGCTGTACTATAGGCCCTAACTCAATTATAAGGGCCGGATCAACGATATTTTCCAACGTAACAACTGGAAATAATTTTAAGACCGGGCATAATGTAATGATCCGGGAAAACACGGAAATCGGAAATAATGTCCTGATCGGAACAAATGTCATAATAGACGGACATGTAAAAATAGGAAATAATGTCAGTATTCAGGGAAACGTCTACATTCCGACTAATGTTATAATTGAAGACAATGTGTTTATAGGCCCCTGCGCTGTTTTGGCCAACGACAAGTATCCTATTCGGAAAAAATACGAACTGAAAGGTCCTGTTTTGAGGAAGGGTGCATCTATCGGTGCAAATGCTACCTTGCTTCCTGAAGTGGAGATCGGAGAAGGGGCAATGGTCGCTGGAGGAGCACTTGTGACAAAGAGCGTACCCGCCTGGAAACTTGCTATTGGCGTACCTGCCAGTATACAAGAACTTCCGAAGGATTTAAAGGAATTGAACCGAATATAATCTATTAAAAAATCAAAATTAAGTAATATAATGTTTTATTGAGATTTTAAAGAGGTCTGAAAATGATTCCAATTGCCAAGCCCCTGCTGGGCAAGGAAGAGGTTGATGCAGTAACAGAGGTCCTGAATTCAGGTATGATAGCGCAGGGCCCGAAAGTAGATGAATTCGAACTTGCTTTTTCAGAGTACGTTGGCTGTGAGTATGCAGCAGCTGTAAACTCTGGAACTGCAGCGTTACATATTGCACTTCTAGCCTATGGAATAGGCCAGGGAGATGAAGTGATTACAAGCCCCTTCAGTTTCATTGCTACCGCAAATAGTATCCTTTACACCGGGGCAAAACCAGTTTTTGCAGATATAGAACCAGATACATTCAACATAGACCCTGAAAGAATTAAGGAAAAAATCACTTCAAAAACCAGAGCTATTATGCCTGTCCATCTGTACGGGCATCCTGCAGATATGAAAGCCATAATGGAAATTGCAGCCGATAACAAACTTATTGTAATCGAGGATGCCTGTCAATCCCATGGTGCGGAATATCTTGGAAAAAAAGTAGGAAGCTTCGGAACAGGAGCATTTAGCTTTTACCCGACAAAGAATATGACAACCAGCGAAGGTGGAATGCTTACCACAGATGAAAAAGAAATTGCAGAGAAAGCAAAAATGATTCGGGCACATGGCTCAAAGATCCGGTACCTGCACGAGATGCTGGGTTTCAATTTGCGTATGACTGATATCGCAGCTGCAATAGGGCTTGTACAACTTGGGAAGCTGGACAAATTTACAGCGGCCAGACAAAAGAACGCAGAGATGCTCTCAGCTGGACTCAAAGGTATACCTGGACTGGTAACTTCAATTACAAAAGCCGGATGTACTCATGTTTTCCACCAGTACACAGTCAGGGCCGAAAAGAGAGATCAACTTGCAGCTTTCTTGAAAGAGAAAGAAATAGGAACTGGAGTACATTATCCGATACCCATTCACAAGCAGCCCGTATATATGGAGCTTGGGTATAAAGATTCCTTGCCGGTCTCAGAAAAAGCAGTAGAGGAAGTTCTCTCTCTTCCTGTACATCCCGCACTATCCGAAACCGACATACAGAAGATAGTCGAAGCAACCAAAGAATTTTATGCAAAGGATTGAATAATTCTCCAGCCACTTGATTTTTAGAAACAGGAGTGAAATTTTTGATTCGAGTAGGAGTTATAGGCACAGGTGCCATGGGACAGAATCACGTAAGGAATTACAGTGAAATGGAGGGCGTGGAACTTGTTGGAATCTCTGATGTAGACCAGAAGCGCGTCGAAGCCATGGCTGCACAGTTCAAAACAAAAGCCTTCACAGATTACAATAAAATGTTATCCGAAGGACTTGATGCGGTAAGTGTTGTTGTGCCAACAAAACTGCATAAGCAGGTTGTACTCGATGCCTTTGAAGCAGGAATGCATGTCCTTGTGGAAAAACCGATTGCAGATACCGCTGAAAACGCCGAGCTGATGATCGCAGCCGCAAAAAAGGCGGGAAAGATCCTTATGGTAGGGCACATCGAGCGTTTTAATCCTGCAGTCATAAAGCTCAAGGAAATTATAGACTCAGGCACTTTAGGGAAAATAGTATCCATTTCGACCAAAAGAGTTGGCCCTTATAACCCAAGGATTAGGGACGTGGGAGTGATCCTGGATATTGGTGTTCACGATATAGATGTGATCTCATATCTCTACGGCAAGAAAATAAGCAGTGTCTATGCAATCGCAGGCGCAGACATCCATTCATTTGAAGACCATGCCTCAATTATCCTTCGAATGGATCATAATTTTGCAGGAGTTGTGGAAACGAATTGGCTAACCCCTCATAAAGTTAGACAGCTGACGGCAATAGGAGTAAAGGGCGTCGCCTATTTGGATTACATTAATCAGACAGTACAGCTTCATGACAACGAATGGGTAAGAAAAGCCAAGGTTGAGCCAAGCGAGCCACTGAAAAACGAGCTCAAATATTTTGTGGACTGTGTTGCAAAAGGTAAAGATCCAAAGCCATGTGGAGAAGACGGAAAACACGCCCTTGAAGTAGCTATGGCAGCTATAAAGTCCTACCAGGAAGAGAAATTAATTGAGGTAGGACAATAAACTGATGGAGATCCTGAGAAAGCGAAATGCCAGAAATCTCTGGAAACAGAAAAATCTGAAAAACAATTTAGAAAGTGATAACTATGAATAAATTAGAAAAACTTCTCAAGGAACGCGGTCCGATAAAAAAAATAGGAGTGCTGGGAATGGGCTATGTAGGTATCCCTGCAGCTGTCCTTTTCGCAGATGCCCCCTGTTTTGATAAAGTTTTTGGTTTTCAGCGCAACTCAAAAAGTTCAGGTTACAAAATTGATATGATCAACAAAGGGGAATGCCCTCTCAAAGGAGAAGAGCCGGGACTTGATGACCTGCTTGCCAAAGTAGTTAAAGCCGAAAAGTTCGAATGCACTCCAGATTTCTCAAAAATTTCCGAACTTGATGCAGTCACTCTTGCAATTCAGACTCCTTTTGCAAACCCTAAAGATCTGGAACCTGATTTTTCCGCACTCATTGATGGTATCAGAAATGTAGGAAAATATCTGAGGCCAGGCATGCTTGTAGTGCTTGAGTCCACAATAACTCCCGGTACAACCGAAGGTATGGCAAAAAAGATTCTTGAGGAAGAGTCCGGTCTGAAAGCAGGGGAAGATTTTGCCCTGGCACATGCCCCTGAAAGGGTAATGGTCGGAAGGCTTTTGAAAAATATCAGGGAACATGACCGTATCGTGGGCGGTATTAATGAGGCAAGTACCAGGCGCGCAGTTGAGTTGTATTCTCCTGTACTGACTGTCGGAAAAGTAATTCCTATGAGTGCAACTGCAGCTGAGGTTACAAAAACTGCAGAGAATACTTTCCGCGATCTTCAGATTGCAGCAATCAACCAGCTTGCTCTCTATTGTGAAGCAATGGGCATAAATGTGTATGATGTGAGGACCGGTGTGGATAGTTTAAAAGGAGAAGGCATCACAAGAGCTGTGCTCTGGCCCGGTGCAGGCGTAGGAGGTCACTGCCTGACCAAGGATACCTATCACCTGGAAAGAGGGGTCAAGATAGGGAATGGGACGCTGGACTATCCTGCAGGCGCAGATTCAATCTACGTGCTTGCAAGGAAAGTGAATGATTTCATGCCTTTGCATATGTATAACTTGACTGCTATAGCTCTTGAGAGAATAGGGAAGAAAATGAAAGGCTCAAAAGTTGCCATTCTCGGCTGGGCCTTTATCCGTGATTCGGACGATGCGAGAAATACTCCCTCAGAACCTTACAGAGATCTCTGCCTGAAAGCCGGAGCCAAGGTTACTGTGCATGACCCGTATGTTGTGAATTATCCCAATGTCGAGATTTCGGATGATCTGGAAAAGGTTGTCAAGGATGCAGACGCTGTGATAATTCTTGCAGGGCACAGTGCATATATGAATTTAAAGGCTGATTGGGTAAAAAAGGTTACCGGAAAAGCAAATCCTGTTATTGTAGATGGAAGAAATGTAATCGAACCGGATGAGTTTATAGGCGAGAGGTTTGTATATAAGGGGATTGGGAGAGGTGATAAGAACGAACATGTAATAGCATGATCATAAATATCTAATAATATGATTATAGATTCTCGTTTGAGAGCGTAGTTCAGACTTTATATTCTGGAGAAGGGTAAAAATATGATTGAAAAACTCAAACAAAATGCGGAACTTTGGGATCTGTTTACCAAAAAAGAGGAATACGATTTGACGTTTTCTGACCAGTACGAGAGGTTTCCTTACTATTTAAGTAATCAGAGGGACATTTTCGATCCCAATGTCTCCAGATTTCTAGTAGAAAACGGGTTGCATCCTGAATATCCGGACGGAAAAAAGTTTGCGGTCTGCCTTACACATGATATCGATGCAGTTTACCCTGAAAAACTTTACCCGATCCTAGGAACAGCTAAAGCATTTGTTAGAGGGAACCTAACAGAGGCTATGCGGACACCTTTTTCCAGAATCAACAAGAAATGCAACCCATACTGGAATTTAAGAGAAATAATGGAGCTGGAAGCAAAATACAATGCGAAATCCAGCTTTTACTTTCTGGCCTTAGATCCTGAAGAGCAGGATTTTAATTATAAAATTGAAGATCTTGAAGAGGAATTAAAATTTATATCTGACCATGGCTGGGAAGTTGGCCTGCATGGAGGACACGAGTCCTACAAGAACCTTGAAGATATAGAGAAAAAAAAGCTCAGGCTTGAGAAGGTTCTCGGAAAACAGGTTATCGGATACAGAAATCATTACTTGAGATTTAAAGTCCCGGATACATGGGAGTTACTTAGTAAAGCGGGCTTCAAATATGATACGACATTCGGATATGCAGATTGCGCAGGCTTTAGAAACGGTGTATGCCACCCATTCAGGCCTTTTAATAGAAATACCGATGAAGAAATAGACATACTTGAACTCCCTCTTATAATAATGGATCGAACTTTGCTAAGTGATTACATGCGCCTTGACGTTAAAAAGGCGTGGGAGCTTGTAAAGAAACTTATTGATAGGGTTGAGCAGTATAATGGCGTAGTTACGATCCTTTGGCACAACAATACATCAATGGATGGTAAGCATCTCAAATATTATGAGAAGTTCCTTGAGTATGTTTCCAGCAAAAACGCGTGGATAACAAGCGGTGAGGAGGTCTTTAACTGGTGGACTACTAATGTCGAAAACAGTGTTGAAACTGCTCACGCATTATGGGAGTATCCATCAGATAATTTTCAGGACTATCTAAAAGTCAAACCAAGTATTCATGCGTAATCAGACATAACCCAATCAAGATTGATAGGAATCAATCAGAACAATAAAAAGCGTATGTAAAAAATGTAAACATCATCTATATTGACCAAAAAAGGCATTTCGGATGCCGGAGACTCAAAACTGAAGATCTGAATTCTCCTGGGCATCAAAGATTAATCTTGTTTAATCAAACTATTTGGGTTAAACGACTTAAATACTCTCGTATTTTTTCAGGATTTCCTCAAAGGCATCAGCGACGATTTTGAGTTTTTCCCTTCCGAGCCCGAAAGTACTAAGTTTGAAATACTTCGTAAGTCCGGATTTTATACCGTGGATATTACGTTCTTTAAGCTCCCTGTAGAGGAAGTATCTCCCGTTCTTGACCTTCTCGGAAATCTCATAGAAACCCGGGGCTTCGAAAAACATCAGATCATGGGAATGAGGTTTTTGCCCGTTCTGGACAAAGCCCATACCCTCAAGCCTTGCAGAGAACCATCGCGCATTTTCAACTTCCTGATCCCAATTTCGGACACGTTTTACAACGTCAGGAAAAGAAGCAATAAGAGTCATAACTGTAGCGCCCCTCGCAGTGCACCCAAGAAGTTCAACTTCCTTTACCTTGCTGTGTCTGGATTTTCTGAACACTACAGGCGCATATTCCTCACTTACTCCGAGAACCCCTACAGGTCCTGACGCAGCCATCGACTTATGCCCGCTGCCCACAATGAAGTCAGCACCCATTTCTTTTGCAGATACCGGCATTCTTCCGACTGCATATGCCCCATTCAGGAGGAGCGGTACTTCATATTCATGGCAGACAGACGCTATCTTTCTTGCATCGGGCAGGTTACCGTAGCTTCCATCAGGATATGTAATAAGAGCAAGTGCAGGCGGTTTTCCACTTTCCCTTGTAACTTCTTCGATTGCTTTACCATACCCTTCAGGATCCAGGGAATATTCGGGGCTGCCTGAATGAGGCATGACTTTGATATTGAGGCCTGCTCTTTCGGCTGCAACATAAGAAGAATAATGAGCAGTTCCATCAAGTACAATCCAGTCCCCTGGCTTTCCTATAGAATGCATGACAGCGAATTTGGATTCCCGTGCTCCGTTTGTAACCCTTGCCTCATCACAGCCGAGAAACTCGGGAAGAGCCTGGTGTACGAAGTCATAAATAGGAGGCTTTTTAATCTGGTCCAGAACCCCCCCACAGAAATCACAGACTGAATACCCGTCTCCCCACTCTACTAGAGCCTGTTTTGCAGCATCTGTCAAAAGTCCACCTGTTTGAAGAGGATCAATGTTTATACTGCCCAGGGTTTCTCGCTTAATAAAACCGTACTTCTGAAGGGATGAGTCATCAAGTGTCATTTTCTTTCATACCTCAAGGTTAAATGTATGTTTGTTTTCACGATTAATTCAATTACAAACTTTGCTTTACAGTTCATTAGCTAAAAAAGCCCATATTTCGGTTCAATTTTTTCAGTTAAGACTTTTTTATTAGATTAAGGCTTCTAGCTAAATTACCGTATTTGATATTCGTATTTTCAAAGATACGCAGAGAATTAATAAAAAAGTATTCCAATTAGTCTTAAAATTTAAATTAAGTAAACGCTTACTTAAAGAAATCCTCGAGATGCGCAAGCCAGAATAGATTTAAAAATAACTGAAAAAAGAGCAAAACGCCTTTTGGGAGACGTCATGCATTTATTTTCAGACTTTTTATAATATTTTAGGCGTTTACTGCCTTGCTAAATACATCAGTAAATTCGTCGCACTGAGCTATAATTCTTGAAGCCGTGTCCTTTAAGACCTCAATAGGGTTCGTACCATCGGTTTTGATGTAAAGGATCGGGTCACTTATACTCACGTGTTTAATGTCATAAAAGGCTATTTCTACCCTTTCATCTCTAATCAGGAGCTCCTTAAGCATATTAAGAAGGGTATGAGTTTCGCCTTTGAGCTCAACTTCAAGCTCGTTTTCTGTTTTGGAAAGAATGTTTAGTTCCATTGCTAATCACCTGTGGATGGTGAGTTATTTATAGATGACTGTGTAACACCTGGCTATCCAGGACCAGAGAAAAATTACTGAATCCCTTTCCCGTATTCTGTTGAGATTTTGCGGGTTTCAACCATATTGCAGACAGGGCATTTAAGCTTTTTCCCTTCGAGCACCAGCTCCCCTCTGTCCCCTCTGCAATTTGAGCAGTAAGCCTTCACAACTCCGAGGGAATCCTCAGCTGTAGTCAGACGCATTCTGTCAACATCAATAACTCTGGCCCGAATTATATCAGAAGGCCTGAATTCGTCTGCAAGTCTCTTGACGTAAGAGTCTCTTACGTTTGATACATGGATATCCCCAAGGCGTGAATTGACGATTTCTCTGTCTTCCTTACCTTCAATTCCTGCAATTTCTACAGTTGCCCCGGATTCCCGGACGTCAAGTATCTTGCCATACACGATATCTCCAACTTTAAGGAAATTAGGAATAAGAGTATTTGGCCTGACCGATACTACTCTGGTTTTTCGATCAATAATTACATTGCCGGTAGCAGTAGAGAAAATGTCCCCACCGGATATCACTGTTCCAGCGCCTTGTTTAAATTCCTCTGTGGTTCCAACAAGTTCTCCTGGAAGAACAAACCCTACTTCTTCAAGATCTTTCTCCGATGTCTCAGCCTCGTGAGGAGCCCTGGAATCAGGCATATCTGTTCCCCTGGGAGTTTTCTTTGGATAAGGGAACCTCCTTTTTTTGCTCTGGTCTCCTCCCCTGTACTGATCTCGCGGCTGATCTCTGGACTGACCTTTATACTGATCCCGCGGTTGATCCCGCGGCTGATCCCTGGACTGGCCCTTATACTGATCTCGCGGCTGATCCCTGGACTGGCCTTTATACTGATCTCGCGGCTGATCCCTGGACTGACCTTTATACAGATCCCGCGGCTGATCCCTGGACTGACCTTTATACAGATCCCGCGGCTGACCCCTACTTTCTGAAACCATTTGATCCCCTTTTTCAGTAACTGGCTTTTCTTCTTCGCTAGGACCAGTCAATTTTTTCCTCGTAGTTTTATTTTTTCGGATTCTAATCATGATCCCTCATTCTATTATCGTTATTAATGAATAGACATCATAAGAGTTGTTACGTAACCATAATGGCTTATCAATTAACTTCAGAAAATCATCAGTTGTTAAACCAATAGATAACCAAACCTCAAATGAGTAGACAGATCATCCTTTTCGTATTAACTGACATATTTTTCTCTGACGGCGTAGTATACAGCTCAATGGATACATAACTAAATTATTTTAAAGTATGTGTTTATAATTCGGCTTTTTGAAATTGAATCCTGAGACATGGCGCTAGAGATATCACGCCGTGCTGTACTGAGTTATGAATTTACTCAGAAACAGTGATTCTGTAAATCTCTACTTCAATAACCTCTCTTTCCTTTTTATGAAAGTCAAAAATTCGTTTTATGGGGAATTTCGCAACGTAAGAATGTGTAATAACCGCAGGCTTAATGAACTTTTGGATAAAAGCAAAGCTTCCTCGATTATGGATTGAGTATATTACATCACTAGTTCTTAATGCTGACGAAAGAAAGGGCCTATCCCTGCCCTTCACCCTTGCCCCGAAAGGAGGGTTCATAAGCGTGGTTTTTACGTGCCCAGTGATGTCAGCAATGTCTGAGAATACGAACTCTACCTCTACTCCAAGTTTTGTTGCGTTTAATTTTGCAATCTCAAGTGCCTTTTGATCCGTGTCATACCCCACAACCTTTCTGGCTCCAAGAAGCTGTGCCCCGATTGCAAGGATTCCGGTACCACAGCCCAGATCCTGGACGGAATCATCAAGATCCCCCTGCATGTAAGCAAAGTGCAGAATTTCCGCAGCCAGAAGAGAAGGGGTCTGATACTGCTCCAGCTCAAGTTCAGGCTCGGAAAAACCTTCGATTTCCTCAAGCAGTATTTCAAGTTTTCTCTGTTTCATTTTACCGACTTTAATTTCTTAAATAATAGCTTGTTAGAAATAATAGCTTGTTAGAAATAATAGCTTGTTAGAAATAATAGCTTGTTAGAAATAATAGCCTGTTAGAAATAATAGCTTGTTAGAAATAATAGCCTGTTAGAAATAATAGCCTGTTAAAATTTGAATGAACTGGCTATATATTACTTCTCTAGATTCTACTCTTTTTATTTATAATTTTATTCTTTCTATTTATAATTTTACTGTATTTATCTAGATTATAATCTGAAAGTAAAAAGATTAAGGTTATACAGGTTCTTCAGTAATTTCATCCAGGACAAGTTTTTCCCATTCTCGTTCTCCAAGTACGATTTCAAATTCCTGAGGCGTGAGCATGGGAGACGGAAATCGTCCGACCTCATCAATAGCAAGCCTCGGGCAGGCGGTATTTACATAAGCATCCACTTTGAACTGGAGCAGCTGGTCCGGAGTTACTAGATCGATCAGGATCAAGTATGCCTCTTTTCCATGCCTTTTTGCGCACTCCTTCAAAAAAGAAGCGAGTTTCAGCCTTTCCTGCCCGTTTTTACTTGAGACAATTATCCCAAAAACCTTTGCATCCAGCGACTTTGCAATTACCGCACTCCGCTGGCGGAGAATTCTTGAAGGATCAACCTCACGAACCTCTCCTGAAAGAGGGTCAGCTGCAAGAACACGTTTTTTTGTGGAAAGGGCCACACCTAAGGGATGGAAATCCCCGCTTCCAATATAAAGGTACTCATCACATGCTTCAGCCCGAGCTGCCGAAAAATTACAGCCCAGTACCTGTCCCGGATAGGCGATCCTTGAATCCCCCTGCCCGATTACACATGTTTTTCCTTTTGCCTCGAGGACAGTGCAAACCTCAGGGAGTTTATGGACGTGCTGAACAGTAGTAATCAACCCTATTCTCTGTCCTTTAAGTTCAGGTACAGCTTTTTCAACGACAGACCTGATATCAACCGCAGAGCGAGCTTCTATGAAATAGACCTTCTCGGAAAGCTTTGTATCCTCAAGCTCTGCATGCCCGAAGTGGAAGAGAACATCCACAAATTCCAGCAGGGTCCTATCCAGGTCGCACGCCCCAAAGCAGGGGTCTCCAGAGATGAGAACCTCAGCACCAGTAGCTTCTTCAACCCTCTTTGCGAGTTCAGCCCCTTTTCTTTTAAGCCCTTCAGGAAATTGAAAACCTACAGTCTTTGCTCCCAATTTCCGTATCACACTGATAATATAATCAGGCCTTAAGTCAAACGCTTCACTGATCCCCAAAGACATTCTTAATCTCCACACCTTTCTCAGTCACATCAATTGTGGCGAGAATTTTGGGCTCAACTCCCAGCTCCTTTAATTTTAAATAGCCGTCTCCACGTCCAATAACGGAAATTACATCCAGAACCTCGACACCGATAATTTTTAATGCTTTCACAAGTGCCAGTAACGTCCCACCAGTACTGATTACGTCATCCACGATAATTATTCTGTCCCCTTTTTTGAGCCCATTTATATAGAGGACACCTTTCGAATACCCTGTGCTCTGAGAAAGTTCCACTTCCCCTTCAAGGAAATAAGGCCGCTTCCGAACAATAGTCAAAGGAATTCCTGTTTTCAGGGAGAGGGCAATTGCTACAGGAATACCCATAGCCTCTACCGTAAGAATAGTGTCAACATTTTTAATATCGGTAATCCTGAGAATATATTCGGCGATTTCCTCAACCATATGGGGGTCTATGGATGGTACACCATCAGAGATAGGGTGGATAAAGTAATTGTATTCTCCTCGCTTGATCACAGGAGAATTGATGAGTGAGGTTTTCAGTCTTTCAAGCATGGTATTAACTTCCTTTGGCTGTCACAATATTCCTGTAAGTATTATTTCAGAGAATATTATCCTATCGTGCTTCAAGCAAATTGCTTCTCAGCAGCAGGCTAAAAAACGCGAAAACGGGGGAGCTATATAGAGAAAATAGATCAACTTTAAGAAAACGCCAAACTACTTGATATAATTTTGGTTATTCAGCTATTCCTTTCACAGAAAATATGTTTATAAATTATATCAGTACCACTAAATCTAAGTACCCGTCACAGAATAAACTATGCAAGTATCCGATTGTATCTCTTAATTTTCAGCATCAAGAACACCAATTGAAATTCCAATGACTAATAAGTTGCAAAAATTATTTCGTTGCGGGTACTAAGGATATTTAATAGCAGAAGATTCTGAATTAGGTAATGTCTGGAAAAAATCTAATGAGAAAGAAAATAAAATATAACTTGCATTCGGCAGGTTAACGTAATTAGAGATATATATTTTCATATTTCTCTCCCATGAGACTCAATATCTTCCAGTGAACCTCCTCCATATTCAATATTTCTGACTCTATTTTTCCTTCCTTCTGAGTACAAAGTTCTGTAATTCCCTGAAAATTGAAAAATACCCATGTCATTGTAGGTCTTTTTGTCGGTTTCCCTTTTTGATCTGGGACTGTTTCATTTTCTTCTTCTAATTTTGTCCTTAATTTCCATTCTGCAATTGAATAAATCATCAGGCATAGAACCATTATCATAGTCAATGCCTCAATTCTTGCTTTGTTTTTGAGGTAAACTTTAGATACGCTAAGCGTATCACCTTTCAAGAACCTAAATCCTTTTTCTACTCTATCCTGCCCTTTGTAGTACTTCAGCATCTCCTCAGGAGAAAGGCTGATGTCATTACTTGCAATGATGAAAAGTCCCATTTTCTCCATTTCTTTTAAAACAAAAGCATCATTAACCTTTATGTTGCCATCAATTCTGAAATATGTATTTAATTTCTCATCCTTTGAGGTTCTACCTCTTTTACCTGGTTCACGTTTCTTAATAGCTTTCAAATCTGTTTTTTCAAACAAAACAGACGGAAATTCTTGAATCCATTCTTCTGCAGCTTTTAATGCATCCTCTTCACAAAAGAAGTCCCTTCCGTTCAGCTTTTTAAGAGACCTTTCTGCTTTTTCAACTTCTTTTTCAAGCTTCTTTCTGAAAGTTTCCTCTTTCTTCTCTCTCATCTTATGAGAAAGCAGCAAAACCCACTTTTGTTTGACTCCGGCATATTCCACAAAGGTTTGATAAAAAGAGTATCTTTCGTCGCTCTTTAGCGTTTTCAGGTTCAGATTTGCAGTTAGCAGTTCCTTCGCTTCATTAATTGTTGCAGGAACACGACTGATCCAAAATGATTTTCCGATGTTCTTGATATTATCTTCTGTGTAAAAGGAGCTATCAGCGACATAGTACACTTTGCTTTCGGGTCTTAAAACTGATTTGAGAGATGTGATTGCTTCAAGAATTGTTTTTTTGTCGGAAGCATTTCCTGAATGTGTATTCATAAAAAGAGGTATCCCATGCTGATTAACAATCAAACTAAGAACAAATTGCTTGAGATCCCATCTTCCATTTTTGGGAATCCCAAAAGTAATATCAATAGACTCGGTTTCTTCATCATCATAATCACCATACACACTAACACTTGTAGTATCAGCATGCAGACAATGAACAGGAATAGGTAGACGACTCATAATGTGAAGAACGATTTCTGTAAACAGTTTTGTAGGGCCATATTTTATGATCCTATCAAGAGTCTCTCCGATAGCATATTGATTGAGGTCCTCTTTGGCTACACCTTCCCCAAAGAGCCTTTCCGTAGAAAGGTTCTTGAAAAAATCAGGAAACAGGTACAAACGCTGTCCTATGAAGCCAAGACCATTAAGTACCATAGCAAGGATGCAGACTGAGTGAGGGATATTGTGATCCCTTTCTTTAGGAAGTTTCTCGTCGATCAGTTTGTCAACTTCAAGTTCTCTGAAAACTCCAACCATAAGACCAAGGTGACCTATAAACCTTGTGCGTTTCAACGAGGATTCAACTCTTCTACTGCTGTTTTTTCCTATCAGAATAGAATCAAGAAAGAAATATAATATTAATTATATTAATTTATGCGTTTACCTGCCGAATGCAAGATCTAAAATTAAGGACAGACCATATTATCAAAAAGCCCTACTACTAATTCTGCCAGTTCCTTGCTTTTCTCAGTTGAAGTCATGAGGGTGTCAGCACGTGAGGCGCGGCATCCAAGTTTCTCGAATGCGAATTCGTCTGCACGGTCTCTTTCATCAAAAACAAAAACATCCAGAAAGTCCTGATAATACTCAGCAACTCCCATGGAGGAGACTTCAAGCCCGCATGCCTGCATCATCTTTCCGGCAGGGCCGCTTACAGGGGCATTACCGATAATGGGGCTAACTGCCACAACTTTCTTCGTTTTCAAGAGATCTTTCATTCCGGGCAGGGAGATAATCGGACCTATACTCGTAATCGGGTTGCTTGGTCCTATAAGTACATTATCTTCATTTTCAAGGGCTTCGAGCACTTTTGGAGAAATTGAGGCTTCGGAGACCCCTCTGATATCAACTCCTCTTACATCGAGTTCTCCGTGTTTTCCGATCCAGAAGTCCTGGAAATGCATGATCCCTTCGAGGGTTCCAATGTATGTGGAAACAGGATCGTCAGACATGGGCAAAATTTTTGCATTTATACCAAAGATAGAAGCGAGTTTTAGAGTTGCTTCTGTGAGGGAGGCTCCACTCCTGATAAGGTTCGAGCGAATAATATGGGTTGCTCGGTCTCTGTCACCAAGCTTCATGCTTTCCATTACGCCCAGTTCCTGCATTCGGTCATAGGTCACAAAGGAATCGTTCTCTATTCCCCACCATTTCTTCCTGTCGATCTGGTCTGAGAATAGATAGAGCACAGTATCCAGATCAGGACAGATGAGGTTTCCCGAAACCCAGAGGTCTTCGGCAGTATTCACAACAACAGTCAGTTCCTCTGCTGGGAGGACTTCCTTTAGTCCGTCAAGAAGTTTAGGAGTTCCTGTGCCGCCTGAAAATATTATCATAATAGGCCCTTTCCGGTTTTTTTACTCTCTCGGGTAGCGGGTTTCCCTGCAATTTTTGCAGTATATGGTAACAATCAAGAGTAATAAATCAAGAGTAATAATCAAAGTAATAGTAACAGCAATATATAATGACATCTGTCTAAAGAATAATGAAGGTCGTCCTTGATCCTGTACACGGTTATATAGAACTTGATGATTTTGTGCAGGAACTTCTTGCCACTCCCCAGATGCAGCGCCTTAGAAGAATCAGACAGCTTGGATATTCAAATCTTGTCTACCCTGGCGCAAATCATACTCGTTTTGAACATTCTCTTGGAACAATGCATCTGGCTTCTATGTTGATAAAGAATGTCGATTCAATTGAAGAGGAGAAGAAAACGGAGATAAAAGCTGCATCTCTTCTACATGATATAGGGCATGGACCCTTTTCCCACGTTACAGAGAATATTATTGACAAATACACACGGCGCAGACATGAAGATATAAAGGGAATACTTGGAAAAGGGGAAATAAGTGAAGTATTGAAAAAATACGGAGTTTCTGCCGGAAACGTTGCAAAACACGTCAAAGGGCAAACATCTGTAGGACAGATCATTAGTAGTGAGATTGATGTGGACAAAATGGATTATCTTGTGCGGGATGCCCATTACACAGGTGTTGCCTTCGGGGTCGTAGATTACAACCGCCTGATAAATAAAATGGATTTTTACGAGGATAGGCTCGTTGTTGAACAGGGTGGGTTAAAAGCTGCCGAGTCTCTCCTGGTCTCACGCTTCTGGATGAACACATCCGTCTACTATCATCATGTAACCAGAATCTCAGAAGCCATGTGTTCCAAAGCAGTTGAGTGTATGATAGAAAACCAGCAGCTTGACCCTTCAGGGCTCAGGCAGATGGATGACATAGACCTTGTTGCAGCTATGAGAAAGGCCACAGGATACGCGGGAGATCTTTCCAGGCGGCTGGATGCCCGTAAACTTTTTAAACGGGCGCTGTATGTGGGACTGGAAGATGTAGGGAAAGGCGTACTCAAATACCGTGACAAAATTCTGAGAACAGAAAACGAAATTGCAGAGCTTGCCGGGATTGATCCTCAGTACGTGATTGTTGATATTCCAAAAACACCCGAAATGTTAGAAATGCGAGCGATGATAAAAACTGATCACAGGATGATCCCGCTTAATGAGGCTTCCCATTTTGTGTCCATCCTGCAGGAAGCCCATATGGACAACTGGAGAATGGGGGTCTACAGCCCGAAAGAATACTGCGAAGCTGTGGGAAAGGCTGCAAAAAGTTATTTTGATGTTAAGAAAGCCATAAAACAATTTAAACTGACTGATCTCTGAGGAAAGGAGAAATCAACTTCTTCATCCAGGAGTTAAGGCTTTGAGGGTACAGCTTAATAGGCTTAAAAAGAGAAATATAAAAGGCATAATTAAGTGAAATCAAAATACTGAGTGAGAGTCAAAATACTGAGTGAAAACAAAAGCGTTGAGTAAGAGTCAGAACACTGAGCGAAGATTAATCATTGTGCCAAAACCAAAATACTGAAAAGCTTGGGGTGCTGAGGTAGGAATTTTGTTTCGGATTACACGTAAAGCTAGCAGAATAGAATTAATACTTGAGGCAAAGAATATAGGAAATGATTATCTGTTGACCCTTACGGGCGGAGGGGAACATATAGGAGCTGTTGCCATAGGACTTTTTGACGAAAAAAGCCAGAGAGCAAGCTCATCGGTTATAACAATGCCTGGACATAGGGAAGAGCAACTTGCCCTGGAGGGTGCAAGGCAGGTTAGCAGGGTCACGAAGAAAACAACGGTGTTTGTTGCCGGCATTCATCAGGATAACATCAACCCTGAAGAGATAAATGATATAATCTCAGCCTCAGGGGAAATGGTAGCAGATTTTATTACCTTTTTTGAGAAAACAAACCTAACAGGGAGAAACGGATAATGGAAATAACCGTAGGGATCAGTGGAGCCTCAGGGGTTCGGTACGGAATTCGCCTTCTTGAGATACTGGCGGAAAAAAAGATTAAAACCCACCTGATATTGACTGATGCCGCAAAACAGATAATAGAGATCGAAACTGATTTCAAACCTTCTGACGTAGAAAAACTAGCAACCTGGAGCTATTCCCAAAAGGACTTCTCAGCGCCAATAGCCAGTGGCTCTTACAGGACGGCTGGAATGGTTATTGCTCCCTGCAGCATGAAAACCCTTGGGGCAGTGGCAAACGGGGTATCTGACACCCTTCTTACAAGGGCCGCAGATGTCTGCCTGAAAGAGGAGAGAAAACTTATTTTAATGACCAGGGAAACCCCTCTTAATCTAATACATCTCGAAAATATGCTTCGAGCTAAAAAGGCAGGAGCAAGCATCCTTCCAGCCTGCCCGGGTTTTTATTCAAGGCCAAAAACCCTCGAAAATCTCATAGATATTATGGTAGGAAGAGCTCTTGATCTTCTTGGAATAGAAAATGATATTTATCAGCGCTGGGAGTGAAGGAAAACAAGCTCAGTAAAATACCTAATAAGTTTAAAATACTTAAAGTAGAATCTCGCATCTCAGAGGAAGGATGGAAGAATGACAGCTACAGGTTCTAACGGCTTTGCACCTAAAGTCCCATTTTTCCTCTACTTTAAGTGCAGAATGTAGACTTTAGGTGCAAGTTGATAAATCGAGAAAATTTCGAGTTTTACACAGTTCAGGTATAGAATGATTCCGTAATAAGAGACTATCCGAAAAGTGTTGTAACCTGCTGTAACTTTTACAATTAGCAATATCACAACGTAACTGATGCTCGATATTATGACCTATTGTAATTCTGCACATGCCATTAATGACTTTTCGGATAGGCTCTAAATATATTTAGAATTTAATTTACTTGAAACACGGGATAGAATTAACTCAAAAAGATAAATGTTATCAAGCAAAATTCTGTGTAATCTATGTGGGTTGAGGTGCACCTAAAAATAGTGTATAAAATCGGGTGTTTTTGAAGGTATATTGAGGAGTATTTAGATAAAATATCTATTAAATATATTAACCAGATTATATCTAAGTGTCTAGGTATATCATCCCTAAAAATAGGAAATTGTTAAGTCATTTTCGTAACTTAACAATGTATGCACAGATTATGAAAAGAACGACAATTGCGGAAAATATAATAATCGCCTCAAATGTCGTTGCATGAAGATTGAATCCTTTGATAAGGAACTCCGATGTACAAAATTCTTGTACTGACAATATCATGATTCCCGTTTTTGATGGGTCATATGGTCGCTTCTTGCCGATCATCCCAATGTTGATCTTCGACAAAGTATCCACTAATTTGTTAAGCTAGTGATCTCATAAAAACGGGGTCATATATTATATACTAGAAAATTGTATATAGTATTGTGACCTTGTTGTGAGGTACACTAGTTTGATCGCGAATACTGGAGTCGCTCAAGCCGACAAAAATGTGGATCTAGAGTCATTTTTGTCATTAAGTTCTAATCGGGTATTGTGAGTGTAGTGGCTCCAATTTACCCGATATACTATACTCGTTTTTCAAAATATCATACCTCCTACCTAACAGGAGTACTATTCTACATCAGCTAGACTTTTCTCTAGTATATCTGCAACATAGGTGGATCGGGGCATCCTTCCCCTTGCTTTTTCCAGTTTGGAATATAAAACTGGAGTCAAATACAAATTTGTCTGAATTTGGTTACCTTTTGTAATCATATTCACCGTACGTGATTAAGTAGTCCAGATTTACATATAATTAAATGCAAAAGTATATTAATCACAACGGTATATAAACCTTCTGTCTTCTGTCAATGGTTTTTGAGAAAGCGTAGATGTTAATCAGAAAAATACAATTTTTGACTGTTTTCGCTATCAATGTATTTTTGTAACTGTGATTATTACCACTGCTCATTTTCGTAATCTTTTGCCTAGAAACAGACATAATAAATATTTCATAAACGATATGCTTCAAATAAGCAAATGAAACTCCTTGAAATTATAGTTTATAACTTTTAAATCATTTATCTTAAAAAAATTACTTAAGGAACTGCCTTTTTTTCTGACTTCGCATGCAAAAACTCTGGATTAATATTGTTTTCATACATCTCGTGAATTACTACTGTTAAATTATAAGCTATGATCTTAGCCAGTAACTCATTAACCTGAGCAGTCCAATTTTTAGACTTCAAAGTCTCTCCAAACTTCCGTTTTATTGCCGCATTGGTAGACTCGATATTACTTCTTTTATGGAAATGCTCCATGAATTCATCCCTATTCAGCATGAAATAGTGATACATTTTTACCCACATGGAAGAACCTCTTTGCTTATCAGTAGCGTTTTTCTTGAATGGGATATATGGAACTCCACCGACATCTTTTACCGTGGTAAGATTGTCACGGGATGAGTAAGCAAGATCAGCAGATATTTCATTGATTCTAAAGCCCTCAGCAGTCCGTTTTACCAATGGTTCAAATTGAGGGGAATCTCCTGCCGTTCCGTCAGTTATAGTTATAGCCGCTACAATATTGGTTTTAACTCCTACGCATATGTGAGCTTTCAGCCATTGATGTTCTTTATTGAGTCCGTATTTTTCACTGTTATATGCACTGAAAGTAGTAGTTCTGAATCCGGTAGAGTCTACTGCAAAATCTGTTTCCAGTCCTGCCACTGGTAATGCAGACAAGAATACCAACTTATGTAAAATTGGAGTTATCTCTGGATTATTGAAAAGTTTCGAGGGAGCGTTGAAATGAGGAGCGTGTTCGATTTGTCCCCTCTCAGTTGCATTTTGGAAGAGACTGTAAGCGCGGCGACTTGACAATTGAGAGTAGACTTTTTGAATTGCACAGAAAAGAGATTCATGCATTGACAAGCGCGGCCTACCAATCGTTTGCTCAGGCTCAGGTATTGCTTTTACTAGGTCTTTGAGCAGTTCATCAAACAGCTTTACTTCTGCTTTCTGAGCCTCATTATAAGCGTTCCATGCTTGCTTATAGGTTAAGTGAATCTTTTCAGTTACTATGCCTTGTGGAGTTTCTTTCTCGACTTCCAAGTAGTATTTGGTAGCTAGAATATGCTTACATTTCCCACCACGTTTGGTGAAGTCTGGGCATGTACAAGTCATTCCATATTTAGTTTCTTTAACGTCATAGTAACCGTGGCCAGATTGGGATCTAACTTTGAATGTGTGATCATTGACTTTTTTGATATTATCCGATTGATTGGCAATCGCTTTTCCCCTATCTTCTCTGGTGGAATCAATGTTGGTGATAATTGGAATCCCTCCGAAATCGTACAAATCGTACAATTGGTATATACCATCGTATACTATTTATACGTAATCGTACAATTCGTACCTATGGTGAACGACAAAAAGCTTTTAGGCAGTACGAAAGTTAGCACTGACAACAAAGTTACAATAGTTAAGAATGTTGCAGAAATATTAGGAATAAATAAAGGCGATATGATCGCCTTTTATGAAGAAGACGGTAAAGTTTACATCGAACGTGGGTAAGGATAAATCTCCATGGAATACTCAAAATATAAAGAATGAAAAATGGTAAAGATTTTAAAAACCTTCACTTTTCTACAAATATATTACATATTGATTCCGCGATCTAAGAACGTGTCCTCAATTAATCTAGCACTTTGAACTAAATTACTCTTGAAATCTGTGTCCTTCGTCACTAAATCCGAAAGTAAGGTTGAATATTCACTTAGCGATTCATTACCTGTCAGAACCGAATAACGAGAGACATCGAGGACAATTGATGACAATTCCTCTCTGGCAACTGTTAACCCAGACATATCTTGCTCAGTTACCACGAATGGATAAAGATATTCCGAAAGCCTTATTAATTTTCTTGAAAATTCCTTCCCGTATTCACCTTCAATTGAGTCAAATTGTACGGTTTTATCTTTTGTCAAATTTTCTAAAGTATTTTGTAAAGCTGTTTTGTCTGCTACATTATTCATCGTTTCTTCTATTTTTGCTAAAAGTGAAGGATTTAGTCCCTTTAATACTGCATTGATCTCATTTTTATGTTTCGACTCGGTCTGGACAACGTAAGGTACCTGAGTGAATGCATATAGTCTAGTCTGAGTTCCTGTAGCAGCAGTGTGTATGAGTCCTTTGAAAACCAGTTGTCTTATAGCATCAGAAAATTCGTCAAATTTAACCCAAATCCACTTTTCTTGAGTGAGTTTATGATAAAGATCATCCATGGCAATACCAGGGTGTGCAGTGATTATTAATAGCAAAGTCGCAGTCGGATTCTTTTCGTTTGCTAATTTTAATAGTCTGGTGAAAGCTACTTGCAAATCTTCCGCGGTATTTAATCTTCTCATAATGGTACGTGGAACAATTCTACCGCTTTCTGGTTCCCTAACCATAACTTTAGCTTGATCAACCATTATTTTTAAGGTATCAGAAATGATCTCGCGATAAAGATTTTTGTTGGACATCGAATCATAAACATGTTCAGCCCATTCTAAGTCCGTTCCAGATCGATTCGGATTTAAAAATTCTTCTTCTGTCGGATATGCAAAACTTTCCCGAAATGTTAATATTGAAGCTTTTGGAATATTTGGAACGGAATTTAAAAAAGTTGGTATGGTTTTACTAGCTAGCCATTCAATAGTTCCACTTGTGCTAGGCTTACAAGATTTGACAATTCCTTTTCCAATTTCGATTAACCCCATGCTACTTGATTCGTCTACGTACCGATCAATTGTATTATGATTTACGTTCCTAAACCAATGCCAACTACGATCTAAATTATTTGTTACTTGGTTAGTTAACATTTGTTGGCGGAGCGTCACAGGTATAACTAGTGATGCGATGCGCCCATTACGAATTGGCAAGTTTAGCTTTGTTCTAGAAAGTTCAAGATATAGTTTGTTATCTAAAGTCGCTAATAATCCTAGTTGGCTATCCAACTCCGTGTACATACCAATGCTTGAAATTACAGGTTCCGTGGGATTTTTTACTATCAATTCATTAAAAGCTTCGGAGAATTCAGATTTTCTTTCGCGACTAAATCCATGGTATGGTTGTTTTGTTGGGTCTCTGGTTCTGATTTTTTCTAAAGCTTTTATTTTTGAGTCGTTTGGGGAAATGTTAAGATCTAACATAATTCTTTGAACATTTTCTTCACCCGCCTTGGTTAATTCGATCAATCCATGGTTATTCTTATACCTATATGTAGGAACTAAAGTTCTGCGATTTATATAAGGAGATGGCTTGATCATCTCTCTCGCAGCCAGTGCATCAAGATGATCTGACAACGTGTAACTTGAAATTCCCATATCTCCCAGTAAATCAATAAATTTCGTATCCCCATACAAGTATTTTCTTAGAGTTATACATGTCAATACTTCCGTTTGTCTTCTAGTTAACTTTGAGTTTGTCCCTATAGTCATCAAGAGATCTCCTATCGTGCCATGGTTATTCCATAGGAACTGATATTACCTAAATATATCGACATCTTTTGATATCAATATTATAAGCACGTTTTTAAAAATGTATATATATAAATTTCATATGACACTAGACTTTATTACTTCAAGATTGAACCATGGCTAATTTCCTCATAAATATCGCTATCTAAAAAAAGTTATACCATGGTAATTAAATTTCACAATTATGCATGGTTTAAAGAGTGAATTGAAAGACAGAACTATTTTTTATCTCCATAAAAATCACTAAACCTCTTACTTTAAGTGCAAGACTCCAACTTTAGGTGCAAAAGAGACTTTAGGTGCAAAGCCCCTTTAGGTTCTGTAAGCCTTCGTCATCTAGCCACTTCCCAACTATGCTGTAAAAGTCATCATCTAGGATTAAGAAATAATGTATGGATTTTTTTGGTTTTTATAAAGTGTTTTTATAAGGTGATCGACTAAGAGCCTATCTGAAAAGTGTTGTGACCTGTTGTAACTTTTCGATAGGCAGTGTACACACAGAAACAGATTCGATATTACAGATCTATTATAACTTTTACAGAATGCATTATTGACTTTTCGGATAGGCTCTAGTGTCGCGTCAGCCCTCAGTGATTAAACAGTTATGAGTCGATGCAATCGATTTTATAAGACATTTTACTGTTGACTCGACACTAGTGCCTCGTCAATCCTCAAGTGCCGGGTAAAGACGTGCTAGTTTTATCCTTGCATCTTTTGTTGTAAATTGCCAATTAATTGTATACT
>CAVRNH010000017.1:0-30009 GCA_963722085.1 uncultured Methanosarcinaceae archaeon | reverse complement strand
TTAGTAAAGGCGTTAACAATGGCAGCACTGCTCGACGGTGAAATCGTGGATGAAGTCAAAAGATCAATACTAAAGATTACAAAACCGATCCGAATTTTTCTGCCATTTCAATAGCATTGAATGAAATAAAGATCCTGTAGAAGTCCTTATGTACTGGGGAATCACGGCAAAAAGCATTATATCTGCAACACGATCTACCCCATCTCCCAAGAGTGAAGAAGTTCTGACTGATCTGACGGTAGACCTTTCTTTGAAGATATGGGACTATCAAAAGGCTCCATAATCTTTTTGAGGCTCAAGCCAGCTAGTAAGCTACCCAGGTAAAATTTATTCATCAAATGATGGCTATTCATTGGGAGCAATTGATAATTGGGACTTCAGTCTAATATACGATATTTTTGCAGCAAATTGTTCGCACAATACAGCCTTAAAGGAATCAGCCCTGTGAGTTAATATTATCTGTGAGTAATGATGAGCGCGATATGGCTTGATACATTTCATTGGTTAGATCTAAATCTGGTCATCGTTAGCTTCACTCTAAAAAAGTTAAAGGGCCGAATATTCAGGGAATTCTACAGATTTTTCAATTATTTACTTAGAAAATCTCTAAATACCTTTCTTATCTGCAAATCGCTTTTGATATCCTCTCTGTTTACATCTGGTTCTTTATTAATTAAACTTGGAATACTTTCCCTGATCCAGGCCTTGGATTTAGGATGTCCGCGAATCCTGAATATCAAGCAGCTTTGAGGCAGCAGCGAGATTCATTCGAATAATGTCCAGTGCAAGCCCGTAGTTGATGTGATCTAGCGTGTCGTTTATAGTATGGATATTGGTGTTTGAGCTATCAGTTCCCTCGATAGTGAGAATTGCAGGGATGCGCTCATTGATAAACGGTACGTGATCACTGTTAAACGGGTTCTCGGATGTCTGGACAGTTAGAGAAGTGTATGTTGCAGCTGCTTCAGCAAGCTCTCTCATCAGACTCCGGGAAACCGGGGCTCCCTCAAGAAGGACAGCTGGGGATGCAGTGTTTAAGGTCGCTACCATATCCATGTTGATAACTGCAATAATACAGGTCGTTCATCTTCTGATAACTCCCTGAGATATTGTTCGCTCCCATACAGTCCCTGTTCCTCCCCGCCAAAAAGGATAAGTCTCAGGTCATTTTTTGCAGAATATCCAGCAAGCACGCGTGCGATCTCCAGTACCCCTGCAGCACCACTTGCATTATCATCTGCACCCGGAGCGGGTGCCTCTCTCCCCGCAGTGAGGTTAACAGAATCCAGATGGGCAGCAACTAGAACAAGTTTACGGACTCCATTCTCACTACCTGGACGGTCTGCTACGGAGCGTTGTAGCTACCGCCTCTTCCAATATTTATTGGACGCAATTCTACCTGGTAACGCAGGCTCTGTAACTGATCTACTGCCCACGCCACTACACTGGTATATTGAGAACTTAAAGAATGGCGAGTAATGAAATTCACTAGCGAGATCAAGTAAGAGCTGTACGTGGATTGTGGATATGGCATCAACATTTGCCTGCACTCGGCTGATGACCGCCTGAGCTTGGGTTGCTACTGTCCATGATCACGCTGTCTATAGGCAGTGGGCGCACTGTCCACCAGTAGTTCTTGCTTTCAGTGAAATTGTTTAACTCTTCGGGAAGCAAGTCAACCACTAAATATCGGGCCTTTATCTATTACCATCCTGGCTTCCGGATAAGTATCCTGGAATGACCTCCCGATCTGGATGATAAGGTAAAGCTGGCCTCCCAGTTCATTACTCTCTTCCGGATCAAGAGTTATTCCTGCCTGTGTGGCTTTATTGGTGAAAGCGTTCCATTCTTCAGAACTTGTCCATATTACAGTCTGATCTCCCAGACGAGCCCAGTGAGCTCCAAATCCCCTGCCAATCCCTCAGCACGGTGTTTTTCGCTGGAGTCCGAGAGTACTGTATACCTCCCCTATTGTCTCACCTCCTTTACAGGTTACGAAGATGCCGGATGCTGCCGTAACTTCAACACTTCCACATCAATCCGAGGATTCCCATAATTCGAGCTGCCTACAACATTGCCTTCGAAAGATACACCACACGGCCCACCGTACTGAACTCTAATCTGCAGGTGTCATCATCCATGAACGACCATCGCGTGAAACCCCGAGAATCGATGAATACTCCATCCGGCCTGAACTCAATACCTTCCCGACCGCGGCGAGAGAGAGGAAAATCATACTCTTCTGGCCTATATACAGTTATTTCGCCTTTATCTTCCTCAAAGGAATGTATCCATCTTTGGAAAATTTCATTAGGTAATTGAGTCATAATTTGTCCTTTAAATTCATTAGCACAAATCAGGAGTCACCAGTTACCCTTCTCACATATTCTTAATAGGTAACTGACTGGCTCCTCCTTGAGTCATCACACTACTTGTGGTTCTGTGCAAATACCAGTAACAAAAATCAAGGCTTATTGCCTGGACTTGCCTTCCATCTATTACCTTGACTTGCTTTCCGTCTTTTTTCTCCAGGCATTTTACCTTGGCATAAGCGTTTCACGGGAAGATGATGCCTCTTCCACTTCTGTCTCTTCCGCTGTAGTAAGAAACGATGACCTTACGTACCTGCAGGCATGCATTTACACGAGTTGCCTGACCCTGCGTGAACATAACCATACATTTGTCATCAACGTAGTCCCATGTAATTCACGAACATATCGCCATTTGGTGCGTTGTTGCAAGTAGTATGTGGGAATTCTGGAGAGCCATAGTTAGGCCCTCCCTGGTTTGGAGTGTCATCAACTTCATCTGAGCCCCCACATCCAGTGCCATCATCCCCCCAGATATGGTATAGATTCAACCAGTGGCCTATTTCATGGGTTGTCGTCCGACCTTTGTCAAATGGCGCTAAGGCAGTTCCGGTGGTGCCAAATCCTGTATGAGTAATAACAACACCGTCTGTTTCAGCTGGCCCGCCTGGAAACTGCGCGTAACCCAGTAGACCTCTGCCAAGCTTACAGACCCAGATGTTTAAATAACAGTCTGTCGGCCATGGATCCTTACCGCCAGTACCTGAAGACTTCACTTTATCATCGGTATCGAAATATCTCAGTGAGGTCTGAGTGCGGGTTATTCCTGAAGTCGGATTTCCTTCAGGATCTTTTGTCGCGAGGAAAAACTCAATCTGCATGTCTGCTGCAAGATCATTCCAGACAGTAGGAGCCTCCGATATGTCTGGATTCGACCTGCGAAAATCTTTGTTAAGGACATCTATCTGGCTCTGGATCTGGGCATCAGAGATATTTTGCTCTTCTTTATTCCATACAACATGGACTACTACAGGAATTCGGACTACTTCAGTCCGAGAGATTGCCTGTAAGCCCAGTTTATATGCGAGAGCCAGATTTTCAATTCGATCGCGTTCTTGTGCATATAATGCGGATTCTGTGAGTAACCTGCGATGAACTTCCATTACTCCACATCTGCGTATGGTCGGTGCCTCTGGTAATACATCCTCTATATCTTTATTTTCAAATTTTTCCGCCATCGTATACATCCCCACTCAGTTATTTATCCAGATCTCCAGATCCTGGCACATGAGCAAAATACGTTTTGATGACATTTAATTTGATTTTCATCTGACGGATCCTGCTATATCGGTTTTATCTGCCGAAATCTGAATATCCTAAAAGTTTACAGATCTACGAGCGTCTTAAATTTAGCTGTCAGTCACGAGCCATCTGAACTTAGCTATCTGCAAAGTTTTTTCTTTAAAGTCAATTATGTAAGGCCAGAATTATCAACATGTAATAGAAGATCAAGTTCGTTATCTATGAACCATTTTTCAAAGCAATGTTCAAAGACACTGCATATCAATAGAGAGTTAAGCATACTATTAAAATAAATGTTCCATCGAAAATCTTGATCATCTGTCACAGACAAATATAATAGTTCCACATTCAGCAGTAATATTTAATTATTACAGTTTGTCCATCCTGAAAGCTAGAAATAATTAGCTACCGGAGTTTTCATTAGTTAAACATTATATAAATAGTATATAATAATTATAGAACTTAAAATCCTCACCAATGCTTAGAATAAATCAGGTTCCTCCCTTTCTCGTTCAGATATTTCACTGGTGAGAAAGAAACAGTTCAAGAGCTAAATAAAAATATTAATGGTCTCTTACCGGCTCAATTGGCTTATCTTACACAGATAGTTTCTAAATTTGATAATAAAAAGACTAAGGTATCGCAATAGAAAATCTCCATATTAAATAAATAATTAATGCCCATCAATAAAACGGACTGACTAAGTAGGTCTGGATTGAATGTTACGTGTGAGTGCCCCGAGATTAAAAAAGTTACATTATTTCTTGATAAAAATAAGGTTTCTCGGTTAATTCCCCCGGTGGACTCAGGAGAGAAAAAAATAAAATAACAATTTAATCCAAACGGCTTGATCTAATTCGAATTTCACAATCGATCTAAATAATTAATAGATCTTAAAAATATCAATGTTTAAAATATCAATGCTTAAACTATCTATTTATTTTTTCTAGCCTCGTCCCATGCAAGATCTTGCAAAAGAGATAATAATGGCCTTAATTCTTTTGGCGCAGTAACATCATTAAAAGATAAAGATGTTTTCTTATTACCCTCATGAAGCGTAAGCTTATAAAATAACACATCCGGAGGGCCTGACTTACTGGGAGCAACATCACTTTGTTGAAGTTCAAATACTCTGGAGCTCTCTACAAGCCTCAAGAGGTTACTGGCAACTTCCGGAGGAAGTTCATCAGTATTTGCACGATATGCCAATCTGACATTTGCATATCCACCTGAAGATTCAAAGTCTATGTGCATATAACCAACGTTTCTATTTGATTGTAAGCAGCCCCTGTACTCTTATTGGAGCACAGGGTGCATGGAAGTTAAATCTGTCTTAATTGGACATTAGAAGTACCTGAAGTGATACTCGGAGTTTTTGCTGGGAGTCCTACAGCCTTGAATGCTGCTCTTACTTTTTGTGTGGATCCGCTTTTTATTTTTTTAGCTTTTATAAGAAGCTGTGTAGCTCTGACTATCTGGTATGCAGCATCATTGAAATTTGCTGTAGGCCAGAGATTCTGTAATGCGGTGTACCAGATCATCGCTGCGTTCTCTGTCTCAAGTTCTCGTGCTGCAAGGTAAAAAGCCTTATTCATAATTCCGCTGTTGATGTGTACACCACCGTTATCGTTAGGACCAATGTAGATATCTGTCATATGATCAGGCTGTGGGTCCTTTTTAATAAGAGGGCTATCATATGCAGATCCAGGGGCAGCCATGGAACGAAGGGCTTCCCCATATAGTTCAGGCCCCATAATCTCGTCACCTATTAGCCAATCTGCAGTGTGTGCAGTATCACCATTTACATGCTGTGTGATGACACTCCCAAATACATCAGCGAAATGCTCATTTAATGCACCCGACTGGTCCTTGTACACAAAACCAGCTGTAAATTGCACAATGCCATGACCCAGTTCGTGGGCTATTACATCAAGTGACTTGGAAAAATCGGTGAATATTTTTCTATCTCCATCCCCAAGAGTGATTTGCTTGCCATCCCAAAAAGCATTATTGTACTTTTCGCCATAATGAACGTTGCATATTATTTCCATGCCTTTGTTATCAAGGGAATAGCGGTTTAACTTATTACTGGCGTAGTCAAGAAGATTACCTATGCAGTCATAGGCATTGTTGACAGCATCATCTGGATGGACTGGCCCTCCTTCGTCTCGAGCCGTTTTATCTTGAACAAACTCCCACTTATTCTGAGAATCAAATATCTTTCTGGTAACCCTAGGGGCACCCATCATTGGAGTGGCACCCATCATTGGAGTGGCACTTAGCGTTGCTATGTCTGGAACTGTAGATGCTCTCTCCATGCGGTTTAATCTGTCTTGCTTCATGGTTAATGCGACTTCCTCAACTCCTGCTCTGGCCAGGTTTTCGAGAACAAAAGGTGGAATAAATGTGCAATAACATTCATAATTTGTTCCGATATTTGTGAAACTATTCAAATTCTTACCCCCCAATTATATCGTTTAATCCATTTTGTAGAGCATAACTTTCAAGCTTCCAAAATAAATGATTAAGTTGTAACAAAAAGAAAATCAACTGTAATTTTTAGAGCACTGGATTAAATATGCTGATTTATGGTTATATTTGCAAGAAATAAATACCTAACGTATTTATATATTTAAGAGAATACTAATTTAATAAATTACATGAGTCTGAGCCATTTGATAACTCATATTTTAGTTTATAGCCGGAGTCCTGAAAAATCGTGAGAATAATGAACAGCCTGAGAATTAAGGAGTTATTCTAGAATCGATACACTAGTGAGTACAGCGTCACTTTAACAGTAACATAATGAAGCAGCAGTAACACATCCATGCCCTAATATATTGTTGTATTCAAAAATTTCATATATAAAATTTTAATGACCCAATATTTTTGATATTTTGATACTTAATACAAGAGCAGGCAGCTCAAAGGGTCAATTGTTGAGGAAATTTTTATTCAGGGTAGTTTGTCACAACCTTATTCATTTCGATAATTACCTCTTACGAAACTGCTTGTTTACTTGCTTCATACCTGAATGAAAAACAGACCTTGATTTGTCTTCATCATACCAGACAGCTGAACGATTTCCAACTACCGGGCGCTCGATATTTAAACTTTAAATACAAAAAAGTGCCCAGTACTTAGCCATAAAGCGCTTACATTATACTTGCATTATATGCTCTGCACTCTTGCCTACCCGTTTATAAAATCCATTTTTTTATAATGGTGGTTTTTTGTCTCCAAAAATTAACCGTGAAAAATTCATCCGGTCTATTGCAGACCTTCTGCGAAAAGCGGAAATCGAGCTTCCTGATGATGTTGAAAGTGCGCTCAGGAAAGCTGAAATAGAAGAAGAAAGCCAGGTTGCAAAATCTCAGCTCCATGCAATCCTTAAAAACATCGAGCTTGCAAAAAAATATGGGGTTCCTATGTGCCAGGATACAGGAATCATGATCTTTTTTGCGGAGTTAGGGATAGAGTTTCAGCCCGGATTTGACCTGGAGGCTGCAATCAGGGAGGCGGTTGTCCTTGCAACAGCTGAAATCCCTCTGCGCCCCAATGCCGTAGATCCTCTGACCCGCAAAAACAGTGGGAACAATACAGGAGTCGGAATTCCGGATATCCACTGGAAACTTGTTTCAGGGAATCAGTTAAAAATTACCGCAGCTCCGAAAGGGGCAGGTTCGGAAAATATGAGCTCACTACGCATGTTTAACCCTACAGAGATCGGGAATATCAAAGAATTCGTGTTCGAGACTATAGTAAATGCAGGCGGAATGCCCTGCCCTCCTCTCACTATAGGAGTAGGAATTGGAGGTTCTTCTGATGCGGCTGCCAGGCTTGCAAAAGAAGCTCTGCTTGAGCCTCTTGATGCCCCTATGGATAAATTAGAACGAGAAATCTTTGAAGGTATAAATGCCCTGGGAATAGGCTGTATGGGACTTGGAGGCAGCACAACAGCCCTGGCGGTGCATGTGAAAACTGCTTACTGCCATACGGCCTCCCTTCCGGTTGCAGTAAATATCCAGTGCTGGGCGAACAGGCATGCTTCAGTTGTGTTCGGAGGCGAGGAATAATGGAGTATCATTTGCAAACTCCGCTGAAGAGAGAGGATATCGAGAAACTCAATGCCGGAGATGTAGTCTATATTTCAGGAGATATTCTGACAGCAAGGGATGAAGCCCATGCCAGAATTCTCGAGATGAAGGAAAAAGGAGAAAAACTTCCTTTCTCTCTGGAAGGAGCGGTAATTTATCATTGCGGACCCCTTATGCAGCAGACCGAAAAGGGATGGAAGGTAATATCAGCGGGGCCTACAACTAGCGGCAGGATGTCAAAAATGACTCCTTCTCTTCTGAAAGCTCATGAAGTTAGGGCAATCATAGGAAAAGGCGGAATGAAAGGTATTGCCTCTGCATTGGAAAACAGATGTGTTTACCTGGCCTATACAGGTGGATGTGCAGCACTTGCCGCACAGTTGATTAAAGAAGTAAAAACCGTTCACTGGCTTGACCTTGGAATGCCTGAAGCAGTCTGGGTGCTCAGGGTTGAGAATTTTGGGCCTCTTATTGTAGGCATTGACGCAAAAGGGAAAGATATCTTTTCAGAAGTGAGGGAAAGAGCTGAGAAAATACTTGAAAAGCTAAGGCAATGAGATTAACTTTCTCCGATCTAACTCTTTCATATTTGACTCTCTCAGAATTGACTCTCTTAGATTTCACCAATTTTGTCAGGCTGGCATATCAGCCTAGCTCTTTCAATATTTTAAGTGACAACTTTTATCTTTTTGCTTCATGTGGTATCTTCAGCTAGTAGGATGTTATATTGTAGGGATTTTACTTTCTTACCTCTTTACCCTTCTTTTTCTTTCCTCATCTTACTACTTTACCTTTCCTTCTAACCTTCTTTATCCTTCCTTATCTTACCTTCTTTTCCTTCCTTATCTTACCTTCTTTATCCTTCCTTATCTTACCTTCTTTACTTCCGGTGTTTCAAGTCTCCGTTACTTCAAGTATGCCGATTTGAATTTTCAGGAACAAAAGGTTTTGAAAGTGCCTTGAAATACTCGAAAAGCTCCAGCCCCCATCTAACGGCTTCTTCGCCGAAACCTATAATACTGCTGTTTTTATCCTCAGTGTTCATTGCTGAAAAACAGGTAAGAACCATTGTATCGGTTACGACAACTGTTGGGGGAATAATTTTGTTCTCCAAAACGTATAAATCAGGGTTTCCAAGGAGAAGCAAAGTATCAAGCTCTTTTTTAAATTCAGATATGTTTTTTCCAAATATAGGTTGAGCCAGTATAATCGAGACCTTAGACCCCTTTTTTGCATGCTCGGCGCAGGCACCTGGATAGCGAGAATTAGGGTGTGAAATGACAAGAAAAACTTTTTTAGAATTGTTAATAGCTTCTATCGTCTGCTCGTATACAGAAGAAATATCATCTCCATAATAGTGCCCTGGCATATTAGTTACAAATTCTTCCATCCGCTTAAAAAAGCCGGGAGGAATTTCTCCTGGTTTAAGACTTGACCAATATTCATAATTATCATCAAAGAGCCTGAAAGCCTTCACAAGAGGCTCCATTTTTATAACAATAACTTTCCCGAAAAGGGATAGGTCATACAATTTGTCCTTATAGACCACAAGCCCGATTTCCTTTAATTTCTTAAGCTGAGGCAGGATTGCAACGGAGTTTGTATCAAGTTTGTCATTTATCTCTTCGATGGTCCGAGGTTTCTCTTTAAGAAGGAGAAGCAAATCCGTCCTCTTTTCAGAAGACAGGAGAACTGTGATCAGGGAAGATCTCATCACACCTACTGTAAAAAACTATAGATATATATTTTTTCATTCTTGATTTGTAAACTTAGTTATAAATTCAGATTTACTTATTATTTCAGAAGTTTTCATTTTAATTGAAAACAATTGAGAATAAATATACATTTTTATCTTTAGATCCCTTGAATAAGAGTCTTCAAATTCTATGTTGAATATCCAAGTTAAACTTTTAAATCTCTCATACTTTACCCATTTTGCCTTTTTGCTGTGGAGGTATCAAAATTTCGGGCTGCAGGAAGAATAGCAAGTATACCATAGGCAAAGGCACCAGCCCCACATAATTTGATCTAACGAGTGCCTGGATTAATGTATATTCCAAATTGGAGAAGTGAAAAGCTAATCGAAAATTCTTTAACTATCTCACGTAAAAGCTTCAATACAATCGATTTTACCAGACCCTTGCCATGTTATAATATATGCTCCGATCTCATCTAAATATATAAAGGTGTTTGCGTAACGCTTTTTTTTCTTGATATCATCATCCTTTCCAACCCAGCATCCGCTGTTAAGGAATAACTTTCCCTTTGCTTCTGATGTAGGGGATTCGTAGGAACTTGCAAAATGAGTATGACCGAAAACAACAACATCCGCGTCTATAGTATCCTTACTTTCCTTATAGTAATCATCTGTTATGACCTCTTCTGTAGTCTTATCAATGGGCTTTGTAGAGTTGTAAATGTTTCTTTGAGTGCGGGCAACAATACCAGGGATCGAACTTATTGCAAAAAAACCAGTAATCATAGTCCATACCATTAATGCAAGAAAACCAGTAATCATAGCCCATATATCAATATCCCAGAAACTGGGTTGTCGAAATACATTCAATAAAAAATATCCTCCACCAAACAATGAACCCAAAAAAATCAAAAAATTTTTCGCCCAGTGTTTTTTCGTAAATGAGATGTTGTAAAGGACCTGGAACCAATCAAGTGGATTCCAGTTTTCACCAATTAGCTTTGATACAAATTTGAGAATGGCCTGTTCTTTGTCGAACTGATGACCATGGAGGAAGAAATATGACCGATTTCCTATTTTAACACCTGTTGGAATTCCAGATGCTTTATCTTTATCAGGATAATGCCTATTGAAAATATCAAATCTTTTTCCATTTTCCAGGATCTCATAATCAAACTTTTTTTTGAGTTCCCCCAAAGAGTCGTCATGGTTGCCAACCACATATATCTTGTCGCAATTGATATTCGAGAGTAAGGACAGCGGTCTCATACTGTCCTTGATAACATTATCTCTATCCCCTTCTTTCGGATCCCACAATTCCAAGATATCCCCCAAGAGAATTATTTTATCCGGGCTTTTAATTGTGACTTCTCTATCCTTGCATTTCAGAATCAAAGGCTGATTTTCTAGACTGCGTATCCATTCAAGGAAATAGCAAAATTCTTTATGATTACATTTGTCACTGCCCAGATGTACATCTGATACAATAATATAAGCTTGTTCCATCCTGAGAATTTATTTGAGAATTGGAATAAATAATTATCTCAAGTTTAACTGTCAAATGAAGTACGGCTAATGAGCTTGAGGAGTAAAATAAACTAGTGAAGGCTTTGTTAGCCCCTTAGTGAGTCATCGTCCCATGAATCATTGTCGTTGCCTACATTAACTTTTACTGTCAATATCGCCATCGGAACTAGTGTCACGTCAACACCAAAAAGTCGTATAAAATCGATTGCAACTACTCAGAGCCATTGAATCTTTGAGAGTTGACGCGGCACTAGTGCTTCGATTATAAAATATGTCAATAGTATAATATTTAATCAGGTTAAGGAGGATTATGTTAAACATATCCTTTAGTTGGTTTCAAATGAATATTTAAAAGCGGAAAACGCGGGAAAAGAGTGCAAGGGCATAGTTCTTCCGTGTCTTCCGCTTTTTCCGCGGTTATTAAGTGTAGAGAAAGTTTCTCCGTGCCCTTCTGTGTATCCCACGCTTTAAATTCCGAATAACTATAACGTAAGTATTTGCGTGCTTAACTGCGCTTAGCCCCTGAAATATGTGCCTATTTTGGAATTTATACACAACTATGATAATAAATTAAATTAAATTAAATTAATAAATTAAATAGGCTTTACATGATCTAATATGACAAAGATTTAAAATGGTAAATGAAACTCAGTTTAAAGTTTAAGTTCCTGAGCCTTTTCAAGAAAAACTTTCCCTTGTCAGTAGTAATGAAAAGCCCTTTTCATGCCTAATTAGTTCTTTTTCGTTCAACATTTCCAGATACTCTTGGGCAACTTTAAGTTTACGTCTGTCTCATGTACAATACGATTTTTCCTTGCCCCATTCATTGCCACTCTTAAAATATCTGCGGCTATATCAGTCCTGCTTCTTCTCTTAATATTAACTCCTCCTCACAGTGGATTCAAAAATAGTCTTTGCAAAAATCTAATCTCCAAAGATCTCAAATTTTCTTTCAGAGGCAACAAAGATTATAAATGTTGATATTTTTGTATCCTCTTCAAATTCAAGGGTGAATTTTATTACTGAAAAAATTTATATTAATTCTATTGCACAGTTCTAAAGTCAAATGGGCCTTTTGATTAAATGTTTTCTAAACTTAGTTAAATTATTAAATGTGCGTCATATATGAGAAATTCTACTTTTTACCATACATTTGAATAGATACATCCTCTACAGTGGATTCAAAAATAGTCTTTGCAAAAATCTAATCTCCAAAGATCTCAAATTTTCTTTCAGAGGCAACAAAGATTATAAATGTTGATATTTTTCCTTTTTATATGTAATTTTTAGTCCGTGTTCAGGCAGGTTCTTCCTGACCATTTCCGGCAGTTCGGAATTACTCTCATATGGCATTTATTTCCCCATCTTAAAAACGGGAAATTATTTTAAAATTATTTGTATAAAAATAAAAAAAATATGGACTTTCCTCGATAACTAACATTGTCAGCGGAATTCCGGTGATCACATCAGTATACCCTCGCTCGTTCGGTAATCTTTACCACTTACTCACTCAAAATAGCAATGAGCCAGGAAGTTTAATAATTTATAAAGGAACAATTATAATTAGGGGGATGCAAACGGTTCAAACACCAATATCGAATTCTACTGACGACGCTTCTATCCGTGCCCTCTACCAGCAGCTTATTGATGGCTGGAATCAAGGCATTGGTGAAGCCTTCGCAGAGGACGCTGATCTCGTGGGTTTCGATAGTACGCACCTTAGAGGCCGGCGGAGATTGCTTCCTTTCACCAGCGGCTATTTGATACTTATGTTAAAGGCAGTCATATGGTAGGCAAGATCAGAAATGTTCGTTTCCTCACTCCAGATGTGGCTATAATAAATGCAGTCAGCGGGACAGTTATGTCCGGGAAGTTGGACCTTGAGCCGAGCAGGAATTCTGTCCAGACGCTTGTTGCTTCGAAATACGATGAACAATGGCATATTGCTGCATTTCAGAACACACGGGCTCAGTTTATAGGTAGACCGGAGATGGGTGAGGAACTGATGAAAGACCTTAGAAAAGAGCTATAAGTGATATATCATCATTTCAGCAGTTCTAGCGCTGCCACCAGGGACTTGAGTAATTTTATTGTGAACACTGGAGGATTAATCTGTGTATAAGCGCCAGGCAGGAGAAGTTCTATTGTGGCTTTTCGTTATCTGGGTCGGCATTCAATTTGGTGCTGGCCTTTATGAGAAGCAAATCGTTGTTCCCCAGTGGAGCACTGTACCGCCAGACGAAGTTGGCGAGGCATTGTCTCGCTCGGGCCAGGAAAGCTCAGCGCTTAGATTCTGGGCATTCATATCACCTCCTGTTGCTTTGCTAGCGCTTGTGAACGCAATTACAGCTTGTTATGCGGTGGGCAGGAGACGAAACTGGTGGCTGGCAGCCTCAGTTATAATGATAATCTATAGCATCTTTACTTACACCTACTTTGTTCCCAGAATGATCTGGTTGAGGCAGACTGAGACCTTACCCGCTTCTGAGGCCGAGTCCGCAGTTTTCTGGTGGGTACGCCTCAACTACGTGCGTATGATCATTGGAGCGTGTGGGTGGCTTGCAGCGTTGAGGGCTCTATCCCTGCCAAATGAATGCGACAATACGCAGTCGACTACGGCTTAGCCTCACCAGATTCGCTAAAATGAAAACAGACATTTGTATCCAGAAAAAAATATACAAAAAATTGTTATGGCCACGAAAAATTACCGAATATGAAAGAACAAAGGCACAGCTTTCCGTACTCTGTTTGATCTACATTTGCGTTTTACATTATTGAATGAATCTAAGTTTAAAATTAATTAAGAAATTTTAGCAATTAACTATTAGTTGAAATTAAATATAGTAATGGATCATCTGTTCAGACAGGAGTTTTTGAGTGATACCCTCAACGCTCGAGATTTCTTAAATGTATCTTGCTGTTGAATTAGTGGTTTTAGTACGCAGGCTTCTGGAAGATTTTTGTGCCGATTTTTCTGTAGTATTCTCTGTTATTCTGAAATATGGCAGCCCCCTTACGGCTAGAAGAGCCATGGAGTATTCGATGTCCTGAGTTTTCTCCTTGATCTTTTCCGGACCTGCTATTGCATTGAGCAGTTCCTCAAGGGCAGGGCTGTTCGACCTCCAGCTACCGTCATTCCGTGTTTCAGCTGTAAAGATTTGCCACTGGATTTTTACTGACATTCACTTTCCCCCTCTTAAAAAATGCTTTGTCCATTCTAACTGAACACTTAAAAAAACATAAGAGTGATAATAATATTAATCAGTTACATGTGATTATTATTATATTCTCTCATCTATAATGTTATATCATAGGTATAACTATACTTTTCTCCTCAAAACATAATGCTTTTGACTGTGTGGTAAGCTAGAGGAAAGAAATTGCAGTCAGGAAGAAATTTGAAAAATTTATAAATCGCTTTATGTTAAAATTGATAAAGGCACTTTGCGAACCTGAAGAGCTTCAAAAGATGACTCTGGCTCTATTGAAGAAAACATGCAGTTTTGAAGGCATATTTTCCTTTTTACTGAGCTTTTAGTGTTTTCTCATGGTTCTTATGGGCACATACCTTAATTGCCTGAATAATTTATTCTTCGGCCAAAAAGCATCATACAAGTAGGCTGCAACCATTCGCTTGAAATGCTCGAGAAATAAGTACTGCTATCAAGCCCGATAAATAGTTACTCTTCTCAAATATAAGGGTCTCAAACAGGGCCTCAAACAGGGTCTCAAATATGTTTTTTTGCCTTATTGATTAAGAAATCAAGTACAATATGGTTGAATTCGGCTGGTTTTTCCATATTTGGCACATGAGCACTATCCGGCAAAATGATCTTTTTTGCTCCTTTTATTTTGTTGGCCAGCAGGTCAGCGGCTCTCAAGACTTCAGGATGGTCTAGCGAGCCAGCTAAGACCAGAGTGGGAATTTTTATCTCAGCCAGCCGTCCAACAGCAGGTGGATTGAGAGGATTCTGTGGCTGGGCATCAGCTTTAGTCCATGTGCCATTTTCCACTGCTATCCGGTTCATCTCAGCTGCACGCTGGCGGACATCAGGATCAACCTGCTGTGGATGACGGTAAATACCATCAACCCAGAGGTGGATCTGCAGTTCACTGACACGCTCAAGGTCACCCTTTCCAATTGCCTGCAGCATCTCTAAAATCTCAGATGGCGGCTCACCTTGCATTTCAAAACCTCCCGGAGTTCCACTGACGATAATCAGCGACGATACCATCTCCGGATGTTCAAGAGTAAAGTCTATTGCCATCTCTCCGCTCATAGAACATCCTAACAAATTTGCATGCTCTATGCCGAGTTTTTGCAGCAGGCAGTATAGATCCTTGCGGCGAGAAACCGGCCCGGTTGCAGGATCTGATTTTCCAAATCCGCGCATATCAAAGCGAAGTACCCTGTAATGTCGCGTAAAAGAATCCCACTGCCCATCCCACATATGGCTGTCAACAAAACCCGCGTGACAAAGCACAAGCGTTTCCCCTTTCCCTTCCATTTCATAGTAGAGTTTTCCGTCCCCAATATCAACATATCCAGCAGTCATGTCAAAATCTCTGATGTTTAATGTTCCAAATTTGACTATTTACAGAAGATCAACTAGTAATATGTTAGATATTTATCGTTCTATCTATTAAATTCAATTTATCCTGAATAATTCTTCTTGAGAATTTCTAATTTAATATCTTGGAAACAAATCATTAGGTACTGTTACGAAATAACTTAAGTAATAATTTTCATTTTTGAACATAATAGTTTAGTCGTTTTTGAAAATGTTCAAGTACGTGTAAAAATGTCTTCAAGTTATTTGCGGTAACTTAGGTACGATTTGGAAATTCTTTTAAAGGAATATTCAGTAACTGATAATTATATTTGAAGTATCTCTACAGTTTTAATTCTCCTTAAAATGAATTCTAAGTCTAAATGAATTCTAAGCCTAAATGAATTCTAAGAACAGAGGTTTGCCAATGACAGAAACGCTTTACTTCCTGGACTGTTACATGAAAGAATTCGAAGCAACTGTAGACAAAGTCACGGATGATAAATTTATAGTTCTAGACCGTACTGCTTTTTACCCTGAAAGCGGAGGTCAGCCCAGTGATACTGGAAAGTTAATCCGTAATTCTGACGGTGCTGAGTTTCAGGTCCGTTATGTGGGTAAATTCGATGGAGAAATCAGTCATGAGATAGCTTCACCTGCTGAAGGTGTTTCTACAGGGCTGAAAGCTGGAGATAAGGTAAAAGGAGTCATAGATTGGGATCGCCGCTACATGCACATGCGAATGCATACAGCTACTCATGTAATCGCAAATGTAATTGAAAAGGAAGCAGGAGCCCAGATAACCGGAAATCAGCTTGGCCTTGACCAGAGCAGAGTGGATTTCAGCCTTGAAGCTTTTGACAGAGATAAATTTACTGATTATGAGAAAATTGCCAATGACCTAATAGCCCGGAACAATCCTGTTAATTTCTACCTGGTAAGCCGCAAAGAAGCCGAAGAAAAACTCTCAAGGTTAACTACATTAGCCAAAGGCTTCTCAGATGATATTAAGGAAGTCCGCATGGTCGAAATCGAAGGAGTGACAATCGAAGCCTGCGGAGGAACTCACGTTAAAAACACTAGTGAAATAAAAGGAATAAAGATCACAAAGCTGCAAAACAAGGGAAAAAACAACCGGAGAATGTACTTTACACTTCTGGATTGATACAGAGTATTCTTTTGTAGTAGCTTCGAACCTAATATTTGCATTTATGCTACTAATTACATTTATGCTACTAATTACATTTAAGCTACTAATTCCTGTTATGTACCCTGCAATAAGAATGTCAAATGAGTCCAGACTTTATTTTTAGATACCTCTTCAATCAAGAGAAAATTAATCTGACTCACTGAAGTAGTTTATATATGTTGCAGACTTATTTTTCTTCAAAAGAGGGATATTATTGAGTTTACTCGCTAACATATGGGGTTTAATCATTTTTGCCTCAGTTATCTGGGTCATTTATGACGTGTTAACCCAAAATAGAAGCATGAACGATATAATGAAAATTATGTGGATCGTAGTTGCTCTCATCTTCGGAATACTTGGAGCTATATGCTATTATTTTATTGGCAAGAGGAGATTCTAAAGCAATTTTGAATAATTGGAATGAATGCCACTAATTAAAAATAGTGGTTTAAAAAAGAGTAAATGAGAAATGAAAAAGCTTTCAATTATTCAACCAATAAATTCTTTTCTCCCTTACTACATTTCTCCCTTACTGCATTTTTCCCTTACTGCATTTCTCCCCCTACCTCAGCGTACCTGGGATCAATTTCTACAGCCTTGCTATATGCTTCTTCGGCCTCTTCTTCCCGCCCAAGGAAACTCAAGCAGATAGCTTTTCCAAACCAGGAATCTGCAGACTGAGAATCAAGCTTAAGTGCCTTTTCGTAGATTTCCAGAGCCTCTTCGAAGCGTTTGAGCTGGGCAAGCACAAAACCCAGGCTGGAATAGGCTTCAAGGTATTCAGGGTCCAGCTGTATAGCTTTCCTGTATGACTCGACAGCTTCATCAAATCTCCGCATCTGACTCAGGGTGAAACCCTTATTGTACCAGACATCGGCGTTTTCGGCATTAATTTCTATAGCCTTGTCAAAGGCTTTAATTGCTTCTTCATATTCCTCGAGATTTTCAAAGTCTATCCCCATGTTATTCCAGACGTCATCGTTTTTTGGGTCCAGTTCTATAGCTTTTTGATAAGTTTTCAATGCTTGCCTGTAACTGCCAAGATTGTCCAGGTCAACACCTTTATAATACCAGGCTTCTGGATAATCAGGATCAAGTTCTATCGCCTTGTCGTAAGCAATAATTGCCTCATCGTAATTTCCCATCTGCCCGAGAGCTACGCCTTTTCCTACCCAGGCTTCCTTATAATCAGGGTTCTCCTCAAGAACCTTATCAAAGGCATCAACAGCCTGCTCATATTCTCCTGCATTACTTAGATTCAGTGCCTTTCCATACCATGCATTGGGATAGTCTGGCTTAAGCTCAAGGGCCTTTTCATAGGCTTTAACGGCTTCTTCATGCCTTCCAACCTGGGAAAAAGAAAAAGCCATATTGTTCCAAAGATCCGGATCATCTGCATCAATTTTTATAGCTTTCTCGTATATCTCGATAGCTTCGTCGAATCTTCCAAGAGTTTCAAGGACTGCTGCCTTGTTATTTAAAAGATAAATGTTAGTAGGATCTTTCTCAATCGCTTTATCAAAAGATACCAATGCTTCATTGAACTTGCCGAGCCTGAGAAAGTCAAGTCCGCACTCGTTCAGTTCAGCTGCCTGTATTTCATTACTAACTTCCTGCTTGCCTACATCCCCCGAATCACTCAAAACATACATGTCTTCGGAAGTCGTCCTATCTTCTGTTTTTTCTTCTTCACCTTCTTTTGTGAAGGCTTTATCTTTTGGTTCGTCGGAACTCATATCAAAACTTCCCATACTGCATTTATAATAGATCCTGCGGATTCTCAAGTGCCCGCGTAAGTTATCTACTTAATTCTGTTGTTCGTTTATTATGATCAATACATCTGTCTTTAAGGCTTTTATAGCCTATCCCAGAGAATTAATGGAAAAGGTTCCTGAAAGAAAGAGACATGAACGAAATAAATCCAGATCCATTGTCCCAAGATAACCGGTAGGCCCGAAAGAATGGAAAAAATTCAGAAAAACATTAAAGAGGTTCAGAGTAGTATGGAGCAAATTAATCCTGGAACTATTAAAGTAGTGCTCTTTGATATGGACAATACTCTTTTTGACTTCGTAGCCGCGAAACTTATTGCTTGCAGGGAGATTCTATTACATATTTCAAGAGAAAAATATCTTGCAAGAGAAAATGAAAATATCGCGGGAGATCCATCTGAGCTTTTCGGGTACTTCCTTAGAGGAGTTTATGGCTTTGAGGATTGCGAAAATATCAAAGATTACATGCAGGAAAGAAGACTATTTACAGCACAGCGATACAGGCAGTGCTGTGAGATCTATGAGAGAGAAAAGCTTCAAAACCTCAAACTCTATCCAGGAGTGAGAGAAACCCTTGATAAACTGAAAACTTTTGGTTTGAAACTGGCTATTATAACGGATGCCAATAGGTATCATGCCCGGGCAAGACTCACCAAAGTCGAACTTCTGGACTCGTTTGACATTCTTATTGCAGCGGACATGACAGGCACAAAAAAACCGGATCCTGCACATTTTCTCTTTGCCCTTGAGGCTCTTGATGCCAACCCTGAAGAAAGCCTGGTAGTTGGAGACAGTATCCGAAGAGATATGGCACCTGCCCGCAAACTTGGATTGAAAACTGCGTATGCTTCCTATGGAGACTGGAGGCCTACAGAAGAGATAGATCAGTGTTTCGATTTCAGGCTCAATACATTTTCGGATCTGCTTGGATGTGTAAGGCTTTAGAATAGATTTATACCTTATTCTTGAGTATCAGAATCTGAGATCAAAAATGTGGCCTGATACAGTTTATGATATACCTGCATACTATTGAGTATTGGAGCTTCGTCCTTTTTTAATCCTTTCATTGTTTTTTCAAGGTCACAAATTCAATGTATTTTAATAAAATACTAAGTTCAATAGAAGTAGACTATTAATTTTATCTGTTACTCAAGCAAAGATTTAAAAATAAAAATGCCATAATTCAATTTCCAGGCCCCAAAAGTTTACACAAAATTAGAAGATATACATCAACCTTTAAAGACTTCACAAGACCGAAAAAGAAAAAAATAAATACATTAAACTTTTCTGAATGGTTTACTCTGAAGACATTAGTTCTGGACTTACTTTATAGCTTTACCTTTAATCCTTCAGCTAATACATGGTATATAACAAATAAGATCTTAAACAAATAAGAAATTTAAGAAGTTACTGGTAGAGAAAACTCTTCTTTCTGTCACAAAAAATCCAGATAGGTCCTAAGCACGGGGATGGGCCGATGGCGAGAGGAGCTTTGAAGGCAACTGAAAATAAACAAATTGAGGACCCCCATATGTCTAAGAACGATAAAAAAGAACCATATCCTGTAATCAACACTCTGGAGTGCAAGGCCTGCGGACGCTGCCTTCTCGCCTGTCCCAAAGGTGTACTTTCTATGAGTGAAAACCTGAATGCTCGAGGCTACCATTATATAGAGTATAAAGGAGAGGGCTGCTCGGGCTGTGCGAGTTGCTATTACACCTGCCCTGAACCCCTTGCAATTGAAATTCATATTCCACTAAAAGACGAGGAAGCAAAATAAGGCCGAAAAGGAGGAAAAAGATGGCAACACAACTCGTAAAAGGCAATTCTGCAATAATCGTAGGTGCACTCTATGCCGGATGTGACTGTTTCTTCGGATATCCCATTACCCCGGCAAGTGAGATCCTGCATGATGCATCCAGGTATTTCCCGAAAGTAGGACGGAAATTTGTCCAGGCCGAATCTGAAGAAGCAGCAATTAATATGGTATATGGAGGAGCATCTGCAGGACACAGGGTTATGACTTCATCTTCAGGACCCGGAATTAGCCTGATGCAGGAAGGACTCTCCTATCTTGCTGGCTCAGAACTTCCGTGCGTGCTTATAGATATCATGCGTGCAGGTCCCGGTCTTGGAAATATTGGCCCGGAGCAGGCAGATTATACCCAGCTAGTTAAAGGCGGAGGGCACGGGAACTATAAGAATATCGTGCTTGCCCCGAATTCTGTGCAGGAAATGTGTGACTTCACTATAAAAGCCTTTGAGCTTGCCTTTAAATACAGAAATCCTGCTGTGGTGCTTGCAGATGGTGTGCTTGGACAAATGATAGAGTCCCTTGATTTTCCAAAAAAAGCTATTGTTCCTGAAATCGATACCTCCTGGGCGGTCAATGGCACAGCCGAAACCAGGCATAACCTGATAACTTCAATCTTTCTGGACTTTGATGAACTTGGGCGGTTCAATGAAAAGCTACAGGCAAAGTATGAAGTGATCAGGCAGAATGAGGTGGATTGCGAGGAATACCTGACAGATGATGCCTCAATTGTTCTGGTTTCCTATGGAATTAGCAGCAGAATTTGCAGGTCGGCGGTAGATCTTGCCAGGCAGGAAGGCATCAAAGTAGGGCTTTTCAGGCCGAAGACTCTCTTCCCGTTCCCTGAGGCACAGTTGAAGGCTCTGGCAGACAAAGGCTGTTCTTTCATAGCCGTGGAAATGAGTAATGGGCAGATGATAGATGATATCAGGCTTGCAATCGGCTGCTCACGGCCTGTGGAACTGGTAAATCGTATGGGAGGAAACCTGATTACCCTTGACCAGATAATGGATAAAATCAGAAAAGTTGCACGGGAGGCATGAAAATGGCAGCAGAAATCATTAACGGAGAAAAAGTTATAGGACGGCCAAAAGCCCTGTATGCGGAGTACCCCCGTAAAGGAGGGGCAGCCCCGACAGCCACACACTACTGCCCCGGCTGCGGACATGGGGTCCTGCACAAGCTTATTGCCGAGGCAATTGATGACCTCGGGATTCAGGAGAGGACAGTCATGATCAGTCCCGTTGGCTGTGCAGTTTTTGCTTACTATTATTTTGATGCAGGCAATCTCCAGGTTGCTCACGGCCGTGCCCCTGCTGTAGGGACAGGCGTCTCAAGAGCAGAAGAAAACGCTGTGGTCATTTCCTATCAGGGAGATGGGGATCTTGCCTCAATAGGCCTGAATGAGACCATTCAGGCGGCAAACAGGGGAGAAAAGCTTGCAGTCTTTTTTGTAAACAACACAGTTTACGGAATGACAGGCGGACAGATGGCCCCAACAACTCTTATAGGAGAAAAAACTACAACATGCCCTGAAGGCCGAGATCCCCGTTTTGCAGGTTATCCGATTCATATGTGCGAGCTTCTGGACAACCTGAAGGCTCCGGTCTTTATTGAAAGGGTTTCGGTCTCAGATATTTCCCATATCAGAAAGGCCAGAAAAGCCGTGCGTAAGGCGCTTGAGGTCCAGCGGGACGGTAAAGGATATGCTTTTGTCGAAGTCCTTGCAGCCTGCCCGAATAATCTCAAAATGGACGCACAACAGGCTATTAATTTCATCAATGAGGAAATGGAAAAGGAATTCCCTCTCAAGAATTTCAGGGATAAATCCGAAGAGGCTGAAGCTCTCCACCGTGGAGTTAGTGACTTTACAACTGAAGCTCTGGAGAAACTTTACGGAATCGAAGCAGATGCCAAAGAAAAGCCTGCTAGAAAGGACTTTGCCCCTCTCAGGACCAAAATTGCAGGCTTTGGAGGACAGGGAGTTCTCAGTATGGGCATTATTCTGGCCCAGGCAGGAGTAAAGGCAAATCTCAATGCTTCCTGGTTCCCATCCTATGGTCCGGAACAGCGCGGAGGTACATCTAACTGTTCTGTCGTTATTTCAGGCCAGTCCATAGGTTCTCCTACGGCTTATACCCCGGATATCCTGATAGCCATGAACCGCCCTTCCCTTGAAAAATTCGAAGGAGCAGTCAGAAAAGGAGGCTTTATCCTTTACGACTCATCTATTGGCGAAGCTGATACACCTGCAGGTGTTAAGGCCATTGCAGCCCCTGCTACTGAAAAAGCTAAGGAAGCAGGTGACGAAAGGGCTGCCAACTCCTTCATGCTCGGAGTCCTTATGGGTATTAACGCAACGGGCCTGGAAGAAGAAGCATTCAAGGAAGCTCTTGCTGAAAACTTTACTGGTAAACCCAAGGCCGTTGCATTTAACCAGATGGTACTTGAAGAAGGCGCAAAATGGGCCAGAGAAAACGTTAAAGTGTAAAGGAAAAATCTATTCAACAGGACATAAATTTCTTTAAATGAAAAGGTGAAGGAATGTCTCTTCTACCTCTTCATTCTTTCTTCAGTACTTGTCCCACATTATCGATCTTTTTATTCTATTTTTTGAGCCACTTTCCGCAGTAAATTTCGTACATTAACATTTTTTCCTGCTATCGATTCCAATTTACATGAATTTATTGAGGTTCGATGAAGGAGCTAAAAATAGCTCATGGTGTATTTAGAATCAAAAAACGGTACATTCAATTTTCACAAATTTTCTTTCGATTCTCAAATATTTAATTAAAAGTTAAAAACACTATCAGGAAAAATGTTGATTATCAAAAAATTACTGCAGAATATAGGTTAAAAGAATAGACTCAGCTTTTTAGAAGCAATTCTAATATTTTCTAATTAATCCAAGCTCTTTAGAGGTAACACTATCAAGGAAAAATTAAAATACTTGTAAAGAGCCTTATCTAACAGAACGACAAAACTCAATATCACCTCTCCAATTGTTTTGTCGTTCTTAATATGATTAGATCTCTTGTCTTTCAAATTCTTTTTAATCTACTCTGTCAGAAAGTCGCCTGGATTGAAGGAATTCTAAAGTTAAGAGTCGTTTTGAATTTGAATATCTGTTTTGAATTTGAATATCTGTTTTGAATTTGAATATCTGTTTTGAATTTGAATGTCTGTTTTAATTAAAACGTCTTCCCGAGATTCTGAATGATAAAGGTTTAAATTTGTCTCTGCCAAATGCTAATTGAGAGAATATTAATTTATAAATCATAATCTTTATTAAACCCGAAACATTATAAAAAAGAAAGACTCATGTAAAGTTAATTACAATGTATGTATTAGTTAAGAAGTAGTGGTAGGGTCTGAGTCCCTATTCTCAGGTCCCTACCTGCGATCCAACCCAAGGATTGAGAGGAAACCCTCTTACTCTCAATCTACTTTTATAACTATGTGGTTACATATATCATAACCGATCAAAAAACATTTTGTAATTTGAATTTTTCTTTGATAATATATATTCGTAATCGCAAAAATTTGGTCGTCCCGTGTTATGTGATTGGTGTTTTGAATCGCTTAAATGTTAGAAGATCTCTTAATGTCCACTTTGTATCTATAATTCCTGCTTGTCTTGCCGGTGTATTTTTACATTGAATTCCTCTTTCATCTTTATACTTCAATCCTCCATGCCCTCTACAAAAGTTAAAATGTGTACAATAGAGCTTCATATGGTTTACTAGCCATTTTGCTATTTTTGAGAATCCTATTGTTTTTCTCGACACTCTGTTGTTGTCCTGTCTGAAAGTTAGGTTTTGTCTCTCAATTAAACTGGTTGAGATCTGATTTTGTTCTATATTGTCTCCAAATATAATATTTTTCTCAACCTTCTGAAGCTTTCCTCCCTTTCTCTTTTTTACTACCTGCGCATAATTCAAATCATCAGATGGAAAAATCTTCGGTTTCTTTGGTCTTCCTCTTTTCCCTGTTTTTGGATATTCTATCTGCACCCCATAGTGATTCAAAAGAGCTATTTTGTAAAAATCCAGTCCATCTGTAACGAAAACAGGTTTTTTCTTTGAAAGACAATCATCAGTTAACCTCACCAATTCATCTGCAACGTACTGTTTTCTTGGACCGATAGTAAAGGCGACTATTAACCTGGTATCTGGTGCAAATGCTACCCACATCCATGGTCCATCATCTTCATAAACTTCCATTCGTGGAACTACTTTTTTTTATTATCACCCACAGCTCGTCCATTTCTATCCTTTGTACATTCAGATTCTTCATCAAAGTAGCATTTACTTTATCACATTGCTTAGCTGCAAGTGCTAACCATCGCTTTATAGTAGCTGGTTGTATCCTTAAAACTTCGGCAGTAGATTCATTACTCATTCCTTTCATAGAAATGTTTAGAGCTAAATCAATAGTAGATTCATCTTTGCGAAGGTTATAATAGACAGTATTTGTACTATCACAGAACGCTTTCCCGCAACTATGGCAGATGTATCTACGAATTGTTGTGTTTCTTGCTTGATATGTGCCGTTGCCCATAATGTTTCCGTGCCCAGCTACACCATAGTCTTTACAAGCTACATTAGGGCAAACAACATCAGTAAACTTTGATTTTGGTCCCCGTTTCCCCATACACAGATATATAAAAGAGGTATTATATAACACCAATCGAATACAAATTGACGACCAAAAATTTCAATTACCATCAAATGCTTTATTCGTATTATATCTTGAGCAATGTCTATTTAATTTATTTAATTTGAGATTTCCTCACTCTTAAATTCATAAAATATTTGTATTTCGCCACATAAATTCCATACTCACTATGTAATTTCTAATTGGTCTATCTAATTGGCCAGTTCCAGTTAGTCAATTTTAGTTAATCAGAAAGCTCGTTTTTATTCTATAGAGACCATAATCAGATCGAACTTCCACAGTGTTTAACTTCCTATCTCTCAATCTTGCATTATATATCGAACTATTAAATGCCCTTAGTACTCGTAACAAAATAAATTGAATCGTTTTTTATATAAGTTCGTTCTATTTTGTATATATGCTTGAGGAAATAATTTCCAAAAAATATAACTTACTAAAACCTTTTCTTGATGAAAAAGGCAAACGTTTATTTGCAGCTGCAGAAGCGCTTAGCATTGGCAAAGGTAACATCAGCATAGTTTCTCGTGCAACTGGCATCTCTGAAAATACGATTAAAAAAGGTTGCAATGAACTGGAAAGTGGCAATTCTTCTTCTGATGATAAAATACGTGCTCCTGGAGGAGGCCGTAAAAAGTTAGTTGAAAAAGACCCCACTCTTTTGTCTGATCTTGAAACACTTATTGAACCAACAAGCTGTGGCGATCCAGAATCTCCTTTACGTTGGACTTGTAAAAGTCTTCGAAATTTAGCAGGAGAACTCAAGAATATAGGGCATGAAATAAGTCATGCAAGAGTTGCGGATGTCCTTCACATGCTTGGTTACAGTTTACAAGCGAACAAGAAAACCATAGAAGGAACTGAGCATCCTGATCGTGACAAACAATTTGAGCATATAAGTGAAAAATGTAAAGTATTTCAAGGTGAACATCAGCCTGTAATCTCAGTAGATGCTAAAAAGAAAGAATTAATTGGAAATTTTAAGAATGTTGGGCGTGAATTACGTCCAAAAAAAGATCCAATACCTGTCAATGTATATGATTTTAAGGATAAAGAACTGGGAAAAGTAAATCCATATGGAGTATACGACATTGCTAATAATGAAGGATGGGTAAACGTCGGCATAGATCATGATACTGCTTCTTTTGCAGTTGAAAGTATACGTAGATGGTGGAATACAATGGGATGTAAATCATATCCTGATGCAAAAAAACTTTTAATTACTGCAGATTGTGGAGGGAGCAATGGATCAAGAGTAAGATTATGGAAAACAGAATTGCAAAAATTGGCAGATGAAACCGGATTGGAGATTTCGGTTAGCCACTTTCCTCCAGGTACAAGCAAATGGAATAAAATAGAGCATAGATTATTTTCCCATATTACTATGAATTGGAGAGGAAAACCACTAACAAGCTATGAAGTAGTTGTAAACCTCATTGCAGCTACAAAAACATCAAGAGGGCTTGAAGTAAAATGTATGTTAGACACAAATAACTATCCAACAGGAATTAAAATCGATAAAAAACAGGTTGAAGAATTAGGTATTATACCTGATGAGTTTCATGGAGAATGGAATTACACATTCAAACCAAAGAAGATAGTGAGTTAATTAAGTTATTTCGAAACAAGCCCTTAGTATAAACAGAGTTTAAACATAAACAAAATAGGGTGTGACGATTATTTTTTGAATATCGTTAAATAATCTGCAGGACTTCTGGATAAATCATTATCTTATACATATAGCGATTTAAGTCAGCAATTATTCGATACTATATCTTTATTTCAGCTCACATTCCGACCCCCTGCCAATACAGGATAATAATTGCTTGATTTTAGCCATTTAATTAATGAAAATTCATTTGAATTGTACTTTTGTGATTTGAATTTGTACAAAAGTATCAGAAATCGGAATGTGAGTTTCAGTAAATTAAATTAGACAGATATACTAATCATAGTTTAATGAACTAATATTAGTTGTTAAAAATATTATATATGATAATGGCATAGTATAAATTGCGTTCTCATCCATACACACCCCACTATCAAACAACACCTACTCCAGAACACTACTCCACAGTAAAGAGATACTAAAGAAACTCGCAACCCATAAGTCAAAGTACCTCAATACCTCTTCCCCAACTAAAATAAAGTGGGTATCTTGAATATTGTTCGGAACTCCTAGGTCTTTGGATGAGAACGCTTACCTCATTTTTAAATAATTCTTCAGATTATTTTCAGATAATTTTAAGATAACTTGGATAGTTTTCAGTAATTTTCAGATTACTTATCAGTTATGATATAAGTCAATTTTAGGGAACAAGCTCACCGTGCTTTTCTATTCTTCTCCAGAGCCTTTATTTTTACTTGTGCATGGAATTTATTTTTCTTTCTTCTTTTTTTCTTTCTTTCTTTCTTTCTTCTTTTTTCTTTCTTCTTTTTTTCCTTTCTTCTTTTTTCTTTCTTCTTTTTTTCCTTTCTTCTTTTTTCTTTCTTCTTTTTCTTTCTTCTTTATCTTTTTCCATTTCTTCTTTTCTTTCTTTTTCTTCCCCCTCTTTTTTTCTTCTATTATATTCCTTATTTAATTCTTAATAAGAGCCCTGTATTTGATTTCTAGAGTGGAAGATATTTACAATTTATTATTGGGTAGATTCACAATTCTTTATTTTCTACTTCTAGAAAAAAACCCGAATCAATACCTATAAGAGGAAACCTGCCTGATTGGAATATAGGATTAGAATAATTGAAAATCATGTTGGTGGGAATTCTTGAATGAGCAGCCAGAATTACATGATACGACCGTCAGTCAGGTGTCAGATAAGAGAATAAAGGCTGCAAAGCAGCTAGGAGCTCTTTTTAATGTATTTCCCGACAAGAATCAGGCTTATTCAGATCTTGTAATCCTGGCTAAAAAAAGATAACTATGCACTCAGAAAACTTGTAGAGATTCTTGATGTAGACTAGCTCGAATTAAATAATCAGTATTAAGAGCCTATCCGAAAAGTAGAATAACTATGATTTATGGTAATATAGATTAGTGACAAAACGAAAAATCGTGCATGACTTCGAGATCTCTGATAAATTCTGGAATAAAAATAACACCTTTACTACCATTGCCGAAGCCTAAAAAGAAGCTTGGAAGACCTAGAAAAGATGATAAGAAAATACTGAGTGGTATTTTCTATCTTCTTATTACTGGCTGTCAATGGAAAGCATTGCCACGATTTTATGGAGCTCCAAGCACTGTCCATGATCGATTTCAGGAGTGGCAAAGATCTGGCTTCTTTGAGAACCTGTGGATGGCTGGTCTTTTTGAGTATGATTTCGAAAAAGGATTAGAGTGGGAATGACAATCAATTGATGGTGCTATGACAAAAGCACCATTGGGTGGAGCTGGAACAGGAGCCAATCCTACTGATCGTGGCAAAAAGGTACAAAAAGGAGTATTTTAACTGATGCTAAAGGAATACCCCTCTCTATTGTCGTGGATGGAGCCAATCGTCACGATAAAATGCTTGTAAAAAGGACTTTAGATGCCATATTCTTTGAAAGACCTTCTCCAGACGACATAATTCAGAATATATGCATGGATAAGGGATATGATTATCCTGATATCAGAAAATTGGTTGAAGAATATGGCTATACTGCCCATATAAAGAGTCGGGGAGAAGAAAACATAAGAAGAGACATACCTGGTTTTAGGGCAAGAAGATGGGTTGTAGAAAGGACACATTCTTGGCTGAATAGGTTCAGAAGACTCCTTATTAGATGGGAAAAGAAAATTGAGAATTACCTTGCTATGCTACACTTAGCATGCGCATGGATAACATTTAGAGCAGCAGGACTTTTCGGATAGGCTCTAAATAAGTGGGAGGAACAGGAAGAAATGGAAAAAGATAAAGAAGTAGGAAAAAAGAGAGAAATAAAAAAAGATAACCCTACTGGGGTTCATGAACTATCTTCTGAGAATGCTGTTTATTCTGGAAACTCGGGTGAAAAGCAGGATATCTGGGCCGAAGTCCTTATGATGGCAGCAGATAAAGATACAAGTGTCAGAAGGCGTGCTGCGGATCTGGTTCCCCGTGTCTTTTCAGAGGTTAAGGGGAAGCCCGGAGTTTTTTTGGATCTGATCAAGTTAACTGAAAGCCAGGATGCTCAGCTTAGGGAGAAGGCTGCAGAACTTTTTCCTGTTGCTTTTGAATCTTCTGAAGATAAACAGAAAGCCTGGGATGAACTTATAAGGCTTGCGTCAGCTGAGGACCGAAAAGTCAGGAGGGGAGCTGTCCTTGCCCTTTCATCTGGCTATGAAGAGGTTCCAGATAAGGGAAAAGCCTGGAAGGATCTGGTCAGACTTTCGGATCATAGTGACAACTTAGTGAAACGAGTTGCAACGCGAGCACTTGGGGCTGCTTTTTTTCAGGCCCCGGATAAAACAGAGGCATGGAGAGATCTGCAGGCGCTCACAGCTAATCCTTATAGCTATGTCCGAAAATACGCTTTTCGCTCCCTTGGGAGGGCTTCTCTCTGGAGGTCACTAAGGGCAGAAAACGAAGTCACTTATATTTTCGGGATCAGGGGAGCTGTCAAATTCTTTAAAGGATCAGATGAAGTTTCCGTCGACGCCCAGATTCCCGATTTCTATCAACCCTTCTATGAGGCTCTCTTATCTATCCTTTTTAGCGGTATACCTGGAATAGCTAAAATTGAAACCGAGAGATTTATCTCGAAACTATCCCTGGAGATAAAAAGCTTTGGAGAAAGCCAGCAGTTTTTTGAGATCCTCAATCAGCTAGCAGAGCTACTCAGAAGTGCAGGAGATATGCCCCCAGGTGACCTGTCTGCCCAAAGAAAAGTTGCTTGAAACTTCTATTCTAACATTTGACAGGTTCTCATATTCATTTCAAAGTAGAGAAGAACATGCTATAATTACTCACAAAACCGTAAAAAAAGAACATCCTAAACCTGGAAAGCAGATTTGGAACGAGTAGAGAAGAGGAAGTCATCTTAGCAGAAAACCATAAGATAAGATATTGCAACCTGAAAAGACAATTGTAGAATCGAACTTAAAAGAGACACGTTGTGA
>CAVRNH010000016.1:0-32555 GCA_963722085.1 uncultured Methanosarcinaceae archaeon | reverse complement strand
TGGGCTCGAAACCCAAAGACAGCAGTCTTCGGTTAATTTCTGACGGGCGAGCTCCTTCACTGCTGAACCAGACCAGAAGATAGGTTTTCACAGGATCATCTCACATTATCAATCTACTAATTGTTTTTATGTAGCTTATTTTACTTAATTTCTATTTTAAACATATATTATTTGTTTTATATCATGTCTCGTTTATTTATCAATATTTGTCTCCTTTCATCTGAGTCCAGTAAGAAAAAACATTTTTCAGGCATTGGAAGTCCGAAAAAATTAAATCAGCTAGATATCTGGAAAGGAAAAAAAGAAAACGGGTAGGGAAAGGGAAAAAAAGAAATAGTAGAAGGAATGCCAGAAAAATTAAAAAAAGAAGAATTGCAGAGTTAAAATAAAGGGGTATATTACCCCTGTTTTCGGTGGTATATCTTTATTCTCCGTCTTTGAGAGACTCAAGAGCCTTTTTAACCATTGCGCGGTAGGAATCAGTGTCAGTTGAGTAATGCTCTTTTGCGGCTTTCGAGTTTGGATCTTGCTCTGCCTCAACTGCCTTTATTCTCTCAAGAGTCTGTTTTGCAGTATCCAGTACCCACAGGTTTCGAGTGGTTTCGTCCACTTCCTGAATTGATTCAGGGCGGATGGAAGTGAGAACATTCCCATCGTCTGTGGTGTATGTGCTCGTTTTGCCTACAACAGCCACAAAAGCAGGAAGTTCACAATCAGCAAGGAACTGAGCTGCCTCGGGCTGGTACTGCCCAGCATAAACAAGGAAAGAACCTGTTGGGTCTGAGACTCTGCCTCTCCAGTATTCGGAGTCAGTGCCAATATCCTCCTTTTCAATAAGTGTGCCCACAAGGAAGATACGATTTACTTTAGCGCCAGTAGGAGTCAGGACATACTGCGGGGCATACTGGTCATTTTCGTCCCTTGAAGCGAGGTTCGAATTCTTCAGTTCCTGAGCAAAAACCCTGCGAGATGCTTCTCTGAAAAAGCCAGGCATTTACTCCACCTCCAGTTCAGCGAGCAATTCCGGTTCAGTAAGCATTTCCTCAAGAAGCTCTCTATCCAGAGAGGTCTTTGGAACAATCGAATCTGCAAGAATGTAACGGTCAAGCTTGTGCCCGTTGACAGTATAGTATCTGCCTACCAGCTCGTGTTTCAATTTATCCAGCACAACACCTGGATCAAGAGCATCCGCAGCCATTGCAATTGCACTATCAAGAGAAAGCCCGACAAGCTCTTCGGTAAGTTCCCGGTTAATAAGAACATCCTGTGTGGAAGTTCCTGAGTCCAGGACAGCTTTTATCCTGAGGTCGTATTCTCCTTTTACTTTCCCATGCTCTGCACAGGCCCCTTTAACCAGGGCTCTCTTGCATTCAGGGCAGCGCTTTATGAGGCCTGAACCCGTCTGAATGTCCACCATTGCTCCGAAATATTCAAAAGTTGATGTTCGAACTTTGATTTCTTCCTCAAGTTCTTCTATTGAGCTTGACCTGTTAAGCTGAATCTGCGGCTTATCGCCCCATTCGTTAACAACTATATTTTTCAGCATGTAGCTTTTGCCTTCTTCCATGTCCGGAAGTTCGGAACTTGCCCAGTTGGTGAATTTGATTACACCGGTGGGGTCTCCTAGAAGTCCTGCCTGTTCAATCGACTCATGGGAGTTTTCCCACAGTTGGATTACCTTTCCTCTAACTGTAGCCCACTGGCCTTCAGCAAGGTCGGCAATGTTTCTAAACTCGGACTCCCTTGCAATAGGCGTGAAATCCCCGCCTCCTACCTCAATTGCCTCAGCCAGCTTTTCTACTGAACTGTTTTTATTAAGTTGAGCCTGAAACCTGCCGTTATACTCTCCAATGACAACGCTTTTGATGAGGTAACTCTCTCCCTGCTCAAGCTTTGGAAGTTCGGCATTTTTCCATTCAGTAAACTTAATAATCCCTGTTTCATCTCCCAGGAGTCCTACCTGAGATATGGAATCATGTGTATTTTCCCAGAGCTGAATGACCTTTGCCTTAAGGTTTGCCCATTGCCCGTTTTCCGAGATGTCAACAATCTTGGTAAGTTGGGGTTCAGCCTGCCTAGCATAAAATTCATTTTTAGGAATAGAATATTTTTTCAAAAAATAATTGGTCACGCTGCGCTGGGCTTCGTTGGAAGGCACCTTGAATTTCGTAATCAATTCGTCGAGTCTGCTTTCGATGTCCTCCAGGGGCACATCGATACCAAGCTTTAAAAACCGGTCGCTAATAGATTGTGCAATTTGCTTCATAGTTTCTACCTCAAGCCTCTTGTTTATTTTTATTTTTATAGAGAGGCGCTTTAAGGTACTACTGCACAGGATATAAATCTAAGTGAAGCGGAGTGAAAGTATTCGATATCAAGACAATAACCATCTGTGGATAGGACACTCTTAATGAGTCCAAAGCTCTAAAGAGGATTGCCTCTGAAATTAACTCTCCGCCCAGGGAACATCCATTTTTCAAGTCGTTTTGAAATTCCCAAAGAAATACAACTTATTTCCTGCTTGATTTTATCACGTTATTTCAAATCATCATTTGAAAGATTTTTATTATGTATATTCTCTAAAGCTACTTAAACTTATTTGTATAGAATATTGTTGGCCTATTGCAGGCTGAAAAGGTTTCTACTTGCCGCTTGAGGTACTAATATGCTCTTAAAAATTCCCTTTAAACGGTTGTTAGTTTAGATTTTACTGAGAATGCAAAGGTATTCAGGGTTCTGGTAAAGCTAAATTGCTATATCAATATCTCCCTATTGCAAAATATTTTTATAATATCAAATCAGAAAAAGGAAGTGGCTGTCCGAAACGCCCAATAAATAAACCACCCATTTCCTTTAGTCTATATCAAAAACAAGGACAGCCATCCAATTTTTTGATTTTTCACGACCTTCTTGCCGATTTTTCAAAATCTACAAATTTCGGCAAGTCAGATGTCTAAGAAGATAAGGCCCATCACATGCTGGATGAGTCTTTCATAGGAGTACAAAGTATCTGCAGAACTAAGACTGTCCTGAGTGTTCATAGGGCATAATCCTGAGCCTCAAAAAACTTCAATATTCAAACTTTAAGATTGTCCGGGATATTATATCCCTAATGAGTTGAAAGCTTTATAAGCTGTAATTAATTGTATTTAGCCAGAAGCTTTTCTACTCTTTCCATATCGCTTTTTGCTACAATTATTATCTGGAAAAAATCATTTATCGCATCCGATTTCTCGCCAAGGTCAAATTGTATACCTGCGTCCTTAAGCTCATTCATTACAGCTTGCAAAACATAGCCCACTACGATAAACTCAGATTTTTCATATGTCCTATTAGTTGTCATTATCTACACCTAATGTTTCATGCAGACTCCAGTCTGACTTGTAAGGCTCCCATCTCGAATACCCACAAGCATGACTTTGTACGTAAAAGTTCTTCCGGTCTTTTTTGCTTTCCAGTCTTCAAAGCACTGCCGTTAAAAATCATTCTTTTTTAAAAATCAGCATTTTATAAATAGAATCCTTAGAGGAAATCGACACAGAATGAAAAGTCTTTAAAATATATGGTTGAAACTGCACTTCACCATTTTTAAATCTTTCTATCCCTTTATTCCATTTTTATATCTCACTACCTGGTTCTATAAAAGAGCAATATGGTTAAAACCAATACATAAAAAGTTTAAGTTTATAAAGAAGCGTAGTAAGAGGTTCAGTAATAAATGACACTAGTGGCACGTCATTCCTCAGTGATTAAACAGTTCTGAGTAGTTGCAATCGATTTTATACGATATTTTACTGTTGACTCGATACTAGCCTGTATTCCATATGAGTTTATGATATTGCATGGGATTTTATTGCATTTCGCAAACAAATTGGATATATATGTAAGGTTTTCCCAGGCTCATCATTAGTAAACATCTATTATATGATCCAAAAAACAAAATCTGCTCTTTGAACCTTGTTTTTTTAGAACTATTAAGTTTCGGATCACGAAATCAATCCTGAAAATTCCGATGACTAAGAATAAAAATTGGTTTTGGGAATAGCTCAATAATGTTCTGGGTTGCGGCGGAAAAAATAATTGAGTTAATAGGAGTCCCGAACTTCTGGCTTTGAAATTAGAACAGTTTCTTTCGGATAGACTGTCCGGACTGACACATGGAGCTTACCGAAGGCAAATACTGTAAATGTTATACTGATTAAGAGTTTTACTCGTATGCACAGGCATCCGGCTGCATAATAGCTCATATATATAGTTTTCCGTTGGTTTGGGAATATACAGCTCACTAATTTTTATACCTAAGAAAAAAGTTCAATGTGTAGAAAGAATTATCGATTTTGTGGCTTATACTATGATTTTGAAGATTAATTTTTTTTTATAGATGAATATCTTTCTTAAGCCTAAAAGGATAACTTTTTATTATTAGCTACCACTAAACTGATAATAACAGTATACATATATTTACAGTAAAGTTAATCTGTTGAGACTTCCAAAGGTAATATATAAATTCTCAAAAAGGTTGTTTAAGTTTATGAAAGCTATCATCCTTGCAGCAGGAGAAGGAGTGCGTTGCAGGCCTCTTACGCTTACTCGTTCAAAAGTAATGCTTCCTATCGCCAACAGGCCAATTCTGGAACACGTCATAGATTCGCTTGAAAAAAATGGAGTAACTGAGATTATATTGGTTGTAGGATATGAAAAAGAACGAATAATGGATTATTTTCAAGACGGACTAAATTTTGGAGTAAAAATAGCTTATATAGAACAGAAAGCTCAGCTTGGCACCGCACATGCAATCGAACAAACAAAGAAGTTAATCGGGCCCGAGGAGACAGAGTTTCTTGTTTTGAATGGTGACAATCTTGTGGAACCGAAAACCATAGCCGATCTCCTTAATAATTACGATGGAGATGCGAGTCTTCTAACAGTAAGGATGGAAGATACAGCAGGTTATGGTGTTGTATTAAAAGAAAGGAAAAGGGTTACAAAGATTCTGGAAAAAAGGCCAGGGGATATAAGCCGTATTGTAAATACAGGAATCTATATTTTTACGCCTCAGGTCTTTGAATCTATTGAGAAGACTCCGATCTCCGAAAACGGGGAGTATGCGATAACAGATACTCTCCAGATTATGATCGATGAGGGAAAAACTGTTACTGCCGTCCCTACTGAATCTAAATGGCTGGATGCTATCCATGCCTGGGATCTATTAAAGGCAAACGCAATAGTCTTGAATTCTGCTAAAAACTTGAGAGTAGAAGGAGAAGTAGAGGAAGGAGTGGTAATCCGGGGAAAGGTAGCAATAGGGAAAAATACGAAGATTCGATCCGGAACTTATATTGTAGGCCCTGTGGTAATTGGAGAAAACTGTGATATCGGTCCTAGCGTTGTGATCCTGCCTTCCACGACAATCGGAAATAACGTATCAATCAGGTCATTTACCGAGATCCAGAACAGTATTATAATGAACGACTGCAGGATATACTCACACGGGCAGATTTCTCATTCAATAATTGGAAGCAACAACACGATTGGTTCGGGTTTATTTGTTGAGGAGAAAGACGGTCTGTCAATCATAATGAATGGAATTATTCATCGACCTCCCAGACTTGGTACCATCTTCGGAGACGATAACAGGATCGGAAATAGTGTACTTCTAAAAGCTGGAGTAACGATAGCTGTCGACTGCCAGGTAGAATCTGGAAATACTATATACAAGGATCTGCCCCGTCATTCGATGGTCCTTTAATCTAAAAGGGGTAAAAAAATGTGTGGAATTGTAGGATATGCAGGGGAAAATCCTGCTGCATCTGTCATTGTAGAATCTCTCAAAAAACTCGAGTATCGCGGATATGATTCCGCTGGTATTTCGGTTCTGGGCAGCGGAATTGATACTTATAAATCTGTAGGTAAAATTGTAAACCTTGAAGCCACAATCCCGAATGAAATAATCGGTCACATAGGAATAGGGCATACCCGCTGGGCAACTCACGGACGGCCAAGCACGGAAAACGCCCATCCTCATAATTCTGGAACTCCTTGCAAGATCTCGGTTGTACATAATGGAATCATCGAGAACTATATGGCATTGAAAGAGAAACTGACCGCAGAAGGGTACGAATTTAAATCCGAAACAGATACCGAAGTGGTCGCACATCTCCTGCATAAACACATATATGGGACACCTGACGGAAAAGAAGAAAAATGCGAACTTCTATCGGGACTCAGGGAAGCTCTGAAGGAAATTGACGGCTCTTACGCCCTTGGGATTCTGTGTGCTGACGAGCCAGGAAAACTCTTGCTTGCCAGAAAAGACAGCCCACTTGTTATAGGACTTGGCAAAGGGGAAAACTTTGCCGCCTCGGATGTAACTGCTTTCTTGAATTATACAAGAGACGTTATTTTTGTAAACGATTTTGAGACAGCAATTCTGACCCCTACCAGTGTAGAAATTTTTGATAGAGAAGGAAAAGTCCGCGAAAAGAAGATAGAAAAGATAGAATGGGACTTCGAAGCTGCTGAAAAAGCCGGTTACGAACACTTCATGCTTAAAGAGATCCATGAGCAGGTAAGTGCAATTCACAATACACTTGCAGGTAAAGTCTCGGAGCTTGAAGGGACAATATCTCTCAAAGAACTTAACATGAGTGATGAAGATATAAGGAAGCTTTCAAGAGTCCAGATCCTGGCATGCGGAACCTCATGGCACGCAGGCTTGCTTGGAAGATATCTCTTTGAACAGTTGGCAGGAATTCACTGCGATATAGATATCTGCTCGGAATACAGGTACAGAAACCCGGTTATGAATGACGGGACCCTGGCCATCGCAATTACCCAGTCAGGAGAAACTGCAGATACCCTGGCAGCAGTGCGTGAGATCATGTCCTATAACTGTCCTACACTTGCAATCACCAATGTTGTAGGAAGTACTATTACAAGAGAAGCCAATAGTGTGCTTTACACCAGAGCAGGGCCTGAGATAGGAGTTGCGGCTACCAAAACTTTCAGCACCCAAATTACCCTTCTTTATTTGCTTGCCGTAAAGTTTGCCCTCGCGAGAGGCAAGCTAAGCCCGGATTACGTTAAAAGATTCATTACAGCAATCAGAAAAGTCCCTGGCCAGATTCAGCAGATTCTCAACCAGAAAGAAGCAATAAAAGAATGTGCAGAGAACTTTGCCAATGCAAAGAGTTACTTCTTCCTTGGCAGGCATCTTAACTATCCAATTGCCCTTGAAGGAGCTCTTAAACTAAAAGAAATTTCATATCTGCATGCTGAGGGTTTTGCCGCTGGAGAGCTTAAGCACGGACCAATAGCCCTGCTTGAAAAAGGGACGCCTGTAGTCACAATCGCAACAAGAGGGCAGACGTATGACAAAGTGCTGAGCAATATAAAAGAAGTAAAAGCAAGAGACGCGATTGTTATAGCAATTGCCGATAATACAGACACTGAGATAAAAAAGTATGCGGATATTGTTCTTACAGTTCCGCGGAGTGACGAATTGCTATCCCCTATGCTCAGTGTTGTCGTTCTCCAGCTGCTTGCCTACTATACTGCTCTTGCTCGGGGCTGCTCTATTGATAAACCACGTAACCTTGCAAAAAGTGTTACAGTGGAATAACTACAAAGATTGAGAACTTTGAATTAATATATAACAAATATTCCAGAGATAAAAAGAAAACTTAGGTGTGGGATACATGAAACTCTTCGGATCTTCAGGAATAAGAGGAATAGCAAACAAAGAAATCACGCCCGAACTTGCACTTAAAGTAGGGCTCGTATTGGGAAGCCGGAAAAAAACTGCAGTTATCGGGAGGGATCCAAGAGTTTCGGCTCCAATGATCGAGCATGCCCTAATTGCAGGACTGACCGCATCTGGCTGTGCTGTTACAGAGGTAGGCCTTGTAACTACCCCAACTCTGGCATATGCGGCAAGGAATTACGAATGCGGTGTAATGGTCACAGCTTCCCACAATCCATCTGAATATGTAGGAATTAAACTCTGGAATCCTGACGGTATGGCTTTTGACTCGGCCCAGCAGGATGAAATTGAAAAAGCTATTGAGGATGAGAGCTTTACAAGGGTTCCCTGGAACCTGATAGGAAAATTCGACGAGGATGGGAATGCTATCCGGGACCACATGAATAAGATAAAAAAGCTCATAGGAAATTCAAGCCTGAAAATAGTACTGGACTGTGGGTGTGGGGCAGGAGGGACGATTAGCCCTTATCTCCTCCAGGAACTGGGTTGCGAAGTAATAACCCTCAATGCTCAACCTGACGGTCACTTTCCTGCGAGAAATCCTGAGCCAACCGAGGAAAACCTTTCTATGCTCAAAAAAACGGTTTTGGATTTCGGAGCCGATCTGGGAATGGCACATGACGGGGATGCAGACCGGATGATGGCAGTAGACGAGAAAGGCAATTTCGTGTCAGGAGACGAGTTACTTGCGATTTTCGGGTTATATGAATGCGGAAGCAGCAAAGGGACTGTGGTTGTGCCAGTAGATACTTCCATGATGGTTGACGACACCCTTAAAGGTTCTGAACTTGTAAGGACCAGGGTTGGGGACGTCTATGTTGCAGAAGGCATAAAACAATGCGGAGCCATCTACGGAGGCGAGCCCTCAGGAAGCTGGATTTTCCCGAAAATTTCCTACTGTCCGGATGGAGTTTATGCGGCTGCAAGACTCGTTGAAATTGTTAATGAAAAGAAATTAAGCGAGCTCAGGGAAGCACTTCCCTGTTATGCCACAAAAAGGGGGACTCTGCCCTGCGCAAACGAAAAGAAGGCGGAGCTGATGAAAAAAGTAAAGGCGAAACTTGAGCCGCTGGGAGAAGTCCTTGATATTGACGGCATCCGCGTGGAAATGGAAAACGGTTGGGTGCTTGTCCGCCCCTCAGGCACAGAGGCAAAGGTGAGAATTACTGCTGAAGCTCGGGAAAGTGTTGATGAGATTTTTGAGATGGCTGAAAAAATAGTAAGGGAGGCGCTTAAATGAAGGCAGTTGTCCTTGTGGCAGGCAAAGGCACAAGGATGGAGCCTCTTACTTCTGACTGTCCTAAAGTCATGCTTAGGGTTGCAAACAAGCCAATCCTCGAGCATATAGTAAATTCAGCTATTGAAGCAGGCATTGAAGGTTTCGTATTCATTACCGGATACCTCGAGGAGCAAATAAAAGAATATTTCGGGGACGGAAGCAAATGGGGAGTAAGTATAGATTATGTACATCAGAAGGAGCAGTTAGGCACTGCAAATGCAATCGGCTATGCAAAAGGACACGTCGAAGAGGCATTCCTTGTACTTAATGGAGACATGTTAATAGGACAGGAGGATTTAAAAGCCCTGCTCTCAAGGACAGAAGAAGCTGTGATTTGCGTAAAAGAGGTAGAGAACCCGTCTGACTTTGGGGTGCTTGAGGTTGAAAATAATAAAGTATTGAAGATAATTGAGAAACCTAAGAATCCTCCGACTAACCTTGCAAATGCCGGAATATATCTCTTCAGAGAATCAATATTTGATTTCATTGACAGGACCCAGCCATCAGTAAGAAAAGAATTCGAAATTACGGATTCCCTCCAGATGTTAATAGATAGTGGAGCGGCTGTGGGTTATAACCCTCTGGAGGGCAGGTGGATAGATATTGGATATCCATGGGACCTTCTGAAAGCAAATGAGCGGCTCTTGAAAGACCTTAAAGGCAGGTGCGAAGGTACCATTGAACCCAATGCTACCATAAAAGGCGAGGTTGTGATCGGAAAAAGCACCATTATCAGGAACGGTTCTTACATTGAAGGGCCTGTTGTAATAGGGGAAAACTGTGATATAGGGCCTAACTGTTATATCCGTCCTTCTACTGCTGTCGGAAACCATGCCAGAGTTGGAAATGCCGTGGAAATCAAGAATACGATTATCATGGAAGGTACCCATGTAGGGCACCTGAGTTACGTGGGCGACAGCATAATCGGTCGCCGCTGTAATTTCGGAGCCGGCACGAAAGTTGCAAATCTCCGCCACGATGGGAAAAACATAAATGTAAGGATAAAAGGCAAGCTTCTCGATTCTGGCAGGAGAAAACTGGGTGTGATTATGGGGGATGATGTACATACAGGTATCAATACAAGCATAAATATTGGCGTGATGATAGAAAAAGGTAAATCTACATATCCTGGCGAAATTGTCAAGCGCTGAGCCTGCAGTTAGCTTAAAATCCCCTTCCTCAAAGAAGAGGTAAGGGGCATTTTAATATTGAAAAGAGAAAAGGAATTTAGCATTATAAATTATTACTGGCTTATGAATAAAGCTGCTGGAGAGTCCAGAGTTCTGCACTTCGGAAGAATCCTTTCGCTTCCACTTTAAGAGAGTTTTCATTCATACTGGTTACAGCTTCCCTTAAAGGCTCTTTCGAATCAATTATTTTTCTTACTGTCTGTTCATCGGTTTCTATGATCATAGAAGGCTCGAGTTTTGAGTTCGGGTCCGCAGGAGTATCATACTTATAAAAATCTCCTACCTTTGCCCCTCTCATAAGCAAGGTCACATAAAGCATCTCGCCATTCTCAAGTTTGATTTTTCCTGCGATTTGTTCGCTTCCCACAACCCTTTGAAGAATCATGGGAACTTTATGGAAGTTATCGTTATAAAGTTCAGCTTTTACACTCAGTTCTGCAAAAAGGTCATTTTTTACATTAGAATTATCAGGGGCCTTAAATAAATCCGCTTCCGTGACATTAACCGAACTGGCTGTACTTACTAATGGGACAAACAAAAATAAGATGAGAAGGAACATACTCAGAGCCTTGGTTTTACTGCAAGGTACCATAGTTTAAAATAAGAGGCAGGAATATAAAAAGATTATCAATAGAATTCCAAATAAAAATAAATAACCGAGTAATAATAAAAAAATAAAAATAGAAATATAAAATTTACCGAAAATAATGCTTTTAAGACGGTAAATTATCAAAGTTTAAGAGATGGCCTAAATACTTCAGAACAGTATTTGTCAAAGACCTGATCTTCAACCTGCTCGCAGATTTTTTTATAATCTTTTGATTTGGGGTCTTGCTTGCTCATTGTTTTCTTGACTTCAGCGTTCATCTTATCAAGAGTTTTCTGGTCGAAACCTTCCGTATTTTCCATAGTAAACATAAAAATCATGCTCTGGAATAACTTATTTCGTACTTAAGATTTTTAATATATTAGCCCGTATATTACAGACATAATACCACTGTACAAATTTTGATAATAATAAATATCTTAGTTGAGCAGTTCTGGACATTAACTGCACTTATTGAACATTAGTTATAGGCTTTTAACAGTGCTGAAACTATTATGATTCAATAATTAAGTGTTTTATATTATTTCTCTAATATATTAGCTTTCTCTCTTAGACGAGACCTTTAGGCATACTGTAAAGGGCTGGAATCTAAATACTCAACATTCGAACTTTAGAATGCTTGAGATCTAATATAATTATAATTCACACATATTCAAAAGTTAATCTCTTATTTGTTTACTCATATAAATATTTTACATTCGTAGAATATCTCTCAGGATATATACATTTTTGCATTGAATTTAGCAACATATTGATGCCCCAGTTTTATTAACAGATCAACAGGAGGTCCTTAAAAAGACCTTAACAAGAGTTTTTAGGGAATGCTGTTCTTTGATTTATGAACAAGGTGAGGCTTTCGAAGTCGAATATCCATATTGGTTTATGGGTTAATTTTATTAGCTCTTCGGATTACTATAGGAGTACATAAAATATCCGAGTTGATAACAAAGTGCGACCTGTCTCACAAAGAGTGACCGCAAAAAAGACACATGAAAATAATACTGAATTTGGGAAATCTACCTCGGAGCTTCTTATTCTGAAGCCCGAAGGTTATCCATTAAGCGGCATGATGGATGAATATCCTGTAATTGAAAATAGGGACGTTTTCGAATTCTATGCCCGGGAACAATGGAATGGAAATATTGCTCGTAAAGGAGATTATCTTTTTGATAGGCGAATGTTTCCTAATTTTGCTTACCGAATTATAGACGTGGAGCCTGCGGACTCAGTAATAGGAACTTCAACCTCCATAATTGTAACTGAAGAGGAAAACGGCCTTCCGTCCTCAGCAGAGATAAAAGGTAATGTTAAATTCGAAGACGTAATTGGACAGGAACTTGCAAAGCAGAAGTGTAAACTGATCGAACGCTTCCTGGAAGATCCAGAACGCTTCGGGAAATGGGCACCAAGAAACATCCTCTTTTTCGGGCCATCAGGCACTGGAAAAACTATGCTTGCAAAAGCCCTTGCAAACAAGACAGATGTGCCCATCATCCCCGTAAAAGCTACCCAGCTTATAGGAGAATTTGTTGGGGATGGAGCCCGCCAGATCCACCAGCTTTACGATCGGGCTGAAGAAATGGCCCCCTGTATAATTTTCATCGATGAACTGGATGCTATAGCCCTGGACAGAAAGTTTCAGGAACTAAGAGGAGATGTGAGTGAAATCGTAAACGCTCTTCTTACAGAGATGGATGGCATCATAGAACGTGAAGGAGTCTGTACAATCTGCTCTACAAACCGGATTTACACCCTTGATTCTGCTGTAAGAAGCAGGTTTGAAGAAGAAATTGAATTCGTTCTCCCGGGAGAAGAGGAAGCTCTTAGTATATTAGAATCAAATGTAAAGACCTTTCCCTTACAGGTAGAGAACTGTAATTTCCAGGCCCTTGCAAAGAAAGTAAGAGGACTTTCAGGCAGGGATCTTGTAGAAAAAGTCATGAAAACGGCACTCCATCAGGCAATCATCGAAGACAGAGAAATAGTAACAGGTAAAGACTTCGAAAGAGCTCTTGCAAAACTTGGAAGAAAAGATCCCCCACAGGACCCCTCTGAACTCTATGTATAAGTGTTTAAAGATTTTTAAAGTTACAAAGACGAGTACCATTTTTAAAGAATATTATCATTTAAGGTAAGATACTTTTAAGGATGTTGATTTTTTCATACCTTTTAAGTTACATTCCTTTTAAGTTACACTCCTTTTAGGGAACACACCTTTCAAGGTGACATACCTCTTAAGGTGACATACCTCTTAATAAGGTAATATATCATACAAATCATATTTAATTTTAAACATGCTTTTAAGTGCTGATAATGACATTTTTTTCATTTCTTCCTGAAAGTTGGGATAGTTTTATGTATAAAATCGCTATTGTCATATCAGGAGTCTATTTTTACAAGGTCTTAACCTAACAGACGCTAAAAAAGCACCAAAAGGGATCCTCATGAACGAAATACGTGAAGTTGACAGATTTGAATGTAGGGTATTAAATATTATTCCGAACCTGAGCTGGAAAGGTGTAACAGTCGAAGAAAAAATTACTAAAGGCCGGGTATATTTTGGGAGAGTTAATGGTGAACATGAAATTAACCTGGGAGATACCCTTTATTTAGGTATAAGGCCTGTCTACGATATAGAAGACAAGACCATGCAAGTTACACTCTACGATGCTGATAACAAACCACTCGATTGGACTGTAGTCTGAGGTAATCAGATTGAATTAAATATATGTATTTTCTCTTGGGTTTTCGGGAAAAGAGCTTGATAATCCTAAGTCCTTTTTGAAGGACTTCAACCTCAATTCAATGCAAGAAAGCTTTATATTATATTCTAAAATAACATATTCTTAAATTACTTTTTTGGAAAAAATAATTTACGATTAAAAATAATCTGCGATTAAAAATAATTTATGGCTTAAAAATAAAATGTTTGTTACTAATTGCGTTTTTTAAAGTAGAGTTGAAATCTTATTCCGGCCTGTAAGGAATTTCAATTTCCATAAGATCTTCGGCTACAATTACATTTTCAAATATCTTTTTCGAATCAGTCAGGATGGGTTCGACATCGTCTGTGTAGCGAGAGCTTATATGCGTGAGGGCCAATTTCCTGACCCCGGCTTCCTTTGCAAGGGTTGCAACTTCCCCAGCTGTCGAATGTTTTGACTCTTCCGCCCAATCTGCCATTTCGTCAGCGAAACTGCAGTCATGTATTAGCAGATCAGCACCCCTGCTGGCTTCAAGGATAGATCCGCAGGGTCTGGTATCTCCGCTGTACACGATAGTCCTTCCAGGTCTAAGAGGTCCCATTACATTCTCTGGTTCTACGAGTTTCCCATTGATTTCTACAGAATTTCCTTTTTGGAGTTTTGAAAAAAGGGGGCCAGGCGGGATACCCAGTTTGACTGCTTTTTCCCTGTTAAAACGCCCGGGGCGAGGTTTTTCTACAAGGGCATATCCCAGACTCGGGACACTGTGCTCGGTTTTTAATGCCCTGATTACATAACCATTTCCTTCGATAATATCTCCTGGATCTAACTGAATGCCCATAATTTCATATTTTAGGTTGAAATAGCCAAATGCCTTAAAAAGCTCGGTGAATTCCTTTGCTCCTTCCGGGCCATAGATTATAAGAGGTTCTTTTCTTCCCATGAAAGACATGGTTTGGATCAGACCCGGAATCCCAAGAAAATGATCCGCATGAAAATGACTGACAAAAATAGAGGACAGGCTCATCATCCCTGTCTTTGCCCGCATCATTTGCTGCTGGGTGCCTTCTCCACAGTCAAAAAGAAGGAGTTCCCCCTCCCGGTTGACCATTACTGCAGACGGGTTTCTGTTGCGGGTCGGGAGAGAACCCCCGGTACCAAGAAAAATAACGCGAAGCATACTGAACTCACTAATACTCAGGTGGTATTTATTCATTACCACTTGATGTTACCAGAGTATGCATAGTGCATTCAAATTGTTTAAGCTGAACCTTCACCTACATTCCGCAGTATTTTTTGAAAATCACTATTTTTCCCGATAGCGTTCTTGAGATATATTAAAATATCTAAACTCCAAATTGAACTCAATGAAAATTGAATGTTATCGTTTTTTGAAATTTAGATTCACATATATTCACCTTTAATTCCTTCACAAAAGTCCAATAATTTTACACTAAATTGGAAATCGATAGCATTAAAGATTGTGAAAATATGAAATTTTACTGCGAAAAGTGGGTTCATATTCAGAAACATATTTTTCTCGGCATATTTATCAGGTTTCTAAAGTCCAGATCCTCCCGTAATTGCTGGGAATTCTAAGCTGGACTTCCCTGTCTATATGAAACTCCAATGTAGATTTTCCAGCCCATGAAGTTCTTCCCGGTAATTGCCACTAAATGGAAATTTGAAAGGCACTACCTGATCCTGGGCTCCAAAGTTTAATGCTACCAGGCTGAAAACTCCCTGGTAATTCCGAGAAAAAAGCATAATATTCCGGGATTGATAGAGGGCAACATTATTGTAGAAATAATGCTCTCCCCTGGTGAAATGAGGGTTGTTTCTACGTAGCTTAACCAGCTTTCTGACGAGATGGACCAGGGACCTACCTTCTGAGGTATAAAAGTACTCCCAGCGCACAGGTCTGTACAAAAGCACTCTTCCCCATCCCTCCTGAGGAAGGAAGTAGTTTTCTCCAAACTCCTGTCCCTGCCACAACATGGGGATTCCCCTGGAAGTAAATAGGCCTATAAGATATGGCTGTACCTTATACCAGAGAGCGCGGTCACCTTCCTTCAAAAGCTCATTATCAGCGGCAACAGTGCCAAAATTACAGATAAAACGAGAATGATCGTGGTTTTCCAGATACTGGAGGGCAGTTTTCATGATCTTATCATCATTGTTCTGAACTTCTGCCGGATAACCAAAGAGCCCAAAGAGAAAACCCAGATTGGTCAACTGATCAGCTACTTTCTGGCTACTCCACTGGCTGCATTCAGGGTTTCGTTTTGCCATGTACAGTTGCTGTAGGTTTTATTCAGGATTTCTATCGGTTTTTGAAGCTGTTCGGCACACTGGATGAGATTTATGGAGCCTTCCTTGAAAAATCGCTGCCAGTGATCGAAAGAGCTATCTTTTGATTTAACCAGCCGGTATGTGTCCTGTACCAGTTTCGTAAAACCGTTCTCCGAGTCCTCCAGCCAGTACCCGGGTACGTAGTCATATCGAAAACCGTCTATATGATAACGGTCGAGCCAGTGATGATTGACTGTCAAAAAGAAGTCCCTGGCAAATTTGTTGTTGAAGTTCGTACTGATTCCAAATTCATTCTTAGCGAAAGGCCCCAGGAAGGGGTTTTTATCCATTGGCCAGCCAAGCTCGTTGTAAACATAGTAATAAGGGAAAAGGCCACTGGTATGTGCATAGACGGAATCCACTATGACTGCAATTTCTTTCTGGTGAGCTGCATCGATCAATCTTTGCATATCTTTTCTATTTCCGAAGCGCTCATCCACACCGAAATACCCTATTGGCATATAACCCCAGTCCACCCTCTTCTCAACGTTAGAAAGGGGCATCAGTTCTATGCAATTTATTCCCAGGTCTGCCAGATAACCAAGGTGGTCAATCGTTCCATCTATATCATCGCAAACTCATTGATCATCAGTTCATATAGGATTACGTCGTTTAATGAAGGTGTTTTCCATATCTGTTCATTTTAGTCCCATTCATAATGTTCGTACCCGAGGGTGATTGCGGACAACTTGCCGACTCCAAACTCCCTGGCAAAAGGATCGATAATCCAGTCAATGGGTTCTTTCTCGTCAGGCCTTTCAAGATAATACCGATAAACATAAGTTCCGGGAGTTCCCCATGCCGAATACGGTTCTGCTTGATCTCTAGATTCGAGATTTACTGCTGCAGACCAGTAATCCCCGTATTCAAAATCGTCTGAATGCTGCATTTCAAAGTCAAAGGGGGTATATCCTGAAGAACTGGTCCTTCTCATGAATAATTCTCACCTTGAGCCTATAGCCTTCTTCTGCCGACACTCCTGGCAAAAAGAGTCCAAAATTTATGACTTTAGAATTCTGTTTTTCTTCCCTTGCCCCAAGTTTATGAAGCGGGAGAAGATCAAGTCCGCCTTGCAATTCTTCCAACTCCTTATTTTTTGAATTATGACTACATGTAGAAGCTCCAATAAGTATCTAATTATATGTGCATTATATAGATCGAAATTTATATAATAAAAGTATGAAAATACAATTAGAAATAAGATCCAAAATAAACGGAGTTAAGAACCATAGTAATTGGAAATGAGATCCATAGCAATTAGAATTGAGACCACAGCACTCTGAAACAGGATTTCCTAAAAAGTTCCTCGAAAATCATGTACAGTTTCTAAAAGTACAAAACTCGAGAAAACAAAGACTGAAATTTCGAGCTGTTAAGAAAAGAGTTTGAAAAAGTTTGGGTTTATAAAGTACAAACAAAATGATGATTTCAGCATAATTCTCAGGATACTATATATTCTAAAAACTCGTTAACCTTCTCCAGATTACTCATCTCCATCCAAAAAACATAAAGGAACTGTCGTCACATGTCAGGAAATTACGGAAAAGTTTATCTTGTTGGTTCAGGTCCAGGTGACCCTGAACTTCTCACCCTGAAAGCTCGTCGGCTGATTGATAGTGCTGAAGTAATAATTTATGACCAGCTTCCTGGAAAAGTAATCCTGGACTCAATGCCGGCAAATGCAGAGAAGATAGATGTTGGGAAATATGCTGGCAACCACACCATGACCCAGGCCCAAATTAATGAAGCGATTGTTCAGAAGGCAAAGGAAGGAAAGATGGTGGTTCGGCTGAAAGGAGGAGATCCCTACGTTTTTGGAAGAGGGGGAGAAGAAGCCGAAGTGCTTGTAGCAGAAGGCATAGAGTTTGAGGTTGTGCCAGGAATCACTTCTGCAATTGCAGTGCCTGCGTACGCGGGAATTCCGGTAACCCATAGGGAGAGCACATCTATGGTTACTTTCATAACCGGGCATGAAGATCCTAACAAACCTGAGAGTTGGCTTGACTGGGAAACCCTTGCAAAGTTCGGAGGAACAATTGTAATCCTGATGGGCGTGAAGATGCTCGGTCGGAACGCAGAAGAGCTAATTAAGCACGGAAAGGATCCTAATACACCTGTTGCAGTTATTGAGAGAGGAACCAGGCCTGACCAGAGAGTTACTATTGGAACCCTTGCAAACATTGCAGGTCTTGCAATAGAGCGTAGAGTGAAGGCGCCTGCAATTACTGTTATAGGCGATGTGGTCAAATTGCATGACATTCTTGGGGAGCAGCATACAGAGACAGACTTTTAACGGACTCGAAGGGATAACGGATATGACAGAAGAGAAAAAGAAAGAAAAAATACCCGTCCTTGCAATCATGAGGCCGGAAAACTACAGGGAGAAGTCAGAGGCTCTTGCCAGGGAATATGGTTTTAATCCGATCTATGTCCCTATGATAAAACTTGAAGCCATGAAAGATCAAGGTTTTGAGCCATTCGTACAAAGAGTCCTTTCAGGAATGTCTGATTATATAGTCTTTACCAGTGCAAATGGAATAACTTTTACTCTTGACAAACTCTCTGAAAACGAAAAGGATAATTTCATTAAAGCGCTGAAAAGGAGCAGGGTAATAGCAATTGGCCCTAATACTCAAAAAGAACTCCTAAAAATTGGGATAGAGAATCCTTTTTTGCCAGGAGACTACAGTTCCGAAGGAATTGTCGAGGCTCTCTGCCCTGAAGTAAAAGGAATGACAGTGGACCTTGCAAGAAGCGCCTATGGAGCCAAAGTCTTAATTGAAGGGCTCGAAAATTGTGGGGCTACAGTTTATGATACTCATGTGTACACTCTCAGCATTCCTGAAGGAGCTATCCAGAAGGAACTGATAGAACTTACCCTTGCAGGAGAAGTGGATGCTTTTGCTTTTACAAGCTCAATGATGGTCAAAGGTTTTATGAAACACGCTGAACGCCTGGAAGCAGGCGATACTATAAAAGAGACTCTTAACAAAGCCGTTGTTGGAGCCATTGGAACCCCTACAGGGGATACCCTGAAGAAACAGGGGGTTAACGTAAACGTTATCCCAGACGAATTTACTTTCGAAGCATTGTTAAAGGCTATCAAGAGCCAACTTTGAGATGTGAGCCGACATGATAGGCATTTCGAAACTCTATTGTGGAACCGTAGAACCTTCTGATGCCCTTCGCTATGGAAGGGAATCAAAGAAACTTCCCTCTCACCTGCTTCAGTTTTCAAAGGATAAGAAACCTGTAGTGGTCTGGAATATGACCCGCAGATGCAATCTTAAGTGTGTCCATTGCTATGCCCAGGCAAAAGACATCGAATTTGAAAACGAGCTTTCAACCGAAGAAGGCAAGGCTCTTATCGATGACCTTGCAAACTTTGGAAGTCCGGTAATCCTTTTTTCCGGCGGAGAACCAACTCTCAGAAAAGACCTGCCAGAACTTGCGGCATATGCTCGCGAAAAAGGGATGAGGGCTGTTATTTCCACAAATGGGACACTTATAGACCGGGACCTGGCAAAAAGACTAAAGGATGTCGGGCTTTCTTACGTAGGAGTTTCCCTTGATGGAATAAAGGAGACAAACGACAGGTTCAGGGGAATGAAAGGAGCATTTGATGCTGCTCTTGAGGGCCTGCATAATTGCCAGGAAGAAGGCATAAAGGTGGGGCTGCGTTTTACCATCAATAAGCAAAACGTCAAAGATGTTTCTGCAATTTTTGACCTTCTTGAGAAAGAACAAATTCCCAGAATCTGTTTCTATCATCTGGTTTATGCGGGCAGGGGTTCTAATATGGTAAGTGAAGACCTCTCCCTTGAGGAGTCCAGGCAGACTGTGGACCTTATTGCAGAGAAGACAAAGAAGCTGCACGAAAAAGGCTTTGCTGCCGAAGTTCTGACTGTGGACAATCACTGCGATGGTCCCTACCTCTATATGAAACTCCTTAAAGAAAATCCGAAAAGAGCTGCAGAAGTATTCGAACTTCTCTCCATGAACCAGGGGAATTCCTCAGGAATCGGGATTGGATGTATATCCTGGGACGGTTCAGTCCATGCTGACCAATTCTGGAGACATCACTCCTTTGGAAATGTAAGGGAACGTCCTTTCAGTGAAATCTGGAATGACCTTAGCGATGAACTCATGGCCGGCCTCAAAAACCGTAAATCCCAGATTAAAGCTCATGGAGATCACTGTGCCAGGTGCAAATGGCTCGACATCTGCAACGGAAACTTCAGAGTACGGGCTGAAGCCGTGTACGGGGATGTCTGGGCAGATGATCCTGCTTGCTACCTTACAAAAGAAGAAATCGGATATAATGAAGCCTGAGATTCTCCAGGCTTTGTTTCTTTCTAGTTTTCTCTCTTTTATTTCTAGTTTTTAGTTGTATTTTCTCTACTTCAGTTTCAGATAGTCATTTTTAGTTATCATTTTTAGTTAATTACTCGTTTGTACATTTCTTTGACATTACTTAAGCAAGTATTCGCTATACTTAAACTGAAGATTTTCTTCTTTTTAATCCAACTGACTTGCAAATTGGATAAAAAAATTAGATTTGGAACGAGAGTTAAAATTGATGTAAAATCAAATTATAACCCAGGTTCCGCTTTTTTAGGCACATAAGCTTCTCATGATATCGAAGTATGTGCTTAAATTTAAGCACATGAACATCAAGTTCCAATTCCAAAATCACAATCATCTTACCTATCAGACTTATGGATTTAAGCTTATGCGCTTAATATTTTGGAACTCAGGTTATAATTAGAATTAAATTAGAAAAATAGAGAATAAAAATTGGAAAATAAAAAATAAAAAAATTAAAAGTTATTTTTACTTCATCTTTGCATCTTTAAGCATAGTACTCGTTTCTGGCCTCGACCATAGCTTTAATATGAGAAACTGGAGTCATAGGTGCAATTCCACAGCCCGGAGCTAATACGTCTACTCCTTCTGCAATGGCTTTTTTGGACTCTTCTTTTATTTTATCAATAGGGCCGGGTAGTAAAACGAAGGGACTCGAGATGTTTCCAACAAGCCTGGCTTTGTCCCCAATTACTTCTTTAGCCTTTTTTATACTGCCAACTTTTTCTTCAACACTGAGGCCTTCAAAACCGCAATCTGCCATATAGCTAAGGATAGGAGCCACATTACCGCAGATGTGCAGGACTGTAACAGAATTAACTTCTGAGGAAAATCTTTGCAACCTCGGCTGAAGTTCATTTTTGAATGAATCCGGACTCATAAGGTCAGGAGATGCTACGGGATCAGCGACTGAAACGACATCTGCTCCTGCAATAACCATCGCATTTGCATAGGCTATTGTAGCGTCGGTTGCAAAATCCAATACCTGACGCAGGAGTTCGGGTTTTTTAATAGACCATTTCATAAAAGACTTAACACTCGCGAGATCGGAAGCAAGAGTAACTGGCCCTTCCAATCCCCCAATAATAGGCACGTCTGGGCCAACTCTCTCTCTTATAATTCTAATTGAATCAAGTACAGCTTTAATCCTGCCCATATCAAGCAGTTTTTCAGGCATTTTCATCTCTTCCAGGTCCTTAGTGTAAGGATGCGCAGTAACAGAAGGCTGCCTGTTCTTTGTTCCCATATTAACCTCACAGCCCATGGCTTCGGCAAGCACGGTCAGACAATAGGGAACCCTTACAGCTTCAAGTCCGCTAAGCTCGTAATTTGCAATTGCCAGCTTTGCCATTTGCTCAGGGTCAGTGTGAGCTTCCGGCCAGGGAGCACCTACTTCATCCATTAACTCCACAATTCCCGTCTGAGTTACGGAACAAACAGGTACTTTATCAACTTCCTTTCCCTCTAATGCGTTTAAAAGTCTCTCCTTGAGTGTCATTTCAACCATAATTTATCTCCCCGTCTTTAGTTTTATATTAAAAGTTTAATAGTTTATTAAATTAGTATATTTTGTATAATTATTTAGCGTATTATTGTATTGTTAGTGTATTGTTAGTGTATTGTTAGTGTATTATTAGTATATTATTTAGTGTATTTTTAGTACAAATAGTCTTTATAAATCCTGATTTTAAAAATCAGTTTTTAGATTCATTTAACCCATTTGAGACATATAAAGTCTCAGGATTTCCTTCAGAGACAAAGAATCGCCTTCAGGAAACCAAAAATCCCTAATTAAACTGACTTCTATATCTGTGCTTTATTCTATATGATTGTTTGGGCAACGTAAAGCAAGACCGGTAAGTTAATTAGAAACATTTTCCAGAAGAAGGCAAAAGATTGATACAAAACGAAGACAGCAAATAACACTCACTACTATGGAAAGATCTAAAGACAAGCGATATAAGGAAATAAAGCGTGAGAGCCGGGAATGCAAACATCTGATAGAATAAAAGTAGTTCAGGAAGATATCGTAAAACTAGAAGTGGATGCGATCGTGAACGCTGCAAATCCTACTCTTCTGGGAGGTGGAGGAGTTGATGGAGCTATTCACAAAGCTGCAGGGCCTGGATTGCTGGAAGAGTGCAAAGCCTTGAAAGGCTGTCCAACAGGTGACGCAAAAATTACAAAAGGTTACCTTTTACATTCAAAATGGGTAATACATACTGTCGGCCCTGTCTGGCAGGGAGGAAGAAAAGGGGAAGATCAATTGCTTGCATCCTGTTATAGAAAAAGTCTTGAACTTGCCAGGGATTACGTCGTAAAGACCATTGCTTTTCCAGCTATCAGTACAGGTGCATATGGCTTTCCTTCAGAGAGAGCAGCAGGAATTGCGGTCTCTGAGATAAAGAAGTTTCTTCAGGAAAATGAATTGCCTGAGACTGTCTTCCTCGTTTGTTTCAATGAAAAGACATGCCAGCATCTTCGGAAAGCCTTGCAGGAAATATTAGAAATTGATTAGCATTAAAATATGTTTGCTTATATTTAAAGCGATTATTTTACTTTGATTTATGCACACGCTGCTTTAAAATATTCAATATATCCTTCAAAAGTACTTTAAAAGCTAAATAGAAACGTATTCAGCCATTCTCATTTATACAGGATCTTTATATATAATGTAAGGAAAATAGATTCGAAATGGAAGTTCTAAACATAAGTAAATAAATATATGGGATTTTAGTCCGAAATTCAGTCTTAGTTTTAGCAGATAATTCAAGAGGATTGTCCCCGTAAAAGCTTTTGAAAAAGGAGCTTTTAAAGAAGCTTTTATACTACTTAACAGGGAAAATATACAAATAATTTATATGTTAAAACGTTTACACATTTACTCGGTTCATAAATCTGGCAATAAAGATAATAAATTCCATACTCATGGCGTCATATTTATAGCGCCAAACTTATAACGCCATACTTATAGCAAAGGAATTTTAATAGTGAGAAAATATAAAAAGTCTCTTAAATTATCAAGAGAAAAATATAAAGAAGCCTCTTAAAGAGCTCTAAAACCGGAAAGAGCCGGAGAAATGACTCGTGTTGAAGATCTTCAAATTCTTACCTTAAAATCTAAAAAGAAAACACATATATCTGGCCTGCAGGAAGATATTTTTAGAAGAGGGATCGGAGGAATTACTTATCAGTTACGATGAAGCCTTTCAAAGAGGCCTTGACCTGGTCAAACAAAAAAGGTACGAAAAATCAATTAATGTTTTCAACAAGATTTTGGACAAAAACCCAAGGCACACAGGAGCCCTTTTTAATAAGGGCCTTGCCTTGCAGGAGATGAAAAAACTCAAAGAAGCCCTCAACTCTTTTGATCAGGTCCTGCAGTTAGATCCAGAGAATTCCGATGCCCTTTATAGAAAAGGAAATGCTCTTGCTACCCTGGCAAGATGCGAGGAGGCACTGGAAGTCTACGATAAGACGCTCAAAATAGATCCAGATGCCCCGAAAATATGGTACCGGAAAGGGCTTATACTTGCCGAACTGGAAAGAACTGAGGCTTCTATTCTTTGCTTTGAGAAAGTCCTTGAGCTTGAGCCCAAATGCATACCTGCCCTGTATGCAATGGGTATAGCAACCGGAAAAGTAGGCCGGTACGAAGAAGCTCTGGAACGCCTGGGATATGCACTTGAGATCAATCCTAAATATGCAGAAGCTCGCTACGCAAGAGGGCTGATTTTTGCAAAGCTTGAGGAATACGAAAAAGCCCTGGAATGCTTTAATTTTTTAATTCAGGAAAATCCAAAATATACAGATGCCCTGGAGCAAAAATCCCTTTCACTGGCAAAACTGGGGAGAAATGCAGAGGCTCTGGCATGCATTGATACCTTTTTAAGAAAATTTCCTGACAGCGAGCCCGCCCTCTATCACAGGGGAATTCTTTTAAACGAACTCGCTCGCTATGAGGATGCCGAAAAAACCTTCTCGAAAATGCTAAAATTAAATCCAAAGAATAGAGAAGCCTGGCTAAGAAAAGGGCTAGCTCTGATTCAGCTGCTCCGGCTTAATGAAGCAATTGAAGCATTTGAGGAAGCCCTTCGTTTGGATCCTAATTACTTCGAAGCCTGGAACTACAAATGCTTTGCCCTCATGAAACTTGAGGTCTATGAAGAAGCTCTTGAAGCCTTTGACTCAGTACTAAAAATTTATCCTGAGATGAAGGAAATCTGGTATAATAGAGCTTTTGCTCTCGTGAAACTGCAGCGCCTTGAGGAGGCTATTGAGTCTTTTTCCAGAGTTACCGAACTGGATCCTGCCCACGAGGATTCCTGGTTCCAGCAAGGTCGACTGCTTGCCAGAGTAGGAAAATATGACGAGGCCCTTAGAGCCTTTGATTCCATGCTTGAGCGCAATCCTGATTTTACCGACGCCCAGAAGTTCAGGGGCACAGTTCTCATTGGGCTGGGTCGGTTTGAAGAAGCCCTTGATTCTCTCAGGAAAAGCGCTGAAAAGGAACCCAAGGACTATAGTCTCTGGCTTCAGCAAGGGCGAATTTTAATTGATCTTGGGAAATACGAGGAGGCTTTGAAAGCTCTTGAAAAGGCCTTGGAGTTAAAGCCCGAGTACGAAATCTGCTGGATGAATAAGGGTTTTGTACTCTATTCCATGGAACGCTATCAAGAAGCCCTGGAGGCTTTTGAAGAAGGTCTGAAGCTGAACCCTTATCTGGACACGGGATGGAACAAAAAAGGGATAGTACTCGGAAAGCTGGGAAGGACAGGAGAAGCCCTGGAGGCCTTTGAAGAAGCGATTAAACTCAGGCCTGACTTTGAGGATGCCTGGAGAAATAAAGGACTTCTCTTATTAGCTGCAGAGGAGTACGAAAAAGCAAATGAAGCTTTTGCCGAAGTCCTTATAATAAATCCAGAGGATCTCGATTCCATTTATAGTAAGGGGATATCCCTGCTCAAATTAGGAAATCAGGAAACTGCGCTGGAATGCTTTAATAAAGTATTCTCTCTTAATTCGGATTACCCCGATCTTTTATACAGTATTGGGATTGCGCAATTGGAACTTGGAAAGCAGGAAGAAGCTCTGGAAACTTTTGAGAAGCTTGCTATTAAAAATCCAGAGGATACGGAAATCCAGTGCAGAAAAGGAAAAATTGCAACTGAACTTGGCAAATATGAAACTGCCCTTCAGGCTTTTGAGCAGGCGCTCTGCCAAAAACCAGAGTCTATAGAAGCCTTGTACGGAAAAGGGTTTTCCCTGCTAAAGCTGGAAAGTTTTGATGATGCTATAAATGCCTTTGATGAAGTAATTCTAAGGGACACCGGGAATAAAGATGCCAGGATTAACAAAGGTTTTGCGCAAATGCAGCTTGAGAAATATATGCCTGCCCTTGAAACTTTTGAGAACGTTCTTAACGAAAAACCTGATTCAGATATTTCCTGGTATTACAAAGGTCTCAGCCTATACAGGATGCACAGGCCAGAAGAAGCAGCTTCGGCCTTTGAATCTGCTCTCCGACTTAATCCCGAGTTAAAGGAAGCCCTTGAGCACAGGGCATTCTGCCTCTTTGAAACCGAACAGCATGAAGCTGCTCTCGAAGCTCTGGAAGCCTTGCTCAAAAGAGATCCCCTTAACCTATCTGCCCTCCAGAAAACCGCTCTCTCTCTCATGCAATTAAAGAGATATGAGGAAGCAGCTGAAACCTTTTCCAGACTGCTGGAACTTGACCCGGATCGGAAGGATGAAGCAAAATTTTATCTCGGAATTGCCAGCTTCGAATCAGGACAGCATGATAAAGCACTTTCCGTTTTTGAAAAGATAAATGAGGAAGACCAGAAAAATTCTTCTGCCCTTTATTGGAAAGGGCTTGTGCTTTTCCGCAAAGAAGCTTATAAAGAAGCGCTTGATGTTTTTTCCAGACTTATCGAACAGGACCCCCTGTTTACAGAAGCGTGGTACTTAAGGGGCATTTCCCATTCAAAATTAAAGCAGTTTGAAGAAGCTATAAGTGATTTCAATAGGGTGCTGGAGATTGATCCTGCCTTCCAGGACACATATTACCAGCAAGGGATTTCTTGCTTTGAATTAGGGAACTTTGAAGATGCATTAAAAGCTTTTGAGGCAGTAATTAAAACGAACCCGGATAATTCTGATGCTATTTATATGAAGAGCCTCTCTCTACTGAGGTTAGGAAAATACGAAGAAGCTGCTTCAGGCTTCAAAAAAGTTCTTGGTTTAGATCCGTCCCATACTGAAGCCCTGGCACACCTGAGCACAGCCTGCTTCAAAATGGGACTCTACGAAGAAGCTCTCGGACTATTTGACAGAATCCTGAAGGAAAATCCTGGGAGAAAAACAGTTCTTTTCAGAAAGGGACTTGTCTTAAAAGCCCTTGGGTATACAAAGGAGGCTTCAGCTATCTTTGATTCAGTCCTTGAGCTGAAACCTGACTGCACATATGCCCTCGAGCAGAAAGGGTACACTCATTTCAAACTTGAGGAATATGAGAAGGCAGTTGAGGCTTTTAATACGGCAGTTGAATACTGCCCGGAAAAGGAAGATTTGCATTATTGTAGGGCTGTAGCCTCTTTCAGGTTGGGCAGCTTTGAAAAAGCCCTGAACTCATTTGAAAAGGCTCTTGATCTTGGATGCCAGAAGCCAGATCTGACATATTATACAGGGATTTCCTATTTCGAAACCAAGGATTATGAAAGAGCAGTGAGAGCCTTTGATATTATCCTTGAAACTACTGCGCTTGATCCAGAGGTTATGCACAAAAAAGCTCTTGCCCTTTTCGAACTCGGAAAGGCAGAAGAAGCCGTGGCTGCAGTTAACTCATTGCTTGAATTTTCAGTTGAAAGTTTTGACATAGAAAATGACGGTGAAAACTTCGAAAATATTGAAGAAAATGCAGGAGAGAACTCGCTACTTTCTGAAGAACTACTAGAAAAATTTGCATCTTCCCTGATAGAACTTGGGAAATACGAAGAAGCCTTGTTGCCGCTTGGAAAGCTTACAGCATGTGAATCCTGTTCAAAAGAGGCTATTTATAGCAAAGGAATTGTACTTATCGAGCTCGGGAGGATTGAAGAAGCTCTTGGTATATTTTCAGAACTTCTTTCGCTTTATCCAGAATTTGATAAAGCATGGTACAGGATAGGGCTCGCTCTCTTTTCTTTGGGAAAATATGATGAAGCCCTTGAAGCTTTTGAGGAAGCTGTCCGGGTCAATCAGGTTGAGGATTCTGGACTAAACGCTTTTGAGATCGAAGATGCCTGGACAAAGTTGGGATTTTGCCATCTCAAATTGGAATCCTATGAGATAGCTCTTGAGATTTTTGAGAAAATCCTTGAGAAGAAGCCAGGGAATTCAAATGTATGGTATGTAAAAGGGCTTGCCATCAGAGGACTTGGCCAGCATCAGGATGCATTAGGAGCTTTTGAAAGGGCACTTGAACTCGATTCTACCCTGGGACCTGCCTGGGAGCAGAAGGGACTTGCGCTTCTAGGACTAAGCAGGTATGAGGAAGCCCGCCAGGCCTTTAATTCGGCCCTTATTTTGAACTCTAAGAATGTGAATGCCCTATACAGCCGTTCAGTAGCTAATTTCAAGCTCCTGCGCTTTAAGGAAGCTATCAGGGACCTGGAAAAGGTGCTCCTTTTTGCTCCGGATTTTCCAGACTATATTGAGGCCTGTTACAGGCTGGGGATTGCTAGAATAGAGTTTCAGGACTATGAAAAAGCCCTTGAAGCTTTTGATATGATTCTGGATCGAGAACCAAATCACAGGGAAGCAATCTATAATAGGGCTCTTGTGCTCTTCAGCCTTGAGAAATATGCGGATGCTGCTGAAACCTATAGAAAGTTACTGGAGTTAAGTTCAGAGGATACAGAAAGCCTGAATTATCTTGGGCTCTGTCTCCTTGAACTTAATAAACCCAAAGAAGCCCTCGCAGCCTTTGAAAAAGCCGCACTTTTTAATCCCGGGAATGAAGAGGCTCTGTACAATGCAGCTACAACTCTGATCAATAAACTCGACAGGGCACAGGAGTCCCTGGGCTATTTTGACCGCATTCTTGATATCTCCCCTGAGAATCTTGATGCTCTGAATTATAAGGGTATTGCTTTCTGCAAGCTCGAGATGTACAGGGAAGCTTTGAAATCTTTTGACCTTGTGCTGGAAAAAGACCCTGAGAATATCAAGGCAATCTATAATGTAGGAGTGATCTGTTTCAAACAGAAACTCTATGAGGTTGCGTCCAAGGCATTTAACGAAACTCTTGCCCTCGATCCCTGGCATGAGCAGTCCCTGAGATATCTTGGCATCTCCCTTGCCAAACTTGGAGAATATGAAAAAGCCCTGAGAGCTTTTGACAAACTGCTCAGGATAAATCCACGCGATGTTCAATCCATGAATTATATAGGAGTTGTTCTCGGAAAAATGGAAAGGTATGAAGAGGCAATAAGGATTTTCGATGAAATCCTCCGTCTTTATCCTGACATGGCAGACGCGAAGAAAAAACTTGAAGCTTTAAAATGCCTTGAAAACAAAGAAGATGAGCCTTGAAAACAAGAAAAGATGTCTTGAAAACAAAGAAAATGAGCCTTGAAAACAAAAACATTTTGAACACAAAGAATATTCCAGCTTAAACTTTGTTAAGCTTCTAAGGAAATGGTTTCTCAATGGAAAAGAAATCTTTTCCTAGTGCCTCGTCAACCATCAAAGATTCAATGGTTATAAGTATTTGCAATCGATTTTATACGACACTTTGCTGTTGACGCTACACTAGCTTTTTTATACGTACTTTCTACTAAAAATATTTAAAATAACTAAGAGCATATTCCTCTTTGGAAAAGGAAATATAATAAAGATAATATTATACATGCGCTAAACGAAAAATTAGATTTTTGTTTTATTGCTGCATCTTTTCTTTACTGGCTTTTTTCATGACTACAACTCAGTTGGTAGCTTAAAAGTCAATTCAAAAATCAAATTTTGAGTTATGAATAAGCTCATTGTTTATAGAATCAGGGCTCGGTACTTTATTCAATTTTATTCTTATTCTAAATTCGGAATAATTTACATATAAAACAGAATTTATATTTTAAGGGCGTAAAAGCATGAAAAGTGCAAGTGCTGGATTTTGACAAGCGATTAGGATATATTACTGTTTTAATAAATTATGGAATAAGCTAAAATTATATTAATATGTAAATTTAGTCCGGAAAAATAGTATTAGGCGTTTAAACTATTAAATATATTGGATAATATATAACATACTGTTTTAAAATACTTCGATACTCTTAGTAAGTGTTTACTCTATAAGGCTGTTTCAAAATTGACCCATTTATACAGTTTCGATGAAAGGTCTGCTATTGAGTTAATGAAATCTGAATTTGCTAATAATTGTCTGTCTAATTAAAGATTAGATTTTCAATTATCCAATTATGAAATCATTAATTTTGAGACATCCTGTAAAATAGGGTATAATTGGAAGGATGGTGTTATGACTGGCAGGATAAAACACATGATTGATGCAATAATTGAAAAAAGATCGAATGGGAATCCAACAATTGTTAACACGACACGTGTAAAATTGAGACTTAAAGGAATTTCTCCTGATAATTACACCCGGTCATCTGAAGATGATCCTGTTGTAATTGAAAAGCTTAATAATTTAGCTAAAGAATGGGAGATTAGAATTTAAAGGGGGTAATATTAGTGTGTATAAAATCTGTTTTTTCTAATAAGGGCACTGTTGAGGAAGCCGTAAAGGATATAAAACTCCAACTTGAAACAATTAACCCTAGAGCAGTAATATTTTTTTCATCTTCATGCTTTGACAAAGAAAAAGTAAGTCATCTGATGAAAGAAAATTTTAAGTCATCTGAAGTTTTTGGATGTACTACATCTGGTGAAATTACAAGTGGGAAAATGCTGAAAAATTCTATAGTAGCTATGGCTTTGAGCTCAGAAATAATTGAGGATGTTAAGGTCGAAGTTGTAGAAAACTTGAATGATAAGAATGAAGTAAAAAAAGTATTCGCGAAATTTGATAATTATTTTGGAGAATCTATTTCTAACGCTGGCTATTCAAAATACTTAGGAATTGTATTGATTGATGGGTTGAGTGGAACCGAAGAAACAATAATGGATAAAATCGGAGATTTAAGCACTCATCTATTTATAGGCGGATCTGCAGGTGATGACTTAAAATTTGATAAGACTTATGTATTTGCTGATGGAAAAGCACACAATAAAGCTGCCATTCTAGCATTATTAAAACCAAAAGCAGCGTTTGATATTATAAAGACTCAAAGTTTCAAAGTCCTTGATAAAAAACTTGTTGCTACAAAGGTTAATGTGAAAAACAGAGAAGTTATTGAATTTAATAACATTCCAGCAGTAAAAGCATATGCACAGGCGATTGGGGTCAGTGAAGATAAAGTGGCAAATTCTTTTATGTCAAATCCTGTAGGACTTGTTATTGATGGAGAGATATTTGTCAGAAGCCCTCAACAGATTAAAGGAAGCAGCATCATTTTTTATTGTAATATTTTAGAAGGAATGGAGGTTTCTTTGCTAGAATCGACAAATATTGTTGAGGACACAAAGAATGCGATAAATAGTAAGATAAAAGAAATGGGTGGGCTATCAGGAATAATCAATTTCCACTGCATCTTGAGAACATTAGAATTAGAGCAAAAAGACCAAACAGAAGATTATGGAAATTTATTTACAAATATTCCTACTATAGGTTTTTCCACCTATGGGGAAGAGTATTTGGGACATATAAATCAGACATCAACAATGCTGGTGTTTAAATAAACTATTTATATAAAACGTATATCTGTCTAAATTAGAAGGGATATGTATAGCTATTAAAGAATTTCGATGAACCTCTGAATTCAACAAATCCTACATAAGATCTATTAACAACCAGCCAAAAAAAGGATTTTTCGAAATTCTCACTGGCTATATTCTATTCCTAAACAACTTTATTCCTAAACCATTTTATTCCTAAACCACTTTATTCCTAAACCACTTTATTCCTAAACCACTTTAATCCTAAATCATTTTATTCCTAAACCATTTTATTCCTAAACCACTTTATTCCTAAACCACTTTATTCCTAAATACCTTCTGCTGTAACAGAGCTGTTTTTCCATGAGCTTATTATTGAATTATTCACATCCCATTTTTAAATTTCTTGTTTAAATTTCTTCTACATTCTTGCTGCTAATCTTTTTGAAGCATAATTGCCTATGTGCTGGAAGCGACAAGTACGCGTAATAGGCTTATCGAGAAGATAAAATCAATTAGGGTCCTTAAAAATTGGTCCATTTTTTAAGGAATAATGAGCCTTATTTTTCAGATTAAATATTGTGCCATTATTCCCCAAATAAAAATACGGATGGAAAATAATTTCTTTTGCATTTAATGGAATATATACTCTCAATTTCCTTTCTAAAAGCTTATTAATCCTTTCTTAATACTAGATTTAGTAAAAAGGAAAAATGTCATCGAATGCCATAATTACAAATAAATATAGTTTGTCAAAAAATAAAGATATTATTATATTCACGTTATCGATTTTAAAGCTTGATTTCATGTATTGTCTTAAAATCTAGGTTTTTACGATGTATTTTTACTTGGGGAACTCTGATCATGTATATATTGTCTGAAATAAGCAGTCTAGAATCTTAGTTTACACACTGATTTTGAAGGACCCTAATTCTATTCCTAAACAACTTTATTCCTAAACAACTTTATTCCTAAACAACTTTATTCCTAAACAACTTTATTCCTAAACAACTTTATTCCTAAACAACTTTATTCCTAAACAACTTTATCCTAAACCATTTTATTCCTAAACCACTTTATTCCTAAATACCTTCTGCTGTAACAGAGCTGTTTTTCCATGAGCTTATTATTGAATTATTCACATCCCATTTTTAAATTTCTTATTTAAATTTCTTCTACATTCTTGCTGCTAATCTTTTTGAAGCATAATTGCCTATGTGCTGGAAGCGACAAGTACGCGTAATAGGCTTATCGAGAAGATAAAATCAATCAAAGCCAAACGAGAAATATATGAAATTAAAAAATGGCTCTTCGCTGTTTCGAGTGGGTAATTCAGATCCACTTCCTGAATGTAAGAGTGACATATCTAATATTTAGAAACTTTTGTTGTGAAATATCACATGCAAGATCGATGTTTACATATATTGTGTAGTTACTTTCCAACTGAAGAATTATTTTCAACCCAAACTAAACAGCGAAGAGC
>CAVRNH010000015.1:0-84000 GCA_963722085.1 uncultured Methanosarcinaceae archaeon | reverse complement strand
ACACGACCTGATATTCTTACTTTCAAAATTGTAATATCAGATACAATAGCCTTTAATCAATAATTGTTAGGAATTTTGCTGCCATCTCAATTTCTTAGTAGTGAACATTGCCTCTAAAATCAGGCGTTACAAGTTTAAAGTACAGTATATCTAATAAACAAATAACCATGTCCTACCTGAAAACTATTTTCAAGTTAAACACCATGAATCCAATATTTTCAAAAGAATGTCTATTTATACGAGCAGAAAGTACTCAATTATCAGTTCAATATCAAGACCTACAGCAAATAGCCACAAATAATTTACTTACCCATAGATATAGTCTTAAATACAAAATTCGCTTCCTTGAAGCCAGTGATCTGAAAACCACGAACTTTTGATCACGGTGCCAATCCCAAAAATTCTCCAGACTCTTAACAGTTAGAAATGAAAAGGGCTCTGAGTTAAGATAATCCTCAGACCTGCAAAAAAGGGCCACATGCCAAAGCTCAATAAATAGAAAAACTGTATAATTTAGTAGCTTTAGTTTCAGGAAAGAGAATAACAGAAATTCATATCACCTTTAGTTTCAGGAAAGAGAATAACAGAAATTCATATCACCTTTAGTTTCAGGAAAGAGAATAACAGAAATTCATATCAGCTTTAGTTTCAGGAAAGAGAAAAATTCCTTTATTGAGAAAAATTCCTTTATTAATACTGCAGGTTTGATATTGGTGCGTAATGGAGAGGAGACAGCTTGAAGATCACATCCATTCCAGTTTTTCACAAATCAAAGAATTTCTTCACATGGGGATTGGATATTTTATTGTTCTTTTCTGCACTGGCAGGCCGTATTATCGCTAAAATCCTCGATCTATATGCTTTTCCTGAAATCATTGATTTAATGTGGCAGAAAGTTAAGCTCAACACCCGGAGTCTCACCTTAATAGAAGAACAAGAAGCACTAAGCGTTTTTGGAAATAGCATCAACTATTCGAAGGTGCTTATCGATGAGTTCTCATTCATAGCTTGGATCGGAGCAAAGATAAATAAATGTCCGCATATGGGTGTTACTATCTTTCATACAATCAATTTCAGTAGAAAAATTAAGCCTGCCTCAAGTCTCTCAGATATGAAGTGGCTTATTCATGAATTAACCCATATTGCTCAAATGGAACATGCAGGCTCAAGATATCTGGTTGAAGCATTTCATGCACAAGCAACCGAAGGATACGGGTATATTCCTGGTGAAAAGCCGCATTTGTGCGACTATAATCGGGAGCAGCAGGCTTCAATTGCTGCAGATTATTATGTTAATCGTATTTCAGGTGCTTCGACGGCTGATTATGAGTCTTATATTGAAGAATTAAGAACTGGGAAGTTATAATTCTGGTCATAACAGAAAATATTCGCACTTTCTAAATTATTTCTATTCCAACAACGATTTCCGGAAGTATAATTAATAAGCATCCTTTGATTAGAGTCTAAAGAATAATAGTCAATGGTAACGCGGAGAAAACAGAAAAAAATAATATCTATATTAGTTTCTTCTGTATTTTAGAGATCCTTCTTGAGTATTATGTATCTAATTGTAGAATATATAATAAGATACGTGAATAAAGTTCAGAGTAAGCTTCAATAAGGAAGATGAAAAAGAAAATAGAAGATATATATAAACATTTTTATAACACAGTAGTTCCGATTGTGTGAAGTTCCGAATGGCTGAAATAGGTAATTAGTTTTTTCTCTTCGTCCATGTATAAAATGTTACGAATTACCTGGCAAAAATCATTATTCTTGAACGATTCCTCGTACAGCATAATTCGAAAACAACATCTGTTCCAAAAAACCTCGTTAGCTACCGCTATCCAATCATTTTATATTTTAGGTGAATGTTTGGTTACTACACTTCAGTTAACTGGATGCGTAGTATTCTATCTCTTTCTCGAATATACTTTTTTAATTGACGCAAAAGTAACCTGACCGGCATTCCAACCAGTGATTTTATTCCCCATTTTACAGATATTCCAATGTCTTCATTGATTATTGATTTCATTTCGTGTGCTGTAATTTGCAAGACCGACTTCAACATATTCAAAATGTTATATAATGTACACTGAATTATGAAGAATAACGTTCTTGCTACAGGTGATTTTGTGCATGTACGTATCTTGAAATCGTTTTTTACTCTGTAGCCAGTTTCTATGTTCCATCTTTTTTTGTATTCTTCGGGAATACTCTTCTCGAATTCCTCAATTGACTTCACATCCTTGTTTGTAGCAAACAGGATGTATTCTTTCTTTTCATGAGGTACTGCCACAAGATTAAATTTTGTTCCATTTTCATTAAAATGATATTCAAAAACAGTTGATTTATGCCCATTTTCTTTTTTGAAATTCTCAAGTTTCATTTTGATTTTTTTATTGAGTTTACATGCAATAATAAAATTTATCTTTAGTTTGGCCAATGCAGAAATTGCATCATCATTACAAAATTCTTTATCCAAATATACTGTTCCGATTTTTACACTCATTGTTTCCAATCTTTTAAACAAAAGTTCCATGAGTATTGAATAATCCTTTTTAAGAGCACTGATTGGGATCACATCAAGTGTAAGTTTGTCATCTCCAATGATGTCCAGCGTACAATATTCATATCCCCATGAAGTTCCATTTTTAGGTTTCATGCCTCTAATTAAGGGTGTATTCTTATCACCACAGAATGGCACATGATGAAAATCAATTGCGACATCATGAACTTTACCCTTAAGTTCCATCATTTTGAATATTTCGGGATTGATAGTTCTGAATGAGGAAAGGATGTCTTTAATATTGTTGCAGTTTACATAATTAAAAATAGTATCTGATGAAGGTATCTTTGTTTCAGGATTTTTACGTTTGAGGTCATTGCTTGCAGATTCAAGAGAATTAGAAGTAGAAGTCGCAGCATGTAATAACACGTTTAGGACTTTTTCAGTTTCATAATCTGCGTTCGATGGCAATTTTATTATATTATATTTGCTAAGCATTTCAAATGCAGTTGTTAACAAGCTAACGTTGCATGTAGGTGTCATGGACTCGTTTTTTTTCACACATACGAACTCCATGATCCTACATAATTAATTTTAGGTAGAGTAAAAATATTAAATACTGTTTTAGAATCGGTATTCGGAACTTGGGTTAATCGGAACTACTGAACAAGACTATGATTAACTATCACGTCAATGAGTTTTTTGCAGTTTGTAAATATAAAGCTCAAGATTAGTCTATAAATATATTAATGCCATAATCAGTACTTCTTTATATCATATATTTACCATACATTTTTAATAAATAAACACATATTTAATATTAAAGTTAATTGTAGGCTTTAAAATGAATGTATATAAGATTAATTTGAAACCTAATAGTTAATATAAAGTCAATTGAATATAATTAGGCGTCGTCATATATTTTTAATCTGCAGTTTTAATAATGTTCATCCTTCTGTTGTTTTGTAAGTTCTCATCTATATTCAAATCTCTTGCAGGAACTAAATCTTTCGGTATATTTTAGCACTGTAAATAGAAGGCTCCAGTGCTCTTTTTTGACGCAAATTAGTCAAATATATAATATTCCAACTTCTTGATATTGTCTTTGATCTGCTTTCCTTAATAGGTATTCATAAATATTAATAGTTATACGCACTAAAAATAGCAGATAAATTAAAATATATAATAAATAGAAATCAGCTGAAATATAAAATAAGAATTCTATAATTAAAACTTTTGAAGACTATAAAAGAAATAATAGTATGAAATATAGAAAATTTAGACTATACATCTAAACTAAATATTTATTGTAGTTGATTTTTCACCTTAAATACATAGGTCTAATGTCTAGAACAGATATTGCAAAAAAAACATTTAAAATGCCTCTTGCTTATGAAAATAGACTAACGCCCTTAGTTAATAGTGATTAGGTATTTATAAGCAAACTTTGTATTATGATGTGTTTTATATTAAATAGTTTTTATTTAATTGAATATTATTTAAAGGAGTTAACATGTAGTTGGCTTTCAGGCCTAACTGCATAAGGGGGTAAACAATGAAAATAAAGTTAATAGCTTCTCTATTAGTGCTGTGCCTAGCCTTTTCTATTGGATACGCACAAGCTGCTGGAACTGAGAGTAAAATCTGTGAAAAAACTGGCCTAGGCGAAAACCTGGGATGCAAGGCTAAAGAAATGGCTGGCGAAGAAAATGGTCTAGGCGAAAAGCTAGTCAAGGCTAAAGTTGTAAAAGGTGCCATTGAAGAAAAAATGGCTGGCGAAGAAGCTGGCCTAGGCGAAAACCTGGGATGCACGGCTAAAGAAATGGCTGGCGAAGAAAATGGTCTAGGCGAAAAGCTAGTCAAGGCTAAAGTTGTAAAAGGTGCCATTGAAGAAAAAATGGCTGGCGAAGAAGCTGGCCTAGGCGAAAACCTGGGATGCAAGGCTAAAGAAATGGCTGGCGAAGAAAATGGTCTAGGCCCAAGCTAGTCAAGGCTAAAGTTGTAAAAGGTGCCCTGGAAGAAAAAATGGCTGGCGAAGAAGCTGGCCTAGGCGAAAACCTGGGATGCAAGGCTAAAGAAATGGCTGGCGAAGAAAATGGTCTAGGCCCAATAGTCAAGGCTAAAGTTGTAAAAGGTGCCCTGGAAGAAAAAATGGCTGGCGAAGAAGCTGGCCTAGTGCGGCTAAAGAAATGGCTGGCGAAGAAAATGGTCTAGGCGAAAAGCTAGTCAAGGCTAAAGTTGTAAAAGGTGCCATTGAAGAAAAAATGGCTGGCGAAGAAGCTGGCCTAGGCGAAAACCTGGGATGCAAGGCTAAAGAAATGGCTGGCGAAGAAAATGGTCTAGGCGAAAAGCTAGTCAAGGCTAAAGTTGTAAAAGGTGCCATTGAAGAAAAAATGGCTGGCGAAGAAGCTGGCCTAGGCGAAAACCTGGGATGCGCGGCTAAAGAAATGGCTGGCGAAGAAAATGGTCTAGGCGAAAAGCTAGTCAAGGCTAAAGTTGTAAAAGGTGCCATTGAAGAAAAAATGGCTGGCGAAGAAGCTGGCCTAGGCGAAAACCTGGGATGCGCGGCTAAAGAAATGGCTGGCGAAGAAAATGGTCTAGGCGCAAAGCTAGTCAAGGCTAAAGTTGTAAAAGGTGCCATGGAAGAAAAAATGGCTGGCGAAGAAGCTGGCCTAGGCGAAAACCTGGGATGCAAGGCTAAAGAGGCAATGGCTGGAGCCGAATAAACTGGCATTGATGAAAACATAACTGGATAAAACTAAAATAATTGGCTTATTGAATTAGAGTTTCACTTAAAAAGTAGGATTTGACGGCGCTAAAATATGAAATTTTAGTCCCTACTACTTTTTAAGTTTCTATTTTTCTGAGAGACTTAATCGTGTCTAAAGTCCTATTTCTTTTTAAGTTGCTTTATCTAAAATCAGATTTCTTTGAATATGTCTCTTAGATAATAGTCTCTTTAGGTCAATGTGTACCTCAATTGATGAGTAAATTACGGTATGAACTTTAAAGTTAACATTGTCCATTGTCCAATTGTATGAATGGTTTGAATTTTAAGACAGCCTCTTAGACATACTATGAAAGAAAGACCAATATCATTGCATACTATGAAAGAAAGACCAATATCATTGAACGAAACTCGTTTGTTTACTACTTATAGCGTTTTACACTGATCCAAATAGTTTTTACGGAACCAAGAAATCAAACTTAAACTGATATGTATAGCATAATCAAAAAGGCTACAGTAATAACGTAATTAAATAAGATTTCTCAGAGCAAAAAAGAAATAATTTGAGGCTCATTTTCTACAGTTGTAACATACATTTTTAAGAAATCCGAGATATGGATGATTTATACATTAGCTATCATATGGTAGGGTTAAACAATAAATGCTGCCCAGATTCCCTCCTAACTGTAGAAAGAGGCAAGTCATCATAAGGGAAATAAGAAAAGAAATTATCTTAAGAAAAGCATTATCTTCAAGGTTAAGAATAAAAGTGAACCTATCTTCTGTTGCCTGATCTCTCAATGATTTACCTTAATGGAGTTACATATCAATAAAAAGCAAAGCTAAATTTATATAATTACCACTCAGATTGTTTAATTAAACGGGGGATTATCATGCCAAGAGTAGTTCATTTTGAAATATTTGCAGGAGATACTGCGCGGGCAAAAAAGTTCTATGAGGATGTTTTTGGCTGGAAGATAGAGAGATGGGAAGGGGCAATGGAATACTGGAACATAACAACCGGGAAGCAAGGAGAGCCAGGGATTGATGGTGGCTTGATGAAAAGGCAAGGAGGGGCACCAAGAGCAGACACTCCGATAAGCGCCTATGTTTGTACTATAGACGTCCCGAATATAGATGAGTATCTGCATAAGATACAGAAGAACGGCGGTAAAGTGACTATGGAAAAGAAACCCATTCGAGGCGTAGGCTGGTTTTCATACTGCCTCGATACAGAAAGGAATATATTCGGGGTAATGCAATCTGACACGAGTGCCAGATAACAATCTCTTTATTTTTTTCTTACTCAATCCTGGTTTTAATATTGATTTACTATTCCGACGAGTACAAAAGAGCTGCATTCTTGAGACCTTACATTCAGACAACAGAGATTTGGTCATAAAAACCCAATCTAAAAATGAAATTGTCATCTATCTACTTTTAATTAAACATGATTTACAATAATCTATCTGACTTTCCGCAGATGTACACAAAAATGCGATATATTTTCTCAATATGGCAATAGTTTAAAAATTAACTCACCATTTGATAGATAATTTTGGGCAAATAGGCAAATTGATTCTACATCTGTGACATCTGCGGAATGTCAAATCTATGATATATACAAATTTATATTTTTAGAAGGATTGAATCATAATATGTGGAAACCTGCTGCATTAAGAACCATGAAACAAAATTAGTGTTAATAGACGAATGAGATACAAAAGTGTTGGAATATAAAGTCAGTAAATATCATCTAAATATTAACTGCAGTATGGAGTGGAAAGGTGAGAAAAGATCATTCGAAGCAGATTCGAGCCCTTACTTTTGGAGAGGCCCTTTTTGACATTATAAAGGGTTCAGCTCACCTCGGAGGGGCTCCCTTTAATCTTGCAGCCCACCTTGCAAAATTGGGAGCAAAGCCGGCTGTGATCACAGCAGTCGGAAGGGATGAGCTTGGCAAAATTATCCTTGCCAGGGCTGAAGAAATGGGAGTTGATACTTCATATATTTTAATTGATGAAAAGAGACCGACCGGGACTGTTACTGTCAAACTGCAGGATGAAGGAATTCCAATTTTTACAATCAATGAAAGTGTAGCCTGGGATGCAATTACTCTGAGTGAAAAGAAGTTTAAAGCTCTTTTGGAGGAAGAATGGGATGTCTTTTGCTTCGGAACGCTTGCCCAGCGGTCGGAAGAAAACAGGAGAACACTGAAAAAGTTGCTTTTGGAAATAAAGGCAAATCACTTCTTTTATGATGTTAACCTGAGAGCTGGCTTTTACACAAAGGAATGGATATTATCCTCTCTCGAAAGCTGCACAATTCTCAAGATGAATGAAGAAGAGGCTGCTGCCATCTCTGGCTTTCTTTTTGGTACCGATTACTCCCTTAATACTCTCTGCCGCCTCCTTAAGGAAAAGTACCCGGATATATCCGTGATTTGCATAACAAAAGGGCCTGAAGGTGCTGCTGTTTACCATAAAGGCATTTTTGAGGAAATAAAAACCACTCCTGTTGACGTCGCAGATACAGTCGGAGCAGGAGATGCCTTTTCCGCAGGTTTCCTTTATACCTGTCTTTCAGGATACGGTGTTTCAAAAGCTGCATCAATTGCCTGCATACTTGGAACCTATGTTGCATCAAAGCCGGGCTCGGTGCCGGAATATTCTGAAGAGCTTAAAAAAGAATTAGGACCCATCTTCTTATAATAGAAAGAATTAAGATTCATCTTCTAATAATAAAAAGAATTAAGACTCATCTTCCAACAATATCTTTTCAATTTTTATATTTCACTAGAAATTAATTATTTGATGGTTGTTTAAACTATTCCTTATTTTTAAACTATTCCTTATTAGACCATTATTGTCACAATAGATGCAAATTTTTTTTAGTCTTATTTTATGCTAATTACAATTTTGTATCGAAATTATTTCTTGAGAATAATGACAATTTTCTTGAACAATTAGCTAAAAAGCTTATTCAGATTTACGCAATATGGTACAAAGACAATAATAAAAATATTAAAAGCCGAATAACCAGTATACGGCATGTGACGTTGATAATATGCAAATTCAAAAGAAATAACTTTTTCAGATCTTAGGTTCAGTAAAAGCTAAAGTAAGCTCAAACAGTATACGCTTACAGTACTGAAAATAAGGTAAAGTATAAATAACAACACTTAAAATATACCCAAGGAGACTTGGAAAAAAACACGCCGAAGATAAAATAGAGGAAAAAGGAATGAAGAAATATATTGAAAAACCAAGCACATTTACAGCCGCATTATATTTAATTGGCTTTATAATATGCGGGTATTTTATTATAAAAGCTATCTTGACATTATAACTCTTTTTTAAAGCCTTCTTATATTTGGAGCACGAGAATAGATTTATACTGGTGAATTAATATTAAGACTATCTTTTATCGTATAAAGTTGAAAGATCCTTTTTTTTGCTTATTGGAAAATAAGGGAAAAATTAGGTAGGTAATTACCCGGAATTTACAGCCTGTTTTTAATTTGAAGGTATATTTAATTTGAAGGAATCTTTATATCGTCTGAATTCTTTTTGTCCATTCTCCTCTTTAACCAGTATAGAGTTACAATAAACATTATTCCAATTCCCATGGTTTCAGTGATATGACTTCCCAAATATCCAGGTTGGAAAGATCTCTCAAACATAGTTAATAGATACTCCAATCCACTGTAATCAGTGTGATCTTTGGGGAAATCTGATCCAAATAGAGGCCAGAAAAAAGTTCGAGGCTGGGCCCATATCTGGTCCTCAAAAATATGGAAAAAGGAACCTGTAGCAAGAGCAATAACCTTGATACTTTCTCTTTTTTCGTATAGGTATAAACCTATTAACAAGAGAAGAATACAGATTAACAGAGTGTGCCCAATAATGCGGCCGTTTGCAACACTGGAAGCAAAGATCACTCTCCCAACGGGTTTGTCTATTAAATCCGGGAGAAGTGCCCCAATTGCCAGATATCTTGGGTCAATTATAGCCCTAAGCTTAGGTACAAAAATTCCAAGCCCAAAGAATATTCCCAATGTAATGCCTAGATGTCCAAAAAGAAGCATCCAACACTTAACTGTTTTTCATTTATATTTAAATATCGCCTATTTCTCTAAATCCTGATTTGACAGGAAAATAAATATGGCTTATCCGACAATTAATCCGCTTTTAGAGGATTAAGGGTCCTTATTTAATGGTAAATTAGGACGCTAATGCTCTCAAGATAAAAGTACAGATGTTAAATAGATTAATTATTAGTTAAATAAATAAAAATCTTTAATTTATTTTTTTGAATCTTTTTACCAGTTTTATAGGTATTCTATTAAACCAGGAAGGATTTGTCAAGGTATTAAGGCTGAGAAAAGCTTAATTAAGGATTCCAATACCAAAGGACCTTTATTCGTCAAAACAAAGAAAACCCATACTGTGTGGGTATAGAAAAAGCTTTCATTTATCTTTATCAGCCAAAATAAGCATTAATATAACCTGGTTTAAACACTAATTCTGAAGACTTCCAGGGAGTTTTAAGGAAAATCAAAAATATTTAGAGCAGACTTTTCTACTCGCCCACTATGCCCCACAATTTCCACATTGCCTCGCTATTCAATGCTGGCAAAAATTTACCTTTACCTTTCCTGTTTTGTGGTTAGCCGCTCAAACTTTGAGAAATTTCCATTAAAATTCCCAAAACTACTCAAATCTGATAAATTCCAAAAAATCTACAATTATTATCTATCACCATCTAAGCTGAAGCTTAGGAAATCAGGGTGAAAATTCTCAATGCAGCATTCGATAAAAAAACTGACATCTAAAAAGAACCTGTTTAAATATCGAGGTCCTTTCAGAAAAAAAAACAATAGCAATAGAAAGTTAGGAAATTGAAAAGAGATCTGGGATATAAGTTAAAAGCTGAAAATTTGGATTTGAACTATTAAAAATGAAAAGGGCTTGAGAAGCCAGATTGCGATTTTTCAAAACGGAATTCCCCAGAGAGGATACCATTTTTCTACATTTTTTTCGATAGGCATTTCCCTTTCCATATCTGTCCTGAGCCTGAATTCGAATGGACTGTCCCTCTGCTTGTTGGGAAGAGGGATAAAAGGATAATAAGTTCCCTGCTTGAAGTTATAGATCCAGTAAACTGCTTTCCTGCCGCTATTTTTCCCCTCGCCTTCTGCTATTCCGGCTTCCGGTTCACTGTCAAACCTGTAAATGGCACAGAGTATCTGCCCTCCGAAGCCGTGTTCTTCAAGGGTCTGGCTTACAAGATGAATACTTGCAACAAGGTCGTCGAAATGAGGGTCTTTAAAAATAACCCACAAAAAATTGAACTCATCTTTTTCCAGCTTGAATTCGGTTTCTGTTTCTTTTGAACTGTACTCCAGGAGTTCCTGAATCTCTTTTCGGGCAGATTCATAGGCCGAAGCGCCTATTGGCTTAAAACAAATTCCTGCATATCCTGATGGTTTAAGGCTCAAACTGCTTTCCAGAGTGATACTGGCCGTGGAGATTGCAAAGAGCTTTTCACTTTTTGCTTTCGGAAGCCTGCTCCTCCCAAGGACTGCATCTAAAAAATCCTGGAAACCCATTTGTCTATCTCCTTAAATAATCTCCTTAAATAATTTCATTAACTATTTTCTTTTAATAATTTCCTAAATTTATCCACTCAACTTATCTTCTTAACCTGTTCACTTAACTTACTACTTAATTTATCTACTTAACTTACCTTCTTAACCTGTTCACTTAATTTATCCTTTAGCCTTATTCACTGATTCTATCTCTATATAGGACTTACGCACTTGAAGCACAAAATAAAGTGCAATAGACATTATGGTCAAATTCTCTTTTTAGACAGTTGAGGGTTTAATGCTATTGATTTCTCATTTCAACCGCGTAAGTCCTATCTATATTTACCGCATTTCCTGCTGCATCTTTTCAAGTTTGGCTATCCTTTTTTCCACAGATGGGTGAGTTGAAAAGAGATCCATTATTGAAGAACCAGAGACCGCGGGGATAATGAAAAAAGCATTCATCCCCTCCATTTTCCTTAGGTCTTCACTAGGAACTCTGTCCATAAGCCCACTTATTTTCATAAGGGCAGACGCAAGGTCAGAGGGCTGTCCTGTAATGATTGCTGAACCCCTATCTGCAGAGTATTCCCTGTATCTTGAAAGAGCCCGAATCAACAGAAAGCTGACAACCCAAACTGCAATCGAAACTAACCAGATAAGCAAAAAGCTTCCGCCGTCCCGCCGCCTATCGCCTCCCATGTTAAAGTAAAGGCTGTAGCGGACAAAGTAGAAAGCCACTGTCGAAATGAAGCTTGCAATCGTAAGGACCGCCATATCTCTGTTCTTGACGTGGCTTAGTTCATGGGCAAGAACTGCCTCAAGTTCTGCTGGAGAGAGTTTATTCAGAATCCCTGTCGTTACTGCAACAACAGCTTTATCCGGACTCCGGCCTGTAGCAAAAGCGTTTGGGACATCTGTCCTGACAATTGCCACCTGAGGCTTTGGCAGGTCAGCTATTGCACAGAGCCTTGTGATCATGCCATGAAGTTGAGGAGCCTCGGTTTCGGAGACTACCTGAGCTCCAGTTGTCCAGAGCACCATTTTATCTGAATAAAAATATTGAACACCCATGAAAAGACCGATAAATAAAATCATGAAAATTGGAGGTGTTCCATAGTACGAAAGAAATGCCAGGAAAAAGAGGTAAACTACTGCCAGAAGAAACATCGTGAACAGCATCCTTCCCTGAAGTCCTAAGTCTCGTTCCCACTTTCTTTTCATATATTATTCCGCCTATGTCTGATATTAGATTATAGTTAAGGCTGTTTTAAAATAATCAAGTCCGGTAAAGCGCTAATTAAATCTAGTGAGGTGCTAATTAAATCTAGTGAAGTGATGATGAAGTCTAGTGAAATAATAATTAAGTCTAGTGAAATGATAATTAAATCTGAGTTAAACAATGATTGAGCTTAGATTAATAATAATTAAATCTAGGTTAAATAATAATTAAGTCTATGTTATACTAGTTAAATTTAGGTTAAGTGAACTATAAATGAAATAACTTGTAGATTAAATAAATCTTTAAATAAATTTACAAAGATGAATGAGTCGAGAAAGAATTCGGATAGTGGCGTATAAAAGAGTAGAGCTATATATTCCATTCAAAAAGGAAAATACTTCTTCTTACTCCAAAATCCCTTCATTCAAATGCTTAAAATCTTTCCCTCTCTGTAAATAGAGCAAGGATTCTAGTGCATCAGCCTTAAATAGATACATAATCTAGAGTAATTGTAGTTTAGAATGCAATTGTTTCGATTAAAGTTACCATGAGTTCTATGACATGGAAAAAGAACTGGCAAAGAGTCATTTCATCCGCATTGCAACACGAAAACACGGAAATCACTACTCACCCTTCTCCAAAATCCCTTCATTCAAATGCTTAAAATCTTTCCCTCTCTGTAAATAGAGCAAGGATTCTAGAATCTAATTTTAACTCAAAAGCAAAATAATCAGGGTAAAAGAAAGCAATCCAGATATAAGTAAAAAAGAAGCAAAAATATGAAGAACATGCCAGATACCTCAGGATAGAAAGGCGTCAGGAATTTTTTAAATACAACAGCAGATTATTTATAATTGAGGTGTAATCCAATATTAGAAGTATAAATTAATATAATAAAAATTATAAATGTTGTATTTGTTTCCTGGATAAAGAGCTTACTCACGTGAGATTTCATAGTTTTAGATGGTATCAATTCTGTGAAATCTCATAATTATCAAACACTACATCATGTGAGATGTTATAATCCTGTGAAATATCGAAATCATGTGAGATATTATATCCTCTGAGATATCGTAATCATACTGGATATTATAATTCGTAGATTTCGCAGTATTCCTCCTGACCTTTAAGGGTCGGGATAATTTAAAAGTAAAATTATGTACTAAATCAACAGCAAAACTGTGCATATAAATCTTTTTTAAAAAATATATAATAAGGAACGGTCATGCAAAACATACTCTCAGTTCAATCTCTTACAAAGAAATTTGATGATCTTACAGCTGTAAAAAATATCAGCTTTAGTGTTAAAGAAGGCTCGATTTTTGCTTTTCTTGGTCCCAACGGTGCAGGCAAATCCACTACTATCAAGATGCTTACTACTGTCCTGAAGCCCACATCTGGGGAGATCAGTATCAATGGCTACAATGCGCTTAAAGAACAGGATAAAGCCCGTGCATCTTTCGGAATAGTGTTTCAGGATCACAGCCTTGATGAAGAGCTTACTGCTTATGAGAACATGGTCTACCATTCAGTTATCTACAAAGTGCCTAAAAAAGAAAGAGAAGAAAGAATCCAGAAAGCCCTGGAAATTGTCGGGCTCTGGGACAGGCGGGAAGACTATGTCAAAAAGTATTCCGGCGGGATGAAGCGAAGGCTTGAAATTGCGCGATCCCTTGTCCATTATCCGAAAATTCTCTTTCTCGATGAGCCAACTGTGGGCCTTGACCCCCAGACTCGAAGATCCATCTGGGACCATATCAAAAGCCTGAATGAAGAAAGAAAAATGACGATTTTTTTAACCACTCACTACATGGAAGAAGCCGAAGCAATTGCTGACCAGATTGCAATCATTGACCATGGCAATATTATAGAATCCGGCACAGTTGAAGAAATAAAGAAACGGACAGAAACCGAATCCTTAGAAGAGGCCTTTCTTAAGCTAACGGGCAGGGATATCCGGGATAAGACTAATGGATCTGGAAATAAAATGAGAAGGATACGAGGCATGGGGAGGAATAGGAATTGATCGAGGTTATCTACATTCTTTGTCTGAGGCAGCTTAAACATTACTGGCGCTCCAAAGCAAGATTAGTTGGCTCTCTTGCTCAGCCCCTGCTTTTTCTGGTCGCTTTCGGATACGGATTCGGTCCCATGTATTCCAGGGCAAGTGGAGGAGCAAACTACATAGACTTTCTTGCCCCAGGAATTGTCTCCATGTCAATACTCTTCACTGCTGTCTTTTCCGGGCTTGAAGTGATCTGGGATCGCCAGTTCGGCTTTCTTAAAGAGACCCTTGTAGCTCCTATCTCAAGGACAGAAATAATGATCGGAAAAACCCTGGGAGGTGCAGCCATAGCCATGATTCAGGGCCTGGTTGTGCTGAGCCTGACCTATGTACTCGGTTTCAGGATACCCAATCCGAGCAGCCTTGGGCTCGGATTAATCTTCATGTTCCTTATAGCCATATTCTTTTCAGGCCTTGGCCTTACCATAGCCTCAAGAATGAAAGATATGCATGGCTTCCAGTTGATCATGAATTTCCTTATAATGCCCATCTTTTTCCTGTCAGGCGCCCTCTTTCCTCTTACAGACCTGCCTCCTGCGATCTATTTCATAAGCAGGATCGACCCCCTCACCTACGGTGTTGACGGTTTAAGGGGAGCCATTTCTGGAATAAGCACCTTCGGAGTTTACAACGATCTTCTAACAATAGGTGCACTGTCAGTCCTTATCTGTGTGATCGGAACAATGCTCTTTGCGGGAATCGAGGCTTGAAAACCTAAGATTATTATTTGAAAAAAGCTAAAGATTATTTCTTTAAAAAATGAGGGTTAACATACCCTAAACTACTTTTTAACACTGAAATCAGATAGGTTTTTCGTATCAATTGCTTAGAAGTCTATAGTGCGCCAGTAAGAGCAGTAAAGTATATATTTGCACAATTACTGTTTATTCGTCTGCGGATGATTGTGGTTAATTTATTCGAGATAAATATAATGGAACGGCTACTCGATAGAAATAGAGAATTCTTGAATTGAAACTGATATCGAAAAAGAGGCATAGTACTTGAGTATGTTAGATATTGTTGAGTTTTTAGGCTTAGGTGTATTTCTTGGCCTTGCTGCAGGAATATCTCCAGGTCCATTACTAGCTATAACCATCTCTGAAACTTTACAACACGGCAAATGGGAGGGAATAAAAGTTGCGATATCTCCTTTGATTACAGACCTGCCAATAATTCTATCTGTGTTGTTTATTCTATCACATTTGATAAGCTCTAATTTTGTGATAGGAATTATTGCTTTTCTAGGCGCATCTTATCTAATTTATTCAGGTGTGAAATCCCTCAAAATCGAAAAGGAAAGGTTTGAATTTGAGTCCGAAAAAAAAGATGCGCTTAAAAAAGGAATTATTGTTAACTTTGGAAATCCACATCCATATATATTCTGGCTGTCTATAGGCGGGCCAATAATTTTTAAGAGCTTAAATACTCACATTTCGGCCACTATTTTATTTATATTTGGCTTCTATAGCCTTCTTGTAGGGTCAAAGGTTATCGTTGCATTAATTGTAGAGAGATCAAAATATTTCATAAAGAGTAAATATTACTCTTCTATAATCCGCATTCTTGGAATTGCACAGATCCTTTTTGGATTAACTTTTATTAAAATGGGCTTAGATTCACTAGGCCTAATTTAATTTCTCACCCGAGTTTCGGTCGAGTTCGGTCGAGTCGCGTCGAGTTGCGGCTCGACGATGCGCTGTCCGTTTCGCTTCGCTCAAGCGGACTAATTTATGGAAAGAGAACTTTGCTTTCGCTTAAGCAGACTTATCTAAGAAATTGAATAAAAAATAAGAAGTCAAGGCTAGAGAATAAAGAGCATTGTTGATCAATATGAAAGCAGTAATGTTCTTTTTTAACCATCTTGAAAGAAAATTTCTACATGATTTTTCAAAAATAACCCATGCGACTAAAAAATAGAGAACTTATAGTTGTAAGTTCTTAAAATTATATTAATTGTTGTTATATACCCTTTAGGTTGTTTGGGTCCTCCGAGGTTTTCTTTCACTGGCTAATAAGCCTCTTTTTGAGATGTCTTGTGTTGTTTAGAAGGGCATTGTGCCCTGATCCAGAGGATGAAATAGGGAAAGAGGGAAAGGCAAAAACGTATTACCACACGCCTGAGCTATATTCAAACTCGAGCTCATCAACCTTTTCTGCAGGGAGACCAAGTTTTTCAAACATTTCCTTAAATACTGCCCTGTATTCCTCTTCAGGTATCTTTTTTCCACCACTGGCTCTGTGCATTGTAATATCTGCATCTACAAATCCAGTACTGCTCACATGAAGAGTATATCTGTTGAAGTTATGGCTGGTGCTGACGGCAATTTCGGGAAAAGTGTAAGCTATATATCCTATCTGCTTTCCATCTTTGTAGAATTCTTCACCACCCCACATGCCGGACTTAACAACGGTTTTCGTACTGCTCTGATTCAGGTATGTATAGATTGCCGGAAAATCTACACTTTCGTTTGTCGAAATACTTACAAATTCCTTTTCTCCCTCAAGCTTTAGCCTTTTAAGAAGTTTCTGGGAGCCAGTTTCGTCCAGCCCGAAACTCAGCCCTAACATTTCAAGTATCCATGAATCATTCGGAAAGTCGGAAGTATTTGAATGATTGGGATTCCATAGTGTGATGACTGTTTCCGGACCTTCATATTTGCAAAACTCTAGGTAGGTATTTTCGGAAGTATTTTCATTGTAGTAAACCTCAATTCTGTGCACCATATAATTGTTTTTAAACCTCTCCTCAAGGGCTTCAACATTCCCGGGTTCAATTAGATGCGATTCATTGAATATGGTAAAGTCACCTATTTCATATCCTGAGTCCTCTGCTTTTGCAAGCACCGAATCATAATCAATTGGTCCGATGTAGAGCTCATTTCCTGCATAAGAAGCCTGATCAGAAGCGATCAAAACTGCAGCAAACCCCCCGTAAAAAAGTACAACCAAACCCACAGGGATCAGTAACAAATATAGTAAAATTTTCAAGCGTTTATCCATCTTCCAGGCCTCCGGTTTCATCTCATATAGCAGGACATCTCCTACTAAAAACCCAAACTAGCAGGTGGAAATTTTAGAATTCTTTGACTCTCAACTGAAAATAAATTAAACCTATCTGCTTAAGTATCTCTTCGCAGTTTTATTAATAGTTTTTTAATTCTTTAAACCGTTTACCCAAAATTATGATCTGATTTTCATTGATCAATAGTTGAAGAATCTTTCTTACCCGAAAGCAATCTATTTTCGAAGAAAATGCTGACTTTAAAAGTTAATCTTAAATCTCAAATAGAAAATCTAAATAAATACTCTTTTCGACGCTCTCATGCAGAAAGCCTTCAAAGCGGAACTGGTCTCATAAAAATTAAGTTTTAGGAAACTGAATCATAAACGACTGGCTCGATTCCCGAATTCTGAATCTGATCCGTTAAACCGTATTATGTATACAGAACCTTTTTTGTCACGTTCGACGCAGGAGAGTGGTCTTTCCCGTAAAAAAGAAGAAAAATAAGAGGGACAAAAAGCAAATTTGACTAAAAATAGACGCGTATTAAAAATTATGGGGGAAGCGGTAAGAATGTAAACAAAATAGAATTAAATACACATTAACTGCTTCTCTTTTAAGTCTCTTTTCACTTCATTTTTTAAGTCTTTTTTTGAAAAAGCCTGTCGTAGATGCGCCCGGTGAGAATGTGGGATTTTGAAAGCCTAAAAATGACAGTGGAAGCACGGAAGCCATAAAGAACTTGAATAAAGGAAGTATGGGCAGTTATTCACGCTTCTTTTGCTTCTTTTGCCTTTTCCGCGTTTTTACGCAGTTATTGAGCCCGGTTTGAATCCTTCCAGCCGTCAGTGTTTTTCAGGTTTTTTTAAAGACCGGTCGCATGGCGACCGGTGAGAGCTCGGATAGTTCAGAGCTAATTCTAAATTCAACTTCATTAACAGTCAATTAGGATTTGTTGTTAGAAACAGCGTCCAGGATATTTGTTTTTGACTTGGATTTGTAACCAAGCATTCATTTTCAACCCACTCGAAAAAACGACGAGCCATCTTCTTCATTTATATCACCAGGATATTCGCGGTATACTACATATTTGCCATTTGCCTTTTTTATGCATCTGGCTCCAAGCCCACTCTTCTCAACATAGCTTTTCTTTTCTCGGCATCGGATTTTGAAAGCCCAAAATAGCTTAGCTCGTCGAGCATGTACGTTTTTCCACTAAATTCCCTGAAGGTTTTATGCATAATACCACAGGCTATATGGTTCTCGATACTTGAGTAAGCAGTGAAATAAAAATGCTACTACAACGTTGTGTTCTAGCTTTTTCGGTTCGGTTCCAGAGTAAAATTAATTGCTTAAATTCCAGCCAGAGATACTTAGAATTTCATTTTGCCAAAGGTACTTAAATTACCGTTTTTCATTTCCCATTTTTCAGTCCTCATTTCTATTTTTCAATGTCTTTTTCGCTGTTGTTCCCTTCCCCTGTTTCTTCTTCAGCCAGTTCCCTGTACAATTCTTTTGATTTTGTAATGTAATCTTCCGATTCCTTATTACTGCCCAGTTTCGCGAGCCACTTTGAATATTTTTCAAATAGTTCTGCCTGGTCTATTTTATAGATGGGATTCTCCGGCTCTTCCTCGCGGAGAGCAGCATTTATTACAAGGGCTATTTCAAAAGCCTGTTTTGACTTTTCATCCTCCCCGATAAGAGAATACACTTCCCCGGCACCAGTATAAGTTATTAGTGCATTTTCCCGGAGTTCGGGATTTCCGGGATCTGATTTGAGAAGCTTTTCCAATATTGGGAGCAGAGAATCATAGCTTTTAGCTGCATCCTCGAAGTTTTCCAGAGACTTTTGCAAATTTCCGATCTGGAAGAGGGCTTCACAAATGTAAGGATAGATTTCCGGGTCTTCAGGGTTCTCTTCATAGAGGCCTTTAAAGAATTCAAGAGTCAGGCTAAATAATTCTTCAGCAGCACCAAATTTTCTGGATTTGAGGAAGTGTATTCCACGTGACTGGGCTTCGGTGGCCAGTATTCTTCTTAGAGGAAGCGGGAGATTCTCATCATGCAATATTCTGGAGTACAGGTCTGCGGCTTTTGAATATTGTCCCCCTTCCAGTTCTGCTTCTCCGACCTTCCCATAAAAGGATCCCAGCTCATATAAGGGATTGATTAGAACCTCTATATTCAGCCAGTTCCCGGGATTATCCTTGACTACTTTCTCCCTTATCTCAACAATGCGCCGGTAAAGCGGAATGGCATCTTCGTACCTTTCTTGAGCTGCAAACGTATCTCCAAGCTTGCCCAGTGTCCTGACGAGTTCCTCTAGATATCTTTTATTATCGCGATTCCGTCCAAGTGATTTTTCGTTTAGTTCGAGGGCTTTTTCGTAATACTCCCGTGCAGTTTCGAGTTCTGCATCTTCAGGCTCCAGTTCTGCATCTTCAGATCCTATATCTTCTAGCTCCGTATCATCACACCTCACTTTCGTATACAGGTCTCCAAGAGCATTGAAAACATCTGCAATTCTCACCTCAAAATCAGTTTCCTCTGGATTTCTGGCAAGCAGAATTCTGTATTCGTCAATCGCCTTCTCATAATATTGTTTTGCCGGTTCGGTTTCTCCTGCCTCAGCATAGAGATACCCGATTTGCATTAATGCGTCGATAACATCCAGTTTGAAGCTTTCGTCCTCCGGGTTTTCTTCGTAGAGGGACTCATAGATTTCGATTTCATGCATATAGCATTTTTTTGCGTTTTCGATGTGATTTATTGTTTCAAAAAGCTGCCCAAGATCATTAAAATATTCGGAAAGTTCATACTGGTAATCCAGGTCATCGTGGAACTTTTCTTTCGAATTTTCATAGTTTGAGAGTGCTTTTTCATAATACAAATTTGCTTTTTTGGGATCTTCTGCTTCTGAATAATTGGTCCCGATATCCTCGTAAATTTTACCCCTGTTCAAATGAAAAGCGACATTCTCAGGATTTTTAAGTAAGTAATCCTCTACTATTGAAAGAGCCTGCAGGTAAGTTTCTTCCATTTTTTCAAGATATCCATGTCTCGAATAAAAATCTCCTAAATACCCATAGGAAGAAATAAAATAATCAAGTAAGGATTCGTTATCTGGATCTTCTTCAAGTAGGCTCCTGTAAATTTCCAGCAGCTCTTCATAGATCTTTTCTGCATCTTCAAAGAACTCATCTTTCAGAAGATCTTCACCAATAATTTTTATAATTGAATCTAAATTCTTTAAAACTTCCTCATTTTCGGGCTGAATATTTAATATCTTCTTAAAAGTTTCTAGAGCCCTGCTAATAAGCGGGATTTCTTTTTCAGCTTTATCGACAGTTGAAAAATAGCCTGTGGAATTCACCAGTGTTTTAAAATAATTCAATAAATAATCAGTATTTTCAGACTGCTCCGCAATCAGTCTTTCATATGTATCAATTATCCCATCAAAATATTTATTCGTGCGTTTATAACACTTCTCTGCTTCCGAAACATTAGCTATTTCTTTAAGAGTATTTGCAATAAGACCAATGGAATTATAAAGACATTTTTGGGAGGAAGAATCCTGAGGTTTATTTAAAAAAAGGTGTGAGGAAATCTCCAGAGCTTTTTCGTACAGCGTCAGTGATTCACCTGAATCATTAAGGGCATCCGTAACCTCTCCTTTGTGTAGCAGTGCACGGCATAAGAGATCTGCCCTCTTTGCCTTTTCCGCCAGCTTTTCAGCCTTATTAAGCTTTTCAAGGGCCTTTTCATACTTCCCTTTCTCAGCAAGAGATGAGGCGTTCATCAATTCCCTGATTGTTAAATCTTCAAGCTGCCTGGACATAAAGGTAATTTGGATCTCAGAATATTAGAATTAACCGTTGCTTCAATAGTAAGGGTAAGTCAGGCTCTTCCTTCATAACAAAGCACAGCATTTAAAGCCCAATGCCTGAAACTAACGCTTAAAAATCTCAAAAGCAAGTTATCACATGAGACTCCCCCGAAAAAAGGCAAAGATAGACACCCTCTGGGAAGGTTCTGGGACAGCGGGCTTTCCAACCCTTTGCAGTCAATTGAGCAGATGTCGTACCTCATTTTCATAAAAAGGCTTGAAGATCTGGACGTGCTGGAGTAGAGAAGGGCAAATGCAACTGGCAAGGTTTATGCTTCTATTTTTGAAGGGCATGAGGAGTGCAGGTGGTCGGAGTGGAAGCACAGTCGGCTGGGAGATGACAAAGCACATCAAAGACGTTGTTTTTCCGTTTATCAAAGATATTCATGATGGGGGGAAGACTCTTTTTTCACAAACCTAAAATGATTGAAGGTAAACCGCGTGCTACTGGTAAATCAATCAATAGAAAAACAGTTCCTGAGAAATATGTGAGCAGAGAGCAGCGATAGAAGCCCGAGGAAAGGATATCATATACTCAGCTGAGAGTGATATCTCGAAAATGGTATCTAGAGCTAACAGTGTATAACTCTCGCTTTCTCGTGGTGCATCGCTGTCTAGTGGTGTATCACTTTTTGATGTATCATCCAGGGGAAGTATCAAACTTTCGCTATCTTCAATGATTTCAAGCAAAGCGATAATCTCAACAGATGCAAAAGCGAGAACCTCAACAAGCAGCATAAGAGGTTCTCAGGGGATATGCAGGCAGACCTCTCTATCCATCAAGATCAACAGGAGCAAAAAGCGATGTAGGTAGACTTGTTTTTCCATCAATATCAACAGATGCAAAAGGCAGGACATCAAGCGGTTTTAAATGAAAGGCGAAGATTTTGAAGACTGCATGAAGGATATTTATGAAAGGTTAGGATATTCAGTAAAGGGAACACAAAAAACAGGCGATCAAGATGCAGATCTTATTTTATCAGAAGATGGGGAAAAAATTGCTGTTCAAGTAAAACGATATTCAAATAAAGTATCAAATAAAGCAATACAAGAAGTTGTAGCTGCAAAAGGCTTTTACAGGTGTAGTAAAGGTATTGTAGTTACAAATAATTATTTTACCGCTTCTGCCAAAACATTAGCTAAATCGAATGATGTTGATTTAGTTGACAGAGATGAGCTAAAAAACTTGATTAAGGAAGCTCTATAAGATTAGTATAATGACTAATAACATGATGGAAACTACCCCAAAATTTCCACCAAGGCTTAACCTTCTCAGCTGCAGGGGCTTCTATCTGCTTAACCTCTACATTAATGGTTAACGAAAAGTGGGTTATTAAGGAATGAATTACCTTTCGCGCCATCCCTTCACACTAATCCATTTTTTTCACCATCCCACTTTTTCCAGTGAATAAGCATCATAGTGTATTTCAACATCAATTTTTCACACGATTCTATCTCTTCATATTCCTCTGTGTTACATCCTATATCATGGCTCTCTTTTAGGCAGGTTGCATACCACTCTAAAAAGTGGAAAAAGCTTCATGTCTCGCCATCCGAAGATTCGGCATATAGAACTGGATCATATTTCCTGTAGTTGGTCTTGTCTTGGCAACCAAACTAGTGTCGCGTCATCCCTCAGTGATTAAACATTTCTGAGTAGTTGCAATCGATTTTATACGACATTTTACTGTTGACACGGCACTAGCTCATCATTTCTTTTGATGGATACCCGAACCATACCCGAGCTTCTCCATCGTTAGGATCAAAGATGTAATCTTCGATTTTGAAATTCCATTGGCGTTGAATAGCCTTTGCAGATTCACACATATTAACATACTTTTCTGATGTATCCATTTTAACCATCCTCTGGATACATCACTCATGTAATAGTCAAAAAGGCACTCCGAGATGTGTGAAAGTATTCATAGTTGAGTATCACTCATGTACAGTATAATCTTAGCTTTCTACTTGTTTACGTATCTTCATAAATGATAAGATACAATAATATCTTGGGGTGATATTGTGTATAAAAGTTTGAAAATTATGGGTTTTATTTTAGCAACAACAGGGCTTGCTTATGCTGTAAAACAGATCAAGAATCGCAAGGAACATCGCTCTGGTTGGCATAAAATAAAAGTAGAAGACGAAAAAATAACTGGTTCAAGGTATGGTTCGAATCCTGTCAAGTATTAAATCAAATATTAAATTTACTCTATTTTTTTGATCTTTTTATCCTTTCCTCATTCAGAACTATCAATCCTGAAATATTCAAAATGATGGAACTTAAGGGTAAAGTTCATGATGTCGCAATTGATTTTCATCATGTGCCATTCTGTGGTGATAAGAATACACCCTTAATTAGAGGCATGAAACCTAAAAATGGAACTTCATGGGGATATGAATATTGTACGCTGGACATCATTGGAGATGACAAACTTACACTTGATGTGATCCCAATCAGTGCTCTTAAAAAGGATTATTCAATACTCATGGAACTTTTGTTTAAAAGATTGGAAACAATGAGTGTAAAAATCGGAACAGTATTATTTGGATAAAGAATTTTGTAATGATGATGCAATTTCTGCATTGGCCAAACTAAAGATAAATTTTATTATTGCATGTAAACTCAATAAAAAAATCAAAATGAAACTTGAGAATTTCAAAAAAGAAAATGGGCATAAATCAACTGTTTTTGAATATCATTTTAATGAAAATGGAACAAAATTTAATCTTGTGGCAGTACCTCATGAAAAGAAAGAATACATCCTGTTTGCTACAAACAAAGATGTGAAGTCAATTGAAGAATTCGAGAAGAGTATTCCCGAAGAATACAAGAAAAGATGGAATATAGAAACTGGCTACAGAGTAAAAAACGATTTCAAAATACGTACATGTCACAAAATCATCTGTAGCAAGAACGTTATTCTTCATAATTCAGTGTATATTATACAATATTTTAAATATGTTGAAGTCGGTTTTGCAAATTACGGCACACGAAATGAAATCAATAATCAATGAAGATATTGGAAAATCTGTAAAATGGGGAATAAAATCACTGGTTGGAATGCCGGTCAGGCTACTTTTGCGCCAATTAAAAAGGTACATTCGAGAAAGAGATAGAATACTACGCATCCAGTTAACTGAAGTGTAGTAACCAAACATTCACCTAAAATATAAAATGATTTGATAGCGGCAGCTAACGAGATTTTTTGGAACAGATGTTGTTTTTGAATTATTTTGTACGAGGAATCGTTCAAGAATATCATTTTTAAGGCTCTACAATTCAGACCAGTATAAATCCATCAAACAAACCAGGGATGAAACTGTAAACATTTATCTACTTTTATACAGTAAGAAATTTATTTATGTGTTAGAGTCCATATAACATTTATATTTGGGGTAAAACACATGGATAAAACAAAAATGAAAAAGTTGTATGTGGATGCTTATGCAAAGAATATGGATGAGATCTATGCGGAATTATTAAATGTAGATAAGGAGATTAAAACAAAAAACGATAGGTTCATCCAAGCGTTAAAAGATATAAAAATAAAGATAAAGGATTAAAGGATTTAAAAATTATTCCAAGATGATATACAATTCTGTAAAAAATTTTAAACACTTTTGAATCTAATGTTAAGAGTGCGGATCACAATGAAGGAGTAATCCGCTCTATGGACAGGTTTTGGTTATTCCTGTCCTCCCTCAACCTCGGGCGAGATTAGTCCTCCCGCCACTCTCTCTTTTACAGTCGTTTTTAAACTATGTATTTTCAAACCCTATGCAGGAGTTTCAACTGCAGTACTCATCTTCACAAAAGGCGGAAAGACAGAAAATATCTGGTTTTACAATATGGGGGCAGATGGATACTCCCTTGATGATAAAAGGACTCCGATTGATCGAAAAGGGGATATTCCTGATGTTATCGAGCGGTTCAGGAAGCGCAAAGAGGAAAATCCGATCGATAGGAAAGGAAAATGTTTCTACGTGCCAGCGGACTAAATCAAAGCTAACAATTACGATCTTTCAATTTCCTGGTATAAAGAGATCGAATATGAAGAAGCCAGGTAAGAAAAACCTGAGGTTATAATTGAGAAGATAGAAGAACTTGAAGGGCAGATTCTGGAAAACATTACAGAATTAAAAGAAATGCTCAAACGAGATGTATAACCAAGAATAATCCATAATAAAGTCTATAATACAAACTCCTGAAAGCAAGAAAAGTCGAAATTTCGAGCGTTTTTAAACATCGGTAGCAGATCAACTATGAGAATTCTGAGTTTAATAGCTGGAGATAACTGTCAGCATCCATGGGCTAAAACTAAGTAAAATAAAACAAAAGTAAAATCAGTACCTGGAAAATTTGGAATCTAACATCAGAAAAGGATAATTATAAATTGATGTATGAAAGGCCTTTTAGAGTCTTTCAAAGTGATCCATAAGGCCTGGTCCAATTTTATGTAATATAGTTCTGTACTCAGTTAAGTTACTACTTACTTAAGTCCTTACTTCATTAAGTCATTACTTAGTCAAGTTACTACTTATTTAAGTCATTACTTTGTTAAGTTACTACTTACTTAAGTTATTACTTAGTCAAGTTACTACTTAGTCAAGTTACTACTTATTTAAGTTACATACCTTCTTTGTACGTCTTCTTAATACATGGGACTGACCCTATGGACCAATTTTATATATGTCTGTCATGGTATAAATAAACTGTGATAGAAAATTCCAATTATGCCAGATCCTAATTTCATTTTTGACTTGTTACTTTAGGGAGGCTCTCAAACTAGCTCTTAAAATTCCTGATCTAATTTGACAATTCTTTTTTTCTCTTTTCCAATTCTCCGATCTTCTTTCTCACCGTATCCTCCCCCGCCTGGTGTTTCAATTACAAAAATATCTCCATTCTTCAGCTTAAGTTCAGCCTGTCCTTCAACGTCGATAATGCTGCCATCTCTTCGAATAAGTGTGTTCTTTCCGCACTTTCCGGGCATGCCGCCCTTAAGCCCGAAGGGAGGAAGTTTCCTGTGGCTTGAAAGAATGGCAGCGTTCATATCCTTCAGGAACCTGAACTTTCGGACAACTCCGTTTCCGCCCCTGAATTCGCCGTCTCCTCCGCTTTCATGCCGGATAGAAAATTCCTCAAGCAAAATGGGAAACCTTGTTTCAAGAATCTCAGGATCTGTAATTCGAGAGTTGGTCATGTGAGTATGGACAGCATCTGTTCCTGAAAAACCAGGGCCTGCACCTGCACCTCCGCAGATGGTTTCATAGTACTGGAGATCAGCGTTCCCGAAGGTAAAATTATTCATTGTGCCCTGAGAAGCCGCAAGCTTTCCAAGCGCTCCGAAAAGGGCATCAACAATGTACTGGGAAGTCTCAACATTTCCTGCAACAACCGCCGCAGGAGGCTTGGGCCTGAGCATGGAGCCTTCGGGAATAATTATCTCAAGCGGCCTCAAACAGCCTGCATTGAGGGGTATATCACTTTTTACAAGTGTCCTGAAAGCATAGAGAACAGCAGCTATGCAAACGGATGCAGGAGCATTAAAATTATTTGGAAGCTGGGGGGAAGTGCCCGTAAAATCAATTCTTGCACCCCGGTTTTTACGGTCAATAGTAATCTTTACTTTAATTGCGCTTCCGTCATCGAGCAGATAAGTGAATTCTCCATCTGTAAGCCTGTCAATAACTCTTCTGACGGCTTCTTCAGCATTATCCTGCACATGATTCATGTAGGCTTTAACGGTTTCAAGAGAAAACTCTTCAACCATCCTGCGAAGTTCCCAAAGCCCTTTTTCGTTTGCAGCTATCTGTGCGCGGATATCAGCGATATTCTGCTCAGGGTTCCTTGCCGGGTATTTTCCGGAGCTCAACCACGCTTTTAACTTTTCTTCACAGAAGTGACCCTGTTTGACTATTTTCATGCCTTCGCTCAGCACGCCTTCTTCTTCAATAGTCCTGCTGCCAGGCGGCACGGATCCCGGACTTATCCCTCCGATATCGGCATGGTGACCTCTGGAAGCCAGATAAAACAGAACTTTTCTTGAGATAACTTCTCCTGGAAGAACTTTTCCGTAACTGCCGAACATAGGAGTCACAACTGTAATATCAGGGAGATGAGTTCCCCCATGATACGGAGAGTTAATCAGGTACACATCTCCTGCGTTCATTTCTTTAAACTGTGTCATGATAAGGGATTTTACACATTCTCCCATAGAACCCAGATGCACAGGAATGTGTGGAGCATTTGCTATCAGATTTCCACGCCTGTCAAAAACCGCGCACGAAAAGTCCAGCCTCTCCTTTATATTTACAGAATAGGCTGTATTCTGTAGAGTGTAGCCCATTTGCTCAGCAACTGACATGAATCTATTATTGAAAATCTCGAGCATGACAGGATCAGCATCTGTCCCTATAGCTGTGCGGGTTGGGAGAGGAATTTCACGGTTCAGGAGGAGATAGTTGCGTTCAGTAATCTTTCCTTCCCACCCGGGTTCAATAATAATGGTTGTATTTTTCTCGATAAAGACTGCAGGCCCCTTTACACATACTCCTGGCTTGAGATCGTCTCTCTGGAATACCGGAGTCTCATGGAACTCCCCATAGCTGAACATTTGAATTCTGGATACAGGAGAAAAAACATGATTTGTTTCAATTTCCAGCACAGGGTCGGAAACTCTTTCCGTAATCCCTACGACCTCTACGGAAACAGCTTCGACAACCATGGCTTTTCCCTCCATTACAAACCCGAAGCGTCTTTTATGAGCTTCCTCAAAACTGTTCCTGAGAGTATCATTATCTGCAAAATCCACAAGCAACTGAGTGTCTGAACCTGCATACCGCATATGTACCTTGAAGAGTGCAATAATGTGGTTCTCTATGTGGTTTTCTATGTGATCCTCTATGTGGTCTTCTGTGCGGGCCTCTATGCGATCTTCTATGCGATCTTCTATGCGATCTTCTGTGTGGGCTTCTATAACGCCTTGTACTCCCTGTTCCAGCATAGAAAGGCGTCCTTCTTTTTCCAGCTCTGAAAATACGGTTTTCAGCTCCTCTATCAGCCTGTCGGACAGCTCAGCCCCTATATAACGTTCTTTTATCAGCCTCTGGTCTGCAAGCCCCATACCGTATGCCGAAAGGACGCCTGCAAACGGATGAATAAAGATACTTTTTATGCCAAGACTATCTGCAACCCTGCAGGCATGCTGGGGGGCAGCTCCCCCAAAGCAGCAAAGGGTGTACTCTTTTATATTGTATCCTCGCTGGACTGAAATTTTCTTGATGGCATTTGCCATATTCTCGACTGCGACTGAAAGAAAGCCTTCTGCTACCTGCTCAGACGTCAGGATCCGGTTCTCGCTTGAAATCTCTTTTGCAAGCTCTGCGAATTTCCTGAACACCAGTTCTGAATCAAGGGGTTGATCCGCATTGGGCCCAAACAGCATTGGGAAAAATTCGGGCTGTAATTTTCCAAGCATGACATTGCAGTCTGTAACTGTGAGAGGCCCCCTTTTTCGGTAGCATGCCGGTCCGGGATCCGAACCTGCAGAGTCCGGGCCTACCCTGAACCTTCCACCTTCATAGTGAAGTATTGAACCTCCGCCTGCTGCAACAGTATGGATTCGCATCATAGGAGAGCGCAGACGCACACCTGCTATCTCGGTCTCAAGACTCCGTTCGTATTCCCCGCTGTACTGAGCTACATCTGTAGACGTGCCCCCCATATCGAAAGTAATGACTTTCCGTACCCCTGCTACAATAGAAGTTGCAACTGCCCCCACGATTCCGCCTGCAGGCCCGGATAGGATACAGTCTTTGCCCTGAAAAGCATCTGCATCGATAAGCCCTCCGCTGGACTGCATGAACATGAGCTTGGGAGTTTTATTTGCTTTTCTTTCTGTTCTTTCCCCTCTTTCTTCGATTCCTTTTTTCGGTTCTCTTTGCCCTTCCCCCTTTTCTCCTTCACTCTCTCTTTTTTCTTCCTCTTCTCCTTCCCGTTTTCTTTCTATTTCCTCTGTTCTATCCCCCATAATTCTTTGAACCATGTCAACGTACCTGCGGAGCACCGGAGAAAGGTATGCATCCACAACAGTCGTTTCCCCCCTGCTCACGAGTTTGATTAATGGGCTTGCCTGGTGAGAAAGGGATACCTGTGTAAAACCTAATTCCATGGCAAGCTTTCCAAGTTTCAATTCATGCTCAGGATACCTGTATGCATGCATAAGGACAATAGCAGCTGAGCGAATTCCGGCTTTAAAGGCCTCTTCAAGCTCTTTTTCTGCATTTTCAAGATCCAGGGGCACAAGCTCTTTCCCATAGGCTCCGAATCTTCCGGAAACCTCGATAACCCTTTCATAAAGCTGATCCGGAAGTTCGATCTTCTGAGCAAAAATATCCGGACGATTCTGGTATCCTATCCTCAAAGCATCCCTAAACCCCTGGTTTATAACAAGAACAGTACGTTCCCCTTTTCGCTCCAGGAGAGCATTTGTACCTACTGTTGTCCCCATCTTTACGGCTTCAATCAGTTCCGAAGGCAGGGGTGAATCTTTTGGCAACCCCAAAATCTGACGAATTCCATGCATAGCTGCATCTTTATAGTGGTCCGGATCTTCTGAAAGAAGTTTGTGAGTGATCAGTTTTCCATCAGGGCTGCGGGCTACGATATCAGTAAACGTACCTCCGCGATCTATCCAGAACTGCCATCGTGTTTTGGGGGACATGAAGAGAATAATTGTATAAGTTGTATTAATTATTAATTAGGAAATTCTGGACTTTATTCTTACTTTTTAATTAGGAGAATAATTTCACATAATGAGTATCAGAGTAATCCCTCAAGATATTCGTCAAACATATTCATAGCTTCAGGATCAGAGAAGCTGATTATTTTGCCTTCCGAACTTCTTTTTCCCTTAAGCCGGTTCAAGAATGTTTAGCCTTCAGCAGGAACCCTGGATTTTTTGTTACTTTTATATCACATTTTGTTCTGTTTAGATATCATTATATTACTGTTTCTAACTGTATCTTTCCTTTCAGGAGGCTTTGCACATAAACTCCCAATTTTCCCCGACTTTAAGTGCAGATTGAGGACTTTAGGTGCAAAGCCGTTGTTCTGAAACAATATTTACTTTTGCTTCAATCGGGAATGTAAAAAATTGTAGGGTTTACTGGGGATGATTTTTTCTAATTTTCACGTTTTTTAAATTGTTAACTGAATATTCTGTGTATATCCAAATCTTTAATTGCTTTCTTGATGGAAAATATTAGTAATATTATATAAAACCCACCAATATTAATGCCGAATATTATATATAATATCCAACAATATTTATTTGTGTATGAAACTCAAGACAGTTATCATTAGTCTTTTTATCCTATGTCTTACAGTAGGTATGTAAGCGCACACGGGCACCATGAGAAATCATGCAATGACTGCAATAAAATCAAAATTGACCCTAATAAATATCACGAAGATAATATTAAAGACAATACTCCAGCTCCCAAACTCGAAGAACCTGATGATTCAAATGTATTAGATAATACAGATGGTGGCTACACCGCAACTGACGATCCTTACGTTGATCTCGTTAGCAACCCAAACACAAAACCTGATGATTCAACTATATCAGATAATACAGATAATGGCCACATTTCAACTGACAACCCTTACGTTGATCTCGTTAACAACCCAGACGCAAAAGATCCGACATTTGCCGAAGTCGTTGAATTCATAAAAGCTGATGAAACTGACAAGAAACCATATGTTCCTGGTCGGTACATGTGTGACTTGTTTGCGAGGGATGTTCATAATAATGCTGAAAAAGCAGGGCTAAGAGCAGCATGGGTATCTCTTGAACTATCTAATCCTGATGATCTTCAATTCTGTGTCGCTTTTCAAACAACTGACAGAGGACTTGTCTACATTGACTGCACCGGAGAAGAGGGCGGTTCCACATCGGACTGTGACATGATTGTTAAGGACATCTCGGAAGGTGTAAGGTATCATCCTGAGTCATTATATCCTCCATATGACAGGGATTATACTCAGGGAACGATTGAAAGTTTTAAGCTGTATTGGTAATCTTGAAAGTTTTAAGCTGTATTGTTAGTCTTATTTCTTAAGGAGTCTTAAAATAACATCCTCTAAGACTCCTTTCAAAAACAGTATAATACAAATTAAAAAGATGACTTTTCATAATTTTGCTTAACCGATGTGAAATTAATACATTTATTCCTTATAAATGAAAATTAATAGTGTTGCTCATCTGTCAATCTCATTTATCTTAGAGGCTGTCTTAAAATTCAAATCGTTCCTACAATGTGATAATGAACAACGTTAACTTTAAAATTTTTACCGTGAATTTTTTTCCGAAATTAGGTACACTTTTCCTGTGAAACTTACGCACTCGATATACGAAATCTAATGCGGCATCCATCTTTGTTTGAAGTTGCACTTTAGATATTTAATGGCTTAATGCTACTATTTTTCAGTTCTAGTGTATAAGTCCTATCCTAATTATAGAACCAAATTAATTTTAAGACACGCTCTAAGATAAGCCATGTAGATAGTTCTTCAAGGTTATTCAATCACGAAGACGAATTCTTAAATTTATATACAAACTTCATACCACACGAGAACAATGCCAAACCAATCCCAACATAAAAGAATCCTATGAAAAAAGCTGGCAAAAGACTAAATTTCCGAATAGTAATTCCACCTAATACCATTACCACCATAATCAGGTATGACTTTTTATCAAAAAATTCCATAACAAACATTTTCTTTCTATTATCCGTACTTATTCGAATCGTGTGCTTTTCAACTAATTTAGAGAAAATGAAAAAATAAAATACTGAAAATGCTGAAGCAGCTAACAAAATACTAAAAATATATCTCCCTTGATTTATAAAAAGTGGTAATCCAGTCTTTATTACCATTATTCCAGCAAACATCCAAACAACGCCTGCATTCAAAATTAAATATTTATTAGGAATCGATAATTTCTGTTTGAAGTTGTTGTTCATATTTGCTATTTAACCTTGCATTCATGACATAAAAACTTATAGTATTATGGCTCTGTAGAAAACTTACATTTTAACTGAAACTGCAGATAAACACATCTTCTTCTAAGACAGCCTCTTAGAGGGTGTCTTAAAATTCAAATCATTTCTACAATTGGATAATGGGCAATGATAACTTTAAGTTCATATCGTAAATTTTTCAGAAATTCAAGTACACATTGACCTTAAGGATACTATTTATCCCACCGACCATATGCACTTAACATACAAAATCAAGCACATTAGACCTTATAGCTTAAATTAACATTTTAGACATTTAAGGGTTTAATGCTTCTGTTCTTCGGTTCAAGTGCATGAATCCTATACCAATTGTGGGATCAAGTTTAATTTTAAGACACGCTCTAAGAGATAAATAATCACCTTTAAAGATTCCCCATTCATGGGTCTCTTTTCTATGTCCCTCATTTCGTATTCAGTAAAACTTAAAATTTGCACTCTATTCCTAATTCCATCATTACTAAACGATGTTTGATATCGTGTTTTTCAGTAACTAGATGATTCGTATGTTCAATAATAATCTCTAACTGGTTATTTTGTATCAAAAATTCTCTAATTCTTTACATATGTAGTCCTCAAAATTTAAGCTCATATGCTAAGTCTTCGCACCTTCTACGTCAGGTGCAATTCTGGAATAATCTGCAGTTCATGCGCTTAAGTTTAAGCACTTAATAAGATATTGGGAGAAGCTTTGTGCTAAAAAAGCGGAATATAGGTTACATATGTAGCCTTTTTGCTCAATGTAGCTTTGCACCTCTACTTTAGGTGCAAGTCCAAAACTTTAGGTGCAAAAGGGACTTTAGGTGCAAAACCCTTCAAGGCAAAGCCCTTAAATATTAATTAATGTTATCTATATCTAACTTAATGTTAAAAATATCGAATAATATGTTTTAAATAATTAACAAAATTTTGGCAATATCCAAAAGAATAGAACCAGGGGATGAAAAGAATGGAAAAAAGATATATGTACAAACTTTTCCTTGGAATAGTTATCATGGCTGCTGGAATGATATTGGCTGCCTTTTTTGAGACTGATGCATTAGTCCCTCTTACTTTGATTTATACAGGTCTGATAATTTTTGTTTTGATGGCTTTCAGGCTCTTCAGGCGAGGTGATCTTCCTGATAGGGATGAGAGGACAAAAAAGCTGTCAGCGTATGGGATTACTTACTCCTGGCTCCTGACACTGGTGCTTCTTACTATCCTCTATTGGTTGGAATACTTCAAGCTAGTAGAGTTTACTGTCAATGGAATCTTTGGGCTGCTTATTTTTTTCATGATTATTTCGGCAAATGTTTTCAGATGGTATTTCATGCAAAAAGGTGATGTCGATTAAGGCTTTCGGAGGACAACTATGAAAATAAAACAAGAATAAAGGAATTTAGAGCCAGGCATGACCTTACTCAGGAAGCCCTTGCAAATATGGTTGGGGTCAGGAGAGAAACCATTGTTTTTCTCGAAAAAGGAAAGTATAATCCCTCGCTCAAACTTGCATACAGGATATCTAGATGTCTGGATACAACAATCGATGAGTTGTTTATTTTTGAAGATTCGGATTTAGAATGAATACAAATATCGAGAGTGCTGGCGCGAACATATCCTGCTGCAAGCAATGGAATATGTAATCACAACTTCGATTTTAGTCCCGAATTCTATATCCCGATTGAATTCTTTATCCCGATAGTTGCGCAGTTTCTGCTAAAAATTATATTTTTCTTTTCTAAAAGACGGCACAGGAACAGCATCAACCTGCCTCGGAGACGCAGCATCAGAAATAGCAGAACTATTAATGTCAGCTGTTTGGAAATCTTTATACACTTGTGATTGCAATGAATCACCATGAAAACATATCAGGGAATTATTGTTGACGCTATTTCCAGAAGGCAGTTCAAAGGTGAAATTGCCGTTGAAAACGGGAAAATTGTTCGTATCGAAGAGAAGGAGCACGATAATGAGCAGTACATCCTTCCAGGGCTTGTAGATGCCCACGTGCATATAGAAAGCTCTATGACCGTGCCTTCGGTTTTTGCCCGAATGGCTGTTGCTAGAGGTACGGTTGCAGTGGTGAGCGACCCTCATGAGATTGCAAACGTGATGGGAGAAGAAGGCATAGATTATATGCTTGAGGATTCGAAAAAAGCCCCTCTTAAAGTCTTTTTTGGAGTACCTTCATGTGTGCCGGCCACACCGTTCGAATCAGCAGGAGCAGTACTGGATGCGGAAACTGTGGACCGATTGCTGGCAAGAGATGATCTCTATTACCTCTCCGAGATGATGAACTTCCCAGGCGTGATCTTCGGATTCCCTGAAGTTATGGCGAAACTGGAATCAGCCAAAAAGTACGGAAAAGTTATAGACGGGCACGCACCTGGTTTGAGAGGGGCCGATCTGCAGAAATACGTGAGTGCAGGAATTTCCACGGACCATGAATGTTTTACTTATGAAGAAGCGGTTGAAAAAATAAAGCTAGGCATGAAGATAATCATCCGGGAAGGGAGTTCGGCCAGGAATTTCGAAACCCTGTATAGCTTGATAGACGAATATCCCGAATCTGTCATGCTTTGCACTGATGATTCCCATCCGGATACTCTGATACATGAAGGACACATCGATAAGCTAATCCGGGGCGGAAAGGAAAAGGGACTTGATATTTACAACCTCATTCAGGCAGCAGTAATCAATCCTGTGGAGCATTATGGCCTAAATGTCGGGCTTCTGGGTGAAGGAGATCCTGCAGATTTCATAATTGTAGACAACCTGGAATCATTTAATGTCTTGAGTACCTTCATTGATGGAGACTGTGTTTATAATGGTGGAAAAGTTCTTTTTCCATTAGAAAAAATTCTTGCAAAAAATGTTTTTAACAGAAGTAAAATCTCAATTGAAGATGTAAAACTGGCTCTACCTTCTGCAGACGTGAAAAATGAGCAGATGAAAGAGCTCAATGAGCAGATTAGAAAAATCAGGGTGATAGCTGCCCAGGACGGAGAACTTGTAACAGGCCAGGAATTTGCCCTGCCAAAAGTAGAAAACGGTAATCTGGTTTCGGATTCTGGCAGGGATATTTTGAAATTGGTTGTCCTGAGCAGGTATAGAAATGATGCTGTCCAGGTTGGTTTCATAAAGAACATAGGCCTGAAAAAAGGCGCTATTGCAAGCAGCATTGCCCATGACAGTCACAACATTATTGCAGTAGGGGTTTCTGACAAGGATATAGTTGAAGCCGTCAACAGACTTGTGGAAAATAAAGGAGGAATTGTGGTGGGGACAGCAGAAGATCTGCTTGATCTGCGTCTTGAGGTTGCAGGCCTTATGAGTACTCGGAGTGGAGAAGAGGTAGCATCTCGATACCATTTGCTGAATGAAAAAGCCCGGGAACTTGGGACCTCCTTGAACTCGCCTTTTATGACTCTTGCATTTATGTCGCTTCTGGTAATTCCTGAACTTAAACTTGGAGATAAGGGGCTATTTGATGTGACAAAATTCGAATTTGTTGAGCTTTTCAAAAATGAATAAACAAGAAGACTGAGTACGGAAGAGGACTTAGTACTGAAAAGGCTGGGCATTTAAAAGAACTAAGCATTAGAAAGACTGAACATTAAAAAGACAGAATAGAAAAAGTTGGGGAAGTACTCCTTCCAGCTATATTATCGCAACATAATTACCTGATGATATAGTGTTAGCCCCTGCATATTCCTATACTTTTTCAGTTTCCTCTTTTTTTTCAGTTTCCTCTTTTTTTCAGTTTTGTCAATCTTTCTCGACAACTTTCAAAACATCGTTATTCGAGACAGTCTGAACAAGAACGAACTGCTTGCTCACGAAAGAGGTTTTCCTGGCTACAGTTTCTACATATACAGAGTACAGTTCAAAAATGGCTTAAGTTATTTTTCGGTTGGTACTGCTCAACATATCAGCTATTTCCTTTATTGTTGCTTATTGGAATTGCGAAAGCGAAAGTGCTACCGTTACTAGAATTGCTTCTGAACCAGACATATCCTCTGTGCATGTGAACAATCTGCTTTACCAGATGAAGACCAAGCCCAGTTCCCTGAGATTTTCGGGAGGAAAACGAATCGATCTGGCTAAAAGGTTTGAAGAGTTTGTTTTGATTCTCAGCTTTAATACCAATTCCTGTATCTTTAACCGTTATTTCAACCAGATTTCCTTTTTTTCTTGCTCCTATTTTTACAAGGCTGTTTTCGTAAGAAAACTTTATAGCGTTGTCCACAAGGTTGTACATAATCTGAACAAACTTATCCTCATCGGCACAGATGGTTCCAAGCTTGCTATTCATATCTATTTCAATTTTGATATTTTTTTGGTCTGCTATGGGAAATAGAATGTTCCTTATCATATTGAGCTTAGAAGCAAGCTCAAAATTTTTGTAACTAAGTTCCATTTTTCCGGCTTCTATTTTTGAAATATCCAGAATGTTATTGATAAGTTTCAGAAGATGCTTTCCACTTTTTGAAATATTTCCAACATATCTCAGTTGTTTTTTATTCAATTCCCCATACATCTGTTCGTAAAGTATATCAGAGAAACCTATTATTGAGTTCAGTGGAGTTCTAAGTTCATGGCTCATATTTGCCAGAAACTCGCTTTTGGTATGGTTTGCTACATCAGCCACTTGATTTTCCTTAAGCAGCTTTTCTGCTATTTTCTTATCCGTAATATCTCTGGCAATAGTTGAGATAGCCACAAGCTCTCCAGATATGTCAAAAACCGGAGAATGAGTTAATGAAACATTTATGATTGTACCATCCTTTTTTAATCGCAAAGTCTCATAGTGTTGGATTCTTTCTCCCTGTTTAATCTTTTCAGAAAATCTTTTCATTTCCCCTTTAAGATTATCTGGTTCGAGAATTGATATGTGTTTTCCCAAAATTTCTTCAGCTGAATAGCCATGAACCTTTTCAGCGCCTTTATTCCAGCTCGTAATAACACCATCGAGGGACTCAGTTATAATTGCATCGTCTGATGATTCAACAGTATTTGCCAGTGTCTGAATTTTCTCTTTCGCTTTTTTAAGCTCAGTAATATCATGTGCAACAGCAAAGACACCAATAACCTCACCATTTTCGTTTCTATAAACAGAAGCATTGTACAAAACAGGAATTATATGTCCATCGTGATGTTGAATCTCGAGAGGATAATCCCGGACCTCACCTTGTGCGAATACTTGCTGATAGCCTTTACGAGCTTTCTCAGGATCAGAGAAATAATCTGAAAAATCAGTCCTAATTAAATTATTTCTGGAATATCCAGTAACCTTTTCTGTAGCATAATTCACATCCATAATCTTTCCATCATACCCAATTGTTACTAAAGGATCCAGGCTAGCTTCAATAAGGCTACGATTATAAATGTTTGATAATCTGAGAGCTTCTTCCGCTTTTTTACGCTCGGTTATATCTATGAATGCAGAAACCGATCCACGTGAATTACCCTTTTCGTCGTGCAAGGGTTTAGAGTTGCCCAGTAAGTGTCGCATCGTGCCGTCAGGATAGATAATATCGAACTCGTAATCGTGTACTTCTTTGCCTGAAGCAGACATGCACATCAGCATATCTGCTAGTGGAGTCTCCATACCGTCCTTGAACAGCCTATAAGTCTCATGTCCCTCTCCCTTTGGAGCGGCTTTGGACACGTTTGAACCTTCAGGCATTCTTAGCCATTCATAAGAGAGACTGTTTCCAGTAATATGAAATGCTTGTGGATCGTGCGTTATCCACACAGCGGCAGGTACGGCATCCAATACTACTGCTAATTCGTCCAAACGAGCTCGCTCACTTTTCTCTCTTTCCCGCAGCGCATCAACCAAAGAATCGCGTTTAGCCAGCGAATGAGTCAGCTTGATATTGCTGTAGCTTAGCTGTGAGAGCATGTTGGCGAACGTCATGAAGAAGGACATGCCTGTCTTCACAGCCTCCCTGCTCAACCGAGGAACTTTTTTAAGCGCTGCTATGTACTCCTCTTCGTTAAAGCCGTATTTTCTAGCCTGGGATCGAAAAAGTTCATAGTCCAGAGGCTCGTCATCAAAAAAGAACTGACCCCCAAAAACATAGCCGACATAATGGCTACCCACCATGATGGGAGTCACGATGTCATACATATTGTTCTTGCATTTGTACAGTTTAAACTCCCCAGGGAGGACGCCTGAGGATAACTTTGTGTCGCTTTCTACGCAGTGCTTGAAAGCTTCGTGGTGAACCCTGTGGAATTTGATGCAGATATCCTGCCATCCGACGCATGCCAGAACATTGCCTTTAAGATCATTTATACCAATGGGAATGTTAACAAGCTTATATAAATCATCCATGAGGGAATGGATCGCTTGGATATTAACAATCTCTGAAAGCTCCACGTTCGCTATCTCCAGAGCTTCACTTTCCTTAAGTTTATCTTCAAACTCTTTCTGGTCACTTATGTCGAATCCAGAGATGTTTACACATTCTTCTTTGGGTAAGGGATGAAACACAATTAAGTATACTCTATTTCCCACTTTAACTTCCATTTTTTCCGGGCTATTCAGGTAGAGTACTTTTTGCACAAGATCTACGATACTTGAAGGCAGTTTTTCCCCGATTCTCACGCCCCACTCATACAATAAGGGCTCACCTGCCTCATTTGAGTAAAGAACAGTGCAGTCGCTTGCAACACTGATCACAGGATTCTGGTTCATTGCCGGAAATTGATCCATTCTTGCTTTCATTTTCCCCTCTGGCTCTTTTTTTAACGGCAAAATGCCTTATCTTTACTACATTGTTGCGACCATTCACACAAAATATCAAATTTTAAATTTTTTATATATAATTACCATTAAATTTAATAATTCTACAGAAGTAAAAACTATTATTAATCTCAGGTTAATTGAGGAAGGTGAACGAGCGAGTTTGGGAGTGGTGGTAAATATATAAAGAAGTATCTAAGTATCGCTCGTTCAATTTTTCATAAGTATTCAGTATGATATATACTTTTTTTAAAAAGCACATTATATTAGCCAGTTATGAATGATAAGCAAGAAGTAGCCTTTTTTTCAGAAAAGAAGTTAAAAATAATTAAATGTAGATTAAAAAGAAATAAAATAGGTAATCAGAAGAAGCCCAAGGGCATTTCATTCCTTTACTGCGTCCCCCAACACAGCCGCTCTGTACTTGTGCTCCCATCATACACATTGGAGAGCTGGAAATTTACCCTTGGACTGTTCTTGCACATATCTCAAATGTCACTATTCAATCTTTTCTATCTCTCCCAGTTCAACTTATAATAATATTATAGATTATTTTAAATTAATTATATGAAAAATTCGTTTGCGTCAAAACACATATTTAAATCAAAAGTTTCAAAGCCATGTTGAACCTGAGGTAAAGATCCGACTATGGGGTGACAGCTTTTACCATATTTTCAAAAAGAAAGTAGGCTCACTTACAAAAGGTTGTATAAATGAATTGGATTAAATTAAGGGTTTCTACAGAGCCAGATTTAACATTACTTATATTAGTCTTTAGGGATTCCCAACATATTTTACAGTACCACATAGCCCCCTCTCCGTAGGAATCTCAGGATATCAGACCAGCAATTATCTTGATCTGAACTGGAGAATTAATGTTTCTTTGGCAAGATCGCTAATAGGTTTGAGATCCTGGTCAGGAAGAAATAAAGGAAAAAAGGAATTATAAAGGAGAAGGTGCGAAGCCAGTAGAGAAGCTTAAAAGTGGGTTGGAATTATCAAACAAAAATCCTATCACTCATTTTATCATATCTCAATTTATCTACTTCTCAATTGATTTATTCCTTTATTAGCTAATACATCAGCTCGTTCATTTCCAGGATTGTCGTTATGACCACGAACCCATTCCCATGATGTATTGTGCATACCACAAAGTTCATCCAAACGTTTCCAGAGATCTATATTCTTTACTGGTTCTCCTTTAGCGTTCTTCCATCCTTTTTTCTTCCATCCTTTGATCCATTCCGTAATCCCCTTCATTACATATTGAGAATCTGTATAGACCAGAACAGTTGAAGGTTGTTTAGGGCATTTTTCTATCGCTTTAATAGCAGCTGTTAATTCCATGCGATTATTTGTGGTATTGTGTTCGCCTCCACAAAACTCACTACTGCCATTTTTACATACAAGCTTAACACCCCAACCACCTATACCTGGATTGCCCTTACATGCTCCATCAGTATACGCAATCGTATCAAAATCTGCCATAGTATCACCCACAACATCACATCATATAACATCATTTGCATTCAGTTAAAATGCAAAACATCTAAAGATGTTATTTTTTATGCTAAATATTTCCATTCAGGTCACAAAATCACTATCCATGATATTTGAACCTGTTCATAAAATTCGTTACCGATGACAAATGGATGTATTGCTCAACCTGTTCTTTTTGGAACTTTTCTGGAAAGATTTTCAGATTCATAAGCCACATCGAGTCGGAACAACTGCCAGGGGCTATACAAAAAATACTTTCACTCTGCAAGGTTAAGATTGATAAGTATGCGAGATATAATTGTTAACTGGTAACCTGAGAATGGATAATTGAAATTATAAATTAATAAAAGCTGCAAAATCTCGAAAAATTGGAATACTTGAAATTGAATTTTGAATAATCGATCAGAATTCAAAAAATGTAACAAATAAAGGCGGAAAGAAAAGTTAGAGACTTTTTATTATTTCCTGAGTTTTTGATAAATGCATTCACTTGCAGGGGAATTAATGGTAAATTTTAGCGATACCAGAAGATATTAAAAAGTCTCATACCGTTTATTGATTTGGATACTGCATAGCATTAGCAAATGAGTCGAGATAATGGAACTACCTGTGTTTTTGCTTCTAACTTTTTGGGTAGTTGCATGGAAGCGACATATTGTATAATGGAATTTAGAGGCAATTAACATGAAAATAGAAAAAAAGAGTTTTCTAAAAGCATTAGGATTTGGGCGAGAAGTTGCTATGGTTGAAAATTGTAGATGTCCGTTATGTGCGGAGAGAGTAGACGAAGAGGAATTCAGAAACGAAGTTTTCATGAGGGAATTCGAGAGTTCTGGGCTGTGCCAGGAATGTCAGGACATGGCTTTCGGATATAAGGTAGCATGGTGACAGTCAGTTGTGCGACTAAGAGCCTATCCGAAAAGTTTTGTGACCGACTATATCTTTACACTATATGGTAAGAATCAAACAACATTTAAAAAATAATTACAGTTGTATTACTCCTTTATTTCCAGTCGAGAACTGAATTTTTAGAAATTCATAATAAGCGTCTGCCTATCATCTATTTCTCTAATTTTAGCAACACCTACACCTACGAGCCTTATTTTTTTCTTTCCAAGAAATTCCGATAGAAGCTGCACAGCTGTCCTTTTAATCACAAATATGTCTGAAGTCCAAATTGGGACAGTTTTTGATCGTGTATAAGTGAAAAAGTCCTCAAAACGCACAATAAGGGTCACGGTTCTAAAAAGGAAACGATGCTTCATGAGGGTACTATGCACATTACCAGAAAGCATTTCCATGCATTCGGTAATTTTTATAGGCTCACCAGTGTCTTCCTCAAATGTGCCGTGCCGACTTATTGATTTTACACCTTCCCTTTCCTCAACCTCGCTAAAATCAAGCCCTTTGCCATCTGCTTCATTAGGAGACCCATTTTCAGCCTTTTCCGTCTTTCTCAACAACTTTCAAAATATCGTTATTCGAGACAGTCTGAACAAGAACGAACTGCTTGTTCACAGAGGCGGCTTTCTTGGATACAGTTTCCATACAGAGCTTTAATATTCTTACTGCATCCTGAAAATTACTTTTCTTTGTCCAGTTGTCCCGGAAGCATTTATTGGCTACCTGTTTCCGACATTCTGCAGATGTCTTCAGAAAATCAACATTTTTCTTGCTATCGTTTTTGGAGAATAATTCAAAAAATCTGCAGTTATTACTCCCAACTGAAGATTCTGGAAATCGGGTTGGAAACTTTCAATGGAGGCAAAAAGGTAGAAAATTGTAGAACATTTTAAAAACATGTCTTTGAATAACCAAGGAAATTATTGGAAAAAACGATATCAAGAAAAATTGTGAAAATTAGAGGGACATCTGCGGAAAGTCGGCTGTTTGGTAAAATCGTCTCAATTGAGGCTAACGAAGAATTCTTACGTCAGGGATGGATGAAAAATAATTTTAGTCCTTGATAGCCCTTATTCTTCGAATTTCCTTATCTGTCTCAAACACTTTAATGCCTTTAAGTTTATGAATTACATCACCTGGAAAAGGTCTTACATTAAAACAGTAACAAAAATAACAGAATGTTTAATATAACTTTTATTCAATAGTACCTTTATCATCGCGTCATCGGTAATATTCATTATTTGGATACTGTACTAAAAATTTTAAATACAACTTAAAAAATATAATTTATAGGACATCTCAAAACTCTACCCATTTGTACAATTGGATAAGTTAAGAGACTTTTTAATCTCTTCTGGGACCCTTAAAACTCACCTTTAATTTCAATATCATTCGACTGCATCCAATCAAAAATCTAGAAAATAAGAAAGTCTCCAAATCATAGATCTTATACAAGGTGACATGATGCTAGGAAAAAAACTAGTAATTATGCTCTTGACATTATGTCTTATTTTAATAACTATGCCCAATGCGTTAGGCGCAGAGAGAGTAATAACCGTAAATCCAACATCTGGAACAAATGCTCAGGTTGCAATTAATAGTGCGATAGATTCTGTAGCATCATGCGCAACATCAAGTAGCAAGGGATGTGTTCTCCTTACTGCTGGCACTTATAATATAAGTTCACCTGTAGTGTTAAAGTCTAATGTAGCATTAAAAGGTGCAGGAGACAGTACAATTATCTTCGCTGATGGTTCAGTTTGTAACTCCAAGGCAGAACCTGCTTATATATTTGGGTCAGGTGTTTCTAACGTTGAAATATGTAATCTTCAATTCCAAAGTACAGCAAGTGATAAGAATGACGGTGGTCATGGTGAATACCGAAATTGTATTCAACTGAAATCAGCTCGTAATAGTACGGTACATGATATTTTATTCACTCGCTATCTGTACAATGACGGTGTAAGGGTCAAAGGGAGTACTGATATCATCGTACATAATTGTAGATTTTATTCTGCAGCACATGATGGTGTAGCTTTTTTATTAGACTCAAAAAATTGCCGAATGTATAACTGTGATGTGCAGGTTCAAACTAATACAGGTGTTAGAGTAGACAACAGCGCAAATTGTGAAGTGGACCATAATACATTTTATACATTTTCAGGAAGCGCTGACACAGGATGGTGTTGTGTGGAACTGGAGAATATTCTCACTAACGTGAATGTACATCACAACATCATGCATGATTTCAGAGGATATGGTAAGAGTGCCGGGATAGGTAATGTCCATGCAAGCGGGTCTATCAACGTTCACGATAATGTGATGTGGAACGTTTCACCTTACATGCAAATAGGTGATAAGGATAAGAATCTATTAGGACAATCCGATCAAAATGTTTCTAATTGGGTAGCTAAAGGATATGGATATGGCTCTATTAATATAACCTCAGCAATAATTACTGAATCTTCTACTAGCAGTAGCGGTGGAAACAGAAATGTTGAACAAAACACTAGTAGTACACCAGAAAATTATGAGAAAGCAAGTACAAAGGCACCTGGCTTCGAAGTGTTTTATGGCATACTCGGCTTGCTTATGTATTTCTGCATAAAAGAAAGTAAAAAAGGTAAATAAAAGAAAAACATGGATGAGAATTTAATATCTTTATCCAATTTTTGCCAATTTTCACATATGTAATAAGAACAAATAAGACTTCACACTTTCAATAAGTCTCAGTTTACGCGGCCATTTCTTCATGGTCCAGCAGGATTTTCTGTACTTCACTCCAGAAGGCTTTTTAGTGGTCTTTAAGTTTACTTCACATTTCAGCCCACGTGAAACAAAGAAGAGCTATCTCCTGCATTTATATCACCAGGATATTCACGGTAAATTACGTATTTGCCATTTTCCTTCTTAATGCATCTGGCTCCGAGTCCACTCTTCTTCCACATAGCTTTTCTCAGCGTCTGATTTACTGATTCCAAATAGCTAAACTCATCGAGCATGTAGGTTTTACCGTTAAATTCTCTATAGGTTTTGTGCATAGTGCCAACATGACCAAGTGGTTTTTAGACTATATAGGCTGTCGAAATAAAAGCATCATTGATTTTGCTCATATTACTGGACTTACACTGCTTCAGGGGTGCAGGATTTCAGAGCATGAGTGAGCCAGCATAAATTTGATATTTCATTCCAGCCAGCATGTAACCTCTTCAACAGGAGGGCGAATGGAAGGAGTAAGTTCTTCAGCCGGATAGCCTATTGCACACCCATTCAGAGCCCATTCACCTGGATTAATCCCCAGCAATGCACAGAATTCAGGATTGTCATCCATCTGAGCTGTCGCAGAAACCAACTGGAATCCAAGACCTAGTGCAGTTGCTTTCAGCCACATATTCTCAAGGCAGTGAGCAAGCGACTGCTGCTCTACTGCAGGGAAACCTTTCTTTTCGGCTACTACGATGAAGTAAGGAGCTGAGCCAACACCCGGAACCTTTCCCATCTTTTTGATCATAGCAAGTCGGTTTGCAAACCCAATGGCTTGTTTACGGAGCTCTGGGTCATTCTCCATAGCTATTCCAAGATTTGAAGCCATTGTCGCTACTTCTTCGAAGATCAGAGAAGCTGCAGTTGTCATACTTTTCGAATCCCTCTTCAGGATGAAGAACCTACGGAAATAGTCTTCTGTGTTACCGACAGCCGCAGCAGCAAATGGAGCATGAAGACCTGCATTAATGATGCTGTTGATATCATTTTCTGGCGGAAATTCCTGCTTGAACTTCCGATGAGTCCTGCGGTCACTGATTACTTCATCCAACATAATTTTTTTCTGGTCAATTATTTCCTTAACCATGTTTTCCTTATTCATATTTACATCGCAACCCCAATTGCATAAATTATCTATTCTAATAGTAAAGAGACTTCTCCTGCATTAATATTGCCGATGTAACTACTGTTACTATATATTTACCATCTGCCAGTACTTCGTTTGGCTCCAAGACCTCTCCTGTAGATAAATAACTGATAAGAATTTCTTTTTTTGTTAGCATTAACGAACTGTATATTTATTGAAGATTATAATTTTAAGACACATCCAAGCTATATAATAAGGAATACTGGATGCTTATGCTTCCATCTTCGAAAAAAGTATTATACCGATTGTGCAGATAATAGCTGATAGTGTACTTAGAGCCTATCCGAAAAGTCAATAACAGCATGGCGTAAGAGTTTAATAAGTTTAGAACATCCAGTTATCCTCTGTAAGCATTTGTCATTTACAACAATAATCGGTGTTTCTATATGGAAGCTGTTAAAAAATTTTTTAAGAAAGACAATTTCATTGTAAATGTAGGAATAGAATTGCTGGAAGTCTCACCAGGATATGCAAAAGCCAAGCTGGAAGTAGAAGAAAGGCACCTTAACGCTCTGAAAACAGTTCAGGGAGGTGCATTATTTACCCTCGCAGATATTGCTTTTGCTGCAGCAATAAATGCACATGGAAATGCTGCAGTTGTTATCAATGCAAATATGTCTTTCGTAAAAGCTGCTACAAAAGGTACTCTGATAGCTGAAGCTAAAGAAACGTCGATAAGCCCCAAAATTGCTACATATAATGTAGATATAACTGATGATAACGGGGATATTATAGCAATATATCAAGGAATGGGTTACAGGAAAAAAACTCCGAATGATTTTTCCTGCGCTTAGTTTTAAATCTATTTGAAAAGTAGATTCTTGCGATTTAGGGTAATGTGTGATAACTGTATAACGGATAAATCATGCACGACAACGAGATGAATACAAAACTCTTGACTGAACAGATTCAGAAGGCTGTTTATAAGATGGGAAAAGAAAATTGAGAATTACTTTGCTATCTTCATTTCGCATATGCATGGATAACATTCAGAGCAGCAGGACTTTCGGATAGTCTCTAAGTTATGCAGGTATTGCAAATATCACTTCGAATTCTTGCATAAAGACACAGAATGCGGAGTCGAGCTAAATTTTGCAGTCTCAATAAAGTTTTTGTTTACACAAGTGGACTTTTGTTACGTTGTGTTGCTTTGACCTTCAACTTCATCGTAAGCATCGGCATAGAGTCGCCTCTCTTTCGGTGTGCCGAAGTCAATAATCGGATCATCTTGTAATTTAATTGCTATCGGATCTTCAAAGCCGTAGTAAGTACCGTCGATTAAAAGCCATTCATAAGCTATGTAGAAGTAATTATCTTCTTCACCTATCCGGTGAATTTCCTTCAAATCCACATCTGAGTTGTTTTCCAACAATTCAGCTTCTCGCTCGTTCGGATTATGGTATTCCAGCGTTTCTCTTATTACAGCTTCTTCGTCAAGGTAAGGGCAATGTAGCCGGACCGTAGCTTTGGCGTCCGCCAGCTTCTCACCGATGGATTTCACAAACCACTCAAAATCGTGGCTTTGTGAGAGTGCGTAGACATCACGCATAAAGATTAAGGTATGTAAGTTACGCATTACTTCCCCACTCTTGTGAAGACTGCCTTGCAAAGTGATTCAGCAAATTCATTGTATAAATCCTACATTCGGCAGTAAGCACATCCTAACATCTAAATATCCTTAATTGTTATTTTTTACATGTTCACTTAAAAACAGTATCATACGGACTATATATTTAACACAATTTGTCATTTATCTAATTTACTCCAAATATATATTTATTTTTTTATGGTTAACATTTAGTAATTTTTGATTTAAATTGAATTTCAAAATTTCTGAAAAAAACGATATCAATAGAAAAATTGAATGGATTTTTATGTCGCACCTGCCGAAAGCAGGATAAATTATGAATTTCAGCATCTAAAAGCTTCCTCCCTATGCTGCTCTCTTGATTGATCAGCAATCTCTCGAATCTTATGGCTTCTTCCCTTCTAAAGTTAAGGGATAAAGCAGTGAAACAATTCTCATATGTCTGTTCCAATTTCATTTTGACATTTTAATCACTTCAAATTCCTCGTTTTCAAATATATTTCAAAATCTTCATAAAGAGCAATTACCCCTTCAACCGAAACTTTTCGCTTCTCTTCCCATTGAATTTGCCTGATTCTTTGTCTAAACACCCCTCCGACTTCTCCCCCATAAGTGAGTGCTAATTTGATTTAACAGCTAAGTATGAGCATCATTTAGTTAATTCTTATTCGGTTGAATTTGACAGCTTCGAATGATATTGTAAACCTGTTAAAACGTTAGTGGAGAAGATAATACAGCTCTCTAAAGCGTAAATTCTCCCTATTCTTTTTTCTCTTCTCTGTACTTTTTCAGTCTTGTCCGTCTTTCTCGACAACTTTCAAAACATCATTATTCGAGGCAGTCTGAACCAGAACGAACTGTTTGCTCACGGAGGCAGTTTTCTTGGCTACTGTTTCCATACAGAGCTTTAATATTCTTACTGCATCCTGAAAATTACTTTTCTTTGTCCAGTTGTCCTGGAAGCATTTATTGGCTACCTGTTTGGTAAAATCATTTCCAAAAGCTATGAAGTTACTTCCTTTCCCGTGTGAAGTTAATGTTATTTCGCTATTCCTGAGTTCTGCAATTGCATAATTTCCAGCTGAAGCGTACAGCCTTCTTTTTTTAATCACTCCGTCTTCAAACGATGATACTTCCCCTATCAGGATGCTATCTCTCTCTGATACTTTGTTCTTAAAGTCAGTGACATTAATCTTTACCTTGAACTCTTCTGCCTTTTTTGCAAGTTCGTCATCCGTAACTAATACACCGTTGTAAAGCTCTTTTTCAAGTTTCTCCCTTTCCGGCTTCTCTCCGTGAAAAGAAATTTCCCTCATATCTCCGGCCATAACTGCGCCGTTTTTCCCGATAAAAGCGATAACAAGGCTCATCATTCAATCTCCCTTAAGTTTTCATATGTTTCTTATTTTTCAGCATTGGACTTTACATTTCTAGCAAGGTCTTGTTTCAGATTAATTGATAGACCTTGCAGAGACTATATAGATCAGAATTATTGAAGAGATTAGGATTACTGCAGAGATTAGCATTACCGCAGAGATTAGAATTATTGCAGAGATTAGGATTGAATCTTTATGCCATAAATACCTATCAATTAAATTCAGCATGAATTCTGCAACGGAAAACCCTATCCAACTTTGTCAGATGTATTCCAAAAAACCAAAATATACCAACCGTAATAATATAATATATGGGGAAATAGCCTGATAGCATTAATTTTATTAAAGTGGTTTTCGCTCAAGAGGGCTATTAAAATTTTATTTGCTTTCGAGATGTAATCGTGTGTTTTTCTTGATGTGCTCGAAAGGACTGAAGTAGACTGAAGCATATCTGGCGTTTCATTAGGGTTCGCCAGTCGAGTTGCGGCTCGACGATGCGCTGTCCTTCCCGAATTTCGCTTCGGGAGCATGAGGCCCTTTTCGCTTCGCTCAAGAGGGCTAATTTATGGGAAGGAACTTTGCTTTGCTTTTCGCTCAAACGGATATGGGCTTTGTTATCAGATTAGAAATCTAATGCTTTATTTTTCTAGAGGAGGGCAATAATTTGGCTAGTCCGAGAAGAATCCGAAAAATAATAAAAAGCATGCCAACTGTTGAGGGAGCTGGTGTACATCTTAGACGTGCTTTTGGATTCCAGCATGTGCCTGAGCTTGATCCATTTCTGCTTCTTGATGAGTTTCACTCGGGGAATCAGAAGGATTACAGGAGCGGTTTTCCGTGGCATCCGCACCGTGGAATTGAGACTATCACGTATGTCCTTCAGGGGGAAATAAGGCATGAGGATAGTTTGGGAAATAAAGGTCTTATCAGGCCTGGAGATGTACAGTGGATGACCGCAGGAAGTGGGATTATCCATCAGGAAATGCCGCAGGGAGACGATAATGGGCTTTTGTGGGGCTTTCAGCTCTGGGCAAACCTTCCGGCTTCACAAAAGATGATGGAACCGCGCTACCAGGAAATCAAAAGCAACAGGATACCCGAACTTTTGATGGGGAAGGGCCTGAAGGTGAGAATTATTTCCGGGGATGTAAATGGGGTTGAGGGGCCTGTAAAAGGCATCGTTACAGATCCCGAATACCTGGATGTGACAGTACCTGAAGATGAAAAGTTTTCACATATAACAGTTCAGGGCTACACCGTCTTTGCATATGTAATAGAGGGAAAAGGGGATTTTGATGATGGAAAAAGTCAATGCGCGTTGGAGATCGAAGGGAGCAGGTATCTTGATTCCGCAGAAAACTGCACAATCGGATCTGGGAACCTGGTTCTATTTGGAGATGGCGATTCGATAGAGGTCACTGCTGGAGAGAAAGGTTTAAGGTTCCTTCTTATTTCCGGAAAGCCTATCGGTGAGCCTGTTGCCTGGTACGGGCCAGTTGTTATGAATACGCAGGAAGAATTAAAAACAGCTTTTGAAGAGTACAGGAGTGGTACATTTATCAAGTATCCGTTAAGCCAAAAGCAAAGATGAACCTTTGAATAACAGGTTAATTTTCTCTTTTTACCAGAATGGTAATGACTCACTCTTGAGATATGCAGAATAAAAATAAAAAATAAAAATAGAAGGTGGTGTGTGAGTGTGGCATCTACAAAAGGAGCAGATCCAAGAGCTGTCTACAGCCCTTATTTTGTTTTAAAGCGTGCCTTTTCAGACGTCCTAAACTATGATTATCTTTTAAGTATTTAACCTGAAAGTATCTGAAAGTATACTACACGTTTATACATTAACAATTTAATTGAATTCTAACCTGTAAGTTTTTCAAGTTAATAACCTAGATTTTACAGTAAGCACTCCCCTGAAGTACATAATTTGTCCGTCAAAGTACATATTTCCAGCCGTCCTTTTTCAGATCTTTCCTGTGTATTTCGTAACCAGGCATAAGTTTCTCGACAAGCTTCCAGAACCGTGCAGAGTGATTTTTTTCTTTAATGTGGCAAAGTTCGTGTACTACCACGTACTCAAGCTGCTTGGGCGGAGCCATTATAAGATGGAAATTGATCCTTAGAACGTTGTTAGCAGAACAGCTCCCCCAGCGCCTTTTTTGATATTTTACTTTAAATGTCGGAGGAGTTATTCCGAGTTCCTTTGAATAATAGTTTATAATCTTCCCTACTTCCTCTTCGGTTCGTTCTTTATAAAAATTCCAGATAGCTTCTTTTACCAGAGGTGGAAACAAGCCTTCAGAAGTTTTTTCTGGAATCATAACCACAAGTTCAGAATCTCTTAAGATTGTAAAGGGTTTCTTGATGCTATCCAGAGTTATGATTTTCAGGGAATATTCCCTTCCTAGATAGAGATGGATTTCGCCGTCTAAATACTGCTTTTTCAGATCAGGCAGCTTATTTGCCTCAAACAATTCTAGCTTTTTGCATATCCAGTCAGCCTTCCCACTAACCATTTCCTTTATAATTTCAGGATTCAAGCCATGAGGAGCTCGAAATTCAACTTTCCGGTCAGGACGGACTACAATTTCTGCTCTCTTTCTTCTTGCTAAAGACTATTTCGTAGTTTATTATTCTGCTATGGGCTTCAATGCTATCGTTTTTTCTCATCCTTGTTTCCTCTATCAGTGCCACCAGAGTCTTGGATTTTGCCTATTTCTACATCTAAGTTTGTCTTAATAGTTCCTCTTTTTAATATAAACCTTAACTCTCCCTCGTTTAGGGAATAAACAAACTAGACGATATTGTCGTTAGATACCGTTTTTCTGCAGAATTATGCATTTTTAGCCCATCTCTGTTACTTTCAATTTCACCAGAACTTTTTTATGCATTTAGTATTATCTGTTCTTTAGTTGTCGAAAATTTTGTCTAAAACCAAATGAGAAATATGGAGAAAACTTATTCCCTATAGGGCATAAGTTTGAGTAAATTTTGCTTTTTTGCTTATTTTTAAATTCGATGCTTGTTGGCTCAAACATAAATTTGTAATACTTAGCTTCGAGGGGAACTAACCTAAAAAATTTATATTATGTTTTGAGAATTCTGAGTGAAACGTGATCAAGAGAGTTGGTATTGGTAAAATGTATTCCCTATTTGTGGCAGAGTTAAGGTATAAAATGGTGTTTCAACTAGTTAAAAAGCAGATTAATAGATTAGCCATGTCAACAAGATGTCAATTCTAAATATTAAGTCTTTATAAACAGAAAGCTACTAGGTGGACTGACAAAAATCAGATGGTTTCAGGTATAAGCAGTATCCATATCGTATGCTCGCGTATAATGCTCAAAAACCAGTAGAGTAAGAATATTTGTGGTGCTGTCAAAAGTATAGACCAGCACAAAAGACCCTATATGAATTCTCCATTTACCCTGTAACTCAGCTTCAAGGGGAATACCCATTTCCGGTCTGTAAGCCAGGAGGCGAAGGCGCTGCTTCACATAGTCATATTCTGACCTGTCAAGCAGGTAAAGCTTTTTGAGGTTTTTGCGGACCGAAGGGTGAAGGGCTACTCTGTATGTCATCTCTCTACCTTTTTGAAAACTTCATCAATTTCAATAGCAGGTAAATGATAATGTAAACTATCCTGTTCCGCTTTTCGAATTTTTAATGAAAAAGAAGGCTGAAATGCAGTTTCAGGAGGATATTTTATCTCATTGAATTTCTTTTCGAGTTCCTTTAACTGGTTAAAGATTTCTGCAAGTGCCATACCCATCAACTTAACTGGTTATAAAGCTTCGAATTGTTTTATCTCGATTCAGAAACTTTTTTCAAAACCTGTATTAACCTGTATCAAAATAGGGTTTTAATCTAATAGTTTATATAAATTTTGGGTTTATATTAATTTGGGTTATATTAATTTTGGGTTTACATTAATTTTGGGTTTACATTAATTTTGGGTTTTCTCTAAAGGCTAGAATTTGGAAATTAGCATCAAAAGATTAAAACCTGAATCACTCTTCATAAAGGCTTTCAAAACTGTCTCAAAAGTGAGAGAGATATTAGCTTCCAGATAATTATTATATATTTTCAGACATAACATAAGTCCGCAAATCTTAACTTTATTAACTCTCTCATGAACCCTGGTCAAAAACAGAAGGAGATATTTTATGCAGTACAGTATGGGTATTGATGCAGGAGGTACGTATACCGATTCCACCATCATTCGGGATTCCGATGGCAAAGTGATGGACTCAAATAAGGCTCTTACGACCTATCCGGACCTTCTTGAAGGAATTAGAAATTCCATTGATGGGCTGGATAAAAGGTACTTAAAAGACGTAAAAATGGTATCGGTTTCTACAACTCTTGCAACAAATACGATCCTTGAAAAAAATGGCTATCCTGTGGGACTGATTCTCATAGGAGATTATGAAATTCCGGAAAAAAAGAATTTTGAATTCTATGTATTAGTAAAAGGAGGACACGACCATCATGGGGCTGAACTGTTTTCCCTTGATATGGAAGCAGTTGAAGCTTTTGTCAATAAGGTAAAGGATAAAGTTTCAGCTTTTGCAGTATCTTCATATTTCAGCATCCGAAACCCTACTCATGAGCTAGCCGTTAAAGCCCGAATCCAGGAGCTTACAGGACTGCCTGTCGTTTGCGGGCATCAACTTTCTCTTGATCTTGGAGCCTATGAGAGGGGGGTAACAGCCTATCTGAATGCCCAGTTGATCCCTATTGCAAACCAGTTTATCCGCTCAATTAAAGAAGAAATCGCAAGGCGGGAAATGAATGCCAGGCTGTTGATGCTCAAATGTGATGGCTCAGTAGTAGGCATTAATGAAGCTCTGGAAAAACCAATAGAATCCATTTTCTCTGGCCCTGCAGCAAGCCTCATAGGAGCATCCTACCTATCGGGGCTTGAGACCTGTGCAGTTATTGATATGGGCGGGACAAGTACGGACGTATCCATGCTGGAGGCCGGGCTTCCGGAACTCTGTGCAGAAGGCGCTATAGTTGGAGGCTGGCAGACAAAGGTCAAGGCTATCCGGATGGAAACTTCAGCTATGGGAGGGGACAGCCATATCTGGGTCCTAAACATGAAAATCAACATTGGTCCGAGAAGAGTCATTCCCCTCTGTGTCGCAGCTGTCAGGTATCCTGGTTTTCTTGAAGTCCTGAAAAAAGGGAGAATTCCTGGGACCATGCACCTTGAAGAAAACGTTCAGCCTACAATATTTTTCATAAGGACAGGTTTTGAAGCTTCGGACCTTGGAGAATTTGAGCAGAAACTTTTTGATAGAATCACAGAATTTCCCACCTCTCTAAACGATATTTTTTGGGAAATGCAGAAAACGCTTTCTGCAGGGCTGCTTGATTCGCTTTTAAGAAAACGCCTTATCCAGGCAATTGGTTTTACTCCAACAGATGCCCTGCACGTACTAGGTGAATACACTTCCTGGGATGCAGAAGCCTCAAAGGTGGGAGCAAAACTTCTGGAACGCTACACTCAGGTAGACCATATCGAAATTTGCAGACGGATAAAACAGGATGTTGCAAGGAATATGGCTTTAAACCTTGTATCGTTTATCTTAAAAGACGTCCCCTCACAGGAGATTGAAAAGATCCTGTTATCCGATAAGTTCACTCAATTCAGGATGAAAATTCCTGTGGTATTGATAGGGGCTCCTGTGACTGCATACGTTGGAGAGTTAAAGCAGATCCTCGATGCCGATATCATAATCCCTAAGTATGCAGAAGTAGGAAATGCAGTTGGAGCAGTTGTCGGTAAAGGCATAAAAAGGATTGAAATCCTGATCAAAAGCACGTATACAAAAGATAGAAAAAGGCTGGTTCTTCTGTTCTCACCCCTGGGCAGAGAAACATTCGGAAGTTATCCTGAAGCTCTGGAATATGCAGATGCGCTCGGAAGAAAACTTGTGATGGAATATATGATCGAGGCTAATCTGGACAAAGAACAGGTCCAGATCGACGTTAGCAAAAAAGATATCTCTCTGAGTGAAGCAGGGACAATACCTGTAGAGACAAAGCTTGTCTTTGTCGGTATCGGAATGCCTAAAATTTTAGATCGTTCATAGTATTGTTCGGGAAATTCTCTAAAGTTCGGGAAATTCTCTAAATATTTATTTGCGAAGGGGTTGCAAACTCCTATGTATATGAAAAAGCTGTAAACGGGCAAAAAAAGAGCGAGAAAGCCTGTAAAGAGCTGACAGAGCAGGCTTGATCTCCAGACTGCATCTCATGTAAAGATCTCAGTCTTTTAAAATTGTAAATTAATAGGAAAAAGTTCATAACTTTGATGTACGTTTCACACATGAAAAGATAGAACTATCTGCCCAATAGTTCACTTCACTCTAGAAAAGTTATTATAAATTATTTATGTGTGTATTGGCTGCTTATCAATGGAAATCACACGCAGACGCACAAAGATACGTAAGGAGTTAACATGATCCCAAGAAAAGCGTTTTTAACAAAGGGTGCCGGGGTACATAAGGACAGATTAGCGTCTTTTGAGCTTGCACTGAGGGCTGCAAGAATAGAGAAATTCAATCTTGTGAGTGTTTCAAGCATTCTACCTCCCCAATGCAAACTCGTACCCAAAGAAGAAGGCCTCTTAGAGCTGAAACCTGGTGGCATTGTCCATTGTGTACTTGCAAGGAACGATACCAACGAGCCTCATCGTTTAATGGCCTCAGCTATAGGAACTGCTGTCCCGGTAAATGAAGAGAATTACGGCTATATTTCCGAACATCACTCTTTTGGAGAAGAAGAAATTATTGCTGGAGAATATGCTGAAGATCTCGCAGCAACAATGCTTGCAACTACTCTGGGTATAGAGTTTGACGCTGAGATGGCCTGGCATGAGAGAGAACAAGTGTATAAGGCAAGCGGCCATATATTCGATTCATTCCATATCTGCCAGACTGCAAAAGGCGACAAAGACGGTAAATGGACCACAGTCGTAGCTGCAATGGTCTTTGTTACTACATTGTAAAGTTAAGGTTAGAAGGAATTAAAGAAGAGAAATTAAAACTGACTATTTTTAAATTGAGTTAAGGGGAAGAAATTACAGCTTCCCCCATCTCTGAAAGAATCGATCTTACTCTACAAAGTAAATCATTTCATTTGGCATAAGAGTTAGTTCATTACTCTCTATTCCTGACTGTACAAGCTTTTCGATCCTTTCCCATGTATTTTTACGTGTAGATTTTATTCCAAGTACTCTTGAGGTCTGGACAATAAGGTCTTCAAGGGGAGTTGAATACTGGGAATTCAGGACAAAACGGACAGCTTCTTTTATTTCCTCATCACAGATCCATTCGATTTTTGCAGATGCATCTCCATCGCGTCTGCGCAGGAGGCATGCAGGTTCTGAAGCTGGCCAGTAAAACTCTCCTTCGATCCGGATGTTTCCGGAATTTTCTGCAAGAATCGCGGTATCAAATATTCGCTGTTTAATTCTCCCAAGCATGCGTGTAACTCCTGAATGCGCTTTTATTCGCTGGAGCAGGACTTCCTCATGAATAGGGCCTTCATACTCTATAATCCGTATAACTGCCTCCTCAAGCTCCTCATCAGAAAGTTCAGATAGATCTCCTAACTGTGGAAGTTCTGAAGCAGGACAGATCCTATAACAGGGCACAGCAGCCTCGAGAGATTTATTAGCTTCGAGAGATCCATTTGCTTCGAGAGATTTAGCTTCAAGAGATTTATTTGCTTCGAGAGATTTATTAGCTTCGAGAGATTTATTTGCTTTGAGAGAGTTCATTAGCTTCGAGAGATTTAGCTTCGAGAGAGTTATTATCTTCAAGAAGTTTATTCTTTTCAGATAACCTTTCAGACCCTTCTTTTGCATGATCAGAAGGCCCAGTTCTTGTATCAACATTAAGTTCGGTATTGGTTTCAGGCTCGATTTCAGGTTTCGAATACCATTCTGTGGCTGAATAATTGTCCTCTTCTTGATCAGGCTCGGGCTCAAAATAGCCTCCCGAACCATAAATATAAGCGAACTCGTTAAGTCTTTTCCTTTTCCTTTTCTTGTCGATACCTGCACTGAAATCGATTTCAGGATATGCCTGGTAAAAACTCACTTTTTCAGGCTCTGGTTCGGGTATAAGTTCTGATTCATCTCTCTCTTCAGAACTGGGGTCCACATTGAATCTCAGGATTTTTGATTTTCCTGTCCTCCTTACAGGTTTCTTGAGAGAATTTTCATCTGCAAGCAGAGCCATAGACGCGGCTTTTAAAGTCATTTCTGGAAGGAAATCCTCACCTGAAGAGTTTGTCAGTCCGTCTTCAGGTTCAAGAGGGAAGCCTGAATAAGGCTCTTCATCTTCAGCTTTAAAGGAAGCTCTTGCTCTGGATTCCATTTCAATGAATTCAGCTTCAAGATTTCCGTCGGCTTTTCTTTCCATACCTTCAACAGATGAAAATTGATCTGCAGGCAAACTTGGGGAAGATGGATCCGTAGGCCATCTTGCAGCGGAAAGTGAATCCGTAGGCCAACTTGCAGGTGATGATGGATTCGCAGGCCAACCGGCCAGCTTTTCTGCAGAACTTTTGTTTGCCTGTTCAGCCCAGGTAGAAGGCTCTTTTATAGACAAAATTTCAGTCTCAGGTTCGGATTTTGCTTTAAGCTTTGCCTGATTTACAGCGTCCTTTACAGCTCCAAGCAGCTTTTCTTTGCTTTCTTTCGGGTGCAGGTACCAGTCCGTTGACCAGACCCGATAGATTTTCCAGCCCAATCCATCAAGAACCTGCTGGCGCAGACGATCGCGGTCTCGTGCGACATGCAGGGAATGGTAGCTTTTTCCATCGCACTCGATTCCAAGCACATATCTTCCTGGGTGACCGGGATCGGGAATTGCAAGATCTAGCCTGTACCCGGCACAGCCGATCTGCCTGTGGGCTTCACAGCCGTTCTCTGTCAAAAAATTAGAGACGGTTTCTTCAAAGGGAGAATCGAATTCTTCCCTGCTGCATACGGGCGAGGGGAGCCTCCCACTCTCTGCAAACTCAAGGAATACTTTAAGGGACCTGAGTCCGAAAGGTGCGTTTTCATCCAGAAACAGGTCTCTTGATGTGAAATTCGTAAAGACAACGCATTTTTCTCTGGCTCGAGTGATAAGCACATTAAGGCGCCTTTCTCCTCCCTCCCTGTTAAGAGGGCCGAAGTTCAGGGAAAGCTTTCTGCTGCTGTCAAAGCCGAAACCCACGCTCAGAAGAATAACATCCCTTTCATCGCCCTGAATAGTCTCAAGGTTCTTTACAAAGAAGTGCTCCCCTCTCTCGTTTCCTGAGTTAAGGTCAAATCCGGGGTTTGCTTTAAGAAGAGCCTCAATTTCTTCCTGGATGGCTTCTTGCTGTTTTATATTAAAAGTCCCGACACCCAGGCTTTTATCCGGGTACTTATTAAAGTGTTCGAAGACTGCCTTTGCAACAGCCCTTGCTTCTATCCTGTTGGCTCCGCTCTTGCCCCTGTCATAAACTGCATCCGGGATATATGCAAATTTCAGTCCGAGGCGTTCATCTTTCTGCATAGGGGAGGGATAAACATATAGGCGGTTGTCATAAAACTCCTGGTTCGAAACTGCAATCAGAGACTCATGCCTGCTCCTGTAGTGCCAGCGAAGAGTCTTGACAGGGAAACTGCGCTTGCACACATTCAGAATACTTTCCATATCACCTGGTGCAGCATAATCTTCAGATTCCCTTTCCGGAGATTCAAGCACAGCATCGAAAAAGTCGGTAGGCGGAAGTTGTTTTGAATCTCCCATTACTACGACCTGTTTTCCGCGCAAAAGGGCTCCTACGGCATCTTCAGGCCTGACCTGGCTGGCTTCGTCAAAGATGATTACGTCAAAGCGAGTGTTCCTCGGATCAAGATACTGAGCAATAGAAAGCGGGCTCATCAAAAAACAGGGCTTGATTTTCTGGATCAGGCCTCCAGCTTTTTTCATAAGAGTACGAATAGGCATGTGCCCGCGCTTTCTGTTAAGCTCATTGAGCAAAATTCCGACTTCCGAAGCCCTTGATGCTCCGGACGTCAGCTTTGGAGCTTCCTCATAAGCCGAATATGTAATTCTTTTTCTATTCTCCAGAAGGACTTTTTTGTCAAGTTCTGTAAATTTGGAAATCTTGCCTTCGTGCAATTCCCTTATAAAAGTAGAAAGTGCTGGTCTTTCTCTGAAGGCGCGGTGCAGGATAATCTCGGCATAGTTCCCTTTAAAGACAGAAATCATATCACAGGCTTCTATCTTTCCGGCTTCTATACTCTCCATCATGGGGGCTGCTTTTGTATCCAGACAGGCCTGTTTATATCCAAGATATTGGCTCCACAGAACCAGGGATGAAGTTTCGGCTTTCCATCTGGTTACGCGGGATTTTAACTGACTGAGTTTCGCAGTTTCCTGATCGCTGCCGAACATTTTCTCAAAATCCGCCCCTATATGAACTGCAACTTTTTCAAGAGAGCTCAAAAATACCTGCTTAGCTGCCGTAACCTCGTTTATCGCATATTCAACAGCAGCCCCGTCAACCCCGTTCTCTATAAGCTTGAAACTTTTGTCAGTAAAAATGTTTTCCTTAATATATTTGCGGAAGGAAGTAATCCACCTGCTGTATTCTTCCAGGAGAGCAGGATCACTTTCAAAATCCTTCCAGTAATCCCCAAAATACTTTTTGCCTTTTGCCTCAGCATTTTTAAGCTCAAGCCCGCAGGCTTTACATTCGGAAAGACAGGCAAGGTCAAGAAGGATCCTATTATTCTGGGAAGGTGCCCCTGAAATATAGCAGGATGAGATTTCTTTTTTTAGTTTTCTGTACCTTGGATTTATAATTTTGAGGAAATTGCGGGACAGGCCCTCGAATTCCGAGGTCTCAAGGTCATAGATTGAAGGGTAAAAGGTTTTGTCCACAAAGGTTTTTAGCTCTCTGTACTGCCTGAGTCTCGAAATCAAAGCCTCAACTTCAACTTTTGAGGGCTCGGAATCAAATTCCTGATTCTGGAGCATTTTTTCAGGCAGGGGTTTTGAGTTTTCGAGGAGTTTTGCAGCCTCAATTATGGTTGGAATTCCCTCAAGGGTCTGAGGTTTAGAAGTTGCAGATAGGTCATTAAGAGTTTTTATGGACGCTTCCAGGGCCACAAAAGCAGTAGTGCATTCATCTATAACAGGTTCGATCTCTCCCAGATCCGAGGGCAGCACAAGCCCTGGTTCACAACCATACCAGGGATTTTTCCTGGCTGGTCCGAGAGATGGGAGCACCTGCCCCAATTTTTCTAAAACAGATTCTGCTTCTGTCCAGACATCAGGTCCCCAGGTTTCAGGATCCTTAAAGTCGAGACGGGGCATTTTAAAATCCTTTGCCTCAAAATAAGCCCTGATCTCCTCTCTTATGCCGTAGAGTGTGTACAGGCTGGGATAGAGTTTTCCTGCAGGTTTTCCAAGAGATAGGGCATATTCGTTGAGTTCATTTTTTAGCTTTTCGAGTTCGTTAATGTTTCTGTCAGGGCTTATGGGTGCAGGAGCTGTCCGGTTCAGGGTTTTTTCCAGTTCCTCAAGCACTGCCTTTTTTCGCGTCTGGTTGCTGTGAACCTCCAGACAGAGCTCTCCTAACCCTGCAGCATCCAGCCTGCCTTTTACTACCTGGAGTGCAGCCATCTTTTCACTCACGAAAAGTACGCTTTTTCCATGGGCAATCAATTCTGCAATTGTGTTTGCAATGGTCTGGGACTTGCCGGTTCCGGGAGGGCCTTCCACAACGAGGTCTTTTCCTGCCTTTACATCTTCAATTACCGCAATCTGGGAAGAGTCGGCATCCATTATGTGGTAAGTATCTTTTGCTGACAGCTTCAGGTCAACCTCTTCTTCCAGGAAGCCGGAAACCTCACATTCGGGATCTTGAGGATTAAAGATTTTCTGGATCAGAGGATGTTCTGCGGGAGACACGTCTTGGGGCCAGGTCGCAGGATCCAGGTCTTTATACATCACAAATTTCCTAAAGTTGAAGAGGTCAAGACAAACTGCAGGTAGGAGGTTCCAGTCCTTTTTTTCGCGGATTGCCGCAGATACAGCCTTGAAATACTCCTCAATTCCTACTGCCTCTTCAGGCATCTCAAAATCCGGAATCTGAATTCCGAATTCCTTCATTTTTGCCTGCAGGGTAATTGAGGTAAAGATCTCGTCTCCTGTCCACTGGATACTGAAGTTTCGGCCCTTTCCTATTCTTTTGAGCTCAATAGGGACCAGGAGAAGAGGGGACTTTGGATTTTTTACGGAAGACTTGCTATCACTCCACTCCAGGAAACCCACTGCAAGGTAAAGCACAGGATACCCCTGTTCCTCAAAAATTGAATTGGCTTGGTTAAAAGCATAAAAAAGTTTTCTATCGAGGGTTTCGCTATCATCCGGAGTTTCCAGAAAGGATTCGGAGCGGGAACTCTGAGGTCTATCTTTCTCTTCAGAAACAAAAACATTTTCTATTTTTTTCAGAAACCGATTTTCGTTTTCTAAGGAATCGTCTTCTTTTTCCTCCCCATTTTCAGTCTTAATGCTTTTTTTGGACCTGGTTTTTGCCTTAAACCTCATTGATTTTTCCTGGAGAACAAAAAGCTCATAGATTTCCTCAGGAGTTCTGCTTGCAATTGAAATTGTCCTTTTCTTGGAAGGACGATAATTGAGAAGGTTATTTCTAAGGGAGAGATCAAGCAAGTTCTGCCTTAATGCTTCCAATTCCTTAACTACGTCTACCATAAAAATATCAGGCCTTTTTCGAATAATGAATGAAATATATTATTGTTTATAAGAATACAGGATGTTTGCTAATAAATTTTATCCTGTTTCCAGAAAATATAGCTCGAAACGGCTTATAAGTACAGCTATAAAGTAGAATAAATATAGCTATAAAGGAGAAAGTTTCCATAAAATACAATACATTTTAGAATAATGTATTATTAGGGTAACTTCCTTGATAACGCATTTTAAGATAATTTCCTTATATAAAGCATTTTAAGATAATTTCCTTATATAAAGCATTTTAGAATAATTTCTTTATATAATGTGTTTTAGAATAATTTCTTTATATAATGTGTTTTAGAATAATTTCCTTAATATTATCTAAAAACTATTTCTTTACTATTAGAGTTTTTCTTTAATCTTAGAATTGTTTCATTTCTTCTTGACAATTAGAGAGTTAATCTGTTATATAAAGACATTTTTCTGATCTACAAAAGACATTTTCTGATTTTTCATCTGTTAGTTTATTGCATTACGGTCTATTACTGTTTATCTTCTCTAGTTATTCTTTTTTGTTCTTTAATACAAGTCTTCACACTCTACGCTATTTACTTTAACACACTTTTCGCTTTATTTCACTTTTTCACTTTATTTCAATTTTTCACTTTATTTTTTCCCTGTTTGCGGAAAGTTCCAACTTTCCAGTTATTTTTTCCTTAAAGGAAGTTTCACTTTCGATCTTGCTCTCATCCTCAAAACTCACGAGAAGAGAGCTTAAAAGAATAAGAACACAGCCGAGGAGAGTCTCAGCAGAAATAGGGTCTTTAAACAGGATATAAGCGAAAAAGATGGCACTTACAGGCTCAAGAAGAGAAATTATGCTTGCGTTGTGGGCTTTTACATGTACGAGCCCTGTAAAGTAAAGAATGGAACCTACGGACGTGATCATTACTCCGAGAAACAGGAGAACAGGCAGGTTCTCGATCACGGATGCAGCAGGTGCCTGCCTTATAAAAGGGACTAAAAGTAAAAGTGTCACGAAAGTTGATATGAAAAGCTGTTCAAGGCCTGTATATTCATCCCTGAGGTAACGAGAAGTCATAATAATAAAGGCGTAAAACAAGCCCGAAAAAAGCCCCATTAAGACTCCAAAAAGATATCTGGGGGCAACTCCTGCAGAGCCAAAAGCAAGATTTTCCGGCCCGACTACAACTACTACGCCTATAAGAGAAACTATAAGGGCAGCAAGGTTCTTTTTGCCTGGTTTTTCTTTCAGAAGGACAGGGGAAATAAGTAAAACGTAAAACGGAGCGGTATAGAGCAGAAGCACTGATATTGAAACATTGGTAAAGCTCACAGCTGTATAATAAGAGAGCATTACGCCTGCATGCCAGATCCCGAGAAGCAGCAGGGCTTTCCTTTTGCCCCTAAGCTGAATTCCTGAGAGTTTTCCGGTTGCTATCAGGTAAACTACAAGGGCAAGGAAACCGAAAAATAGCTGGTAAAAAACTACAGGTCCTGCAGCCATATTTTTAATGTACAGGAAAAAAATTCCTGAAAACCCATAAATTATGGATGCGGCAACTACCTGGGCATTTGCTTTTGTATGCTGTGATTCCATGACTCTGAACATAATGAATTAGGTTAAATAAGACTTTCTTAAGTTTAATGAAAGTATTTCAGGATGACCAGCTACTTACAACATGGCTACTTACAACATGAAATTAATAAGAATAAATAAAAAGTTGTGTCGCCTTTCTGTGTACTCATTTGCCTTTTTTTTGTTTTAGTTCTTTAAATTCTTCTTGAATAATTCCTCAACTTCTCCTTGAAATTCACACTGGTGGCACGGAAGAATCGGGTTTGGAAAGTTTATTTTTCACTCCTAGTACCCTTGCAATCACCAGACTAATCTCAAAAAAGATTACCATAGGTACGGCGACCATCATCTGGCTGAAAATATCGGTTCCAGGGGTAATGAAAGCCGCAACAAACATGGTAAGGACATAAATATGCTTGCGGTAGGTTACAAGAGTTCTATATTGTACAAATCCGTTCCGGGTCAGGAAGGTGAGTACTATTGGAAGTTCAAAGACCACACCGAAGATTGCTACTGTTGTTGCTATAAATGAAATGAACTTGAAGATCGAATAAGTCGCAGTTACCCCTGATTCTGCTGCATCCAGATAGAGGAATTTAAGAAAAATGGGCAGCATCAAAAAGTAAGCGTATGCAACTCCAAGCACAAACATGACAATGAGTGCAAGGCCCATGAAAATAAACTGGCCTTTTCCAATAGTTATCGGTATCCGAACTGAATAATGCCTGGAAATAGCCCGATAAATATAGAATGCAAGAATAGGCAGGGTAATGAGCAGCCCTATTATGATAGAGAGCTTTAGCTCAAGCATCATTACTTCCAGAGGAGACACATAAACAAGTTTTGCGCCCTCAGGTAGAAGGTCATTTTTCATCCTTGTAATTATCGGGCCTGTAAACTGAAAGGAAATAATAATGCCCATAAAAAGGACCGTAGCAATAACAAGGAGCTTTTTTCGCAGGGTCTGCAGGATTACACTTAGATTTTCAATGGCTTCAGACATATGGAGTACCTATCCGGAAAAGCAAAAGGAAATTTGTTATCCAATTTTTCAGGAAACTCTATCATTTCAGAGATTTTATATCAGCTTTCCTTTTATCTATTTTGTTTTTTCGTTTTTGGTTTATCCGGTTTCTAAGAATTATTCCCTATCCTGAGATTGCCGCAATCAAGTAAGGTGCTCAAACAAATTGAATCACAAAGTTTGAGTTGGGAACAATGAAATTTAGTGCCGGAAACCGGAAGTAATATTTATCTTAAGCTAGTTATATAAATATCTTAACTAGACCTTATTATAATAATTTACTAGATCTCATTAAATGATATATTTAGACCATACTATAATGATTCAAATATCATAAATATTTCAGGTACATTTTCAATATTTCAGGTACCATATTTCAATACTGCAGGTACCACATATCAGGTACCCGAAATGGTGCCTTATCTCTCAGATGTTGCAAATATTATTGTATATATAGTAGAGTTATTATGAAGATATACATAGACTGACTGCGGAGACATACTACTTCAAAGGAGACATAGACTGCCCGCAGAAACACATTACATCGAAGGAGTCATACTGCATCGAGATATAGAACATTTGCAGAAGGATTTAGGTTCAGATCTGCAGAAGGATTTGGGTTCAGAATTGATATTATATTCCGATATTTATATATTTATCTACTTAATATAAGAGCAAAGAATATCTAATTAATATAAGAGCGGAAAAATGGATCCACAACATACAGCCAAAGGAACCTCCCCTGCAGGGAGCGCATCGGGAATGTCGTATACTTCCGCCGTCCCGGGGGATATTGAAGAACCCCTAATGGTCCACCTTGTTGAGCTCAGGAATCGGCTGGCAATTGTCGTAATCTGGCTCATCCTGGGAATATTTATTGCTTATCCATTCTCGGCACATGGAATGCTGCTAATCTGGAAGGACTTTCTAAACTCTAATGTGGATATGACAGCGTATTCGCCACTTGAATGGATGCTCGCCCGCCTCGAGCTATCCCTGGTCTTTGCCCTTGCGATTACAGTCCCACAGTTCTTCTACCAGATCTACAGGTTTACAGGTAAAGGGCTTTATCCAAATGAGAAGCGCTTTTTCCTAAAAGTTATCCCTCTATCTTTCCTGCTTTTCATTTTCGGAGTTACGATAGGCTACTTCATTGTCCTGCCTGTGATGTTCAAATATATTCTTTACTTCTCAGGCGATATGGCTACAGCGCAGCTTTCCGTCCGGGACACTCTCTCAGCCGTGACAACAATCCTTGCAGGTTTCGGAATTGTATTTCAGCTCCCTCTCCTTGTGATCTTTGCAGTAAAGATGGGGCTTGTAAAATATGAGACTCTCAAAAAGCAGCGAATTATTATTTACAGCGCAATTCTGGCGTTTTCCCTTTTCCTTTCGCCTGACCCTACCTTTATTGCCCAGATTGTTGTTGCGCTTTTGCTAGCAGTTCTTTTTGAGTTCAGCCTGCTGCTTGTTCGGCTATTTTGAACACTAATTTGTCGATTTGGTTGTATTGGTTTTTTTGAAAAAGCAAGCCTTCCTAAAAAACTTCCAGATCGGCTTGTCCGCCAATCGTTTTACAAGAATTTTTATATTTGAACGTTGATAATAACCACTAATGATAGGTTCGACGGAATTAATCGCAATCCTGATCGCTGCTCTCTTCCTCTTTGGACCTCAGAAGCTTCCACAACTTGCACGATCTCTCGGAGGTGCGGTGGGGGAGTTTAAAAAAGCTCAGCGCGCAGCTGAAATGGAGTTAACGCAATTCGATGCATTTACTCGAAAAGCCGAAAATAAATCTACCCTCAAGGATAAAGAGGAAGACAAAGAAAAAAACGAAACTAGCCCCCCAAAAAAAGACGAAAACAAGTAAAAAAGGCATTAAATCAACATAAGGAACAAGGAAAGCTCAAACTCAGCTTATTACTGGAGAAAATCATCCAGAAACTGGGAAATTCCCGAACAGCTGAAATGCCGGGACAAAACTAAAATGAAAGGGATAGCACCCGAAAAAGTAAAAACTAACATAACAAGACTTAAATAGTATGAAACATTGCCTGATAGTAAATCAAATTGAAACTTTGAAAATTAAGATTTAAAAGTAAAAGCTTATTTATCATAAAAATTAAGCCTAACTTAAGAATACTTGAGAATATTGGCAATTTTCAGTTAGTAATTACCTTCAAAACTTAAAAATTATTAAACAAAACGAAAGGCTTGAGGTCAAGCTATGATAGGAACAAACGAACTTATAATGATTTTTGGAGTAGTTGTAATTCTTTTTGGGGCAGCCAAACTTCCTGAACTGGCCCGATCAATGGGGAGTTCAATGGGAGAATTCAAAAAAGCCCAGAAAGAATCAGAAATGAATCTGAAGGAGTTTGAAAAGTCTTTAACTGAGCCTACAGTCTCAAAGAAGACAAAAGTACAGGAAACCGCTGAAAAGCTCGGAATTGATATAAGGGGCAAAACCGACGACCAGCTTCTGGAGGATATCCAGAAATCTACTGAAAAGCCAAAAGAAGTTTCTCAGCCCTAAAATATTTAAAAATAAGCTTTTCTTTTCACGGTGTTTTGTTTAGCCGTATGTCTTTTTTCTAGCACATTTTACTGATATTTTTTATTTTTAATTTTTCTATTAATTTATATTTTTGTATTGTTTTCAGATTTGTTGGAAAGCTTTGCTGATACCCCGTACACTATTATAAACATATAATTTCATACATTTGAGTTTAGTTTATTTAGTGTAATCGGCAAAATAAATTCTACCTCTCTGTAAATCTGCAAAAAAGTGTGTTTTAAAATTTACACAAAGTGTTTTCTTAAAATCAGGTGAGATCACTGAAAAGGTAAAAATTACCAGAAAATAATATAGGAAATCCGGTTTTGTCAGAAGAAATTGCTCTCTTAAAAGGCTTTCATCTTCTTATAGCAAAATCAAAGAAATTAATACTTTACTATGATCTTAATTCCATTTTAAAGACTAAATAAAGAATAAAATAAATATATCTAGTCTATTAAAGCTTCATTGCTAAATTAATTGACTATATGTCCTGTTTTCAGCTAAGTATTCTTTTATTATTAAACGCCAATTAAGAGGTTGACTGCTTCAATCTTCTTGAGCAATTGGCAGATAAGATGTCACCACATAGACGTCATCTGATATATGTTTTAATCCATAATTAAAATGGAAAAAGAACACTTGGTATTGTAGCTCAAATCAGAAATCAGAATACTTCACCTCAATAGTCAGGTGTTTTCCATTGAAGAAGAAAGAGCCGGTCATATAAAAAGTCTACACTCCAGAAAAATGAGGCACTATGCATCTCGAAGGTGCCTCAACCCCTATTTATTTTTCTACCTTTTTAGGGTTATAGTAGATAAATTGAATTTTAAGGGTGTACTTTTGTTGGGAAACTCGGGTTATATGTCTGAAACTCTGTATATGTCTATTACCTAAAGTAAGCAATCAAAACCCTCAATCTACACCCTCGTTTACAAGGACCCACTATTAAGTATTTATCTGAAAACGCTAGCAGAAAAATTTATTTTCTTTAGAGCATCTGCAGAATGTTGGATAAGATCCAATAAAAATTAATATTAGTAGAGTTAAATATATTGAAGCAGTTATGTAATTAGAAATTATTGGTAATGTAAAATATTTAATACGTAATGGTATGGTTAAATGTAGTTCAGACAGTGATATTATTAAAGAAGCAACATAATTGAAAAATATCGTAAAGATATTCAAGAGCGCGAACTAATTAAATGAGAAGGTGCAGTTAAACATTGTTAAAGCGGAGGGGCGATATAAAATGAAACTAGTCAGGAGTGTGAACTACTTATTTTTATCATTTTTCTTACTTCTAATCATCGGAAGTATTGTATCAGCAACAAACGTTGAAGTCATTGGTCAAACGCCAGAAAAAGTTTTGGAGGGGCAGGAAATAAATTACACAATGACAATAAGTAATATCCCTCCAGCCGCAGAAAAAGTATCTTTTGACACTGACCTGGCTAAAGTTAATAATTTCCACTTATATAATTTCACAAATTTGAACGTTACAAGTGATGCTAATAAATTTGATTTTCCAGTTAATGAGAGCACAAAGTCAATTATTGTTAACGTTCATGGGCAAATCCCACAAATAACCGAAAAGAAACAGTACGAAGGTATTACGCTTATAAATTATAAACCTGAAACAGGCTATGCTTATGACAGGATAATACTTACAAATAATAAAGGAAACTTGATTGAAACCGTGGAAACACGTCCCTTCGAAATTTCAATTCCTGAACTTGAATCTTTCAATGAGAAAATGAATAAAATTAATGACCCTTTTTTAAAAAAATATTTGCAGGATCTGCATGATAAAGGACTTGTTGACGAGTCAAACACACTTGCAGATCATTTAACTGAAAGTAATGAATGGCCTCCATACTGGTGGGCTAATTCCAGGAATAATTGCAGGTCTTGTGATCGGTTTTCTAATTGGTGTGAGATTTTATTCTAAAAATAATACTGATGTAGGAGGAGATACAGAATGAAAGGGGTAGATGACTCAAGTCAATCTTTTAAGTATCCTCCAAACCTAACAATTGTGGGTTTGGGTGGGTGTGGGAAAAAACTCGCTCGTGAAATCTGCAATTATGATTGGTTACTTCGCTACTACTCCAGTGATGTAAACAGACTTAAGATTTATACTATGGATACTGACGCCAATGAATATGTTGACGATCAACGATGGGAAAAAAAGATCATGGAGAAAGTAGACAATTTGGAGGGAGCGGGAAACATCGAATTTAAGTCTTATTATCTCCCAAGCCTTGCAAATATAACACATGTGTCTGATTTAACCAGCGCTGAAGTTTCGACGAGCATAAAAAGATTCCGATCGATCAAAACGTGGTGGTTGAATGATCCCGAAAATAGTGGAGTCACTTTCCAAGACTTAAAACGTATTGATCACTTCATCATGGATGATTTTGGGGGTGGTGTACATCGCCGAAGAGCTGTTTCAAAAGCTATTCTTTATAAAGTTTTGAGTGAAGGACAAGCAAATGGATTCCCAACTTTTTCGAATCCAGGAGTCACCGCCATCATACTCGGTATCGGGGGAGGTACTGGCTCAGGAATGTTCATAGACCTCGCAAGATATATCAAGGAAAAAAGGGATGAAGCAATCTATCTCTTTGTTGTACTTCCAACAACAAAAGAAGGAGAAAAAGAACAGCTTAATGCTGCCATTTCACTTACAGAGCTTGAATATTTAAACGTGTCTCATGATGAGAGACTTTTCGACCATATTATATTTACGTCTCTGGGTCCCACTGAGTATACCAATGGACAGTACGAGCTAGAAGCTGTTGGTGAATTCGATTCTGTCTTTCCGCAGATTATCACTAACTTCTTCCATATAGAAAGAAGCGACCTTAACCTTAGTGATGCAAGAAAATCCTATTCTTCTTTTATCTTTGCCGATTCGCATGTAATCGAATACCCCGTTGAAGAGCTCAAGGAATTAAAGGAGCAGTACAGCCAGATCATTCAAGAGCTTGGGGAGATCAATACTGTAAGGAAAAGTATAAACGAGACTATTGAAGGTCTCCTTACAGAATTCAACCTCAGTGGGGAGTCCATTCCAACGTTGGAAGTATTTGAGTTCATAAAAACAGAGTATAGAAATATCGAAAAAGTGTGGGCAAACAACATCGCAAAACTGCTTAATTATCACAGTGTGGAACAAATAGAGGAATTTATTAGATATAACATTTCAGAGATTCAATTTGAAAAGATTGCAAGCTATAATGATCTTATATCCTATATCTCAAGAGTTAATAATTTTGCTCAAGGTGTTGAGCAAGATAAACTTAAAGATGAAATCGATAAAAAATTGTTCCGTTTAATTCCAGAAGCGCTTGATACTCTGAAAAAAAATGCAACTTTATTTAAGCGGGTTGCAGCTGTTGATAATGAAGAGTGCAGGTCTGTAATGATTGATATCCTCAAAGGGAAAAGAGATATCTCTCCTCTTCTTGGAGCGCTGAACACCAAGAATCAGGAAATTCAAACTCTAAATAATAAGCTGAAACAGACAGAGCAGAAAACCGCCGAGTTAAATACTCTGCTCAGTGTGACAGAGAAAAAGGTCAAAGATAAGTTGAATGATATTGATCTTGATCTCGAGCACTATGCGAAAATTAACAGAAATATCAAGTATCTCCCAGATAAAGAACAAAAATTGAAAGAAACATTAGATAGGTATATAGAGAAATTAAGTACTGGGAAAGTTAGAGGGACCGATAAAAATAGTTGGTATTTGTCTGCTGGCACTAAAGATATTAGAATGGAAATCGAAGCGATCTCAAAAGAGAACGAGTATGACCTTGAAAATTTAAGCAGGTTTATTGATTCTGTTACTAATTATTATTTTTATAAATATAAAATAAAAGAAGTTGAAAAACACGGTTTGCAGGCACTTATACTTGGGAACAGAAAGCAGCAAATAAAAAAATATAAAGAGTATGCCGGGAAAGAAGAAGATTATATTAAATCGAGTATGAAACACTGGGCTATTCGTATAGATACACCGTTTAATATTATCATACCTGAAAATTTCCTAACCAATGATTTAATTAAAAAGGCTGAAGCACTTCGTGAAAGAATTTGCAATTCAATATTTGCGGATCTAAATATAAATAGTATAGATAGTGATAGACTAAACCAGATATTTGCATCCGACGATAGGGTAAAAATCAGACAGTTTTTGCGAGAATATCTGACAGAACTCCATTTAAATGTCGTTAATTACTTCAATAGTCTGGAGGATTTAAACACATACATTAAAGATATAAATGGAGAAATAGAAGAAAAGAAACTGCAGTACGACATGCTTGGTAAAGTAGATGCCACCAATACGGAAACGTTTTCAAGCCGAAGAAATTTCAGTATGCATTATGAGTCTTTCCATTCACATTTTGAGACGATCAATAAAAAAATAGAAGCCGGAAAACGGACAAAAAAAGGCACATACATTACCAAATTTGGAAGTGTCAACCCTCAGATATTGTCTCTTGTGGAAGGCAGACCCGAGAAGAACTCCAGTCCTGATATGGGCAACCTTGACATTGACAAAAACGGAAAATTAGAACTTGATAAACTCATAAACCTCGCAAAATCCACATATCAGGATCTGTTTGAAAGCAGAAAACTCGGAGTAAATTCTTTAAAAATTTCAATCGGAGATACCGAAAGATGGACTTTTGGAAAAGCTGCCCTGGTTGCATCATCCACTTCCGGATACGTACGTTCTGAGCTAATGAAGAGCATGATAAGCGCAGATATAAACCAGAGCCTCTCTTTGAAAAAACCCAATGATTCCTTACTTACTCCTCATGGACATACAAGGCCCTGGGAGATTGCTCTAACTTTTTTTGTCGCATCAAGTTTTCTTGACAACATTTATCCACTGGTAGCTGGGGGAGGTTATTGGGAAATCTATGCCAAAAATAAGGAAAACATACTGCATCATGTCCTGAAACTTCAGGATGGAGAGTACATAACCAGAGAAACTCTCTTAAACCCCGAAACGGCAGGAAAGATCGCAAACAATGAAAAGAGAGAGGAAATACCCCAGGAGATCAAGAGCCTTTATAAAACGAAGTTATTAAAGGAGGCTTTGAAGATTGGAAATGAATAGAAATCGTACAATCTTTGAGCTTCTTTCAATTCTATCGGGAGCTCTCTTAACACTCTTTTTTTTACATCTTAGTAAGCCTTACTGGATTACAGATCCTGGATGGTTTATAAAATTAGCTCTTAGCTTCTTCATTGCATCCTTTGTTTTCGGTGCACTTGGGATGACTCTTGAGGCTCGCTCAAGAGTCGGGGGAATTCTCTTACTTGCAGTGTCCCTGCAATTTGCTTACAGCTTTTACCAAAGTGGGTTTTTACGTTTTGATGGAGTTGCTTTAGGGTTGGCAGAAGGTGGATATTTAACTTATTATTCTGTTGTAAATAATCGCTTTGACAGGCTTGCACTATATATGCGTCGATTTATCAAGACCTTTTTTGCATTTACATTACTGTATCTACTAATCCAAATCCTTTATAATAGCATTGTGATGGAGTCTTTTCAAGAAGTTTCGCAATTCAGGTTCAGCAGTTCAAACGAGATTTTAAAGGTTATAGTTTTAATAGGATCTTTTTGCGTAGTTTACTTCCTCTTGATGAAGACCATTTACGGTATAAGGGCTTTTGATGTATTTGTATATGGTCCTTCACGGTCAGGAAAAACATTGTTACTGCTTGCTTTATACAGTCATTTTATAAATTTCTTAAATGGGCAGAGAAGAGAATTTATCGTTTCTGACACAAATGAGGAACGTTTAAAGATTGAAAATATGCTTGTTGATATTGAAAATGGAAGGCTTCCAAAAAGTAATCTAAGAACAGATCTTGCAATATATGTGCTAAAGGGCAAAAAAAACCTTAAACCTGTAGGAATGACATTTGTCGATTATGGCGGGGAACATACCAAAGATTTTAAACCGCTTCACTTTAAAGAAATAGTAGCAGAACTCATTGCACGTTTCAATATAAAAGAACCTCAGAAATTGGAGCAGAATATAGAAAATGTGGATTTCATAAAAAACTTGCGAGATACTCATAAAGACGATTTTGCAGCTTCTGTAGATAAGGTAACTTTTGCTCACATATATAAAAAATTTGAAGGTGCCGGAAAAATAATTTTTCTAGTGGACGGAGATCATATAGTTTCATATTATAATGAAGGCAAAAGTGAATTGACAAAACTCTTCGGTCACTACTCTGATATCATTAATTTATTTGGAAATGAAAAATCATATGCTATTGTAGTTACCAAGACTGACCAGTTTAGGGATATTTCACTCGTTATGGAAGTTTCAGAAGAGGCAAAGGAAATAGAACGTGAAATATATGATATGTTGTGCGAGATTCCCACATTCAAGGAAATTGTAAATATGGCATATCAAATGCCTATTTACATGTATGCAATAAGTGTTGACGCAACTATGAAGCCTCTTAAAATGGAAGAGGAGAAAACAGAAATGCAGCGAAAACATCTCAAAATAAATCCTTGGAGGGTTGGGGAGATTGAAAAATTCAGCTTATGACAATCTTAATAATAAAGGCCCAAAACGTTTAGCTTTTTTTCATACCTCTGACACCGGCTACTCCTCAGAATATGGGTTATATAACTCGAGTGGTCAGCTATTAAAGGGCAATGAACTTTTTGAACAATACACTGAGCTGGCAAAGCAGCTTGATACCAAAAGAAGTGCATTTTATCTGAATTTAAAAGAAAAAGAAATTATTTTCGGATGTAGTGTGATTGTAAAGGCTGATAATGGGAGAGAAGAAAGAGTCGTATTTATTCAGGTCAACAAAAATCTATCATTAAGGTCCATTATCAAATCAGATATTGAGTTGCTAAAGCAGTTCTATATGGAAATAAACTCTACAATAGAAGATCTTTATTCAAAAAAATATCAATTTATTGGACTCTGGAGTGAGGGTGACTTTCTAAAGATTGAGGAGATCCCTATAAAAAAAGATGTTTTAGTATATACAGTAGGCAAGATCTATTCTGGCAAGAAAGTATATGTCAAGATTTCAGAACTTAGTAATGGACTTTCGCTGATTCTTAAATTAATAGTCAGATTAAGGAATAAAATTTCTTTTACTTTTGATGTTTCTCAATATCCCTCAGAATCTGACCTTTCTATTAGTTTGATTAAACCAAATCCGGATTTCGAAATCGGAGACAGCGGAACGTGCCGAGAATTTATTCAACCGGAATTATGGAATCTCTATATAGAACTAGGTGAAGAGTTCTTTAAAGATGAAAATTCCTGTACTAAAGGAAGTCAAAACCAACCAGATCCTGTAAGTCCTATTATAAAAAAGATATTACGTGAACCAATCTATTATTGCAGCTCTTTAAATTCGATTTTCGACGACTATAATGATGGCGAGAAAGTTGAGATATTTAAGGGCTTAATTCAAAAAGCTAATAATGCAAATGATTCCAATATTAGAAAAATTCTCATAAATATTTATCACAAAATTCAATTGCCAGAACGTAAGAATGATCTTCATAGATTATTGCTCTCAAAAAATATATATATTGAAGAATTTATTGAGGATCTTGTAATAGCGATATATAAGGAACATAACAAAGATTTGTTCAATTTGCTCTTCAATAATAATATTTCACTGGATAATTCTTCTACAAACTCTTTAGACAATGAGCAGATACTCGAGTGGACACGGAAGACTTCTAGAAAAGGGCCTAAGTACAATTCGTTAGAAAAAGGGATTAAAAATGCACTAAATGGTTTAGAGTATTCAGAAAAGGTTAATTTCGCTAAATTCATTACCAGTGAAGCGCCTTCTAAGCCAAAAGCCGAAGGAAAATTTCTCCTCCAAAATCTAATAGAGAATCTGGTTAAGTTAAATGGTAATAACTTTATTTTAAAGCTAAGCGATGGAGAAGTAAAGAATCTTGATAAAATCCTGGATACAGACTTCCTGGCCGTAAAAGAAGAGCTAAAAACGGGAAAAAGAAGCAGGAAAATGAAGACCGTTTTTTATGCTGGGCTTCTATTTACGGTTATTTTTATAGCCTTTTTTTTCGCGTTTTATACCCACCCAACGGGAGGTGGAGGAGAGAACAATTCCTCGAGTAACACTACAGGAAACAATGCATTAGGAGAGAACAACTCATCAACTAACAATACGGAAAATAATACATTTGGAGAGAACAACTCATCAAGTGATACTACAGGAAATAATACATTTGGAGAGAACAACTCATCAAGTGATACTACAGGAAATAATACATTTGGAGAGAACAACTCCTCTAGTAACACTACAGGAAACAATACATTTGGAGAGAACAACTCATCAACTGACAATATGGGAAATAGTTCTACACCAAAGAGGGGAACTTCTCCACGTAACAGTATGGAAGATAGTTCTACACCAGAAGAGGGGAACTCCTCCACGTAACAATATGGAAGATAGTTTTACACTGTACAGATATATATCAACCAAATTATAATGAAAAAAGAACTGCTTTTATCGAACCGAAAACTTTTTTATTCTTAACTAAAGAAGATAGTAAAGCTATTTTTGAGGGGAGATGTTTTGTGGCAGAGATGATCTGTGAGGTCGATAAAGAAGATAATTTTCTTGGGCTACGTGAGCGGGAGGAGTTTTACTCAGAAAACCATATCCATAGGGCTTCCCAACTCATCCTGCTTAATGCTGAAAACAAAATGCTTATACAGAAAAGAGCACCTGGTAAGATATGGTATCCAAACCGTTATACATACTCAGTAAGCGGCACTGTGAGGGATGAGTCTTATGAAGCCTGCCTTGAGAGAGAAATGGTTGAGGAAATAGGGATTCTGGTTCCGTTCCGGAGATTGTTTAAACTCTCCTGCATTTTCGGAATCGGGAGAGCTTTCCATACTGTGTTTCTAGGCAGATGTTCAGAAGAAACTGAAAATTTGATAGTACTTGATCCCGAAGAGACAGCCTCTATTAAATGGGTAGCGCTCGATGAACTGCATACGGCTATTAAAACCGAACCTGAAATATATACCCCATCGTTAAGAGCAGGTATTTTAAAAATTTTTAAAGATGGGTACGAGAAATATATATTTTGAGAAGTAAAAGCTTTCTCTGTAATTCTGACAAGTAAGAATTTTCTCTGTAAATTAGGAATATTTGAAGTTGAGAGCCTTCTCTTACCATAAAACTTCTCTCTATTGGTGTAGATCTTCTGGATGAAAGATTTTATTTCCTAACTTTGGTATAGTCCTCTGGATTATAGTTTTTGACGTAAATATTTACACTTTACTTCAGGTTGTGGGAAAAATACCTGCGGGCGCCAGAAAAATCTAAATATCCACGCTGTTAAGGGCACACAAAAATATGCTTTTGTTTCTGTAACCGCGGAAAACGCTGAAGAAAATCTGTCCAAAAATTAGCCCTCTTGAGCGAAGCGAAAAGGGCCGCGTACTCCCGAGACGCAATTCGGGGCGGAAAACGCTGAAGAAAATCTGTCCAAAAATTAGCCCTCTTGAGCGAAGCGAAAAGGGCCTCGTGCTCCCGAAGCGAAACTCGGGGTTTAATACAGATCGTTATCATATTGTTTTGATTCTTCATATTCCCCTATTATTGGAATGCTCTCTCCGCATTTGGGACATGTCTTTTCAGGTGTGATATCATATTTTTCAATCGCAAAAAAGCCGCGAGTGATTAACATTTTCCCACAATTAGGGCAGAATGTATTATTTCGATCACTTCCCGGGACATTGCCCATGTAGACATACTTTATTCCTTCTTCAGTTGCGATTTTACAGGCTTCCTGCATTGTTTTTACAGGTGTTGGAGAGAGATTCTGCATCTGATATTGAGGGTGGAAGCGGGTGAAATGGAGAGGAGTCTCAGGCCCCATATTTTTGTAAACCCATTTTGAGAGTTCCCTTAGCTCTTCAAGGGAATCATTGACTCCGGGTATGATAAGGGTCGTAATCTCCACATGGATTCCCAGCTCTTTTGCAAGAGCAGAAGCCTCGAGCACGGGACCCAATTTTGCACTGGCAACATCGTGGTAGAATTTTTCATTGAAGGCTTTGATATCAATATTGGCAGCATCCAGATATGGTGCTATATGGCGGAGGGCCTCAGGAGTCATATAGCCATTTGTCACATACACTGTGCCGAGTCCTGCACTTTTTGCCAGTTTTGCACACTCATACGTGTACTCGTGCCAGATTGTAGGCTCATTATACGTCCAGGCAATTGATTTTGATCTTGAGAGAAGTGCCCTTTCCACAAGATCTTCAGGGAGGATATCCATTGTGTGAGAACCCTCAATACAGGCCTGAGAAATCGACCAGTTCTGGCAGTGTTTGCAGCGGAAATTGCATCCAATTGATCCCACGGAATAAACATAAGAACCAGGATAAAAATGGTAAAGCGGCTTCTTTTCAATAGGATCGACTGCCTCGCTTGAAACAGTACCGTAAATGAGAGTACATAAATCTCCTCCCCTGTTTTCCCTTACCCCGCAAAAACCTCTTTTACCGGATGCAATTCTACAACTCTGGGCACATAGATTGCAGTGTACTTTATTGTCTCCGAGTTTCTCGTAGAACATGGCTTCTCTTATCAAATTAATCCCCAATTAGAGATTGTTCTTAAAGATAATAACAGTTGCTGTCATAGATTTTTTGAGTAAATAAAGAGTAAAGATAAGAAGAAAAAGAAGGAAAAAGGAAAAAGAAGGAAACAGAAAGAAGAAAGAGAAGAAAGGAGGAAAAAGAAAGAAGGAAAAGAGGGTTCTGTGCAGTTTCGGGTGCTGACCTATAGATTGACCTTAGGGCTTACTAATAATTTCTCTCAAACCCCCAGACTACACAGAACCGGATCCTGATTTAAATCTTCCCATTTGGGGAGGTCGCCGGATTCGCATTAACTAGTGATGATGGATAAAAGTTAGCCGGATTCCCATATATATAGTTATGAGTTAAAATTAAACTAACTTGTGAAGCAACACTGTTTTTTACTGCGTAACCGGTCTTACCGTTCATGATATTATTATTCGCGACAGTCACTGTGCGAGTGCCCGAAACTGCGCTATCAACATTTATTCCGGCAACATACGAACCGGTGATATCATTATTCTGAATTGTGATCCCGTTCCCGCAATTAGTGATCCCTATGCCTCCGTTTCGGGTGACTCCTTCATTTTCGATATCCACTGTCATGTATAACGTTATTATAGAAATTGACATTTGATCCATCATTTAAACTGTCAAACCAAACACCATTGACCCCTGACATAATATTACAGTCCCGGATAATTATATTTGAAGTGGCCGGCGAAGAAGCTGCATTGCATAGTTGTATACCTACATCGGACAACGCGTAACCTTTTGAATTCTTCACATACGTCGTGGCACCGCGAGTACGGTGATATCTGTTTCATTTGCTATTATAATGTCCTGACAGTTATCCAATCTATCGCCCGCGCACGCAACACTGATGAGCAATGTTGTCGTGTATTTCTCCGGATTTGACACGAGAGTACATTACACAAGTGTGCTGTAAGTTGTTTCCAACATTGTTATAATAATATATGTTTTTTCCATACGTGCATCTAAATCCTTCGCCTTTTGCGTCGTGCAAATTCATATTGTACACGCTGATATTGTATACCGACGCGCTGCTTGATCCCTGGAAAGAAATTATTCTATAAAGATCTTTTCCTCCCGATCCCGGTTGAGCACCTTCGTTACCATCTATTTCGAACCCGTGTATTTTTATGTCATGAACCACGGTTCCTGGGCCTCCCATCTGACCTATGATTGGAGTTCCCATGCCTGCCGTTGTCCATCCGACATTATTTGCTAATCTGAGTTTTGCGCTAGAGTCGCCTGTAAGTTCCGTATTTGATCCGATTAAGCAAGAGTTTTCTATGTCATAAACAAATGGTCCTTTGAGGTACACTGTTGTACCTGGATGGTTTGCTGCATATCTCAAGAGCTTGGTTAATCTGTACCTGATCGTCTTGTTCCATCACAATTATAGTTACCAGTGCCGTCTCCTGCAACATAGACTACCTGGTGCGTATCACATAATGCAACAGGAGTACTTGCTAAAGTATAAAGGCACAAGAGCAAGAAGATAATCTGTTTTCGGTTTATCATCTACCCCACTCCCAAACATATATTCTAAAATTGCGGTATTGTTTATGAAATCCAATATTGAATCCGATTTTAATTAAATTGTTTTTATATTTAATCTGTTTTATTGTCTTTATTTTTTATTCACTGGTTAGTGAATTCACTCATGAGCTTCGCTATTAAGGATGAAGCAATCATTTCAGAACTCAGCTTGTTTTCTTGAAATCTTGGACTCGTATCCTCAACGGAATTATTTCCAAGTTCCATTACTTTGATATCGCTTTGATTTCTTCGTCGCTAAGGATTGGAACATTATAATATTCTTTAATGCTCTTTCTATGACTCAAGAAATCTCCTTCGATAAGCTATGATTTCTCTATTTAAAGGAAGATTTTAATGGGTCTTGAGAGACCGTGCACCTTTAATATTGAGATAACTGAATTACCTCAATTCGGGTAGTTCGGCCAGTTCAAATATATTCTTTTTTGAAAGCCTAAAAGCATGTTAATAACATGCTCATAGGATTGAGTGAAAATATCCTCTTTGGAAATAACTAATTGAATTTTCATTACCCCCACTGTAAAGTTTTTTTTACATTATCAAGTGAATATAACTAAGGTTCATGTCCAGAGACCTTCCGCAGTAAATTTGATTTAAATCTTCTGACATAGTCCAGTGGAAATATGGAATTTCTCGGCAGTCTTATTGAGTGTTACTGCAGGAGGTCTGTGGACATGAACATTAGTCCATTCTTTGATGGATAATTTTGGGCAAATAGGCAAATATATTCTACAACTGTGTACATCTGCGGAATGTGGGGTAAAGATAAGAGGAAAAGAAGCAAAAGAGGAAAGAGGAAAAGGAAGGAGGAAGAGGAAAGAAGAAACCGAGGAAAAAGGAAAGGGAAAGAAGGAAAATAGGAAGAAGGAAAATAGGAAAAAGGAAAGAAGAAAAGAGAGGAAAATTTGTGGGTTTCACACATTTACTCGTTCATTTAAATTTTCATTTACAATTTCCAGTGTATTTTTAATGAATTCCAGATCGACGTCATCATACTCTTTTTTATAATTATTTATTATATCGAAGATTTTTTCAGCTAAATCATAAGAGCTACTATATTGTTTTTCATTTTCCTGTTCTTCAATTTCTTTGTAATCTATTTCCTGCTCTTCATCCAGTTCTTCTTTAATTTCATCAAAAATTACTTTATCTTCAATTTCTTTCAACGCAATTTTAATATTAGGAATCTCTTTTTTCCCAACCTTTTCAATAATTTCCTTTTGTATTTCAGCGGGCTTTTGAGATAATTCAACTATATCTTTTCTAGTAGCTTTAATTTCTCGACCCAGAATTCTATAAGGATTTATACTAGCATTATTAGCAACTTCATCTATTGCATTAGCATATTTTTCTGCTTTTCGTACAGTTTCAGGACTTACTTTGTATTTCTCTGCTATTTTTTGTTCGATTTTACTATCTTTGGGCCGTAAAGTGACCAATGGAACTACATTATTTTCTATTTTTGGTCTACCTTCTTCTTTTTTTTCTTCCTGATACCTCTTTCCAATCAAATAGGTTCTCTGTTCATTGGTCATACTTCTTCGATTTAATTGAGTACTAATAATCCAATTTATCACTTCAAAACGATTATCAAATTCTTTTTCGGATACAGAAAACTCAATGTTGAACTCTTTACAAATTGAATACCTATTATGACCATCAATAATAATATTATTCCAAATAACAATGGGATATAAAATATCATACCCATTACTCACAATACTCTCTTTTAGGCCCTGAAATTCTTCTGGTTTCATTGGAGGTATTAAATTTTTAAATTCGGAATCTATTATTAGTTCCATTTTATTTTTCCCCTTTATTCAGCTATCTTTCAACCTTATAGATTACATTAAAATAGATTTCTGGTATTATTCCCTTTCTTTTCTGATTTTTAAAATAACGATTTCATATAATTGGTCATATATTTACTAGGAGCAGTTGGGTCATATCATCATTATTTATTCGATTTTAGTTTTTCTGGCAGGAAAGCCGCAAAAATTCATGGAGTACCTTTAGTCCTTCTTTTAGATTGTTTGCCCTATACGTCCATAAGCAAATGGTTACATAGTTTATAGAAATGTTCTTAGTTTGGTGTGTTGATAGGAGGTTCAATGCAAAAAAAATACATTTTTAGAAGCTTCTAAGGCTAATCCCCGTCATTTTAATGGCGGGATACAGCCGTCAACTTCTCTATAGTTACCTTTTTTTAAGTAAAATTACCTTATACTCTATTATGCCTAAAGTAAATCGTTATAGAATCTATCCAACAAAATCACAGATTACAAAGCTTAATTCTACTTTGGAACTCTGTAGATGGGTCTATAATGAAACTTTGGCATTAAGAAAAAATGCTTGGGAATCTGAACAAAAAAGAATCAGTTATTATGATTCTAAAAAGATGATTCCTATCTGGAAGAAAGATAACCCAGAATTGAAAACTGTTCATTCTCATACACTTCAAGATGTAACTATGCGTGTTGATCTAGCTTTTCAAGCTTTTTTCCGTAGAGTTAAAGCGGGAGAGAAAGCAGGATATCCCAGATTTAAAGGTAAAGGTTGGTATGACAGTATTACTTATCTCCAATCTGGATTTTCTTTAAACAGTAATATGTTAAGCCTCTCCAAAATAGGAGATGTAAAAATCGAAATGCATAGACCACTTGAAGGTAATATTAAACGCTTAATTATCAGGAGAACTTCAACCGGAAAATGGTTTGTATCAATTCTTACTGATATTGAAACTTATCAACCACTGGAACATTCTGATAAGTCAGTAGGTATTGATGTTGGAATCCTCTCTTTTGCAGTATTATCAGATAAAAAGTGCATTCCAAATCCGAGATTCTACGTTCAGGAAGAAAAAGCTCTGGTAAAAGTACAGAGAAAATATTCCAAAACTGAAAAAGGCTCACTTGAACGTAAAAAAGCATTGAAAGCTGTATGTAGAGTACATGAACGTATTTCTAACAAAAGAGAAGATTTTACTCAAAAATTAAGTAAAACTCTTGTTGATAATTACGGCATAATCTGTTTTGAAGATCTTAACATTAAGAACATGTCAAAAAATCACAATCTGGCAAAGCACATACTTGATGCTGCCTGGAGCAAACTTGTAACTTATACTTCCTACAAAGCTGAAAATGCTGGTAGAAAAGTAATACTCGTTGATCCTAAGAATACCTCAAAGATGTGTTCAAATTGTGGTATGTTGGTAGAAAAAAACCTATCAGAAAGAACTCATAATTGTCCTTTCTGTGGCTTAGCTATTGACCGTGATCTTAATGCTTCTATTAACATTCTCAGATTGGGATTACAACCTGTTCGTAAAATCGATAGATGCCCCTCATTTCAATGAGGGGAGTAGTCGCCTAAGTGATAGTTCACTACGCTAGAGATAATGGCTTAATATTTGGGAGCTAAGGTTAAAACATTGCAGGTAATTATCCAAATAAAGACTAAAAACAATGAACTAATTCCCATGTTTAAAGAATCTTTCAGAGATTTCTTCCAGCAGTTTGATACCGAAAATATGCACCTTAAACTGAGAAGTACAATAAACTCGGCAGCAGGTATGATATTATCTTCGGAGAATAAGTTCGTACTAGTCGTACTACTTAAAATCTTCAAACTTGATGGCACAACAAATGGAACTATACTTGTGAACATAATAAATCAACTCTTCAATTAATCATTTATTGTAGTCTAATAGGTAAAGTTTGATTCTGAATTAATGACGTTTAATTATGAATGAGCCTATATCAAAACTTCATCTAATCTCATTATTGCAGCTTAGATTACAACTCCAGGTTATGGTATTTCTTTGATTTTATATCTTGGAAATACTTTCTTCATTATTCTATCCAGTTAAAGAGCCTCTCGGTCGTATTTTCTTTTTGTACTATTCTCAATTTATCTTTATTGGTCTTCCTCTCTTCTTTTCTTCTGATTTCTTTTTTTACTGGTATATTAGATTTTATTCCTCTTTTTCAGTTATATTTCCTAATTTTAGCTGTATCATACATTTCATCAGCTGTTACTTTGGAGGGCCTGTTTACAGGCCTTCCTACAATTTCTTTCATTTGTATTCGGTTAAGGATTCTGTTAACTTTGAAATGACTACTGCAATATCTGTACATCTCTACTTACATTTATAGGTTTACAGGAAACGGCAAAAATAACACATTTCTATAGATTGTATCTTAAACAAAATATAAATGAGGCCACTTCGTCTTGAAATTTTTAAGTGCGGTATATACAATATCGAATCGTTCATATTTACAGAAACAAAAATGATAAAGAGAGGTAAAACCTGTAACTAGAACGCTTAATTTTATTTCTTTTACTTATGCCTATTGTACCAGATATTTCCCCGTTTAAGATAGGAATAATCTTTGTATGAGTCTATCCCAAAAGCCATTTAGTTCTTAATCATCAAGAATTTTCAGGATTGTTTTAGTCATCAGAAACTTGATTGATTATTCGGAATACAGGATTCAGAGAAGCAATTTTGAGTTTTGGGATCAGCCCAATAAATAGGAATTTAAGAGTATATGATATGCCGGTGCTCACTAATTAATCAGTTGAATATTGAGATACCTGTAATTTAACAACTCTGCTAATTTCCATTTCTCTTTAATAATTCCACATTCTTCTGCAGGTGTTTTCTTTTTCAAAACTACCTTTCCTTTTCTTTTGTTTAATCCTCTATGAACTCTACAAAAAGTTAAATTGATTACAGTAAAGCCTAACTTGATTGTATAGACATTTAACTTTCTTTGAAAATCCGATTGTTTTTCTTGAAATTCCATTATTGTACTGTCTAAAAGTTAGATTTTGTCTTTCAAGTAAACTAGTTGATATTTCATTTTGATCTATATTTTACCAAATATAATTCGTTTTTCAACATTTTGGAGCTTACTTCCCTGCTTGTTTTTGACAACCTGAGCATACTTCAAATCTATATCGGCCATTATTGCTGGTTTCTTCGGTCTTCCTCTCTTTTCGGTTTTCAGGAAACTCTATCCATTTTCCATATTTTTCAAAAGAGCTTCAGCATAGAATTTTAATCCATCTGTAACAAAAAGAGGTTTTGAATATGAAAGTGTTTATCTGTTTCTTCTATCAATTCATCTGCTACATACTGTTTTCTTGGTCCTATTATAAAGTCAATAATTAACCTCAACTCAGTGCAAAGCTTATCCACATCCAGGTTCCGTCATCTTCAGTTTCTATTCTCGCGCAACTTTTTTTGACTATTACCCACGATTCATCCATCTCAACTTTAGAAATGTTTACGATCTTTAATCAACCCTTCATTTACCTTCTCACATTGTTTCGCTGCGCAAGACGACGAGTTACTAACTGTAGCTGGTCAACCTCCAGTACGTCAGCGATGGCTGCTATTGACATTCCTTTGATAGCCATCTTTAAGGCTAATTGATGACAGATTCATCTTTTCTCAGATTATCAAAGAAGGTATTTGTACGATCATTGAATACTATGCCGCGTTCGCAGCAGATATATTTTCGAACTCTCTTGTTCTTGATTTGATAGGTACCGTTGCCAATTATATTTCCTTTTCCAGAATACCGTAGAATTTACAATCTTGATTAGGACAAAAAACGTCATTAAACTATGGTTTTGTTCCCGTTTCCCCATTAGATATATTATATTATCTTTTAATATATAATACCAACTGATACAATAGGAGC
>CAVRNH010000014.1:0-35155 GCA_963722085.1 uncultured Methanosarcinaceae archaeon | reverse complement strand
TGGTAGGAATCGCTGCTAACGACCCTATAGAGGCGGTCTACCTTGTCAACCTTACGGACAATTCCGGTGAGCCACTGACAGGTGCTCGCAAGTACGAGATAACATTCTCCAAGGGCTACGAGCCGCCCGTAGATGCATTCTGGTCAATGACCATCTACGGCACCGATTATAACTTTATTCCTAACCAGATCAACCGCTACTCAATCGGGGACCGTACCCCGGGAATCAAGAAGAATGATGACGGTGGGACAACCTTCTACTTCCAGATCGAGTCGCCTGGCCCCGATAAAGAGTCGAACTGGCTGCCGACAGGGAGTGGAGCGTGGTTCACCGTTCTGCGCTTGTACATCCCACACCCAGAGGTGGTCAATGCGGAATGGAAATGTCCGCCGATCACAAAGGTAGACTGAAATGTACAAAAACCGGTGATTAATATTCAATTTATTTCCGCTCCCCGAAGCAGAGACCTTTTTATTAACTGGCTTTGAGCGCTTATTGGCTTTTTGTTCTGCATAGGTTAAGTGCAATGCTGACACTAATCGTTAGTAGACGAATTTATTCTCTGGTCAGAAACTCAGCAGCTAATTCCAAAAAAAAGTATAGATATACGCAGTTGCGTTGGAGTAAAATTTTCGCAGAGAAGGCAGCAGATTTGTTGACTGTAATTCTTCACAAATGTGAAATTCAAAGAACTTTTGAAACTACAATGAGTGCATATAAAAATCAGGCATTGGATCCACATGTAAAAAGAGAAAGGTTTAGAGAGGAATGGTTTGAATAAAAATCAACGGATAGGTTTCAAAAAAAGCAATGGGAGGGAGGAATAACCCTTAACCGATGACCAATGAATTAAAATTGTGCCTTAATCATCTCTTTTTGTATTATCAAATCCAAATTATTACAGCCATACACTAAACAACTTTACCAGAATCTCCACAGGGCTTCTTTTCCTCTGCAGTTGCAGTGCTTCTATCTTTTACATCACTTTTCAGGATCTCAGTGATCCATGGCTGATACAAATCCATCAAACAAAACAAATGCATCAAAAAAGCGACTTTGTAAATAATTTTATATACATTCAAAACAATTGTAAAATGTGGATTAACGAAGGAAGGCGTTAATCTGCAAAGGACATGTTGGTTGTTCATGTCCAACACCTCGGGCGGGTTCTCTCCCGTCCATCTCTCTCTTTATATTAATTTGAAGAAAAGGATAATTGTTACAGGCTGACGGGGGTTTTAGATGTATCACACAATTGGGTGGTGGTTCATCATAGGTGATATTAAGACTGTCAGCCTGCGGTACCACATTCGAAGAAACAGCTTTATAACGCTTCCGATTTTTTAAGACTTTTGGGATGTTGTATTCCAATGAAAGTAATAGAGGTTGGGGGCAGGGAGGGGTTTGCTGCTTGTTGCAGTTGCATTTAGAGGGCGATTGTTAGGTTTTGAAACTTCGTAAATAATTTTAAACACTTTTAAAACAATTACTTTATGCGGACAGGTCCTGCAATTCCTGTCCTCCCTCAAGCCGGGCGGGATTCGTCCTCCGTCCTATCTCTTTTCTTGAAAATGAAAATGAAAGTAATAGAGGTGGTGGGAACGGGTTTGATGTAGATTGCATTTAGAGGGAGGGTTATGGGAAAACCCATTCCTATACAAACCCATTCCATATTAATATAATAATCTTGATGTATATAAGATTAGACAAAATCAAAAATTGATACCACTTTTTAATAAGATTGATTATAGCTGATAAAGAACACGAATGTAACAAGCGTTTGGGATAATGTTCAGACCTATTCTACTATTTGGTTAATTTTGTTGTAAAAATCTATTATCAACCTTGTTGCCTCACTGTCCATATTCAGCTGGAAAGTTCGGATTAGCTTGCCCAGAGGTTTTTCTATGACAATCCCTGACATGACTAAGGGTTTGATAACCTTTGATACTATGGATTGAGACAATTCAGTTTCTTTAGATATTCTAGAAAGGTAAGTTAAATCGTTCTGGTGCTCGATTAGATTCTTAAGAACTGTCATCTGTGCTGTTCTTCCAAAAATTTTTTCTAAAGAATCCATGATTTCACCACATATGTAATGGATCTATGAGAGAATGAAAGTGTGACTCAAAGTACACTCTCTTTTTAAAAAATTGTATACTTTGGGTCGCATACAATTTGATTTTTCATTCTCAACTTTCTAGACCGTTTACAATCCGTTTGGGCGTTTTAGTCCGTGGTTCGACCATTAAGCAGTCAGTGATTGAGATCGTTGCCGAAACAACCACTAATTAAAACCAGTCGAAGTCTTTGAAATCGCCTTTGGCAGCAACTGCACGGACAGCAGTTATGACGCGAATCTTCTTATCTCCACCACAGCCACAGCCGCCGTCGCCCCAACCGCCAAGGCCAAAGCCTCTAAAACGGTCACCATCAAATCTATCAAAACATCCACCCATTATATTTTCCTCCTTATTTACTATTTTATTTTTATATTTTTACTGTATTTTCCATACTCGTTTTGCATTTTTAGAATTCATACCATGGAGAATTCATACCATGTTTGCGGTTGGAGATTCATACCATGGAGAATTCATACTTTCTTTTCGACGCTTAAGACACCTATTTTCATTAATTATTCAAGTTATCAATTCTCTTTTTGAAAGGAGTCGATTTTATTTAGATAGTCATAAGCGTATATTTAGTTATATATTATTAATTTATATAAAGGTATTAGAATAAAAGTTCCTTATTATTAATATATTTTAAAATTTATATAACCATCTGAATAGAAACGTGGACTTACTTTCTGATTCAATTTACATATCCAAATTTTTTATATTTCTCGATAAAATCAGGAGTTTTAGTCTGCAATCTACTGCTTTAAGAGAAAATATGAATTATAAATCCTAAATAAGCTATATTTAGCAATTAAATTTTATTTAAAGCATTGAAAGTGATGATTTTTGATGAAAAATGGATACGACTTCTTCCATTTATGAACTATCTGACTTCAGCCTATATTATAAACAATGTATTCGTATAAAAGGCGATTATTCGATGATGGGTTGTGTATTTTAGGAAAATTAATTAACAGATGGTGATTGTGTGTTATTAGCCTGTCACTAACCTGAACTGTTCATAGTTCAGGTCTGTTTTGTTTTAATTTGATTCTTCAAGAATCCGTATCAAAAACGTAAGATTTGATTAAAACCTAATAATGAACCCGACGGGATAGCTACATTTATACCTAAGTATAGCTATTTCTCGGATTTTTAGTCATTTTTAGAGTAAATAACTAACATTTTCCTCAAAGAGAGCTACGTTATATTATTTTGTAGCTATAAGCTCACTTGGAGCCTGTCAAAAAAGTGTTATGATCTACAGTAAATATGTTGTAAAGGATATTTAAAACGATAAATGAAAATCAGTTTAAAGTTTAAATTCCTTAGCCACTTTAATAAAAAACTTTCCTTTATTAGTAGTAATGAAAAGCCCATTTTCATTCCTGATAAGTTCTTTATCTTTCAGCATTTCCAAATACTCATGGGCAATATTAGAGTTAATATTTGCCTCGCATGCAATACGAGTTATCCTTGCTCCATTTATTGCCACTCTTAAAACATCTTCGGCAATGTCAGTCCTGCTTCGTCTTAATCTGACTCCTCCCCACAATGAATAAAAAAATGCGAACCTAATTTCAAAAAAAATAGCATGTTATGCGTTTTAGAAATAAAGAAGATTATATAATATTAATATTACCTATATATAAAAACAACTATGTTAAAAATATGGCTATAGTCGACAGGACTTTTCGGATAGGCTCTTAAATGCATCAGCCAACTGATTACTATTAATGATGTCTGCCGAAAATGCTGAAGCTTCAATTCCTTCATTTTTTAGTTTTTCTACGAGTGCATCTAACTTTTTTTTGTTACGAGCAACTAAGAGCCTATCCGAAAAGTTAGAATAAGTAACAACATTTTTCGGATAGGCTCTTAATCTTCTAGTATCCTTAAATTTCCACTTTCCGCTCGCCCGTAATCTTACTCCAAGCTTTTCCTCATGACCCATGGCATTCTTCTACGAATTTTGTTATTTCATTGGCTGCGGTCTCACAGCTGACAGAAGAGGGTTTTTGCATAATGTTGACGGTCAGAATTGACTTTCCATCCCATTTGAAAAACGCAACACCTCCGTTACTAGAAAGTACTCCATAGTTTGAAAATGGAACATAGATCCCATAATCCTGAAGCTGTTTCTTCATGCACTCATACGTATCAGGTGGAACATTAAGAAACGTTATTGATTCACAACCTTTTCCCCCAATCTGTGCGTGAGCTAAACCAACGGAAAAAGCTAAGCACAGCACTAGCAAAGAAGCTATCAATTTTCTTTTCATTCTTTACCCCCAATACTCCAATTCGACCTTAGAATCAACCTAATCTACAGACTAATTCAACAAATTAGGAGTTTAATATAAATAACTTAGTATTAATCGTCGAAGGTATAAGTAGCTATTCTATATTGACTATATGATTGAACCTATCCGAAAAGTCCCTCTGCTTTGAATCTTATCTCTGAAAAGGATACATTAAGAGACGTTTTATTATTTTCTGGTCTTCAATTTTTTCTCTAATTATGCAAAACAATAAGATACGGCTCTTCGCTGTTTAGTGTGGGTTGAAAATAATTCTTCAGTTGGAAAGTAATTACACAATATATGTAAACATCGATCTCGCATGTGATATTTCACAACAAAAGTTTCTAAATATTAGATATGTCACTCTTACATTCAGGAAGTGGATCTGAATTACCCACTCGAAATAGCGAAGAGCCTAAAATATTAATTTCATTGAAATAAATTCTTTTTTATGGAAAAAGGCAACAAAACAATCGATAAGGGTTGTGGTGCAAAAGATCTGGCTTTGTTGCAAAATCAGTGTAAACCTTCACAATTAGGAAAGTTAATCATTCTCATCACTTGGAAAATGATACACAAAGGTAAGAAGTATGGTATTAAACTGCGAAAATATTATTTTTACAACAAAGGCGCTTATACTGAGAATTCGTCATGCTATCCATCTTTTATATTGTATATTCTTTCGACAGATGAATGTAAAAATTCATTTTTCTTTTTTATTGATAGGATTTTTCTCAAAATTTTAAAATTGAAACTTTTTAATGTTGATGATATTTAGTCCTTTAGATAATGATTTTAAGATTTCCCCTTGAATAAGTTATCTACTTTGCATCTCATTTAAGCGACGCTGGTATTACCCAGTATAATAGTTTGTCTAGTGATTGGGGGGTCAACTAGACCTATTTAGCATGGGGCGAAGGCAAGGGTTCTCGCCTGTCCTTGCCTAACATTGAAAAACGATTTATGGGAGTGTGTGATGGGAGGAAAAGAAATAAAGTCCCATCGCACTTAAATGGAGTGATGCGGGTAGACTCTGTTTAGACCCGCGAAATTTAGATTCCAAAAATCCAATATATAATATGTTCTTTTAATATATTATACTAATCTTTTTATATAAAATACAGAATTTTATTTAAATTTGTATAATGACACATATATTCAAATTCACTTTCACATTTATTGACTGTGTAAATGTGGTATGGGTGAGAACGTCTTTTTCTTAAACAATCTTCAGAAGAATTAATTCACAATCTAAGTGCTTGTAACGAAATAACTTAGGTAATGAATTATTTAGTTAAACCTAAAAATGGTTCATTTGCTATTGAAAGTTATTTAAAACATTATTAAATATTGCCTAAGTTATTTCACCGCAGGTACTGAAGGAATCTATACAAAATACGCTAGATAAAAAATATTTTTAATTGACTGTAATTTCTTATTTATATTTCTATATATATTATGTACCATGCTGCTGTAGAATCTCTGACAAAGTTCCTGCCAGGCTGGTTCCGACTGATATATCTTCCTGGAAGGTTTATAAAAAAGAATGAGGGGAGGAACTGAGTTTACGTTCTTACCTCACACTCATTTTATTCAGTAATCATTGTCCTTGCCTTGCAGCCAATTTTTGGGAATACTTGTATTCCCGAAGAGGTGTTTATTTATCAAAGTTTATTGCGCCGGAGCTGTTTCTTCTTCAGCAAAGGCTGCACGCAGCTTTTCTTCATCTTCCTTAGACAAATTGGTGGCAACGATTTCAAACTTTAACTGTCTCATGGCATCGAAGACCCTATCCTGTACAGCACCACTTGTCATCAAAAAGAGGGCTGACGAACCTTCAGTTACTTTGCTACGGACAGATCTAATAAAATCGTCACTAATTCCAACATCGGCCATGGAACCTGACAGTGCCCCCAATGCAGCACCAGTGACCAGGCCAAATATGGGAATAAAGAAGATAAGGCCAAATAGCAGGCCCCAAAAAGCGCCGCTTAGTGTACCTACTCCGGTCATACTGGATAACTGTTTTGTACTTGGTTTCTTTTTTCCTTCCGGCCAGGAGACTATGGCTGCATCATGCAGAGTAATCATCTCCTGCTTGCTCAAATCTTGAATCACGTGAAGTGCCTTTTCGGCACCAGTAGCGGTTTCAAACTTTAGAACTGTCAAAGTTGCTATATTCAGACCTCCTTTATCTTATAGACATCAGGTTATTGTATTTCGTGTCAGCTGCCAGTAGAGGCAATACCATAACCCTCACTATCGTTTTGTAAATCCTGAGAAAACCGGGGTAACTGTGTCTTCTTACCTAACTTACGAATTTTATGTTGGCAGCAAAACGATAGCCTGGAAAAAAACCTTCTCAGAGCCATCAAGCCATTTTGTGCTGGAGCCGAGGAATAGAAATTATGACAGGGAAGCTTACAGTCTGATTTTCCCCTATGCCCGTATTGTTCTCCACGATTCCCATATGCTGGTTCCTGCCATAGCCAACGCTATCCAGATTGAGATTTGTCACATCAAAAATACCTTTTATGAATATTTTCGGTTTGAATCTGGAGGTTCATGATTCATCAAACATTTTCTTATCACGAAAATCGCTATCAGATACCGACCGATAAATTTTGATGCTGCTACCCCCGGAACTTTCGAGCCTGCATCCCCAAGCTCATTGTTTAAAAGTTCACTTTAAATTATATTCATTTATATATATTATTTTATGCGTATTGATTTATTTTGTTTAGTCTACAATAGAACTGCATCTTATAATTAGAAATACTCTTGTTTTCTGATACTAATCTTATTCTTTTTTTAAAACCCCTATTTTTTTAAATTGAGAGGATTTGCCAAATTTGGTAAAAGTGCCTTAAAAGCTTAAAAATACCCTGCATTCCGGATAATGTAGAGAAAAAAATAAGTAACTTTACACCCTGGCCTGTCCCCTGCCATTTAAAAATGGAAAATTTTTCCCACGGGTCTTCTGTTTCCGGGCAGCTTTTAGATTGCAGATGCTGCCTTGTATTCGGATTTATTTTCCTCCGCAGCTCTAACCGCTTCTTTCAGTTCTTCTCCAACCATAGCCAGTAGCTCAGGTGTAAGCATGCCCTGGGAGACCAGTATCCCTCCTGCATCACGGAGCGCCTGCTTCAGGTTCTTTGCCCAGAGGTGCTCGATAATAAGAATGCCAGCAGCGGTACCTTCCGGAATGGCCTCGGCTATCTCACGAATATCTTCTTCAGTAATTCCGTAGTTCCCCTGTGCGGCTGCCTGAGCCCCTTCTTTTATGCCTATCCTGGCCCCTTCTTCACCTCCGGCTCCAAACCCGATAAGTCCTCCCACAACTGCACCTAAACGCCTCCTCTCATTTTCATCCAGCTGTGTAGCCCCCAAAGACGTAAGATTCCCATCTTTGTCTTTCCACACGAACAACAGATCAATGAGCCTGATTATTCCTTTTTCCATAACTGATTCAAGTTCGCGGCGGATCTGACCTTGGAAGTTCGGATTTTCGAATCCGATAACTAATAGTTGCATCGGTCCATACATCACTTCGTCCATTTATTTCCCCCTCTCAAAATTCTGTTTATGCTGTCTCGTTCCTGTTGCACTGCGCTTTAAAGTAGGCGAGTGCTCAAATGAATGGGCTACGACCTCAGTGTTTTTTCGGTAGCCTCCTCCCATTTTTATGGAAACTCTAAAGTCAAAAAACAATAACAGCAACATTGACATAAGTTATATGGTACTGAAAACATATATAAATGAGCATATATAAAATTAAAATTAAGATTAAAATGTCAGGAAGGAGAATAGAACTCATTCGGTTGTTTTACCTGACCTACCAAATCCAGAGTGTTTTCATCCACCAGGATTATACTTTTTCCCCTGCGTCATTTTTGTCATCTTACGATTTGAGTAACAATTTCTGGAAAATTGAAGAATATCATAGAGAGGAATTAAAGCATTATATGCTGTGGAAAAATCTCAGGTATGAAAAAAAATCGCAGAGCACATGTAATGCTTTCATTGAGACTTTTTTAAAGCTGGAACTACAAAAATCAGAAAGGGATTTCTTGGTTTGTTAACCTACTTACAAATTCAGTTTACTTATTGTTTTAGAAGTTTGCTTCAGTTGAAAAGAATATAAAATAAATAGAGTTTTTTACCTTCAAATCTCCTCAAATGAAAGTTTTTTAAACTTTACCCTTTTTCTCCTTTTGCTGGAGATATAAGGATTTCAGGCGGCAGGAAGAATGAAGCAAGTAGACCCAGTAACGAGATAATTATCATTCCCCACAGAGACTTTTTTATTCCATCAATTCGGGCAATTTCATTAATCCTCAGGATTTCCTGGGTAATATCAGGAGGAGCTCCTTTAAGGATATTCTCCAGTTCTTCATTGCTCAAAAATTGCACGTTCTGTTCTACTGCCACTGTTGCATTTTCTTTAACAGAATCGGGTAGAACCGTACTCTCATCGATAAGGGCAATAGCTCCTGATGCAAGTCCGGCAAGAAGGATAGAGCCCATTAGAGCTGTTCCGAGAGACATGCCGAGATTTTGAGAAGTATTCATAAGGGCAGCGGTCTCACCAGTCCTTTCAGGAGATACCTGCGATAAGACAAGATTCATTATTTGGGACGCGATAAGACCCCCGCCAATGCCTATTAAGGCAAACCCGAGTAATATTGGAAGTCCTTTGACCGTAATGTCAATTTTTGCGTTAACCAGAAGAAGCCCGGCTGTAAGTATAAGCAGTCCGGCCTGGACAATTCGCCTCGGGGGTATGAAGACTGAGAGTTTTGATGCACCCATTGAGGCAATTAAGAGTGGTATGGAAAGAGGCAGGTAGATGAAGCCTGTTTGCATTGCATTAAAACCCAGGACGATCTGAAGAAAAAGTGCCATACTGAAGAGAAATCCTGCGAAAATGGTGTTCTGTACCATCTGGACAAAAATACCTGATCTTATCCTGCGGTTTCTCAGCACATCAAGCCTCACAAGCGGTGTCTTTCCATGAGCAATAAGATGGCGCTCCCAGAGGGCAAAAATCAGCAGTATGAGAACTCCACCTGCAATAAAGACTGGAGTTGGAGAAAGCCCAAAGGGGGAAATTTCAATCCCCCCTATGAAAAAAGGCTGGCTTGCTTTCCACCACCCGTATGTCCCTGCTAGCAAAATTCCAAAAACAAAAAGCCCTATTCCCAGAGCTGAGAGAATAGATCCTACTATATCCAGCTTAGGCCGCTCTCCGGATTCAAGGACCGCGTCAATAATAGACCTGCTGGTCAAGAGAACAATGATCACTATTACTACCTCTCCGGCAAAAGCATATCTCCAGGTATATGCAGTTGTTAGCCAACCTCCTATAATCGGGCCGAGTGCGATTGCACTTGCAGTGATTCCCCCCAGTATACCATAGGCAAGGGCACGATCAGTACCTTTAAAGTTTGAGGTAACAAGTGTCTGGATTGAGGGCATAACAAGCGTTGCTCCAAGTCCTTCAAGGATTGACCATCCAAGGGTCAATACAGCTATACTGGGACTAATTGAAGTCAGAAATGAGCCTGTACCATATATTATCAATCCGATTCTGAATGCCCTCTTTCTGCCTATAATATCCCCTATCTTCCCCCCTGTGATCATAAAAGATGCCATCACGAGTGTATACAATGTAATAATAGACTGGACAGTGGTAACATTGGTATCGAACTCGCTGATAAGTGTCGAAATCGAGACATTCATAATTGTCGTGTCAATAACCAGTACGAACATAGCAAGCGAGAGTGCAATAAGTACAATTTTCTTTTCCACAGAAACCACTTCCATATTGGGATAATAAGGGCAGCTTGATACGCCTCAGCCAGGATACTCTTTCATATCAGCTGAGCCTCAATAAAAATGTAGTAAAAGATAAATCATAAACCGTTTTTCATTTTTCGAGAGCATTATCGTTTACTGCCTGCTAGTGTCGGTTCTATAGTCTGTTTCAAACGCACTCCTCACCCCAGGTAACATGATATAAATGAGGATAAGGGCGTTCATAATAACTGAAAAATTAATGTCATACCATGAACCCCCGGTAACCAGCAACACAAAATCCAAGCACAGGTTAAATACTGTAATAACAGCCAGAAACATCCAGGCCTGCTGGTCTACCTGGAAGAGCATTTGAGCCAGCCATACCCATATGTAGGCAAGAAGGCCGTACATTAGTGCATACCAGAGGTTGAAAATACGGATGTTAATTGGCCCTAAGAAAGGCAAAAATCCAAGAAACCGAAGCATCACAATAGCGTTTAGAAATGCCAGAATGACAGCCACTATGGCCAGAATAGTAACACCTATAGGTCTGTTCATGTTTAAATTTCCTCCTTATTTTGCAAAAGTCCGTTTTCAGGTTCTCATTTTTATTCCTGCGATGACTGCTGCAATTCCCCCCATAATAAGGAATAATCCAAATACCCACGGCAAGACCACGATTCCTACCAGAGAGTTTGTAAGCAGGAGCAAACCAAGGATTATGGTAAGGATACCAAGAATCCCCATACCCCATCCTTCTCCTTTAAATGCCGAGACAAGTCTCACAGCACCGGTGACAATAGCCCATGCACCTATGAAAATGACGAAAAGTGTAAGAACTATGAATGGGCTAACAACAGGATACATCAAAATAACAATTCCTGCAATAATGCTCAGGATACCTGAAAGTAGCTTCCACCATCGATTCTCTGAAAATATCAGCGCTCCTATGATAGAAACTATTCCTCCTGCTAGCCAGAAGATACCCAGAATCTGTATTAGCAGGATAGTGGTTGCTACAGGTTGGTATAATAGGAATAAACCTGTAATGATAGCAACAATCCCTTCCAGAAGAACCACCCACCAGGGTGTATTTATTGCTCCATATCCCATATCGGAATCAGTGACAACTGGCTCTTCCACATCATCAATTAGTTGTTCCAATATTCCATCCCCCTATATTCCTTTAGACCTTATTACTACTGCCTACTACCGGATACAGGTATAAGCTCAGCTAAAGAGACTTATTCATCCGGAATCAAGGACCTTTTTCCAGGATATTTATGCAGCGCAAACAAGCCAGAGTCAAAGAGGAGATTTCCTTCCCCCACAAAGAAGGGTATCTCTTCTATCTGGAAAAAGCACTGATGAATTCATTAAATATATACAAGCTCACCCTCGATTAACCCGTATTTGGAAAATACCTTTTTTATCTGGAGCTGACTGGAGGCATCGCTTCTTCCATTTAAAGCACCGTTTCTGCGCGGCTCACCAAATATCCATAATCAATTTATCTTTGAGATCAGTTTCCTTATGATACCAGTTCGATTTTCCATTTTCGCATTCGACGGGACAAGCTAATTTTATATTTAATTATATAGGTCATTAAATATAAAATAACTTATTATTAATTCTCAAAAAAGCTCTTTATCTAGGAATGAAAGGCTTGATTCATAGAAAAAGAGGGTGTTCCATTTTTATTTAATTGATGTTATTTATCAGTTTTAGATAATATTATTTAAAGAGGGCACTGCAATATTTGCATTTATCAGGGCTTTGTAAATTGCCTTATTGAGCAGGTTCTCTGAAATCCCTGTATCCACAAAGTTTTCTATCCAGCATCTGACTTTAATTTCACTCAGAATTCTGTAAAATCGATAAAAGCGTCTGTATTAGTTTATTATGCATGATCCAGTATTCTTGTTTCAACCTCAAGAATTGGATTTCGCACATACTTGATATCCAGGTCAAAGGATACGGAGCCAGTGTTTCATTTCCTGCTTTTTTTATCAGATCTCGGCTCCAATGTGTTTTCTCATCCACTAAAGTTAACTTCTTTTCCTGCCCGCTGTTTTTCGCCTTACTCCAAGTCTCCTGGTGGACCCATCAATTTGGCCAGCCATTTTGTTTCCTCAAAACTCTCAAGTATAACTTTCAAAACCATTGTAACAGGAATTGAAAGTAGCACACCTCCAGGTCCGAGTACGAAATTCCAGTAAATAAGGGCAAGAAACAGAAAAGCTGGAGACAATTGCAGGCCCTTTCCCATAAGTGATGGGAAAAGGACATTTTCTGCAAGCCCATCAACACCAAAGATAATAACAATAACTGCAAGAGCACCTAAAGGCCCATACTGAAAAAGCGCAAGCATTATAGGAGGAATAGAAGCTATGACGAGACCAATATAAGGGACAAAACTTAGCAGGAATACAAGAGCTCCCCAGAGAATCGCATAATCAATGCCTAATACAAGAAAAAAGACAGAAATTAAAACTGCTGTGATAACATTTACTTCTGCTCTTATAAAAATAAACTTTACTAGCTTCTTGCCAAAACTACTCAACCTCAATTGAAGCTCGGATTTATTTTCAATTTCCTGATCAATTTTCTCAGGTTTACTGGCAATATCTATTAACAGAAATCCCGTTGTAAGTAAGATAACTCCGGCTGTTGTTCCTGCATTCACAAGTCCATTAACGAAAGTAGCCATAAGGGAGATCATAACTGATACGATACTGCGTAAAATAGATCTGATGGAAAGGTCTCCGCTTGTTGGTAGATAACGTGCAGTATTATTTACGAGCTCTGTCAACTGAACTTGATATGCCGGAATCTGGCCCCCAAACTGGATTGCAGCTGCTACAACCATTATCCCCAGAATCACGACAATTAAAGTGAATAAAAGAATTACCAGAAGGACACTCAGTCCAGTAGGTATCCCTTTGCGTTTAAGCCAGTAGACAAGCGGGGTTAAGAGCAGGGCGGCAAAGATAGAGAAAAGAATGGTTGTGAGTATGGGAGCAATCTCCCTCATTCCTACCGTCAGAATGACAGCAAGAGTGCTGTATACTAAAATTTTGGCCGGCATCGAAATGCTATTCATGTTCATACTTACGACTCCTTTGAGAATCAGCTACCTATTGTACAATAGTGAGGCCAGCGCCTGCGGAATATTTGGGTGAACTCCTTACCAAGCATGCTAGTAAGCATGGAAATCAGTCACAACCGTTCTCTTCTCCCCCATTTCTAATCAGTTGTGAACTATCTGGTCAATTACTACCTTAATTGTAGGATTAACGAACCATCCATCTTCTAATTTGAAGTCTTATTATGATAAAAAATATATACAAATATGTATAGTTAAGTTTCTCTTATTAATAGGTAGTAATAATAATAATAATAATAATAATAACCTGAGTTCCAAAATATTAAGCGCATAAGCCTAAATCTATAAGTCTGAAAGGTAAGATGATTGTGATTTTGAAATTGGAGCTTGATGTTCATGTGCTTAAGTTTAAGCGCATATTTCGATATCATGAGAAGCTTATGCGCCTGAAAAAGCGGAACGTAGGTAATAATAATAATAATAATAATAATAATAATAATAATAATAATAATAATAGTAACTAACCATCCGATTTCTAATACTTTTGTACAAATTTAGATCACAAAAGTATAATTTCAATGAATTCCCACTAATAAAATGGCCAATATCAATTGAATATTATCCCAAATTGGCAGGGGTTCGGAAATTCAGTAGAAATAAATAATCAATAATTTGTTTTATCAAACGCTTAGAATGACGAAGATATAATTTCACGATTTCTGTTATCGATATTGTCTTTAGCAATGGATATAAAGCTGTTCAAGAAGTGAATATTTGAAGTTATATTTTTATCATTCCTTAATCATCAAAACTTATTTTTATCTGCAGGTACACGAAGATTAGGGAATTTCGCCAATATATTGGAAAGAGTATATGACGACCACTTATATCTAATTAATAACTTGAAGATTATAAAACTATTTTTAAAAAAATCTGAGCACACAAAGATTTCTGAAGACACTCTAAATAAAATCAAATATTTCTAACTGTTTTTTCCAAATGGTGCAAAGTGAATTTCAATGAATTAACTGATCTTGAAATACTCAATATTAAGAGCCTATCCGAAAAGTCCTGCTGCTCTGAATGTTATGCATGCGCATGCGAAATGTAGCATAGCAAGGTAATTTTCAATTTTCTTTTCTCCATCTTATCAACAGTCTTCGAAATCTCGTTTAACCAAGAATGTGTCCTTTCCACGACCCACCTTCTTGCCCTGTAGCCTGGTATTTTTATATTTTCTTCTCCACGGCTCCTAATGTGAGCAGTATAACCATAATTTTTAACTAATTCTCTGATATCAGGATAATCATATCCCTTATCCATACACATATTTTGAACTACGTCATCTGGAGAAGGTCTTTCAAAGATTAAGGCATCAAACGTCTTTTTTACTAGCATTTTATCGTGACGATTAGCTCCATCCACGACAACAGAAATTGGTATGCCTTTAGCATCAGTTAAAAGACTCCTTTTGTACCTTTTTTCCCTCGATCAGTAGGATTAGCACCTGTTCCAGCTCCACCTAATGGTGCTTTTGTCATAGCACCATCAATTGCTTGCCACTCCCACTCTAACCCATTTTCATTATCATAATCCAGCAGACCGGCTTGCCACATTCTTTCAAATAATCCATCTTCCCGCCACTCTTGGAATCGATCATGGACGGTACTTGGCGCTCCATAACATCTTGGTAATGCTTTCCATTGGCAGCCTGTATGAAGGACATAAAAAATACCGCTCAATATATTCCAATCATCTGCTCGAGGTCTTCCAGCTTTCTTTTTAGGTTTAGGTAGTGTTAGTAATGGTTTTATTCTATTCCAGAATTCAATGGATATCTTGTAGTCCTGCCCCTTTTTTCGTTTTGTCACTAATATAAAATGCAACAGATAATAGTTAATCTACTTTTCGGATAGGCTCTAAGCCATAAAACACTTTTTTGTAAAAAATACTGTACTAATTAGTATAATCAGTCAAATTAGGGTTATATGGAAAAAGTAAATTCCACAATATGCTGAAAATTTAAGAATTTAGCCCACTCTAAAAAGCAGATTCAAAAGGTCCATCTACTTCCAAAATGTAGGATAAAATTGTTGTAATGTTTGCAAGGAATTAAGCGAGCAAGTTCTATATACATTGGAGTTTAAAATAATTATATGCTAACAGCCGACGTAACTCCTCTTAAAGACAAAAACGTTGTCGCTCTGAAACTGAAAGAACAAGGATTTGACGTTCTTTCCATTGGTGAAACAATTACAATTAAAGGCTCTCCGGAAAGATTTGAAAAGTTTTTCAATATGAAAATGGAAAAAACCTCCAAATCTGTACTTTCAGGTATCAGTGACTCGGCAAAGGTCGAATATTACAAACCTCTTACGCCACCCTCAATTCCTGATGAGTTTAAATCTCTTATTAAAGAAGTTTCTTTCCCTGAGCCACCAGAATACTTTTAATAGTCTCAAAATCCGCTTCAACTTCTTTTAAAGCTAAAAACCCATTTTTTCGGATCTTCTAAATGCCGTGTCGGTTTCTCTTCCGGGGCTGCTGCTCCATATAATGGCAAATTTTAGGAATTGAGGATAATTTGAGTTTTTGGATCTCCTCAATAAAAAAAGCAGGTTTAGTAGAGAAAAATTCCTGCCTTTAGTGTACAATATTTCCTAATTCCTTCAAATTGATATTTTTCTGTTTATACCGGTGAAGGTACTGTATATAGTGATCTTACCATAATTGACTTGGCAAGTTTATATGCATTATAAGCATCTACAAGTCCTGCTCCAGTAGCACTGTCAAACCCTCTGCCTGCTTTGTCGCCCATCGCACTTACACCATCTTTAACATCTCTTGCAGATGCTATCAAAATTTGTTTTATCAATTCAGGTGATAAAGATGGCTGTACCTGCTTTAAGAGTGCACACACACCGGCGATCTGGGGAGCTGCTGCACTGGTTCCGCTTATTGCTGCCCATCCATCTTCAGCCTCTGTCATATCTCCATTCGGATGAGCACCACCCGCTGCCAAATCTTTGTCAATGGAGCAACCTGGCTGCACAGGCAGCATTATGTAGGCTCCTTTTGGCTGCATGCCCACAAGACCGCATACATCTGGTACCTTCCTACCTGGATAGACCGAGCTTCTGAAACTCGAAGAATAATCGGATACTTCAAGTTTGAAGTCATCTCCTGCTAGATCCCTATGAGCATGAACACCACCAACAGATATGACTTCCGGCATCTGACCTGGGAATGAATAATGGCCGTTCCCCGCAGAGAACACAACTGTTATTCCCAGTTTTTTTACTGCATAAATTATCGCTGCTTCGAGTGGCTTCAACCAGTTCGGTAGAGTCGTGTCCTGGACATTCCATCCCCAGCTGCAGGAAATGACTGCTGGACTGAGATCCATTGCTTTTTTGAACCCAAGAGTTGCATTAAGCCCCATCTTTATACCTACGAAATCAATACCAGGAGCTGATGAAAATATGTTTGCGGCCTCTGCGGTCCCATGCCCATACTCATCAAATTCCACATCTGCAGCATCTTCAGCTATTGTCCTGTTGTAACTGTAACCTCTACATTCGTAAAACTTGTGAGCATAAAAACCCGTATCTGGCATTGCAACCAGAACACCTTTGCCAGTAATCCCTTCCTGGTTAACCTTTCCGGCTCGAAGGATCATGGATATGTCCGCCGGAACATTCAGGTAGTGGTAAGATACTCTAGGAGGCAATGGTGATTCAAGGAAAGTTGGAGGTTTTTGTGGGTAAGCTCGTTCAACCAGTTCAGATAACTCCTCAGGAATTTCAAAAGGAGCTCCTTCAACATTCGATAGGAAGATTCTTTCTCCCCTTTCAGGAAAATTATTGTTAATCGGGGCTACAACTTCTTCAATTTTAGTATTAAATGTACTTTCCCATAACTCTTTGGAAGCTTCCCCACTAACGCTGAACACCCCTACATGGAGAATCCTAAAGCCAAAATCCTGAAGTATTTTCGCAGCTTTTTTTGCTGTTCCACCTTGCGGAACGAAATTTTCAATATTCTCCGGAGTCAGAAATCGTCCCGTATCATACATGGACATATTTGTTTCATTACGAATTGAGGCTTCAAAACTGACAAGTTCTCCCTCTCTTGTCCCGTCCCTACGAATGGCAGGTTCTACAGAGAACTCAGATTTTCCGCTGGACATATTTATTCCCCTCCTTTAATAAAGGATTTATATCAAATAATGTATATAATTGTTAGTTTCAATTACAAATTCCTCATAACAGGACTCACCGTGAAATAATATATGCAATTTTTTACACTGTGCCCATCCATTTTTACAAGCAAGCCCATCGATTAAATCCTAAAATAATTATGTATTACCCAGGTTATTTCTAACAAGTCCTGATGAACATCGCAGCAATTTATCTGGATTGGAGGGCATCAAACCTGACTTATTTAATCAGGTTAAATTTATTTAGAACCCATTCCAGAAATCAAAATTTACTTCTTTGTAATAATTTATCTGACCTTCTGCAGATGCCCTCACGAAAATAACATTTTCCTGTTATCTTTTTTGAATATTTACTTATTAATTTGCAATATTGTCTCAACTGAAGTTTCCGGAAATAGAAACGATAGATCAACTCGAAACCTGCTCAACATGTGGTTATTGTAAAGGAGCTTATCCCAGACTCAAAATTACATCCCTAAATCCGAGTTTGGAATAATCAATCGATCTTCCGATTAGGAAAATCGTTCTGAGACTTTTATTGATGTGGAAATATGATTGGCCTTGGGATGAGCTCAAAAATGATTAAAAATTGCAGATCTTCGTGCTTTATAGGCTTTAACTTAAAACAAAAATTAACCCTCCAGATCAAAGTGGCAAATTGAACGATCACGATAACATATTATTAATCCCGCAGGAAATAATCAGCCTGCACATGAGCTTCCTCGTAATTTATATAATATTAGTGCAATAATATTCATTGGGAGAGCTTGACTGCTGCTGTTGCGCGTCTACCACCATACAGTTCCTCCGTTTATATCCGAATATTCGGAGCAGTCTTGCTCCTCTCATTTAATTCCTTGTCGTTAACTCTGTTACTCTGTTTTAACTGTTGGTCCTGTTGCGCTACAATCGGTTTAATTGTTCTCCGTTGATAGAACATTTTTCTTCTAAACATTTTCTTTTTCGAATGTAACTTTTAACATAAAACCTGATCAAGTAGTAACAATTCCATATAGGCAATTGTTGGTAATTAACAGGCATTGTTGGTAATTAACAGGCATTGTTGGCAATTACAGCTTTACAACCAACGTTATTAAATATCCACATATGGTAGAAGTTATTTAGATATTGGGAGAAGTTGTATTTTAATAAACGATATTAAAAAAAGAGGTGAGATTTGAATGTATATAGTAGGGCTTATAGTCGAAATAACGCATATGTTATGTTATGCTGTATCGCCTGTAATTGGGGTTTAAATCCATAGAAATTGCATCTATCTTTTTATACTAATTTTTGAATGCATGGGTTTTACAGTATAAACATATGCATTTTCTCCTGTAATCTTGATAGTCTCCTTTAATCTTGATAGTTTTCAGTTTGCAATTTAGTAAACTGTCAACTATGAATCCAATTTACGGCAAATTTTAGGGCTAAGGATTAATTATTACAGCTTAAGTACCTTTGCTGTTTTCAAAGCATTGGAAACCATGCTTTCGATATCCATCTTCTTTTCTTCATTTACAATAAGGTCATAATTTGCCCCAATTTCAGGGCGTTCCGGAACGGCAGTACAGCTGCCTGCTGATCGACTGGAGATGTCGTAAGTTCCAATTTTACGGGCAATATCCATGATCTCTGTTTTGTCAAAAGCAATCAGAGGGTGGTATATAGGAAGAGCAAGCTGGTAAATCTCAGCATACATATTGGCAGCAGTCTGGGAAGCTACCTGTCCGAGGGAAGAGCCGGTAATAATCCCACTTGCGTTTTCTTTTTTCATAACTTCGTAGGCTTCTCTGTACATCATGCGTTTACAGAGGAGACATGTATTCTTCCGATTGCACAGTTCGATAAAGGACTGCAGATTAGAGCCATGAGGAATTTCATAAGTCTTAAACTGATATCCTGGTGCCCAATTCTGGAGCTGGCGAATGCAATCAAAGGCACGTTCTCTTGCTGCACTCTGAGTATAAGGAGTATTATTACAATAAACCGGGATAATTAAAACACCGCGTTTCATCATAAGCCAGGCGGCAACCGGAGAATCAAGCCCACCTGACATAAGAACTACCATGCTGCCCTGTGTGCCAAGGGGAAGCCCTCCAACCCCTTTAACTGTTTCCAGATAAATATAAGCCTTATTTTGCCGCATTTCCACGAAGAGCTCCTTATCAGGAGAACTCAGGTTAACTCTGGGGTGTTTCCCTTTTTTCTCCAGGGTATTCCAGACCGCATCTCCACAGGCTTTACCAATATCCGCTGAAGAAAAAGGATGGTTTCCACTTCTTCTTGCCCTAATGGCAAAAGACTCACCTTCTAGCACAAGGTCTTGTGCCAGGGTGGCACATACTGTGGCAGCACTCTCAAGGCTCGGCTCTACTGTCAACGCAGGAGAAGTTGAGACTATCCCAAAGACATCAGCTGCTGCATTGGCAGCACGAAGGTCATTGGTCTCAATGAAGACCCGGCCCCATTCGCGGTGAATCTGAGAATAGGGTATACCTCTAGAATCCAGCATTGCCCCAATATTTTTAATAAGGATTTTTTCATACCAGTTTCGTACACCACTACTTTTGAGAGCAAGTTCTCCATAGCGAACTATAATTACATCTATCACATCGGCCGAAACTTCAGTCCCGACGCTAGAAGGGCCGGAACCAGGGGTATCAACATTTTCTGTATTGTCTTTTGCAGTGCTGCTGCTTTTTTTCAGGGTATGAACATGAGGTTTGAATTTTGCTTTAATATCATTAGATTTGTCTGTCATGGATATTAGTTTAAAGACGGCATGGGGTTTAAAGCTTTCAGGAAAAGGAATTTTCATCCCTTAAAAACCAAAAAACATAACAAATCCGGCAATTTATTAAGAGTGAGCAGAGAAGCTCAAAATAAAACATTGTCAAATAAAAAACTGGCTCATTAAAAGAATCGAATAAATCATAAAAACAACGCAAGCAAATTTACGTATTACACTAAGGACTTGTCACGAAATAACTTAAGTAATACATTTTTATTTTTGAACAAAATCGGTTTAGCCGTTTATGAAAATGTTCAAGTACAGTGTAAAAATGTCATCAAGTTATTTCGCGGGGGATACTAAGTACCCGCAACGAAATAATTTATTCCACTTATTCGTCATTGGGTTTTCAATTGGTGTTCTTGATGCTGAATATTAAGAGATACAATCGGATACTTGCATAGTTTATTCTGTGACTGGTACTAAGGAAAAGTGGTAAGGTAAATACTAGGTAAAATGCCAATTCAAAGTGGAACAAAAATAGATATATTGAGAAATTTCCAAGAACGTATACGTTTGTATTTGTTGTCACTTATGGCCTGCTCCAGATATTATTTTCGCATGCCTGGTAGATTTTTGAAGTTATAATTGGGAAAGCTAAAGAGTAAAGAATCCTTAGAGCGTGATCTCGGGAAGATATCAAAGTATAAAATTTATAAAAAGTAAACATAATTAATAAACCTACATTGGAACCTGGTGCATCGATTCCAAAATAAACACATAATTCAGGACCTAATTATAGTTACGAATGCAAATACTTAGGTTAGAGTTATTTGTGGTTTTAAGAGCGTGGACAGCATGGACGGGCACGGAAGGGCACGGAAAAACTTTCTATACACTTTATAACCGCGGGAAATGCGGAAAACGCGGAAGAACTGTGCCTCCGGTCTCTTTATTCTGCGTTTCCCGCAGTTTATAGGGAGTGATCTACATCGGTCCTTCCTTAATTTAAATCCAAAATTAATTTATGATATGCTTTGGAATCGATGCACGAGTGTCTAGTCAACAATAAAATGTCGTAAAATTTATATTGTATGGTACTCATAAGAATCCTCTAGGCGTCCTTATGAATAGATATACTGTGACACTTACCAAAGATGAACGTGAAGCTCTTTGTGAACTTACCTCAAAAGGTAATTATAACTCACAAAGAATTCTCAATGCTCTGATCTTACTTAATTGTGATAAAGGTGAATGGAATGTCAACCATTCCACCAATGAAGAAATCTCACGTGTCCTATATATTAGCATGAGAAAAATTGACCGCGTTAAAAAGCGATTTGTTGAAAAAGGGCTTGAGGTAGCCCTCAATGGAGAAAAAAGGAATCGCATTTACGATAAAAAGGTTGATGGTGATTTAGAAGCTCATATAGTCGCCCTTAGTTGCAGTGAACCTCCTGAAGGTTTTGCGAAATGGTCTTTAAGATTGTTAACTGATCAGGTTGTAGAGCTTGGTTATATCGATAACATTTCTCATGAAACAGTACGTCGTACTTTAAAAAAACGAAATCAAACCCTGGTAAAGGAAAGGATGGGTAATTCCTCCGGAACAAAACAGTAGCTTTGTTGCAAATATGGAAATGGTTCTGGACGTTTATAAGCGTCCATTCGATCCACAAAATCCTGTTGTCTGTATGGATAAATCCCCAAAACAACTGATTGCAGAAATCAGAATTCCTATCCACTGCTCGCCTGGGAAACCAGCCAGATATGATTATGAATACAAACGTTATGGGATGTACAATATCTTCCTTGCGTGTGAACCATTGACAAAAAAAAGAATGGTGAAATTACTGAATGAAAAACCAAGCGAGACTGGGCTTGTTACCTGGAAGAAATCGCAATTCAATATGAAACTACAGATAAAATTACGCTGGTAATGGACAATCTAAATACGCATATTCCCGGATCTCTCTATGAAACATTTCCACCAGCGAAGGCAAAGGCACTATGCGATAGGTTCGAGTTTGTGTACACACCAAAACATGGAAGCTGGTTGAACATACAGAGATTGAATTGAACGTACTCACGGGTCAATGTTTAAAAAAGAGAATGGATAACATCGAAGTTGTTAGGAAATAGGTAATGGCCTGGCAAAATTTCACAAGCAACAAGAATTCGAGGGTTAATTGGCAATTCACAGAAGCTGATGCAAGATAAAATTATCACGTCTTTATCAGACATTTGATGATTGACACGACACTAGGTAAATTCGGGCTTTATTTATTTGTTTGATGGAGCACGTTAAAAGTGCAACTGTAAAGGGGATGCAGTAAAATAATGACAGATATTCGGTTTCTTCTTACTAACTTTTGTTTAGTTATGGTTTTATCGATTTTCAATCATTGTTAGATTTTTCTAAAAAAAGGCCACCTATCCAATTTATTTTACTAACTCGTTAATTAAATATCTTATTTAAAAAAGTATATCTAAAACAACAGAGTAATAAAAGATTGAACGAGCGATAAATACATACTTTTTTATGTATTACCCCCCACTCCCAAACTCGCTCGTTCACCTTTTTATTAACTATAAACTTGCGCAGCTGAATCGAGCTTACTGAGTTGTATTGAGAAAACAACTTATGAGACTGCCGATGCCGTATACGAAGCGAAAATCAAAAATAAAATTAGAGCTGCTGACGCTAAGTCCACTGTATACAACTTATCCGTACTTCTCATTATCTTCCTCCTTTATTTTCATTCAAAAAATGTTAATATTTAATACTTATTCATAATTTTTAAAGATTTTCTTTTTTTATAAATTCTTATAAAATTTTTTTAATTAAAAATTATCTATTAAAATAGGTTTAGATAGGAGCAAAGCTAGAAGCAATAAAGAGACACTTTTGCACGAAAAAGATCTGATTAAAGATATACAGTACTACCATTGAAAAAAAGCAAAATTTGGGCTGCTACAGTTAAAGTTATTGAATACAACTTATTTTTATTTTACGTAACACAATTTATTTGTATGTTTCATTTATATTCCTTCACGATAGAGGAAAGGTTATTCTAGGTTTATTTGCAGATCGATTCTTTGCGACTTGTTTTCTTTTGGGTTATGCCGAATTAAATTAATAAACCTTAAGCGGCTGAACTGAAAACCAGCATTAGTAAATCTTTAACTGTTTAAATCCCAATAATTTTGGCGAGGCTATTCTTGACTCCAAATAAGTATTTTTTAATTAAAGAAAGTTCGTAATCGCTGAAGCCTCCCAACAAAAACATTACAAATAGATAAACGAGCACTCCCATCCCTGTTGCCTCAAAAAGCTCACAGATGCTTAAGATATATAGATGGGAAATAAAGAAGTACATAACTGCGGAGGATAGAATACTTTTCGCAATATCAAGATAATGAAATTCATGTTTAAAATATTTTAGAGACATATGAATACATAGAATGGCCATAAGTAAGTATGCAATTAAGGTTGAGAGAGCAGCACCGACAATGCCTACCGAAGGGATAAGGAGAATGTTGAGCAATACATTCAAAAATGCCGCTGCAAAATTGATATAAGTTTGTGCTTTCGTTTTTTTGACAATAAAAAATGTATTGATAAATATTTGAACGATTCCGCCTAATAGGCCTGAAAACGCGATAATCGGGATCACTAACCAGCCAGAAATGAAATCCTCGGTTGTAAAGATACTGAGCAAGGGCTTTGCAAGGGCTGAAAGCCCAAGGACTGCAGGAATAGAGATAAGAAGGAAATATCTCAAGGAATAAGACATATAAACTATTACTTTGTCGATTTTATTTTCATCAAACAGTTTTGAGAGTTCTGGGAGGAGAATAAGTTGAAGGGGACTTACTAAAAGCTGGATAAGGCTACCGAAGGAGCAGGCTGCCGAATATATACCCACACTTTGGAGCCCGAGAAAATAAGTAACCAGGTATCTGTCACTTGATTCCGTAACCCATCTTATAATAGCATTGGGGGTTAGGGGCAGAGAAAATTGCAGGTATTCCCTTATATAAGTAAATCGAGGGACAATAAATCCTATCTGTGATACAATAGTCATGAAAGCGATTAAAATAATGACGCTCTGTACCAATAATGTGGCAGCTATTACGCCAAGAAGCCCGTATCCCATTTTGAGAAGGACAAGAATAAAAAGTAGTTTTCCGAATGCCTCAAAAAGAGTTAAGTAAGAGAATTTCTTGATCTGCCTGAATACTCTGAAATAAAAAAGAGATACCGGCTCGATTACATTAACTAGAATCATAAGGGAGCCTGCTTTGATGAAATAAGCTGCATCAGGCTCCTTGAAACCGAATGTTGCAAGGGGTTCGGCAAGTATATACAATAAGGAAGAGGCCAGTAAGCCAGTCATAGTCACGAAAAAGAGAATTGAATACACAGCCTCCTTTATTGTCTCCTTCTCCGTTTCAGAAGATAGGAATCTGACAAGCCCCATTGAAAGCCCCATGAGCGCAAAGGACGAAATGAGGGATACAGTGATAGTAATCTGGGCCCAGAGACCGTAATAATAAGTTCCAAGGCTTTTTGTTATTATCGGAAGCAGGAAAAAAGTGCCCAGGCTTGTAAGTACCTGAACTGTCCCGATAAAGCCAACATCTCTTGCAAACCTTTGGTATGACATCAAATAACCTTGAAAAAAGTTCTGTTTTTAAAATTTTTAATTAAAAATATACTAAATAGTTTTACGAAATTACTTTTCGATTTGATCCAACTCATTACCAAAACCAGGTATTTAAATCCTTTGAAAGCTAACACTTCCACGCAGAATCCAATCTCCCAGTAGAATTTTATCCTGGAGAGCAAACAGACATATTCGATTATTTGGGTTAGCCTGGATTTATTTGGTTTTAAGAGTTTGCAGGCGTTATGCAAGTATTTATTCTTATTAGACGATAACTTAACATCTTAGCCGCGAGGAGATTAATTTGTACTGGGATGAAGCGTATAAGGGTACACCGCCATGGGACGTTGGTCACCCCCAGCCCGTTTTTGAGTCTCTTGTAGAAGCCGGAGAAATTAAGCCTGGCCGGGCCCTTGATATTGGATGCGGGCGGGGAGAGAACGCGATAATGCTTGCACTTAATGGTTTTGACGTCACTGGCATAGACCTTGTTAAAGATGCTATCTCCGACGCCAGGGCAAAAGCCATAGAACATCATGTTAAAGTAAATTTTGTCGTCGGGGACGTGTTACAGATGGATCGGCTTTTTGCAGAGGGGGAGTTCGATGCCGTTATTGATTCAGGCCTTTTCCATGTGATGACGGACGAAGAAAGGCCCGTTTTTGCACGACAGGTACATAGGGTGCTTAAAACAGGAGGCAAATATTTCATGCTGTGCTTTTCCGATAAGGAGCCTCCGGGACAGGGGCCCAGAAGGGTTTCAAAAGCTGAAATAGAGCATACTTTCACGTCGCTTTTTAAAATTATCTATATAAAAGACTCGGCTTTCGAATCGAGGTTCGGTACGGGCAGAAGAGAAGCTTACCTTTTATCAGCTGTCAGGAGCTGATTAAATAAATAAGGCGTCTAAAATGTATACTGCAAAATGTAAAACTTCAAGTTAAGCATTAGCATATTCCTTCATTAACAAAACCGTTATAAGGGGAAGATCTCTATTAGCTTGAATCCAGCGAGGTCCTCAAGCCTTTAAGATCATCAATATCAAGAACATCCGAGTCATAGACTCACAGAATACTCTATTTATCTCTATCTTCCAAGTGTGAAAAAGAAAATATATGTGTGGAAAAGAAGATATGGTGTATTCTTAGTATACTCAATATATTCTGAGTATATTATAATTTATTCTTGTATAATTATAATTTATTCTTGTATAATTATAATTTATTCTTGTATAATTATAATTTATTCTTGTATAATTATAATTTATTCTTGTATAATATAATTTATCGTATAATTATAATTTATTCTTGTATAATTATAATTTATTCTTGTATTCTTAGTACATTTTTAGTGCATTATGTATTCTCAACGCTTTTTGGACAGGATAATTAATGGAGGACATGCTTTATAAAAAGGCTCTCAATCTTGAGTACTTTACTGTAGGCTATAATGCTCTTGAGGCTTTCTTCTCGATATTCTTCGGCGCCAACGTCGGCAGCATAGCCCTCATCGGTTTCGGTCTGGACAGTATAGTTGAATCTCTTTCCGGACTAATCCTGATCTGGCGGCTCCGCAAGCATAATTTATCCTCTGAAGACGAGGAGATGGCAAGCGAAAAAAAGGCTATAAAATTTGTGGCATCCACTTTCTTCTTGCTTGGTATTTATGTATTTTATGAGTCTGCAAAGAAGTTAATCTTCGTAGAGATTCCTGAGCCCTCTCTTCCAGGAATAGTGATAGCCGTTCTTTCAATAATTATTATGCCTGTACTTTCTATTAGAAAACGAGATATTGGAATGAAGATCAATAGCAGAGCGCTAGTGGCCGACTCCAAGGAAACATTGGCCTGCACCTTCTTATCGGTGCCCTTGCTACTGGGCCTTACGACTAATTATTTATTCGGCTTCTGGCAGGCCGATCCTCTAGTAGGGTTTATTATAGTAGTGTTTTTGATCAAAGAGGGCTTGGAGTGGCTGGATGAAGCGAATGAAAATAAAGAGGAAAAGTAATTAGGATCTGTCACGAAATAACTTAAGTAATACATTTTCATTTTTGAACAAAATAGGTTTAGCCGTCTATGAAAATGTTCAAGTACAGTGTAAAAATGTCATCAAGTTATTTCGCGGTGGGTACTTAGAGCCTATCCGAAAAGTATTGTGACCTATTGTAACTTTCCATTGGCAACATTCAAAACCGGAACGGATACCCTGATATTATAGACCGATTGTAACTTTTCAACATGCGTTATCGACTTTTCGGATAAGCTCTTAGTACAAAAATAAACTCTTTCTACACATAATATTTACTCTTTATATGCATCACAACTTTACAAAGTCTCAGGTTTCTCTGGTCTCTATAACAGATGGATCATAAGTTTAACTAAAATGTAGTATGTACCAAAACTATACCTGTCCCTCAAGGCTCTTCGGTTCACTGTAATAATAGCCTTATACTTTACCTGATTAATCCCTTTTGTTAGAATCGAGACTTATAGCCCTTGTATTTGATCAGTAAAAGCTTTTGCCTTGTTATATTTTTGGAGTACCAAACCGTATCAAAAATACGACCGGCTGTTACAATATTTTATTGAAGACTTTGACTATAAGGTATTAGATATTTTCATTCCTTTTTGGAGTTAGCTTCGCCTGTATGACAGGGTGGAAAGGTACCTTCGTGTCAGCAAGCCGACAGATCACGAAATTAGATCCTAAATACACATACGCTGGACAACAATAAATGGAGGCAGCAGCGCTTAAGGTTGAAGGTGTTCAAATACAGATCAGAACTCCTCTACATGGAAACATTTAGATGATTATTTATATATTAAAAAACTTTTAACCTCCATGGACGGCGTAAGGAAATTTAATAACAGCGCAAAAAACGTACTTGAAACGCGATATCGTCTGGCTCAAACATACCTTATATTTGCGACCTTGTTAGTACCCTCCATCCGTACAATGTTATCATCCAATTCTATTAGGATAGCCCAATTCAGGATTACTGAAACTCAGAGTCACGTACTATTACCTTTTTTTGTATTTTTAATTATGATTTTAGGATATTTTGCTTTTCTTTCAAAGAAGAAAAATCTAACAAAAATAGATCTATTGCTTACAGATATCATTGCAATAATAGCTTCATTTTCTCTAAGTATTGTAATCGCTTTACCTGCAGCTTTAGTAGGAGCTGCCTATTACGGTAATGCTAATCTACAGTCATTAATTATTGTACTGACAATTATTATGACACTAATAATTAGCTGGTCTCTAATAATCACCCCTGGAGAACTAAAGGAACTGTAATAGCGGATAAGATAATTTCCTTGAATCATGCCTTGCTTTTTTCTCCAGATAATAATGTTTTTATTTATTCAAATTAAGTTTATCCAGTTTTAGATAGATCAATACTTCACAGAGAAAAACATGTAATTTTTATTTTCCGCTTTGAAGACTCTCCTTCAAAATTGAGTTTTAAATTCATAAAGAATTTTTTTGCGTTAATAAATTGGCTTTTCTATTCATAAACCTGTTTTAGATTGAAAACTCGAAATTGAAGCTTAGCCGACTAAATAATATTAAACTATTTTTATATTTACAATGTTAGTAAGTATTTTATACTCGGCGGAATAATGTATTCTAGCTCGATCACTGTAAATATATCAAAATTGTATATGTGGAAAGTTGCATAAATATAGTGATAGAGTGAAGAAACCCTAATGAACGTCGAAACTCCTCATATACCTAGATATGTGTGTTTTCATGGAGATGCCTGTATCTCTTACTTAATTTGTCTCAAACTTAATTGCTTTTGTCTCAAACTTAATTTGTTTCAAACTTAATTTGTCTCAAACTCAAAATTTGCTCCCTTAAGTTGTTTTTGAGAAAAAATCAAGTTTCGGGTCATAAAATATTTCAAGAATTCCCCATAAGTGAGACAAAGTTCATTTTTGAAAGCCCACTAATCAGGATTGTGAAGAGCAATTGAAGATTTAGAATTTAATCACCAAATGGAGATAAAAATATGAGTAGTAGAGGAATTAAAGCAGCATCCCTATCTTTTGGGATATTGCTTTGCATGGCATTAATACAAACTGCAATTGCTCAACCAGATGATGATCTGATAATAGAGGATGCATCTATAAAAGAGATTGTAGCGATAGAGAATACAACAAACATAATAGACCCGCAAACCTCTTATACAATTTTAACTGCTGGGAGTAGCACCCAGTTCACTGTAAGTTTCACTAACAAGGGAAGTGAAGCGCTCGTTTTAACACCTGAAGTAATAGCAGTGCCTAACAGTCAGAACAAAATTGATGAAAGCTGGATTAAGATAACCCCAACAGATTCAACTGTAGAACCTGGCTCAACGCAAAAATTTGACATTGAAATAAATATTCCCAGGGAAGCAGAGGGCGGTTACTATAAAGCCAATATAGCCTTTACAGATGATCTTGTGCCGGATTCTGCCCAATATGTCAATTCAATGAATCTTGAGGTCACAGTCCAAGCTCTTCCAAACATCCAGCTTGAGACACAATATATCTCCGATACCATTGATGCTGGAAAGGACTATGAATACAAGATAAGTATGAAAAACGTCGCAGATAAAGATATAACAATAGACCCTGAAATACCTGAAAATAGCAATTATTTTGAACCAAGTTACACACCTGCCTTTAGCTCTGAAGCAATCGAAATATCCGCCCCCTCAACTATAAAAGCAGGTGAAAGTGCTAATATGATCATTAAAGTAAAGGTCCCGCAAAATGTATCAGGAAAGTACAATGGAAACATTAATCTGAATGTTAATGGAGAAGCGGCCACTGAATACACAACGAACTCGCAAATAACCCTGGATTTAAATGTATTCAAACAACCTTCTATTCCTTACATAAAAACCTTTAACACTTTGAACGAGAAACCAGTAACGATTGAAGTCTCGGCAGATACATATGAATGTCCCTGGCTGGTATCTCCAGAAAAGGAAAAACCCTCATTTGAGCTCACACTAAAACGCAACAGCAACCCTGTTACCATGAACTTTGTGAAATCAATCGAGAGCGGTAGCGTAAGTATTGGAGGAGGGTATTATCCCCTGATATCGCCACTTGACGACAAAACAATCTATCAGAGTTATGGTGGCCGCTATGTAGAAACCTATACAGCACCTGGAGCTGTAGGGAATTGGGAACTTTCAATGCTCCCTAAAAATACACAAAGCTTTGGCTATTCTATAACAGTGGGAGATTCAGAGTACAATAAGTCCAAGAATTAGTTATTTCGATGCAAATTAAATGCATAGAGAAGTTTGCTGTGGGTCGTTTTACCTCAGCCTATTTCTCTTTAATTCTTTTCTGAATATTTTGGAATGCCGCGTGATAACCCACATTCCGCAGGTGCGACAAGAAGCTATACTACGAATTGCACCATCTGCTACCTCTTCCATTTGAGGTAATCCTACTATGACATGCATAAATGGTAACGTTTGTGTGTGAAGCTCACAGGACAATATCGAGAAATCGAGGAACCTGACTTTGGTAATCGGTTAGGATACGAATACTATGAAGAACATAAAGTGAACCATCGTAAGAATCGTGAAGTGGAATAAGCGAAAGCAGGTTGACACGCTTAAACCAAAAGGTACAGAATCAGGCTATAATGGGTCTGCGGACATTATGGCAAATGGACAAATGATTCTCGGTTTAAAGATGGCTTCTAAGGTATTTCCATTATTTGTGGTATGGAACCCTATATGCTCCTTTCCAAAAAAAAGGTAGAGACCCTGTGGTGCGCCACGAAAGCGCATTCGTGCATCAGCATGATGCATGAAATATAGCTGTGCTACAAACCTTAGTTCCGCTTTTTTAAGCACATAAGCTTCTTATGATCTCTAATTATGTGCTTAAACTTAAGCACATGAACTGCAGATTTTAATTTCAAAATCACAATCTTCTTACCTATCAGATTTGTGGAATTGTATGTATGCGCTTGAAATTTGGGAACTCAGGACCTATAGTATATGGCGCATCAATTACCTGTTAACAAGTATCTGCATGGGAAGGATTCCGATGTATCATACAAGAGGGACCGAGTCGAGATTAATCGCTTTTCAGAAGTCTTTTCAAATCCATTCCTTTTCTTCAAGAAATTCAAAGGCTTCGACAGCTCCATCCCCAAATGAAGCTTCTGTTACATAATCTGCAGCTTCCTTTATTTCGTCGTCTCCGTTTCCGACAGCGATCCCAAAACCTGAAGCTTTAAACAATTCTACGTCATTTTCTGAATCACCTATAGCCACAAAGTCCCTGGCCTCTAGCCCCATCAAGCTTGCAAGTTTCTGGAGGCCTATACCTTTGTTGATTTTAGTGCTTTTTATATGGATAGCATATTTGGTATCGACTATCTCTACATCAAAAGGTTGAGTCTCCAGAAGGGTTCTGGCTTTTTCAATGTCGAAATCTCTTCTGAGAGCAATTTCGGTTCTTCTATATAGGGGGTCGAGTTTCGTGAGTTTAAAATGTTCGGAAAGAAAAGAAAAAGCTTTTTCACATTCTTCAAGGCTTTCTTCAAAAGTGCCTTTCAAATCGTAGCGGACAGTTATAGCCCCTCCGTTCTCAGCAATTACAGCCCCGTCGAGGCCAATAAGCCTTGATGTCGTCCTGGCATAGCATAGAATGTTTCCCGTAGCAAGAACAACAGGGATTTTAAGAGAACGAATTTTTTTGACAGCTCCAAGGTGAAGTTCTCTTTTCTCGCAGGTAATTGTGCCATCAATGTCAACAACAATAGCTTTGAATTTCATTAAAAAAGATTGGGAATGGGGAGATAAAATATTTCCCCATTCGTGAGTATTTACCGTTCAAATAATCTTAATTTACTGATCCGTGAGTCCTGCTGTAGTAACTGCGATAATAGCTTCTCCTTCAGGCAGGTTGGGAGAGTCAACCAGACGAATGATTCTTTTTTCTCCCTTGGATTTCCGCAGGTAGAGTCTGAAGGTTGCTGTGTGTCCTACGATATGCCCTCCGATAGGTCTTGTGGGATCACCAAAGAAGGCATCGGGTTTTGACATTACCTGGTTAGTCACAATTATGCAGGCATTGAATAAGTCCCCGAAACGAAGCAGGCCGTGCATGTGCTTATTGAGTTTCTGCTGTCTGTCTGCAAGAGTTCCCCTTCCGACATATTCAGCCCTGAAATGAGCCATCAGAGAGTCAACGATCAGCAGGCGAACAGGTTTTCCCATTTCCCTTAGCTCATTTGCCAGGTCTGTTGCGGAGTCTACAAGAAGTATCTGGTGATTGGAATTGTATGCCCTGGCAACATGGATATTCTGGAGGAATTCCTCAGGGTCAAGTTCCATGCCGTATTTATCGGAAAGCCCTTTTACCATTTGAGCAATTCTTTCAGGTCTGAAGGTATTTTCAGTGTCGATTACGATAACCGAACCATTCAGGCCTCCATGTTCCCTGTCCATCTGGACATTGACTGCAAGCTGGTGGGCCAGCTGGGTCTTTCCGGAACCGAATTCTCCATAAAGTTCAGTAATAGCCTGGGTTTCTATGCCCCCACCCATCATTTCATTAAATTCCGTACAACCGGTGGTCAGCTTGCCTACCAATTTCCGCCTTTCAAGCACGACGTCTCCGGTCTCAAAGCCTCCAATGTCAGCAGCTTGCCTTGCAGCATTGATGATTTTTGCAGCAGTTGATTCCCCGATCTCTGCTGTATTTGCAAGTTCAGCAGGGGAGGCTACCGCCACTGCTTCAATTGTGTTAAATCCAGCTTCCTTGAGTTTTTCTGCAGTTGCAGGGCCAACTCCAGGCAAATCTTCCAATGATATTTCACTCATTACAAATTTCTCCTAAGATGCACATGTTTGTATAAGGTGCATAACGGTTGCTCTCCTATGGTTTTGCAGGTATATATAAGTAGAGGAGGCAGGGTGAAAGTATTATGAGAACCTGTAAAAAGCAGTTATAATGCCCCAACATCTTACAAAAAGAAGGGAGATCAGAGGTCCTTTTAAATACCCATACATACGAAAATCTGACAAAAAGAACGAAGATCAGAGGTCCTTTTAAATACTCACAAATACGAAAAGAAGAAGAGAATAAAAAAGTCTTCAAAAAAACCGAAGCAAACCAAAACTTCTTTTTACTTGGTGGATTATCACCCATCATGCCAAAGGTCGCAGTCGGTGGTACGTTTCAATATCTTCATGACGGACACGCCAAACTACTCAAAAAAGCATTTGAGATCGCAGAGGATGGGAAAGTGCATATAGGGCTTACCTCGGACGAAATGCTGCAGAAAGGTCACAGTATCGAGGACTATGAAAGCAGGAGGGCCCAACTGCTGCATTATCTAAAGGAAATGGGGTTACCGGAAGACAGATATGAAGTTACAAAGCTGGATGACCCCTGCGGTCCCAGTTTGGAAGAAGACTTTGACTACATAATTGTCTCTCCTGAGACTTATCCGGTGGCCCTCAAAATCAACGGTATTAGAGAAAAAAGAGGAAAGAAAGCTCTGGAAATCGTACATGTTGAATATGTGATGGCTGAAGATGGAATCCCAATATCCTCAACAAGGATTGCAAATGGGGAAATTGACAGGCACGGCAGATTAAGAAAAGACATTAATTATTAAGCACTGCAATGCAGGTTATAATCCAGAATCATTAGTTTTTAAATCAGAGTCATTTAGTTTTTAAATCTAGAGTTACTTAGTTATTAAATCCAGAATCGTTTAGTTTTCAAATACCCATGATTGTTCCATTTTCAAATATATATAAATCCGGACAGGATTATAAAATAAAGTGATAATATGCCCAGAGAATTTACAGAAAAAGATATTGAGATATTTAACAAGCTTGCTCCGGAAGCTAGGGGGCAACTTATTTCCAGAGAAGCAGGACATCAATTCCCTTTCATCCTGCGCCCGATTTCGCACAAATTTGCCGAGTCTCCAGAAGATTTCAGGGAAAGGCTGGAGAGGCTTAGCCCTGAGGAGCTCGATTACCTTGTAGGGCTCGCCCTGGAAGGAAAGGAAGACGTTCAATCTCTGGTGGAAGAAGACATTGATGAACTGGTATCAATAATTACCGAAAAAGTATCACCAGAGAGGGCAAAGCAGTTAAAGGCCTTTTTAGGGATCTTCTAAAAAGATACTTGAAAATGTTTTCGAAAAATTTACTCTTTGGAACCGGAGGAATCCCGAGAAGCACAAAAGGAACGAGTAGCATCTCAGGGATCGAACGGATCAGGGAACTTAGCCTTGACTGTATGGAACTCGAGTTCGTTCAGGGAGTGCGCATGGGAGAAGAAGGGGCAAGAAATGTACTGGAAGCCTCACTAAAGGAAAATGTAGCCCTGAGTGTTCATGCACCTTATTATGTTAACCTGAATTCTTATGACGAAGAAAAACTGAAAGCAAGTGTGGAGAGAATTTACCAGGCCGCTAGAATAGGCAGCCTCTGCGGAGCTCAGTCCATCGTTTTTCATGCAGCTTTCTACCAGAAAAGCAGCAAACAGGATACATACAAGAAGGTATCGGAAGCGTCTGGAAGAGCTTACAAGCCGACTCAGGGACGAAGGAATCCGTACAGCCCTGCGTCCTGAAACTATGGGCAAGCCCACACAGTTTGGAACCCTCGATGAAGTACTTGCCCTCAGTGCGGAAATTGAAGGTGTAATGCCTTGCCTTGACTTTCTGCCATATGCATGCAAGGGAAGGAAAAGAAAACTCCTATTCCGAGTTTACGGACATTCTCTCCAGGGTAGAGGAAATCCTGGGAAAGGAAGGGATCTCAAACATGCACATGCATGTCGCAGGAGTAGAGTACGGCAGAAACGGGGAAAAGAAGCATCTGAACCTAAGAGATTCTGATCTCAATTATCCAGAGCTTATTAAAGTCCTTAAAGAATTTAAGACAAGAGGTCGGATAATATTGGAAAGCCCTGTTCTGGAACAGGACGCTCTTATGCTAAGGAAAATTTATACGGAAATTTAATTTTAGAATTTCTTTTTCTGAGTATGAGAGTGTTGATTCTAACTCCATTATAGTTTCATCGCGATTACTCTAGCATGCCTTTTGATATGATATTGTTCATCCAGGTATCTGGACATAATTTTTGTTTCAAACCTGACTCTCACAAGTTCGTTAGATTTCAAAATTATTCCATTGCGTATGGCATTAT
>CAVRNH010000013.1:0-37309 GCA_963722085.1 uncultured Methanosarcinaceae archaeon | reverse complement strand
TCAATTCATTATCTCAAGCATTTTTCAAATTTTATCCGCTTAAAGTTACAATATTTTTGGGCATACAATATTTTCAGATTTTTCGATAAACCTTTGACTTTAACGAAGTGCTATATATTCTCTATAAGCAACTAGCCAAACATCAGAGTCTCAGAAATCGTCTTCATTCAAGTTTGACCTTTTGCTCAAAACTAATTTTTTTTACAAACTAGTCAATATATACAATCTTCGAAAGTCTATTGATTATCCGACGATTTTGAGAGCATATTTAAATGAGTTAAAAAAAGAAATTTTGTATACATTGTTTTTGGAAACGTTAATTGAATGGAATATATTGTTAACTTTTTCCTTGCACAAATCTATTCAGATAGATTTCCCCGAGGCGTTGGAAATTTTTTATTCTTAACCAGGCTTTTTAACGGATGCCCCTTCATGTTTCAAAAGGGTAGATGCATCAGCATCGCCCTTCGTCTTAGATCTGCTGCGCCAGATAATTCTGGACACCTACCTGATTGATCTGGTCAAGTTGAGCCTCGATCCAGTCGATATGCTCTATTTCTTCCTTCAGGATCGATTCGAGAAGCACTTTAGTGTCGTTGTCCCCCAACTCAGTTGCCAGACGAATGCCTTTATTATAGCCTCGGATAGCTCCTTCTTCGGCCCAGTGATCATGATCATGCATTTTCGGTACTTGATCGCCGATGCGAATTTCGTTCAGATTGCTGACTACGGGCTTCCCTTCGAGGAAGATGATGCGTTCGATCAGCTTCTCTGCATGCTTCATCTCGGTAATTGCCCGCTTCTCGATCACCTCTCCTAGCCGGTCGTATTTCCAGTTTTCGCACATCTCGGCATGGACAAAGTACTGGTTGATAGCGGCCAGTTCATCTGCCAAACGAGCGTTTAGACAATCGATGAGTCTTTGATCTCCTTTCAAACATATACCCCCTTGCAAAAGAAATTATACTTTTTATATTTATACTTAAACTTTAATAAGTTTTAACATATTTGACTGCTTTTGAAAATGTTTTAGTTCATATTTTAATTGAACATAACTTATGCTATCCAAAACCCATTTAATTCTTAAGCATTAAAAGCTTCTAAGCATTAAGAGTGTTTCCAGGATTGCTTCTAATTAAAAGCGTATGGTTATTCTAAATATTGATCTCGAGAAGTAATTTTTAGTTTTGTGATCAGCTCACTGGTTAGTTTATCTAATCAATATAATTTGAGCGAATAAAGCGGCGTTTCCACACTTTTTGACAAGTATATCTTTGATTTAACTCCCCGTATCTTTATATTTTAATTCCCCATGTATCCCTGGAACTGTTTTTTAGATTTAGACTATACCTATAGCTGTACATTTCTATCTTGGAAAGATCTAAACTTTTATAGACTTTTATCAAATTTATATCGTTTCCCTTATTACATTAATCTGCAAAGCAAGCTAACCATTCAAATTTACAGTATCTGGTTGTATACTTAGTGCATTCAGCAATAATGTCTTCACTTCCAGATAAAAAGTATTTGGATAGCCAGATCCCGCAATCATGACATATGTATTTTGTAATCTTCTTCTCACAACTTAGGTAAGTCCTATTGTTAACAATATTTCCTAGTTGGCAATATCTAAAATTTACAATTTTTACTTGGGCAAGAATGTTATTAACATAGGTTTTGGACCCTGTCTCCCCAGAATATTATGGGGCACATGTTATATAAACAAACTGAATATAAATAGACGACCTGTTAATATAAATATGACATCTTGATCCGCAAAAAGTTCAAAAATAGGTTAAAATTCAATTTTCTTGGCTATAGAGTCTGATGAATCTTTTCTAGTAAGCTAATATCTCATGAACACGAAATTACGCATTTAAAATTTGAAATCAAATACTTACCATTTCAGTTAGAAATAAAGCTTAAAGTTCACTTTGTCATTTTTTGGTTTCTGCTTGAGGTAAGCTGCCGGTATTATCAATGTTTTACTTTGACAATTCCTCTTTCGTCTTTATACTTGCATTCCTCCAGGCCCTCTAACATAAGTTAAGATGTGTACAATAGAGCTTCATATGGTTCTACTCGCCATGATTCTGCATATTTTTGAGTGAACTCCTATTGTTCTTTTTCTGACATTCTGTTGTTCGTCCTGTCTGAAAGTATAAGGTTTTGTACTTCTCTAATTAAACTGGTTGAGATCTGTCATTTTGTTCTATTTTGTCGGTTTCCATTTTTAATCTGATATTGTTTCATCAACCTTCTGAAGCTTGTCCTCCCTTTCCTCTGTTTTTGACTAAACCTGCAGCATAACTCATAATCTATCAGATGCCAAAAATCTTCGCTTTCTTTGGTCTTCCTCTTTTCCCTGTTCTTTGGATACTTCTATCTGCATCCCCTTAGTGATTCAAAAGAGCTATTTTGTAAAAATCCAGTCCATCTGTAACGAAAAGTCCCAGGTTCTCCATTTCTTTTAAAGACAATAGCATCAGTTAACCTCTATGTTGCCAATTCAATTCTGCAACGTACTGTATTTAATTGGACTCGATCGTTTGAGGTTCTACCTATTTTACCTGGTATCACGGTGCTTAATAGCTTTCAACATCCGTTTTGTCCATCATAACTTACATAAATTCTTGAATCCATTCGTCTGAACTAGCTTTTAATGCATCCTCTTCACCCACGAAGCCTTCGTTCAGCTTTCTGAGTCCTTTGTGCATTTCAGACTTCTTCAAGCTTCTTTTGAAAGTAGCATCTTTCTTTCTCTCATTGCTTATGATGCAAGCAGCTAAACCCATCGCTTTATCAGTAGCTCGGTTTGATATCCTTCATCACTTTCGCGCAGGTTAGATTTCAGTTACTCATTCCTTTCATAGAAATGTTTAGAGCTAAATCAATAGTAGATTCATCTTTGCGAAGGTTATAATAGACAGTATTTGTACTATCACAGAACGCTTTCCCGCAACTATGGCAGATGTATCTACGAATTGTTGTGTTTCTTGCTTGATATGTGCCGTTGCCCATAATGTTTCCGTGCCCAGCTACGCCATAGTCTTTACAAGCTACATTAAGACAAATAACATCAGTAAACTTTGATTTTGGTCCCCGTTTCCCCATACACAGATATATAAAAGAGGTATTATATAACACCAATCGAATACAAATTGACGACCCGAAATTACGCATTTAAAATATAAAATCAAATACTTACCATTTCAGTTAGAAATAAAGCTTAAAATTTTTGTCATTTTTTGTTTCTATTGAGGTCAGCTGCCGGTATTATCAATGTTATACTTTGACAATTTTTTGTATATTATAATAATCGTCTAAAATTGTTAAATATTATGAACCCTTTAATTATTATGGACTAATTAAATTATTGTGGAGGAAAATGTATGAAAGACGAAAAAGAGGCTAATATCGATAGTGAAGAAATGTTTAAGTATAAACTTGGTAAGTGGGTTTTGTTAAGAGATGAATGTGTTTTTACGAGTTTAGATCGTCTTGGAAAGAATGCATCTATACATCAATATTTACTCGAATCAATTGATAATTGGGTAAACCAGAAGGAAGAATTCCCAATACAAGAATTTGTTTCTGAAATGTGCGAGTTTATAAAGAGTAAAAATGAAGACCTTTATTTCCGTTTAATGGAGAAATCCGCTCTAAAAGGAATTACCGTAGGCGATGGTATATTTGAAGCACTAAGCATGTGCCAGTGTGAGGAAGCAATAGATAACTTACAGTGTGGACAGGAAAAAGACTAATCTTTTTATTTGCAATATCTTCTGTTTCCCCTAATTTCTTTTATCTTATCGAGAGCGAGTAGGGTCACGAATATACGCCTTTAGGTTGGGGATGAAGTGAACCCTCGCTTCTTTTTGGTTTCGTTTAAACCTATATATCATCGCTTCTTTGTAGAATTAGACTTTTGGTTCAATAACTGGAGTTGAAAATTGCGGATAAGGGTTAATTATCCTGAATGGATCAAAAAGAAGTTGGGAAATAGAAATAATAAGGCTTGAGTTGGCCTTTTAAATATTGCATTCAAATATTTGAAATCTCATACTGTTATTTATCTCTACTCAACTGACTGAATCACATTTACAATTTGGGCAAATGCCAGCTAATTCTTTTACACTTGCGATGGAAAGTATTTCGGAATATTTGGCGGTAATGGGATAGTCAAAGTGATTCTCACATATATCACATCTGACTTTGATAACGGCCTCTGTTAGTTGATTAATAGTCTCCATTGTTTTATCTGTAAATTTATTCTTCTTATATCTGTCAGTCGCCAAATTTTTAACCTCCGGATTAGGATTATACATCATTACAGTAATAATTACTTTAGACTATTCTTCTTATATTAAAGTATCGTTCCTGGAGCTTGATGTATAATTAAACGGTACAACTTCATATTTTATTTGGCACAATTAAAAACAATGGAACTATAAAATTTTTATAACTTAAAATATTCATATATGCTTACGTTTGGTACCCTTATTCCCACAGTTTTTTGATATAAGGATATGTGAGATCGGTTATTATAATGCTAATCACAAAGCTCATAAAAAATATGGCAGGGTCTATCGGAGTAATTTCTGGATAATATAGCGTGTATGTGATGATCGTTAGTATTATTAACAATACAACCGCTCTTATTTTTAACTCCATACTGTCCCTCGAGTTGTTGTAGATGGGTGTTTACATTATAAATAAATATTTATCTGCTTTGTCTAAAATCTCGGTCGTCCCTAATTATTTGTTGGTGTATTTCTAGAGACTCTTAATGCCGTCCTTGTGGCTATTCTCTTCTCAGATTCAGCAACCATTTAAAAACTGAAGATAAGGAAAAAGGCAGTATCGGAATGTCTTCCGTGTCCTTCAGCGTTTTCCATGGTTTAACTCGCGTTCATGATAAATCAATTTTGGTACTGAGATTCAATCATGAGAATATCAACCACATAATAGTGGACTGCCGATTTTTTGACAATCTCTTTAAATAAAACTTATGCATATTTTTAAGTGGGATAATTATGGATTACATCGAAACCTGGAAAGAGGTTATACTGAGACCTTCTGATTTTTACAGAAGAATGCCAACGACCGGAGGATACGCTGATCCGCTAACTTTTGCAGCAATCAGCTACGTCATATATGGGCTTTTAATTGCACTTCTCAGTAGAGGAATGTCCATGGGCAGCATGTATGGCATGTACGGTAGGGAACTCAGCCTATCAATGGTCATTGGAATTGTAATTGTGGCACCCATTGTAGGTATCATCTCTATCTTTATCGGAGCTGCGATTTTTTATATTATTTACAGAGTACTTGGGGGAACAGGAAGCTACGAAGGCACTTTAAGGTTCATATCTTATGCAACTGCAGTAATGATATTTTCCTGGATTCCAGTTATCGGCTTTATCGCCTGGATTTACGGGATGTACCTGTATATTGTAGGTGGAGCGTTTGTACATAATGTAAGCATGGGAAAATCCGCAATAGCTATACTCTTGCCCACGATACTAGTTTTCATACTGGCGATTATTGTGGCAAGTCTAGTTGCTTTATCCAGTATTGCTTTCTAACTAGGTTATCTCTTTCGGGGGATAACTTCTTATATTTTTAAAGTCTACTAGTATTAAATTATCATGGAAGTGTTGCCTTAAACTAAATATTTATATATTAGAAATTCCTTTAATTGATCTACACGAGTAATAAGTAATCAAATGTCAAAAAAGTAAAAAGAGTGCCAAGATGGCGGAACGGCTACGCAATCGCCTGCAGAGCGATTCCATTCCAGTTCGAATCTGGATCTTGGCTTTTCTTTCAAACAATTAATTAATCTAAAATATATATTACAAAGTACTTTTAATAAATATATGCAATGCCAAGGTGGCGGAACGGCTACGCAATCGCCTGCAGAGCGATTCCATTCCAGTTCGAATCTGGACCTTGGCTTCCTTTTAAAATTTTTAATTCCCTTTCTTTTCTTTCTAATTCTACCCTTTCCATCCCTTTCTTAGTCTGCTTGAGCGAAGCGAAACAGACTGCGTTCTTCCGATGCGCAATTCGGAAGCGACTTCATTCCAGTTCGAATCTGGACCTTGGCTTCCTTTTAAAATTTTTAATTCCCTTTCTTTTCTCTCTAATTCTACCGTTTCCATCCCTTTCTTAGTCTGCTTGAGCGAAGCGAAACAGACTGCGCATCGTCGAGCCGCAACTCGAATGTATATAATTTGGGAGTGCTTCACCCCTGTGTCCTAATCCAGGCCTCAACTTTTATATTGTAGAATATCAATTCTCCGGCATGGATATTGATGAACTTATGCAAAAACTATTAGAGCTTTATCCTGAAGGTTATACCTATGGCTTTAGGGATCCCTATTTTATACTAATTTCGACTGTGATGTCTCACAGGACACGGGACGATGTTACTTATCCTTCAGCAAGGAAGCTTTTTGAGAAATTCTCAACACCGAAGGAAATGGCAGAGGCTGATGTTGGCGAGATTGAAGCTCTTATAAGAAATGTAGGTTTTTACAGGGTTAAGGCAGGAAGAATAAAGGAAATTTCCAGAATCCTCCTTGATAAATACAATGGAAAGGTTCCTGATGATATGGAGTCTCTTCTTGGACTCCCTGGAGTTGGCCGGAAAACAGCTAATTGTGTGCTTGCTGATGCTTTCCTTAAAGATGCCCTTGCAGTGGATACTCATGTCCACAGGATTTCCAACAGACTCGGTCTGATAAATACAAAAGTTCCTGAAGAAACTGAAGCTGAACTAAAAAAGATATTTCCACAGAAATACTGGAGACATATAAATCTCTTGCTTGTAAAATTGGGTCAAAATATCTGTCGGCCTATATCTCCCAGGTGCGAAGCCTGCAACCTGAGTGATATGTGTCCTAAAATTCCCCTTTGAGAAAAGTTCCAGGCAGTTCTGGTGATCCTGGAATCGGAGTCTAAGGCTCTATAAAGGATTAAGGAGACTTTTAAACATTAGATGAGAAGGTCCTTCCAGATGATACGAGATTATTTATATCAAGCTGGCATTTAGCAGGCAAAAGAGTTGTGCTTATCCCTTAATTCGCTAGAAATTCATTCAGGTGCATAATTGGTATAAAAGTATTTTCGAGTACTTTCATTATTTGGGCACTTTATTCAAAGAATCTCATGTCCTTTTAAGTACGTAATTTATCAATAACTTGCATATCACATACAATCACATGTTTTACAAATCATATTAACACATTTACGAGGTCAAATATGTTTCAGATAGGAGAAGCGTTAATGGGGCAGGGTTCAGAACTTGCCCATATTGATTTAATGATAGGAGACAAGAATGGTCCTGTAGGACAGGCTTTTGCAAATGGCCTGACCCAACTTTCAGCTGGGCACACGCCGCTTCTATCCGTAATCAGGCCAAACCTGCCGCCCAAACCCTCCACCCTTATAATCCCAAAGGTTACTGTAAAGAACATGGAGCAGGCGGCAAAGATTTTCGGACCTGCCCAGTCAGCGGTTGCAAAGGCAGTAGCAGACTCTGTTGAAGAAGGCGTAATCTCAAAAGACCAGGCTGAAGACATTGTCATTGTAGTAAGCGTTTTTATCCATCCAGAAGCTCAGGACTATAACAAAATTTACAGATACAATTACGGAGCGACAAAACTTGCAATCAAGCGCGCTCTGGAAGGCTTCCCCAGTATCGACAAGGTTCTCGAGGAGAGTAATAAATCCACTCATGCTATTATGGGCTTCAAGGTCATCAGGCTCTGGGATCCACCTTACTTGCAGATTGCCTTTGACAACCCGAACGTGGAGTTTGTGCTGTCTGCCATATCCCAAATTCCTAACAGTGACCATGTGATTATCGAAGCAGGCACACCCCTCATCAAACGTTATGGTGTGGATATTATTTCGAAGATTAGACAGGTTAGACCTGATGCTTTCATTGTTGCTGACCTAAAGACCCTGGACACTGGAAACCTTGAGGCAAGGATGGTTGCAGATGCAGCAGGTGATGCCATTGTAGTTTCTGCTCTTGCCCCAATTAGCACTATTGACAAGCTCATTGAGGAAGCCCATAAGACAGGTATCTATGCCGTAATGGATACTCTCAACCAGCACGATCCAATTTCTGTCTTAAAACAACTTAAAATTATGCCTGATGTTATTGAACTCCACCGCGGGATTGATATAGAGGACACCGAACATGCCTGGGGAGATATTGCCGAGATCAAGAAGGTTGCTCCAAAGGCTTTGATTGCAGTTGCAGGTGGAGTCCGTCTTGATAAGGTGCCTGTAGCTCTGAACCAGGGCGCTGATATTCTTGTGGTCGGACGTGCGATCACCAACGCAAAAGATGTTAGGGAAGTTGCCGAGCAGTTCATTAACAGCCTTAACAAACCTGAAATTGACCAGTTCAGAGTTATGACGGACTTCTGAGCTTATTACCAAATCCCGAAAAGTATCAAAAAGTTGCCAGAAAGGTAAAGTATAACAGAACTGTCGGCATAAAGCTACTAGAGAAAGCGTGAAAACCGCGCTTCTTTTATACTTCCTTTTCACTTTTCAGGAGGATATTTCTTGGGTTTACCATTCATTTTACTGAACTACAAGACTTATATACAGGGCACAGGCCAGGGAGCAGTGGAAATTGCAAAGGCCTGCAGGGCTGTATCTGATGACTCAGGTATCGAAATAGCAGTAGCTCCCCAGATTCCGGATATCTACAGGGTAGCCTCTGAGGTTGAACTTCCTGTTTATTCCCAACATCTGGACGGAGTAGGAGCAGGTAGCTTTACGGGTCATATTTTCGGAAGATGCATAAAAGAAGCAGGCGCTGTTGGGACTCTTATCAACCATTCTGAAAGGCGTCTGACTCTTGCAGATATCGAAGCTTCCCTGAGGGCGGCAAAAGAATTCGGACTTCGGACAGTTATTTGTACTAACAATGTTCCAACTACAGTAGCAGCCGCAGCTCTTGGTCCAGATTATGTTGCAATCGAGCCTCCTGAACTAATAGGCAGCGGTATTCCGGTCTCAAAGGCGGATCCTGAAGTCGTCAGCGGTTCAGTTGAGGCAGTTGCAAAAACCAATCCTGGAGTAAAAGTGCTTTGCGGAGCCGGAATTTCAAAAGGTGAAGACCTCAGGGCAGCTCTTGACCTTGGTTCGGAGGGCGTGCTCCTGGCATCCGGAATCGTGAAAGCTAAAGATCCAAAGGTTGCACTGGAAGAGCTTATTCGTCTGGTTTAAGTTTTCTTCCGAAACTTATTTTCAAAAATAAGATAATGAATAAATAAAAGACCTAGAAAGAATAAAAACTAGAAAGGATAAAATTGAAATAAAAGAATGAAACCTAAATTTTTGTTTTAAAAAGAATGCGGCTCTTTTAGCCGCTTTTTTCTTTGACTTTTTTTAGATCACTGATAAGCCAGAATAAGGGGCTTAACGGCTCTTAGGTCCCCTATTTCAATAAGAGCCAGGGCAGTTTCATTCTTAGCTCTTCTATCTGTTGTATTAAGGTTTCCTATTAGAGGGTCAACTGCCATTTCTCCCATATTTACTAGAGCGTCTCTGGCACTAGCTCCAAATTCTCTATCACCAAGTTTTCCTACCAGAATTCCTGCAACTTCCTTGTTTTTTGTTTTTCCAAGAGCAAGAAGAACACTCTTTTTGATTCTATTATCCACGGTTTTGTCGTCAATTACCATTTTGAGAGTCTCCATGGCTTTGGAATCTCCTGTTTCTCCCAGGGCTAAGACCGCAGTCATCTTAGCATCATTTTTTTCCTCTTTATCGGTAAGTACAACGATTAAAGCTTCTGTGGCTCTAGTGCCTCCTATCTCTCCAAGAGCAAGGATAGTATTTTTTCGAACATCTACATTTGTATTTGTGTTATCCTTTGCTTTCCCTTGGGAAAGCTTTCCGGTTTCCAGGATGCTAATCAGGGGCTCTACTGCTGTCTCGTTTCCTATTCTCCCGAGTGCAAGAGCTGCACTACTTCTCACCCCTGCACTCGAGTCTCTCAGTTTCGATATAAGATAAGGTACGGATTCTTCCTTTCCTATCTTTCCAAGGGCAATTGCAGTGCAGCTTCTAGTGTATTCGCTGTCACTTTGCATTTGTTTCAGCAAGATTTCTTGTGCCCTCTCGTCACCAATCTCTCCAAGTGCAATGATCGCACTGTTTTTTGCAAGGGGATAATCTCTAAGTATAACATTGGTTAAGGGGTCTATTGCGGCCTCTTCTTTTCTTTCTCCAAGAGCCATCATAGCTGCAACCCTTATGGGTCCACTTTCGCTTTTAAGAGCCGTAAGGAGTTTTTCAGTTTCATCTCCTGGTTCTTGGGGCCCGAATTCTGAAAATGCAATGGAAGTATAGATGCTAGAGTTCTGCTCTTCCGATTTGAGGGCATTTTCAAGAACATCTGTTTCATTTCCGTAATCACGATCAATGGAATCTGCAAGACGTTTTTTCATCTCTTTATCTTTTGCTTCCATAACTTGCAGAGTATCTTCTGACATCTGTCTCCCTGTCTGTCCTTCAAATGTAATCTCGGTTGTAGTATTGTTTGAAGTTACATTTTTTCCAAGGTTTTCGGAAAGAATCTCTTCTGCTCTCTTATCTCCGGTCTCGAGAAGTGCAAGGAGCATGTAACTATTTGCTTTTTCTGAACTCGAATTGTTTGTCTCAATCCTTTCAATTAAAGCATTGGCTGCAGGTTTTCCAAGTCTTCCAAGTTGGGTTGCTGCATCAAATTTTGTTCCATTGTCACCTGTTTCCAGCTTATTGATTAAATCCGGAATCAGAACTACATTTGGAACCGCTAGAGTTTGAACCGTTTGGTCCTTGTATTCTTGTTTGATTTCCAATGCCTTCCAAAATCCCATCACTATTCAAATAAATCGAGAAAAATATGGAAACAGTGATAATGGCGAATAAGAGAGAAACTTTCCATCGAACGTCAGACATCATACATTATCTTTTTTTATTATTTAAATCACTTTCTCTGTTTATTAATTCAGATAGTATAAATCAGAGTTATTTTTGTTCTTTCAGTCTAAAATTTTTCTCCCGTATCCTGCATCCGAAACCGTGAAGAAGAGCTGCAACCTCGGTTTCCACACAATCTGCATCACAATCCCCAAAAATAGTTATTCTATAAGTTACAGCGAGCCTTTTTATTCTTTTGTTTTCTTTTTCGGTCTCTATACCCTCAGGTTCTCTATAAATATCACTGATTTCGCAGGTTGCAAGATGTTTGTTCGTGTTTATAGCACCGAGGACGATTTCGGGATCAGCACCTTCAGGGATAAGGACTGAAATGTCTCTTGTCGAATGTTCAAGATTCCCTTTTCTCCACTCTCTAAGTTCCGGTTCTGAAAGGAGGCGAAGATTTTCCAGCTTGAGTTTTATAAATTTATTTTTTATACGGGGCGCAGTGCCTTTTGAGACCAGTTTAGTTAGCACTATTTCATCAGGACCAACTTTTTCAAGCGTGCCTACATGGACTTTTCCCGAATAAATATGGGAAAAGCCACAAACTTTCCCTATGGAGTTCAGGACAGTCTCGTATTCGGCTATTCTGGAATTTATCAGCTTATCCGATTTGCGCATCGCGTGAGCGGTATCTCCGTATTTTCGAGCAGCGGCCTTCATTTTTCTTACAAACCCATCTTCATCATGGGCCCGTACCAGGCCTGAAAGCTCTTCACATTCTCTGATGAAGGCCTCGTGAACCACAAGAACGCCAGGGTTTTCCATCTGGATAAGAGCATACAGGTAGGGATTCTGACCGAGGATCCTGCCTACAAAATCCAGCATTATGTCGTAAACCGGACTTACGAATTTCCTGGATTTTTTTAAATCAAAGTCTAATCTGTCAATTGTCATACCTATGCTAATGTAAGCAAAATGAGTAAGCCCCTGCACAACAGAGACAAGCATATCGTGTTCGGCTGCAGTGGTTATTTCAACATGGGCGCCGCTTTCCTCAAATAGTTCCCTTATTGTCGGGAACCATTTTTCCGAGCGCCCTTTTACAGGGACAAGAATTACGGTCTGCCCCCTGATTGTGGGAATAGTTGGGCCGAACATTGGATGAGTGCCTAAAATCTCAACATCCGAAGGGGCAAATTTCCTCATTGCTTCTAGAGGCTTTACTTTGATGGAAGTAAAGTCCATAAGGAGGCTTCCAGCTTTCATTTTTGGGGCAATTTCTGCAATAGTCTCTTCAGTTGCGTTAATGGGCACAGAGACTATTACTATATCACTTTCCGGAATAGCTGCTTCAAGATCAGAGGCAAAAGCCACTTCCATCTTCCTGGCAATTTCCATTTTGCCCCCTTTTCCCCATACTGTAACATCATATCCTTTTTCTTTAAAAAAACGAGTAAACCACTGCCCCATCTCTCCGGTTCCGCCAAGAATTAGCAGTTTAGTTTTTTCAGAATTCTCTTTCTGCTGGGTCAGTTTGTTGGTGTAGTTTTGGGCTTGATTTTTGGCTTCTTTTTGTTGAGTATGGCATTTGTCTTCTTCAACTCTCATCCCTTTTATCTCCAGGTACATATTCAAGCCTGTAGAGCTTCTAAAACGGTTTTTTTCATTAGTTCGACTGGAGGTTCAGTTTCGGTCCAGAGTCTGAAGGCTTCCGCTCCCTGGTAAACAAGCATTAAAATTCCGCTCACAGTTTTTGCGCCTGCGGCTTTTGCTTCCTTTAAGAGTCTGGTTTCCAGGGGATTATAGACAATATCAAAAACAGTAAGATCAGAGTGAAGTTCTTCTGCTGTTGCAATAGCAGCATCTGTGTTTGGGTGCATTCCGAGAGTCGTGGTATTAATTAGAATATCTGCTTCCCTCAGAAGATCTTTTAATCCCGAGAGCCCGGTACCTTTTATTCTCCCTGGAAGAACTGCAGCCGAGATGTCATTTGCAAGTTCGATTGCCTTTTCTTCTGTCCGGTTTACTATCGTGACCTCAGCGCCATCGGCTGCAAGCTGAAAGGTAATTGCTCTTGCTGCTCCGCCAGCCCCTGCAACTAATATTTTAGACCCCCTTATTTCCACTGCAGCCTCTAGAAGGGCCTGTTTTGCTCCTAATCCATCAGTATTATATCCAGTAATTTCTCCGGCTTTCTCAAAAACAACGGTATTTATAGCTCCTATCTTCTCTGCCATTGGATCAGGCTTAATGCAATCCAGTTTCAAAGCTGCCTCTTTTAAGGGAACTGTCAGGTTGAGCCCTCCAAAACCCATAGCTTCAGCCCCAAGAATTGCTTTTTCCAGTTTTTCTGGCCTGACTTTGAATGCATGATATATACAGTCCATTCCAAGGGCTGAAAAAGCTGCATTATGCATTGCTGGGGAGAGTGAATGGCCTATTGGATCCCCAAATACTCCAAAAACTTGCTTCATTCGAGCAGCTCCATTATTTTCTTTAATTCATCTACTGGAAGCTGCCCCGGGGCTGCGGACATACTACTCTCAACAGAAGCATAGGTCAGAATTGAACCGTAAAAAGGAGCAATTACTCTTGTATGTTTTCCGAGCTTACCCATCGCGATAGTACAAACGGCCCTGCCAGCTTCTTTAGCATCCAATGTAACCTTCAGCAGATTGAGCACATCCTTCATTGAGTGCGGCATAACAGCAAGTTTAGCAATATCCGCTCCTGCCAGAAATGCCTCCTCAAGAGTTGCTTTCATTTCCTGAAAAGAAGGAGTTTTCGAAAAATCATGAGAGGAGATAATTATAGTTTTCCCAAGTATTTTCGCAGTTTTTATGGCTTTTTCTCTCTCGTGTCTGTCTGCTGAGAGCTCGATATCTATTATGTCTGGTCCTATATCTGGTCCTATATCTGGTCCGCCTTTAAGAGAAAGAAGATCCGTAATAAGTTCGATTCTTTCTGTCTCTGTTCCTTCCCATTTTCCTCCTTCAACTTGGGAACGATTTGTTATAATTACCGGAAGCCCTGTATCTGATTTTATCTTTCTGATTGTTGTTGCAGCTATCTCCAGATCTTTGATTCCGAGCAGATCGAGCCTGATTTCCAGTAGATTGGCTCCCATTTCAGCTGCCTTTTTTGAAGTTTCAAAAGGGTTTTGAAGGATCACTGCAACCACTGCAGCTTTTTTTTCTAGATCAAGGGGACCACCGTGAATCATTACTTGCTCCGGATTTCAGTTTGTATTAAATATTACTTCTCTATTTGCCAGATCGCTTCCCGATTTGCCAGATTACTTCTCTATAATCGTCTCCTCAATCTTTTTGCCGAAATGCCTCGCTCCATTTTCCAGGCAAATCAGAACTTCATCGCCTTTACTGAGTTTAGCAACTGATATTGGGGTTCCGTCTTTTCCTACCAGCTTGATAGTTTCTGCGTTTTGCAGGATTGTTGTCAAAGTCCTATCCCTGGCTTTTGCTTCAACAAGCATGAGAGGCCGGCTTTCTATCTTGACTCTGCCCACTATGCCTTCTCGCTGTTTCCCTTTTGAGTCTGTAATAGTTACTGTGTCTCCTGCCTGAAGTTCCGAAAGATAGCGGGTTTTCTCCCCGATCTTGATATAAGAATGAACTGCGCCCGCATTTACCCTGAACGGGCGGGCTGCTACGTAAGGACTCTCATCTGATTCGGAATTAACAAGGAACATTCCGCTTGCCTGAGATCCTATGAGCATGCCTTCTCCTCGCTGCATGAGGTTGCATGTATCCACGCAGACCCTATCCCCCATCCCTAGAGGTTCAACTCTTGTTATAACAGCTGATTCAAGTTCAATAATTTCGCTTTCCAGCTCCCTTACAGCTTGAATTGTATCTTTTATCTCCTGAGGATTTCCACTGTCAAGAAGGACACCATCTGCTCCTATTTCAAGGGTCTGGAAGGCTAATCTTGCTTCCTCTGCACTTTTTACCCCAAAAATAATCCTCACTTTTTGACTCTGGAGTTCAGCTATCAGGTTTTCAAGAGGGATAACTTTCCAATCCGTACCTGTAACAAGTAAAAAATCACAGACCTTTCCCATTTCTGCTGCAAAATGCTCATAGCGCTTGTCCCTTATAATCACGTATCCGCCTACTGCGGCTCCTTTGTCCACAAGCAGAGTTGCTGCATTTATGTCAATTGAACCCGAAATCTCAAGGGGCAGAGGTTTTGCACCGTCACCTTCTCCTCTTTTTCCAACTACCAGGATGTCAGCCCCTGATTTGTTATCACGGGCAAAGGCTGCTACTGTAATATTTCCCAGTTCTCTAACCTTTTCTACATCTCCTGCGTTTACAAGAACACAGTCAGCTCCTGATTCAAGACCTGTAGTGATCCTTTCTTTCTGTTCTTCCCATCTGCCTTCATCGGCTTTTATCCAGACGCTTTTCTTTTTCAAAGGCTTCAACCCCGGTATATTTTCTGTCTTAATCCGGTTTTTTCCTCTTTTTTAACCTTTATTTCGGGCTCGGATACTGCTTTTCAATATCTTGTTTTCATTTTAGCTGTTCCAGCGCCTCTTCCACAGGCCTTCTATGGTGTACAATTTCGCAGATAGCCCGGGTAAGTCTGACAGGATCCTTGTGCTGGAAAACATTTCTTCCGATTGCAGCTCCTCTAGCTCCGGCTTCCATTGCCCCGTCAATCATTTCCAAAAGTTGCTTGTCAGTTGAGGTCTTAGGCCCTCCTGCAATAATTACAGGCACAGGACAGCCTCTGACCACGTCTCTGAAACTGTCCGGATCTCCTGTGTATACAGTTTTTACAACATCAGCCCCAAGCTCGGCTCCGATCCTTGCAGCATGTGCCACATGCATAGGGTCATGTGGATTTGTGATTTTCCTGCCCCTGGGGTACATCATAGTAAGAAGAGGCATTCCCCATTCAGTACAGTCTCTGGAAATTGTTCCCAGCTGCTCAAGCTGGTCTGTTTCTGTCTCTGATCCGATGTTGATATGCATAGAAACGGCATCTGCACCCATTTTAATTACTTCTTCCACTGTGCAGACCTGCACTTTGGCATTGGGATCAGGGCTCAGGACAGAAGAAGCACTTATGTGCACAATAAGCCCTATATCGTGGCCGTACCCTCTATGCCCGTATTTTACCATGCCCTTTTGCATAAGGACGGCGTTTGCTCCTCCTTCAGCAACTTTGTTGACTGTATCGGTGATATTGATTAGCCCTTCAATAGGCCCGTCGGAGATCCCATGGTCCATGGGAATAATGACCATGTTTCTGCTCTCCCGGTTCATCAGTCTTTCTATCCGTATTTTCTTACCAATTTCTGACATTGTAATTCACCTAATTTATGGATTAGTTTATTTCACAAGTAAATTTTGTTTACTGTTACTTTGTCTATTTGTAATTTTGTCTATCTGTATCCCAGAACAGCCCCCATGCTACTATGTAGCATACTAACATATAACGCATATTTAAAAGTATCCCGTTAAAGTGTAAGCTCCCGTATACATTCTAATTCAAACGAAGCTTTTTGAGCTTCGATGCGCTAATTTATACAACAGCGATCACTTTTAGGCAGCTCATATTTATACTTATTGACAAGTCACTAAAAGTATGAACCATCTGATAGAAACAAATCATCTGATAGAAACAAATCATCTGATAGAAACAAATCATCTGATAGGAACAACATTCTTTTTTGAACTAGTGTCGCGTCAACCGCGAGATGTCGCATAAAATCGATCGCAACTACTCAGAAAAGTTAAACCTTTGAGGGTTGACTCGACACTAGTGCATCGGTTCCAAAATAAACACATAATTCAGGACCTAATTATAGTTACGAATGCAAATACTTAGGTTAGAGTTATTTGTGGTTTTAAGAGCGTGGGAAGCACAGAAGGGCACGGAAAAACTTGGTTCTTCGCTGTTTTGTGTGGGTTGAAAATAATTTTCCAGTTGAAAAGTAACTACACAAAATAGATAAACATCGACCTTGCATGTGATATTTCACAATAAAAGTTTCTAAATATTAGGTATGTCACTCTTACAATCAGGAAGTGGATCTGAATTACCCACTCGAAACAGCGAAGAGCCAAAAACTTTCTATCACTTTATAATCGCGGAAAACGCGGAAAATGCGGAAGAACTGTGCCCTTGACCTCTTTATTCCGCATTTTCCGCGGTTTACAGGGAGTGATCTACATCGGTTCTTCCTTAATTTAAATCCGAAATTTAATTTATGATATGCTTTGGAATCGATGCACTAGTCCTATCTGAAGCCTCTTGCTTTCGAAATAAGGCACAGGCTTTGAACTTAGGAAGGATACGAGAATTAAAATAGGATTAGATTGGCTAATAGAGTAAACTTAGAACTTGAAAACTGTAATATAATATCAAAACAGAAGCGGAAGGAATTATGAGGGAACTTAAAATTCTTGTTGTTAACAACTACGGACAATTCTGCCACCTGATTCAACGTGCTGTCCGAGATCTTGATATGGATACGAAAATTATTCCCAATACGACACCTATCGAGGATATTCTGGCAGAAGAACCTGATGGGCTGATCTTGAGCGGAGGGCCGGAAATGGAACGTGCAGGCTTATGTTTTGAGTATGTCCAAAAAATTGACCTTCCTATCCTTGGAATCTGCCTTGGGCATCAGGCGATTGCCCTGGCTTATGGGGGGCATGTACATGCCGGAAAAAAGGGTGGGTATGCCGAGATTGAGATAGAAGTACTCGAAGAAGATGACATTCTTCGGGGACTTGGCCCAAAAACCACTGTATGGGCTTCGCACGCAGATGAGGTTGCCATTATTCCGGAGGGTTTTATTCACCTTGCCCGTTCAGATATCTGTAAGATCGAAGCTATGCGCCATCCTACAAAACCAATTTATGGTGTTCAATGGCATCCTGAGGTTTCCCATACCGAAAAGGGAGAAGAACTGCTTATTAATTTCCTTAAAGTATGTGATCAGTATTGAGACAAAAAATATTGGGATGGATTACATCCCGAGTTTTTTCTTCATCATTTTCTGAATATTGAATTTTCCGCCTTTGAAACCTTTAAAGGCTGTTTGCATAGTTTTGTGGTATTTCAGGAGCTCTCTAACTTCTTCAGGACTGCAGCCCGAACCCCTTGAAATCCTTTTGATCCGTGATCCCCCTATTAGCTTGGGGTCCGTCATTTCCTCTTCTGTCATTGAGTCCATAATGACTCTATAATTTTTCATCTTGTCACTGGTAGCCTGGAACATTTCATCTGAGAGTTTTACGCCTCCCATTCCTCCCATTCCCATGGGTAGCATGGACATAATTTGCTTGAGAGGTCCCATTTTATTCATGGCTTCAATCTGTTTGTACATGTCTTTGAGAGTAAAGCGCCCCTGCATCATGCCTTCTACATTTACGTCTTCTTCGCTTAATGTCTCCTCAGCTTTCTCCATCAAGCTTTTAAGGTCCCCCATTCCAAGCAGTCTCGAAATGAACCTGTCAGCTTCAAACTTCTCTAAATCTTCTGGAGTTTCCCCTACACCAATGAAGGCTATAGGCGCTTTTGTTTCAGAAACAGCTGAAAGGGCTCCACCTCCTTTTGCTGTACCGTCAAGTTTCGTTATAATTACGCCTGTAATTCCTACAGAATTATTAAATGCATGAGCCTGCTGGCTTGCCTGCTGTCCTATACCTGCGTCTATGACCATGAACTTGTGGTCTGGTTTTGCAACAGCATTGATATGTTCCATCTCTTCTATCAGTTCGGCTTCAAGGGCGTGCCTGCCTGCAGTATCCACGATTTTAATATCGTATTTTTCAAGAGCCTTTAGCCCGTTTTTGGTAATTTTTACAGCATCGGGGTTTCCTTCTTCTCCATAAAAAGCGACATTGAGCTTGTCACACAGAGTTTTGAGCTGATGATAAGCCCCTGGGCGGAAAGTATCTGCGGCAATAACTCCTGCTTTAAGTCCCTTTCTCTGGAAGTAGCGCGCAAGCTTTGCAGTACTTGTGGTTTTTCCGCTTCCCTGCAATCCCACCATCATAATAGTCTGCGGTTTGAGCTGGATTTCCGCTCCCTTTCCAATAATTTCCATAAGCTCCTGGTAAACAATGCGGATTACGTGCTCTCTCGGGTTCATTCCTGCAGGAGGGTCTTCTTTCATTGCACGCTCTTTAATTTTCTGGGACATTCCCATAACAAGTTTTACGTTTACATCGGCTTGAAGCAGAGCCCTCTGGATATCTTTTATTACTTCATTGACCGTGCGCTCATCAATTCGTCCCGCGCCGATCAACTTTTTGAGCGCTCCCTGTAAGGAGTCTCCTAGTTTTTCCATTACCATGTGAAAATCGTCCTATTAAATTTTTGAGGATGAATGAAAAGATAACTCACATTTTTGACTTTTTGTAAGAATGTATCTTTCCTTAATAAGCCTTTGAGTTTCTGAAGCTTAAAAAAGATATAAGTGAATGAATTCTATATATATTAGTTAGCGACTATAAAAAAGTTACCTGATAATAAAAATCTGTAAAATATTACAAATAAATCCAGATAAATTTAAAAAATTTTACTATAGCGGGGGATGGATTCGAACCATCGGTCTACGGGTTATGAGCCCGTCGGGATCTCCTGGCTACCCCACCCCGCTACAGGGTGACATGCTGGCAAGATAAAAATGATCTAGAAAAAAGCTAGAAAAAGCTTTCGATAGCGGGGGATGGATTCGAACCATCGGTCTACGGGTTATGAGCCCGTCGGGATCTCCTGGCTACCCCACCCCGCTACAGGGTTTGTAGATCATGCCTCTTCGTCTGAGACAGCTATCAGAACATACTAACGATAGTTTATATACTTTTCGCTCAGTTCACTCTTCTTCAGCATTAAGGAAGTTAAGCGTTTATCATGAGAGTCCTGTAACTTTCTCATAATTTTGCTAACTTTATTCTCTCTATCTACTGTTTTTGTGGTACTCTGTTTTTCGGAAATATATTTGAAATCTGGAGCCTTAAGTTATACTATGACAAGATGTCTATTCTGCGGAGCTTACTGTGAAGTGAAGTGCGGAGTTTACTGCGAAGGCTATCCGGGGAGCCAGGAGGGAAAAGGAAAGGAAGAAAGTTCAGGCGTTCTTGGATGCACACAAGTCGGAACATCATATATCTGTGATAGCTGCCTTAAGGATTTGAGAGAAGCTTTGGGATTCTGTTCAACCACTGGAAAATGGCTGTGACGAGAGATTACAAAAACTCTTTCATGGCCTTCTCTTTTATTTGGAAATGTAAAATAAGAATTTCAGAATGTAAAAAGAAAAAACCTGAAATGAGAACTGTATTTCAGATTACTTCAATATTAAGTGTGAAATTATCTTCTGTGCCGGTTATATTCTCCCAGGGTCTTTTATAAATACCTTTTACTTGCTGGCTGCCTTCAGTCACAGCTTTTATTTCCCAGATATGAACTCCTCCAGCACCAACAAGAGGTTGCTGACTTTCGTTAGAAGTTTCCGGTGGATAATACTTTCCCGATATATTGTTTAGTCCCTGACTAAGTTTGAGTTCCCAGGAATAACCTGTGGTCGGGTTTTCCTTAAGTTTCAGGTAAAAAGTCTCTCCATTTTTAAGACTTATATTTTTTCCGTTATCAGCTTCGGTTATTACCTGCTGTCTCGGTGGCATAGGACTGGGACTGTCATTTAATATATTATCAACTGCAAGTTCGAATGATCCTTTTACTCCGTTCACATTTACAGTGTAGTTTCCGGCTTTAAGTCCCTGCACATCAAGGGTTATTGTTTCATTAAAGGGCACTATTGCCTGAGTACACATTGCATCTTTCGGGCGCTTTGTGCTGATATTAATATTAAAGTTATTTCCTTCCCTTTCAGTCTTTATCTTGTCAATCTCAGTGCAGCTATCAGGCAGGTAACCTTGTGCTACTACATGTATCTGTACTGGAAAAGATTCTAGTGTCATAACTTGGATTGTTTCTACGGTTGCAGTTCCGTATACATACTCTTCATCCTCTGTTCCCTGGCTGCCAGACGAGTTTCCAGACGGGGTTGCATTACTTGCTGGTTTAGTCTCCGTATTGCTCTGTCCCTTATTTACACAGCCGGAAAGGATAATCGCACAGATCAGACAAATAATCATGGTAATTTTAATATTCTTCAAAAATTTATTATTTGATGATTTTTCCATTTATTTTTCCTCTTGCTCCTTCAAATACTTTTATGAAAAATATATGCCTGTTTGAATTTATCTTTTGCTTAAACTTCGATTCTATTCGTACCTTTACAGAAGAAGTTTATAATTATTGTATCCTGAAAAGCTGGTAGGGTTTCTTGTTTAATAGAGGTTTCTTGTTTAATAGAGGTTTCTTGTTTAATGGTAGGCTTTCGAATCCAAGTAAAAATAGCATAGCTCATTGCACCAACTTAATATTGACAGAATAGGCTATCTGTGAATTGAATTAACATAAAAATAACAAGACGCAAAATATGAGACGAATGCTCTAAACTCAAACCTTCACCAGTTCTTAACTTTTATTTCCTGAGCTTCATCTTTGTAATGCATGATAAGATCCTCAGTCCACTTCATAGGTGCAGGCTCAAAGCCTATAATGGTCTCCTGGTCAAAAGCTCCTTTACTGGTTAGAAAATCAGCGCTCATGAAGCATTCAGTTTTGATTAGCATTGCTATCTTTATCTCATCAGAGCAGACAAAAAGCTGCCTTTTTTCCCCAGCCATATAAAGCTCCAAATCTTTTTGGAAATCGGTTTTCAGTCTTTCATAAATTTTTTCCGTTATTATAAGGGTTGTTTCTGTATCTTTCCCATTTTTCCGGATGAAGTCAGGGAATACAGGGTGAAATATTGATAAAAATGAGAGTATTTTTTTTGATCGTTGAATGTTTTCCAAAAGTACTGCAGGGGGTTCAAATATATTATCAGGATCAGGCTCAATTAAAGAACAGGATTTTAGCTCATTGAGTCTTTCAAGAAAAGAATGGGGTATACTGCTGAGATCACGTTCCTGCCAGTAATACAAGTTTCCCTCAATTACCTCCAGGATGTTGAGCAAAGGCTCCATTTTCTCAACCAATATTTCCGCAAGAGGAGTAAGCCTGTATTCTCTATTTTCATGAAGGATCAGATTTTCCTCCTTCAATTTTTTGATTTGAGGAAGCATCCCTGTTGGTGTAACATGCAGGATAGATACAACTTCTTCTATTTTTCTTCCTCCATCTTTGAGCAGAAGTAAGAGGTCCCTTCTTTTCTGGGACATAAAAAGCATGTCTATTAGATCTTTATCCATTGATTTCACTTTCCAGGTCTTAGACTTCTATTGCAGATTCGTTTTCTTCTGTCTTCTAGGACGGATACCTAAAAAGAGTTTGCCATTTTCGAAAGCGATAACTTAAAGTCTTTTCAAATTCTCATTTTGATTATATATGTTAGATAGTCAAAGTTTTACATATAAATTTTAATATTTCCCTTAAATTTTTTTCTTTACATCTTTTAACAAGAAAAGAAAACTTAAAGTCTATGATCTAAACTATGTATCTCAGAGAGGGAGCCTGGAAAATGCATGCTCCTAAAATGATGAGTGCCCTTACCATATATGCAAAATTTCGGATCAGGGAGGGACTTAGATAAAATCGTTCAAATGCGTACTAACGAACTGGGATTATATTTATAATTTGTGCCGAAATATCTCTAAGGAAATAAAACATTCGGGATACGAGCCGGACATCATTATTGCGCTAGCCAGAGGAGGCTGGTTTGCGGGGCGCGTGCTCTGTGATTTTCTAGGGCTAGATGACCTATCCAGCCTAAAAGTCGAGCATTATATAGGAGCCACGGCTATCGACAGTGGTGAACCTTATATTAGATATCCCCTTTCAGCTGGCGTGATAGAAGGCAAAAAAGTGCTTATTGTGGATGATATTGTTGACACCGGAGAAAGCATGTTAAGTGCTAGGGCTTACGTAGAAAGTCGAAGTCCTATAGAAGTCAGGACTGCTTCGCTACAGTATCTGGGAAGTTCGAAAATTGATCCTGATTATGTAGGAGAGCGACTAGAGGATTGGGCATGGATTGTCTATCCCTGGAATTTTATGGAGGATATGATCAGTATCCTGACCAAATGTATGCGAAAAGACGCTAAAAAACTATGGAGCCTTGAAGATCTCAAACATAGTCTTTACATAAACCATGCCATTGATCCCGTTGTCTTTGAGATTACCCAGCCAGGACGGATTCCAGAAATCCTCGAGGAGATGGAAAGAGTGTGCAGAATCAGTTCCGAAACAGTTAACGGGAAAAAGTACTGGAAACTTTTATAAAAAGCTTTTATTGCAAATTTACATCCATAAGTAGGATTAATAACCTGTGGCTTATATGAAACTAGAAGAGATTTGCAACCAGTGAGCTCTTTTTGCCCTTCCGGATTCAAAAGATAGCTTTCTCATTTAAAAATGAATATTAAGCAGTAAATACAAATATACATATCTTTCCAGGATGTCTAATTAAAATGTCCACAGGATATGGTTATAGATGTGCCATTGAACATATCCTTTAAGCTATCCATTGAGGTATCAACTATAGATATGCTATTGAGTATCCTTTAAGCTATCCATTTGCGATATCACTATAGATGTGCTATTGAGGATATCCATTTAAAGTATCATTTAATGTACCTATTATATGGTTATATTATTTTCAACAAATCAGTTCATACTTATCTATTAATCGGTGAATTCATGCCACACAGATGCACCAGATGCGGAACCATTTTTGAAGACGGAGATTCGGTCATCTTAAGCGGCTGCCCGAACTGCGGCTGGAATAAATTCCTTTACGTGAAGAAAGAATCCGAAGGTTCGGAGAATCAGGGAAGGCCCGCTCTGGAAGAACAAAAACTGGATTTAGAATCTTCTCTCGATGAAGTTGTCAGAAGTATTGATGAAGCTCTTTCTTCTGAGCAGGAGGATAAAAAAGGGGAGCCTGAAGCTGAGAGGAAAACAGATGAAGATAGGGTAGAGTCTGTAAGAATTCTTGGACCGGGTTCTTACGAACTTAACCTTGATTCTCTCTTTGAGAGAAAAGAGTTAGTTATGGCAATCAGAGAAGAAGGCTCTTACGCCCTGCATTTGCCCTCTGTTTTCAAACAACAGAAGGAAAAGAACAAAAATAAAACAAAATTAAAAAAGCAGAAATAATCTTAGAATTTCTCAGAACTCCGGAGATTTTTCTACCTGAATATTTTGAAATATCTTTGAGATAGCCCTTATATTATTTCTCTTATGTCATAACTGACATTGCAAAAACTTATATATCATTATTGATAACTATTGGTTACTATCTACTGCACATCTATTTGCAGTCAGTCTTCTGGGTAAAGCTACTGGTAGGAATTTTACAACTTTGTCAGAATTTACTCAGGAAAATGATGATTATAACAATTATTCAAAAGGTAAAAATTCGGTATTACTACTGTATATCTCACATAAGATTTTGGCAATTACCATAGGGGGGAAAAATGGATCCAGCAAAACTACTTGACATCCTGGGAAATGAGAACCGTAGGAAGATTATCCAGCTTCTTGCAAACCGCCCCTGCTATGTCAGTGAGATCTCAGGCAGGCTGGGAGTAGGGCCAAAAGCGATAATAAGTCATCTTAGCCTGCTTGAACAGTCAGGGCTTATAGAGTGCAGCGTGGATGAACAAAGGCGCAAGTACTTCAATATTGCAAATAACATGCGTCTAGAGGTCTCAGTGTCTCCGTACACCTATAATGTTGTACTTCACGATATTGCTTTTGAAAGGGGAAAAAAATTAGAATCAAAAGTAGAATCGTCTGATGCTGAAAATAACGAGGCTGCTACCAGGGAAGAGTCGTATTCTTTCTTTTTAAGACTGAGTAGTAGAGTCCAGGAACTAAAAGCAAGGCAGGAAGAGCTTGCACAGATGCAGCAGCAACTCCAGGCCGAGTATGCGGAATTGATGGATAGCTGTCTTGAGTCAATTGAGGAGATTGCCAAGAGCCCTATAGAATGTGAACTTCTGTTTGAGCTTCTGAAAAGTGAAACCACTCTAGCTGCCTTATGCTATAACTTGCGCTTGCACCCAAGCATTATCAATGCTAACCTGATAGATCTTGCAGAAAGAGGGTTTGTTGAGTACAGTATTAAGAATAACCAGCACTATTGGAAACTATGTGAGACTGGAGCTGAGAATAGATGATTGAAGAAACGAATCTGAGAGTAGCTGAAGCTTATCATAAAGACGTAGGCAGGGGAATTGCGAGAATAGATAGTCGGCTGATGCAACAGATGGGACTTGTAAGTGGAGATATAATTGAGATCTCAGGAAGAGCCAAAACTTACGCAATCGTCTGGCCAAATGTAGAACGTGAGCAGGAAAACAGGGTCCGCATAGACGGAAATCTGCGCAGCAATGCAAAAGTAGGGATTGATGACAGAGTCACGATTAAAAAAGTCCAGGCAAAACATGCTCAAAGAGTTACTCTCGCTCCTTCCCAACCTGTAAGGCTTGTGGGAGGTACACATTACATTCTTAGAATAATCGAGGGAAGACCTTTGAATAAAGGTCAGCAGATCAGGGTAGAAACTGTAAGCAATCCCTTAACCTTCGTAGTTGCATCGACAAGACCTGCAGGGCCTGTAGTTGTTACCAAGGACACAGAAATTGTCATTAAGGAAAAATCTGTTGAGGAAATCAAAACTCCAGGAGGCATCTCATATGAGGACATCGGTGGGCTTAGACGGGAAATCCAGCTTGTCAGGGAAATGATCGAGCTGCCGCTAAGACATCCTGAGCTCTTCCTTAAGCTTGGGATTGAGCCCCCTAAAGGAGTTCTCCTTCATGGGCCACCCGGAACGGGCAAGACGATGATCGCAAAGGCAGTTGCAAGTGAAACTGATGCCAATTTCATAACTATCAGCGGCCCTGAAATAGTTTCTAAATATTACGGAGAAAGTGAGCAAAAGCTCCGCGAGATCTTCGAAGAAGCTGAGAAGGACGCACCTTCAATCATATTTATAGATGAGATTGATTCCATAGCCCCTAAAAGAGGTGAAGTTACCGGAGAACTGGAGCGCAGGGTAGTCGCCCAGTTGCTGTCCCTAATGGATGGGCTTAAGACTAGAGGTCAGGTAGTCGTAATTGCAGCTACAAACCGTCCTAATTCCATAGATGAAGCTCTTCGCCGCGGCGGAAGGTTTGACAGGGAAATAGAAATTGGAATTCCTGATCGAAATGGCAGGAAGCAGATTCTTCTCATTCATACCAGAGGTATGCCTATTGAACAGGATGTAAGCCTTGGTGAAATTGGTGATGTAACTCATGGATTTGTGGGTGCCGATCTATCTTCTCTCTGTAAGGAAGCTGCCATGCATGCTCTCAGACGGATAACTCCCGAAATCGATATCGAAGAAGAACAGATCCCACAGGAGATTCTTGACAATCTGGTGGTTACAAAGGAGGACTTTAGAGAAGCCCTGAAGAATATCGAGCCTTCAGCCATGAGAGAAGTTTTTGTTGAAGTCCCACATGTGAGTTGGGAAGATATCGGCGGACTTGAGAAGGCAAAGCAGGAACTTATTGAAGCTGTAGAATGGCCCCTGAAGTATCCTGATATATTTACAATTATCAATGTAAAGCCTCCTAGAGGTATACTGCTATTCGGACCCCCGGGTACAGGTAAAACTCTTCTTGCAAAGGCTATTGCCAGCGAAAGCGAGGCAAATTTCATAAGTATCAAAGGTCCTGAACTGCTCAGCAAATACGTGGGTGAATCTGAACGTGCGATAAGAGAAACCTTCAGAAAAGCAAAGCAAGCTGCTCCGACTGTAATTTTCTTTGATGAAATTGACTCCATTGCCCCTCAAAGAAGCTCTGTTTCCGATACGCATGTTTCCGAAAGAGTTGTCAGTCAGATCCTTACCGAGCTGGACGGGGTAGAAGAGCTAAAAGACGTGATTATCGTTGCAGCCACTAACCGGCCGGATATGGTAGATCCTGCCCTGCTCAGGCCTGGCCGTTTTGACAGGCTCATCTATATCAATCCACCTGAGAAAGCAAGCAGAGAAAAGATATTTGAGATTCATACGCAGGGAAAGCCCATTACTGAGGATGTAAGACTCTCGGAGCTTGCTGATATGACCGAGGGTTACGTGGGTGCCGATATCGAAGGCATCTGCAGGGAAGCAGCAATGCTAGCTCTTAGAGAGATAGTTACTCCAGGTATCAGTCGGAAAGATATTGAGGAGAAGGCAGGAGAAGTTAAGATTTCGAAAAAGCATTTTGAACGTGCAATCCGCCGTGTTAAGCCTACAACGTCCAGGGAGACTCTTAGCACATATGAACAAAGTGCCGAGCTCTTTGCTAAATATGCAACTGAGTTAGAAGACAATATCGAGGCTGAAGAGCAGGAAAAAGAAATCGAAAATAAAAATGTTCCAGGTTTATTTCAGGCTGAATAAGTCTGCTGCTTAAAGGCTGATAAAGCTCGGCTTTTTCGACTTTTAGAAGTTGCAGAGCCTGCTCAAAAAAGACCTGTTAATTTATTGATGCTTACCTGATAAATTGAGAACAGATAACTTAATAATGAAGTGATGAGATGGACAGAGACAGGAGAAGAAGTTTTTTCGATGAAATGTTTGGAATCGATCCTGCTCAGGGTATGAACGAAATGTTCGATCGCCTTAACAGAGCAATAGGTATGAGCCTGGAAAATTTTGGACAGCATCCTTTTGTCTATGGCTTTTCCATAACCCATCGGCCAGGTGAGGACCCTGAAATTCGCGAATTCGGGAATATCCCTACATTTGAGCAAATAGAAACCGGAGATAGGCATTATCTTGGCACAAGAAAACCCCTGATTGATATCTTGGAATCCGAAGATACAGTGCATGTGATCGCTGAAATACCGGGAATTGAGAAAGAAAATATTTTACTGAACGCAACTGATTTAATACTTGACATCGAAACAATAGATGGGAATCCAAAATATTCCGAACGTGTGGAGCTGCCCGTGAAGGTGGACCCCCAGAGTGCGAAAGCCACATACAAGAATGGCGTGCTGGAAGTTACCTTTAAGCGGTTGGAATACAGTTCTCGAACCTCAATCAATATTGAGTAACTATTCGGGATCACAGAAAATCGGAGATTTTCTGAGAGTTCACTGTAAGTGCAACAGCGCGAGGAAAAGCAGAGGTAATAATGGTGGGCATAAGAAAAAGAAAGGATTTCTTTGAAGACTTTGGATCTGAACTTTTTGACAACCTGGAAGAGATGATCGAAGCCATCCTGGAAGAAATGGGGGAATCCGTTCCATTCGTTTACGGATTTTCTATCATTCATCGCCCAGGAGAAGATATCGAATTCAGGGAGTTCGGAAATTCTCCGGAATATTCTCAAAATGAAGAGAATCTCCTCCCCTCTGAAACACAAGATCCTTTAATTGATATTTTCGAAAATGGGGAATTGATACACGTACTTGCAGAATTCCCAGAGATTGGAAAGGAAGATCTTCAACTGCGTGCTACAGCTCAAAACCTCGAGATTAAGATTCTCGGGCCTTCCGAATACTCGGAAGATATTGAGCTCCCAGTCCATGTGGACCCAAAGAGTGCAAAAGCTAGCTACAAAAACGGAGTGCTTGAAGTTACATTCAGACGTTGTGCTGAAGAAGAACCCGTTGATATAAAGGTCAATTGATATGATACAAGCTAATGATTAACAGAAATATAACATTAATTTTTTAATTTTTGAAGGCTGCCGACGAAGAATTAATTCAATGTTCCTGAATAAAAGCATATAGACAATAGAACTAAAAACAGACGACATCATTGTTCTACAGAGTTACACTTTTTTTCTCTGTCACTTTTAAGCGAATTTATGCTATTTTTCTGCCAATTTAAAAAAACTTGATTTTTTTGGCTTATCCTGTCTTTGATTTACGGGATAAGCTCTAATATCGATTTAATATAGGTCAGGCCTACGATCTTCAAAAATAGAAGTTGTTTTCCTCATCTCCTCTTGCTTCTTCGAGATCAATTTCTCCTATAAGTACGCATTCTTCCTCTCCGGCTTCTGCCAGCATACGGCCCCATCCATCTGCAATGAACGAACCGCCGAAGTAAGTCGAATACTTGTCTTTCCCTGCCCGCGTACAGGCAATATGAGGCAGCTCATTTTCAAGCGCTCGTGCCAGGGAAATAGTTTTCCAGGAGTGTCCAAAGAAGTCCGGAATTTCAGAAGATGAGACCAAAATATCTGCTCCTTCAAGGGCCAGTTTCCGGGCAACTTCAGGATAGCGGAGCTCATTACAGACTATAAGTCCTATGGAAAGCCCATATTTCTTCAGCCTTATAGGGGCGATTTGGTCTCCGTGTGCAAAATGCTCTTTTTCGGGGCCATAAAGGTGAGTCTTTCTGTGGGTTCCAACTAGCTTTCCGGATTCCAGGCAGAAACCAAGGTTAAACTGGGATGGAACCTTTTCTTCTTTATCTGTTTGGTCCCTTTCTCTTTTTTCTATCATTGAGCCTGCAAGAATACAGTCGTATTCTTTTGAGAAGTCGCGGAGAGCTTCGATAGTGGGACCAGAAGTGGTTTCAGCCAGCTCCTCAATGCGGTCGTAACAAAAACCAGTAGAGAATACTTCCGGGAAAACGAGTAACTCAGCTTCTTTCGAAACCGCATCTTCTGCTAAGGAAAGGGCACGCTCGAGGTTTTCACGCTTTGAGCACAAAGAGATATTCATCTGGATACAGGCAGCTTTCATAGTTGTCACTTTTCCCTAAGGAGAATATAAGGAAGTTTACTTCATAAAGTTATTGCACCCTAGATATTGGACCGAAGTTTAGTGTTGCTACACTCCTTTGGAGTTTGAGGCTCTGTATAGTCAATCTCAGAACTCATTGTTTTAATAATTAATTTTCAAAGTTTTTTCGGATCAAATCGATTGATTTACACCTATTGAAGGAACGTTCTGCCAAGTGTTGACCGCCCCTAAAAACATAATATTTCAGAGGCAGAAGTTTCCCAAATTAATGGTTCCAGAGTATTGCCCTAAAGCACCAATTTATCAGTACATTTCTGAAACCGTCTCACATAAAAGCTTATTTTCTAGAGTTATGTTGCAAATATTTTTTATAAGACTTCCGCACTTGGACGAAATGATGATATGAATAATAAAAGATTTGTAAAGAAATACAAGGTCGGTAAGTGATTGAAACAGACCAAACAGTTTAAATAATTTTAATGCTTATTATTTAAAAATTATAATAGTTGCGGAAATTTTTAGCATGGACATGTGAAAAATATGAAAATTGCAATTATTATCGGCACTAGACCAGAAATCATAAAAATGAGCCCGATAATTAGGGAATGTAAAAAGCAAGATATTGACTATTATATTCTCCATACGGGCCAACACTACAGCTATGAAATGGATCAGAGTCTTTTTTGAGCAATTAGAGCTCCCCCAAGCAAAATACAACCTTGATGTAGGGTCTGGCAAACATGGACAACAGACCGCAAAAATGCTTGCCGGAATCGAAGAAATCCTGATAACAGATAGGCCAGATATTGTCCTCGTCCAGGGAGACACAAATACTGTTCTTGCAGGTGCTCTTGCAGCCTCAAAACTTCAGATAAAAATAGGACACGTGGAAGCAGGTCTTAGATCATTTGACAGGACAATGCCCGAAGAAACTAACAGAATTATTGCAGATCACACTTCAGATTATCTCTTTGCCCCAACCGAAACTTCAAAAAAGCACCTGCTAAACGAAGGCATCCCTCAGGAAAAAATCTTCGTCACAGGAAATACGGTTGTCGATGCAGCCTATCAGAACCTCGAAATTTCCAAATACGGAACTGATATTCTTGAAAAATTAGGCTTAGAGGAAAAAAAATATTTTGTAGCTACAGTCCACCGTGCTGAAAATGTGGATAATAAAGAACGTCTTAACAGAATTCTGAACGGGTTTTCGCAAATTTACAAAGAATTCGGCCTGCCCATTATTTTCCCAGCTCATCCCAGAACCTTGAAAATGATAGAAAAATTTGGTCTCGAAGTTCCTGAAGGTACAAGATTAATTGAGCCTCTCGGTTACCTGGAATTCCTGCAATTAGAGAGCGAAGCAAAACTAATCCTTACAGATAGTGGCGGGGTGCAAGAAGAAGCCTGTATTTTGAAAGTTCCCTGCGTAACGCTTCGAGACAATACTGAAAGGCCGGAAACGGTAGATGTGGGTGCGAATCTAATTGCGGGAAGTGGAGAAAAGATTATTGAATGCGCAAGAAAAATGATTGAATCAGATTGTGAATGGGAAAATCCATATGGAAACGGGAATGCTGCAGAACTGACCCTTGATAATGCATTAACCAGTTACATCATCCCATGCAGCAACATAGAGAGTCCTGAACAAATCCAGTACTGAACATAGCCAAATTAAAATCAGAAGTATTATTTCTAAAAGGTGGGAAAAAGAATGTCAAAAATCTGTGTACTTGGCCAGGGATATATTGGCCTCCCGACTGCTCTTCTTTTTGCAAATAATGGCCATGAAGTCGTGGGCATTGACGTAAACAAACGTGTTGTAGATACTCTCAAAGCAGGAAAAATGCCTTTTGAAGAAAAGGGCTTTCAGGAATTACTAGACAGTGCCATTGCCAAAAAAGCTTACAGAGCCGAATCCCTTGTTGAAGAAGCTGATGTTTTTCTTGTTGCAGTCCCAACCCCCTTTGACTCCGAAATGCGCATGGCAGACCTCAAATACGTGGTCTCAGCCTGTGAGATGATCGTTCCCTATCTTAGAAAAGGCAACCTGGTAATCATAGAATCTACAATTCCACCTGGCACCTGTGACAAACAGGTAAAATACATTCTGGAAAAGTCAGACCTCAGAATGTGTGAAAATTTCTACCTCTCTCACTGTCCGGAAAGAGCAATTCCAGGCAATACTCTTCACGAAATGGTAAACAATGACCGTGTTATTGGCGGAGTCGATGAAAAGTCCACCCAGCTTACAGCCGAGCTTTATTCTTCTTTCGTAAAAGGCAACCTCCACCTCACAAATAGCACAACCGCTGAGATGATCAAGCTAATGGAAAATACCTTCCGCGACGTCAATATCGCCCTTGCCAACGAATTTGCTCAGATCGCCGATGACTATGGCATAGATGTCTGGAAAGCCATAGAAATAGCAAACAAGCACCCTCGTGTAAATATTTTAAAACCCGGTCCTGGAGTAGGCGGTCACTGCATAGCTATAGACCCCTGGTTCCTGACAGAAAACGCCAACAACAGCAGCCTCATTATGATGTCCAGGCAAATCAATGATTCGATGCCCCAGTACGTTTTGAAAATGGTAAAGGAAATGCTTGCAGGAATTGAGAATCCGACAATTACTGTATTTGGAGTTGCTTATAAAGGAGATATTGCAGATACAAGAGCTACTCCAGCTAAGAAGTTTATTAAGCTTGCAGAAAAGGAAGGATTTAAGGTAAAAATTTATGATCCATTTGTGAAGGATTGGAGCTATCCGATTCTGGGATTAGAAGAGGCTGTAGAGGGGAGTGATTGTATTGTAGTTCTGACGGATCATTCAGAGTTTAAGAGGGTGGATCCTACAAGTTTAGAGAAAAGATGAGTAAATTTAAGTATAATTGATTCTAGAAATGTAATTAATGAGAGTTCCTGGAGATTTCAGGACTTCAAAGTAAAAGTCCTTGCAAAAAACTAAAACTATGATCGGATGGAAAAGGGCTACATAAGATGTACAAGTATAAACCAGTTACTTCAGAGAACCTCTATACCTAAATTCTCTTTACTTGATGCTGACAACCTTAATAAGTACAGGTTCAGGATTCTTTTTCTGGATAATTACTGCAAGATTCTATAGTCCTGAAGATGTCGGGCTTTCTGTTGCTCTAATTTCTGTGATAGGACTACTTTCCCTATTTACAAGATTTGGTTTGGAGATAGGGGTAATTAGTTATCTTCCAACAGAAGCGAAAAAGTTCATTAATAAATTCGTGTCTGGCAATTATTCTATTAACCTCAATAGCAGTAGCTATAATATATTTATTGGGATTAAAGTATTCTCACCGAAATTGGAGTTCATAAAAAAGGAAATTTTTTTACTATTTTCTTTTATTATATTTACTGCCGCTTATTCAATATATGTCTTTGAAAACAATGTTTTCATTGCATTTAGAGATACGAAATACTCTTTGTTTCAAAGCATTATAGCGACATCAAGAATACTAATACTACCAACACTTACATCAATAGGATTTCTTGGAATCTATATATCGTATGGAATAGGATTTGTAGTACCAGTCATTTGTGGAATAATTTTCATTTGAAAAATGATTCCAAATTATCGAATTGGTTTACAAAAAAAGACTTAAAAATTAAAGAAATGATTCACTTATTCATTAGGAAATTACATAGCCACCATCTTTGAAGCGATGCCTAATTTTTTATATCCGCTTTTAATAGTTCATCTTCTGGGACCAGAAATGAATGCTTATTTTTATATAGCGTGGTCATTCTCCGCGATACTATTTGTGATTCCAAAAGCAACTTCGACTTCACTATTTGCAGAAGGAACACATTCAACTAATCAATTAGGACAAATTCGATAAAAGCATCAAAATTCACAATGATTTTACTCATCCCCTCCATATTAATAATATTTTACTTTGGTGATCAGATACTCTCATTATTTGGGCATCGAGTATTCACGAGAATGCTTTTGAAATGCTAAAACTTCTGGCGATTTCTTCGATCCCATACTCGTTTAATATTTTATTAGTATCGATAAAAAGAGTTGAACAGAATATTGCATCGGTAATTCATATTCACGCTGGATTAATGGTCTTTCAGTGATCTTAAGCATTTTTCTTATGAAAAAAATAGGACTAAGTGGCATTGGATACGGATGGCTATCAGCGAATATAATAGTTAATGGAATAATAGCAATTCCACTAATTAAAAACAGTATCTTCAAAATCCAAAATTCTAGATTAATTTCGACAGTTAAATAAAAATTTATGTTCTTAGTTATATTTATCGACTAAAATGCAAATATAACTAAAAACATATGAAATCATTCCTAATGATAAAATCTCTTTTCTCACCCGACCGGTTCTTGCTATTGAAAATCTGTATGAGCAGCTCAATTTGTCCTCTATTTTAGGTAAGCTAAGAGTAAAGCAATTGACTTTAATTCCTTCATCAAAACTTTACTCAGCTATAAGCTTACAGAGAGCTTTATTTAGATCGAGCTCATAAATGTATCAATCCTGGGTTCCCATATTTTAAGCGCATATACATAGCTCCACTAAATTATAATGTCAAATGATTGTGGTTTTGAAATTAGAGCTTTGGTTTCATGTGCTTAAGGAAAAGCGCATAATTCGGCATCAATGGAAGCTTATGCGCCTAAAAATGCGGAATCCAGGATCAATTAGGATCATTCTTGGAATTTTTCAGCCTTAAGAAGTTTAATGAATGAGTTCGTATAAATCTTTCAAACTTTGAGAAGTAATAAAGAAGAGATAATTCTATATTCAGTATATTTTCCAAGTATTCTTTTGGTAGTCAATAGTAATGAGTTAATGTTTATCTGAAAGGTCACACCTGAACTCTGTATCCCATTTTCCGTGCGTTGTAGGTTTTGGTTCTCTATGTGTAGTAAGTTTAGAAAACTAGTGCAGTTGAACAAGGCGTATTAAGATGAAATCAGCCAGCTAACGGGAACTGTAATCCAAAAAAAGGGGATTTCGTCAGAATTTGGATAAATTAGTTTTACTGCCAAATCACTTTTTCTAGCAAATATCTGGTAAAATTTTAAGGAAGATGTTAGAAGCTGTCAAAGCTAGATTTAAAGGCCAAGATTCTTAATTTCAGAACAAATTATGACATTAATATTTTAATGTTCAAACTGTCATATACTTTGTTCACTTTAGGATCGTTTTCTAATTTATAAAAATCAGATATTGTATATTTAGAAAATTTTTCATAAATTGTTGTATATGCTAGGGTACTTTCACTGGTTAGCACAATATAACTGTTAGGCATATTAAAGTACTCATTATTGTCATATCCAAAGTGGTCCTGAAGGACCCCTGCTTTTGTAACGAGAACATCGCTTCCTAGCTTTTCTTTAGTTATTGACCAACCATAAAATAAACTAGAATATCTGTGACCACTTTCACCAAATAAATCGTGTATAGGCATTGATCCTTTGTGATTAAATAACCAGTTCATACCATCGACTTCATTGTATGTTGTCCCAATATTCGGTTGATATATATAAGGCGAATAGAAAGCTCCATATACACTTAAAGAGAAAATTAATGACAATATTAAAGAAGGTGTGAGGATAGATTTCCACTTGCCATTTATATTAAAAATATAATACAAAGAGACCGCAAATAAAGGTACCATTGCAAACAGAAAATAGTTTAAGTTCATAATCCTATCAGGTCCGTGAGATATCATAGGATTAATTAAGAGAACAATTTGATAAAATCCAAATGCTACTGCAATCATAAATAGCTGAGATATGGATCTCAAAGTATCTTTTGGATATTTATTACTTCTGAAAAAAAACATAGCGTAAAGACAAATCAAAAATATAGGAATAATATAACGACCGCCATATAAGAACATAAACCTAAGTAATTCAGTTGGGCTAAAATCTATTTTTGATAGTAAACTAAAACCTTTTATAGCGACAGAATCAATCTGACTGTTAACAAAAGAGTTGTATATTTTACTGAATTCTTGAAGGTAAAAACTTTTAATAAACCATAAAACGAAAGTTGATGCAAGCAATAGAAAAATAGTGTATACATTACTTATTTGTGGTAAGTATTTCTTTGATAAAATAATTAAGGCAAGAAGATAACCTATGAAAAGCCATACAAAAGGATGAGCAAAACATATTGTAACGATAAATATTGTTACGACAGTAGAAATTGAAAAGTCTCTATGATGTAGATATTTCCCCATAGAATATAAAATAACTGGAACTAGTGAAAAATAAGAGAAATTTGGAACATTAGAGAAATGAAAATGACCAAAATAGTAAATTAGAGATGAAAGGAATACAATAGGAATAAGATTCTGCTCAAAACCAAGATAAAGCTTCGAAAAGGCGATAATACCTAGAATAAATACAATAGAAAATATTGAAGGTAAAATAGAGGATACGAGATTAGGCTCTAAGTTGACTATCAATGAAACCATAGAATATATAATATGGGTTAGGGGATAAACATTAAAACGATCTACATGTCCAGTTAAAACTATATTTTTAATCTCACCAAGATGCGTCAATTCATCACTTGTGCCATAAATAAAATAACCCAACGAAATAGGGACTAGGAAAATGGATAAATAATTAATTAATAAAGAAGAAATTCCTATTTTTTTAAAAAAATCTTTTCTCTGTAAAACTAAAATGCAACCTATGAAATAGATAATTGTTAAGTTTACCCAAAAATAACTTGGTAGCTGGGAGTAGATATTAATTTTATAGCCTTCAGGAGTGGAATTACTTAGTAAGAGGAAATTTATACTGATAAGTATAAATGAAACTATAGATCCTAATAATAAAGGAGCATTTTTTAAATTACAAAACTTCATAGAGTCTTCCTCGCCAAATACTTGATATAGTTTGTATTAATTAGAGTGCGTCGTATACACCACAAATATTTTTGGATATGTTCCCCCACGTGTATTTAAGACAGTAGGTTGTTATTTTATTACTCGAATAATTTGTGTTAAGTGCTACCAATAGGGCCTCTGCTAACTTATTAGGATTAGAATGCTGGCATAGGGTACCAACTTCCTTAGAGACTATAATTTCTTCACTACCCCCATTATAGGTGGCAATTACTGGTTTTCCACATGCCATTGCCTCCACTTGAACGAGTCCAAAACTTTCTATAATGCTTGGAAGGACAAATAAATCACAAGCATTCATCCAGATTGGAATTTGGTTATGTGGTTGTTTGCCAACTAGTTGGACGTAATCGCTTAACTTATGGTTATTTATTTGTTGAGCTAATTTATTTCTTAAAGGACCCTCTCCAATAATTAGACAAACCACATCTTTTCTTTGCTTTACAATATATCTCATAGCGTCAATAAGGTCATTATGACCCTTTACATCTACCAAATTTCCTACTGTAAGGATTATTTTTCTGTCTAACGGTATATTCAAAGAAATTCTACATTTTTTTGTCTCCACTGGATAAAATAACGAAGGATTATATCCATTCGGAACTAAAGATATTAAACATTCACCAAGGCCAAT
>CAVRNH010000012.1:0-134415 GCA_963722085.1 uncultured Methanosarcinaceae archaeon | reverse complement strand
GATATTGATAACGGGCAATGTTTATTGATAAAGTATTTACAAAAGTCTTCCATTGGGTTTCAAAATAGGATTGAATAACTATTATATAATAGCATCGAATGTTCGCTATCAGATATTCTATGTAAATTTTGGTCAATTAGAGACTCTAAATTAAGAGAATAACAAGAATAAATTAAGAGAATAACAAGAATAAATTAAGAGAATAACAAGAATAAATTAAGAGAATAACAAGAATAAATTAAGAGAATAACAAGAATAAATTAAGAGAATAACAAGAATAAATTAAGAGAATAACAAGAATAAATTAAGAGAATAACAAGAATAAATTAAGAGAATAACAAGAATAAATTAAGAGAATAAATAAAGGAATAAGAAGCCAGAAAAGCGGCAAGAATAAAAAAGCAAAACTCTTTAATTCTCTTTTCTTTTAGAATTATCCAACTAAAGTTTAATGAATCCTCAGTTTAAGGTCCTGTAGTTTAAGGTTCTGTAGTTTAAGGTTCTGCAGTTTAAGGCTCTGCAGTTTAAGGTTCTGCAGTTTAAGGTTCTGCAGTTTAAGGTCCTGCAGGTCTAAATATTGATGGCACTTATTCTTCCGAAATCTGTTCAACTCTTACTCGAAGATTATGCATATCCCTAAAGAAGTCAGGGTATGATATGGATACGGATTCGGTAGTATCAATTGTTGTATCTCCTGCTACCATTCCTGCAATTGCAAGGGCCATCACAATTCTATGGTCATCCCAGCCGTGGACTGCCGCTCCATGTAATTCTCCTCCTGTGATGGTCAGGCTGTCCTTCTCTTCTTTGAGGCTGACTCCAAGTTTTGGAAGTTCAGTTGCAAGAGCCTTTAGTCTGTCCGTTTCCTTATATCGGACATGCTCGGCATTTTCAATTTTGCTTGTCCCTTCAGCAACTGCAGCCAGGACAGCAATGGTCGGGACGAGATCAGGGGTTGCTCCTGCATCAAAGGTTATGGCTTTTAATCTTCTTCCTCCTCTGACAGTTACAGTTCCGGCTCGCTGATCCCATTTAATATCTGCTCCCATCTGTTCCAGAACCTCAATAATCATCTTATCCCCCTGTTTAGAGGGGAACAGATTTCTAACCGTAACTTCAGATCCATCTGTCATAGCTGCAGCTGCAAGCAGGTAGGATGCAGAAGAAAAGTCTCCCGGGACTGTATAATCTTTGAAGTTATATTTCTGCTTCCCAGGGATAATGAACTTAATACCATTTTCATAGTCAGTCTGGATTCTGACTCCTGCCAGTTCAAGCATCTCTAGAGTTACGTCAATATAGGGCTTTGATTTCAGTTTACCTATAATGGAAAGAGTGATGCCCCTTTCTGTAAGTGGGCAGGCTATAAGAAGAGCAGAAATAAATTGGGAACTTATAGAACCGTTAATTTTCACCTCTTCTCCTTTTAGCCCACCTTTGACTACAATTGGAGCTCTTTCATTCTCCCTGGTGGAATAAGCTCTGGCTCCCAGCCTGTTAAGAACCTCAAGAAGAGGCCCGTTAGGACGGGTACGAAGGGAGGAATCTCCAGTAAGCACTGTAATTCCATCAGTAAGAGCTGCTATTGCAGTCATGAAGCGAAGGGTAGTCCCCGAATTTGCAGCATCAATTACATCTTCCGGAACTTTGGGTTTTCCATCAAATCCATGAATAATGAGATTTTCTCCCTCTCTTTCAATCGAGGCTCCAAACATCTCGGAAGCCCGGATAGTAGCAAGGGTATCGGCTGAGAGTAGAGGACGGCGAACGATCGATTCCTTTGAAAGGGCTGCCAGGGTTATAGCCCTATGAGTATAACTCTTTGAGGGTGGAGCAAAAACTTCACCTTTAATTGAGGATTTGCCGATAGAAACGCGCATATATATCAGAGCTCTTCTATTTTTTTGTTGTACTTTTTCTGAGATTCAAGTGGATATTTGGATTTAATAATTCAAAAGTCCGACTTTAGAGATTCAGTTAACCCCTTCTACGATATTTTCTGCCATATCCCAGTCATGGTCATATATATGGGCCGAAATGCTGATGGTAGTTATCGTTCCGGGTTTTACTCCTACCTTGTCGGCCACGTATTCGAGAAGTTTTGAGAGCCCGTAAAGATTTGCCGGGTAAGCTCCCCCAAAATCGTGACTTCTGAAGAGTGTAGTAAGATGTACCTTCCCATCTCTGATCTTGAAATCATCCAGCATCATACAGGGTACTTCATTAACTTTTGTGTCTACAGGAGGTATCCAGGTGACAGCTATTGCTCGCCTGGAAGTGGGACTTTCATTCAGCTTTTCGATCACATACTCGATCTGGTCTACCTTCTCATTCCAATTTCGAAGGCGCTGCCCATATGTATATTCAAAGTCCTGTGCATTTTCTCCCGAAATCAGCTGTTTTGCGTATTCTTCAAGCCTTTCTTCATTCCAGGCAGTATCTTCAGGTATCCTATCGGTGTAAGGATCTTCAATTACTATCATCAAGTCCATAAATTCCCTGATCTGGTTTCCTCTTTCGTCGGTAATTACCTGCCCATGATTCCAGATAATGTTAAGCCCGCGGTACCATGCATCAGAGATATTTTTTGCCCTGATGATCCTGCCAATCTCAAACTTGTCTTCCATTGAAAATTCCCCTATGAAATCTCAGGAGGGTGTGGACAATAAATATTAATATAATATTTTGATTTACAAAAAATATCTGTCAGACCCGATTCTAATGAGTATTCTTTATTTTTCCTCTTTATTATCACTCTCTTTTATAAGTGCTTCCTCTAGATATAAGCATAAAGACTTTATGTGACTTGTTAACATATAGCACAGTTATTTAATAAAATTTCGGACAAGAGAAAAGGAAATTGAGAGGAAATAGATAGGAAACTAAGTAAAACTAAATTCACAACATTAATTGAATAAAAAGAACCCGAATAGAACTAACTTGAATAGAAAAATTAAATAAAACTAACTTGTTAGAGCGAAATTCAAAAACGAGATTAAGAAAAAAAGAATTAAAGGTCTGAGAAACCTTCTCAGAACCTCATTGCCCTCAGACGTTTGATCCTCTCCTCAGTTACAGGGTGAGTTCTGAAAAGCGACTGTATAGTGCCTCCCTTGAGAGGGTTGACAATAAACATATGGGCGCTGCTTTCCTTTGGCTGCACATCTGAGATGCTTGGCTTATAGTTGGAGTTCCCGTATTCGAGCTTCTGCAGGGCATCGGCAAGTGCCCAGGGTTTTCTACAAATGCGAGCTCCTTCCTCATCGGCTGCATATTCTCTTGACCTTGAGATTGCAAGCTGGATCAAGGTTGCCGCAATCGGGGCTACAATAGCCATTGCGATAAGGCCTATTATTCCTCCCCCGCCGTCATCGTCTCTGCCGCCAAGGCCGCCGAAAATTGCAGCCCACTGCGCCATGCTAGCCAGCATTGTGATAACACCTGCAATGGTTGCAGCTATTGCACTGATCAGGGTATCTCTGTTCATTACGTGTGCCAGCTCGTGTGCCAGCACGCCTTCGATCTCTTCATAAGAGAGCAGGTTAAGAAGTCCGGTCGTAACGGCTACAGCCGCGTGCTTCGGATCCCTGCCTGTTGCAAATGCATTTGGCATCCCGGATTCAACAATGTATACTTTGGGTTTTGGCAGTTGCGCTTTCATAGCCAGTCCATCGACGATCCTGTGCAGGTTCGGGGAATTCAGCAGGAGTGACTTCTTTTGCCCCGTACATCTTGAGTACAATTTTATCACTGTACCAGTAGCTTCCGAAATTGAGGATTACTGCAAACAAGAATGCAATAATCATCCCGCCTGTGCCCCAGTGGCTTCCTATTAAAACAAGGAGACCTGTAAGGGCAGCAAGCAAAATCGTAGTTTTAAACATGTTCTTCATGACTTCTCACACGACGTCCTCCCAGACTAGTGTCTGGGTTTTCAGTCTTAGATTCTTATTTCTGGACTTATTTTTATAAATTAGACCGAGTAGAATCAATTGTATATATCCTTAATACAAATATATAATCTTTATTCCGCACAAAGCAGGTTGACACAATTGTATTATTCTATTCTCTGATCTGCCTAAAATTATTTTCAAATCGCATAAAAACGGAAAATTTATTCCCAAATTGGGAAATTTCATCTATTCTAAAGCGTGTTTTTTCTTCCCTTTGACATACCCCATAATCTAAACTTGCAATAATTAGTAATATCTCTGTTTAGGTATATTTACATTTGGTGTATTTTTGAGTAACATCTTTAGTCTGGCACCTATGACTATTTGGAATTGATTTCTCAATAAAGAGTCGGGAGCTGAAATTTTCCAGAACTACAGGCTATTGTTTTCGTTGGTTCCAGTGTACCTGTATACAGTTCCTAAAAATAATCAAAATAAAATCAGAAAAGTAGATTACGCTCCTACTTTTATACTACTCCGTCTTCAAAATAATCCGTGTCTATCTTTTTAACATCATAAGATTTTACTTTTGATACTCCCACATCATATTCGACCATTAGCCTTGAGAGCGTCTCTCCATCAACCAAAACAATATTTCCTGTAAGATCTGCATATTCAATGGCTTCTCTTGAAAAACCCGAAGTCGTTATGAAGACTCCCTTTTTCGCCTTTTTCCCGATCAAAGCTCCGGCAAATTTTTGGATCTCAGGTCTTGTTACTGTATTTTCCCATCTCTTCGCTTGTATATATATGATGTCGAGACCCAGACGGTCTTCTTTAATTATTCCGTCAATGCCTCCATCATGGCTTTTGCCTATGGCTTTCCCGGCATCAGCTCTAGAACCGCCATAACCCATTTTCGTCAGCACATCTACAACTAAGGATTCAAAGAACGGTGGTGAGCATTTCTTTATTGTAGAAAGTATTTCGGAAACTAGTTCGTTGTGAAGTTTCTGGTAGACGGTTTCAAGTGATTCTTCGGGATCTAGCTTCTCAATGATACTTGTGCTGTTGGGGTCGGAATTGTCAATAATAGGCTTCTTGTCTTTGTTGTAAAACTCATTAAATTCTCCATATCGTTTCAAAAAATTGACATCAATAGAATGGAAATTTTTTTCAAGGATGTCCAATCCCCTCAGCGTAATGGAAAAGTGTCCTTTCTTTCTGGAATCTAATAATCCGGCTTTTTTCAGGTAAGTACTAGCCCATCCTACTCTATTCTTAAATATAGCTTGCTGGCCACTTGGAAGTAGCTCTTTTTTCTCCTCCTCGTTTAAGCCGAACTCTTCTGCTAGCTGTTCTACTGCATCACGAATTCTATGCTCTTTGCTATCTCCTGCATATTTTAACAATGGGAGCATTACGGATTGATAATCTGGAATTACCATTAGATCACTCGAAACCGGATTGACTTATCAAGAATTTCGAATGACTTTCTTTTTATACTTTGCTATTTTCTTCTTATGTCAGCCCTTAACCTCATATTTCACTCTCACTCAGCTCATTCTCATACCCTTTCTACCCTTTCAGTCTGAGTTTGATCTCATTCACAATCCGATCAAATTGAGGAATTCTACTCTAAGAATTCTGGAAACCATGAAAAAAATAACAATTTAATTGAGGTTTTCTTCGAAATACTTCGATTAGCGGCAAAGTGCTTACAACCTAAGTTCCGCCTTTTTAGGCGCATAAATTCCTACTGATGTTGAATTATGTGCTTAAATTTAAGCTCATGAACTCAGGACCTTAATTTTGAAAACAATAATCAACTGACACGATAGATTTACGGAATTTGGTTTATGCGCTTAAAATATGGGGACTCAGGTTACAAGACAGATATTCTGTTGTATTTTCCTTCAGCTAGTGCACAAACTCTTTAAAATTCCCAGAATCAAATTCGACACTATTTGGGTTCTTTACTTTCCCTAAAATGATCGAAAAGCAGTCAATTACAGGAAGTGGGGAAGGGGAATTGTTAAAAATAGACATGGCTCTTTTCCCCTAAATTCATTTAATTAATTCTTTACTTATTTTGAGTTTTGGAGGTTGTCTGACATGTTGGTGGATTATTGAGAAGTTATTTCACTCTTTCTGCGTTATTCCTCTCCCATTTCTTTTATGAACTCTATGTAATCTCTCTCGACTTCTTCTAGCTTGTATTCCATTTTATACCCCCTTTTCCGGTTTATTTTTAAGTTTAGATTATTGTTCCATGGATGACCCTGAGAGTTTTCCATGATTTCGATTTCATCAGGGGTTAAAAACATGCCATTAATGAACGAAAAGCCGTATTTTTCCACAACTTTCATTTCATCAGGAGTTAAAAGCATACTATTGCCGAACAAAAACCCACCAGAAACTGGTTTTGAAAGCTTCTCCTCTATTGTTTCTTTCATCTTCTGGGTCTCCTATCTTATGTTTAGTTCTTCAGTTTACTACGGGAATACAGTAATCTATTTCCTACTTAATTGTATAAATATTTTTTCTAAACGCTGAACCAAGGAACTTCAACTGAAATTCCCACAATGCAAAGATTTGATTCCTCAATTCTGAATAAAGATAATTAAACTTGCTCCGGATCAAAGAAAGTATTCCAAGCAGTTTAAGTTCTTCTCAGTCTATCTCATACTCTACTCTGACAAGCCCATTCTCATACCTTTCTACTCTTCCAGTCCTTAATCTGATCTCTTTTTCAATTCGATCAAAAAGCAGAATCCCCCTCCCAAGAATTTTGGGGACAACGAAAACAATAATATCCTGAACAAGGCTTTCTTCGAGAAATACTTTGATAAGCTGCGAACCGCCCACAAGCCAGATATCTTCCTCAGTATTTTCCATTAACCGGCGTACAAAATGCCTTATATCCCCTGAAATGAATTCGACATTTTTTTCACGGCGCAGAGGTTCTTTTTGTCTTGTAAATACATATGACTTTTTCTCATTGTAGGGCCAATCTCCGAATCCAAGGACCTGTTCATAGGTCTTTCTGCCCATAAGGACTGTACCGATTGATGCATAAAATTCGGAGTAGCCGTAGTCGGTTTCAGGATTGTTTTCGTATTCAGTTAACCAGTCGATGCTACCGTTCTCTCGAGCTATGAAGCCGTCCAGGCTTGCCGCAATATAGAATTTTATTCTAGGCATATTTCTCCCCCATTTAAGTATTAGGTTAATAGCTTAAATTCAAGCCTAATTCTCTATTCGACTCCATTTTCTGACTCTTGCGATATACTTCTATTAGATTCTAATAGTCTCCATAAATGCAGACCCCTTGTCATCAGATCGGTTAACTGATCTCCCATCTAAAATATTATTTTTCAAATAGATGAATTTTTTTGAAGTAAGGCCATCTAGAAAATATTTTGTGTAACCAATTGAATAACATTTAGAATATATTTTTAATCCTCGATTAATTATATTGGGTTCTAAATAACGGTGCCAACCCGGTAAGCTCTCATGTGAAAAGATAAATGGGGAAAATCTCATAAAAAATTTATATAGTATCTAACTAAACAATTAGTATCTGTTTGATAAACTCCTATCTGAGATAACTGCGAGTTAGACGATTATTCTTATCTGCAAGATATGGGAATCAGGGCATAAAAATATTCATTATCTGCAGCAAGATGTGCCGCCCTCTAGTTCTTTTATTCTAATATTTTCCTGGATTTTAGAGAAGACTTAAAAGGCAAAAAAGGAATTAAGCATGAAAAAATTAATAAATACATTCAGTGAACTCTTGGTTCTATTTTTGGTTATCGGCGTATCGATAGCTCTAGTAGGTGTCGAATTCTCAGAACAAAACAAAACATCAAATCTCGAAGAAAATACTACAAATCTGAATGAGAATTCTACAGAGCTTGAACTTGCGCCGGAAAATCCAGAATTTGTCAGGTCACAAAACAACGAGATTTTTACTCAAGTTACATCTTCTCAGGGTGAACAGAAAACAGGTTTAGTTCCCGCACCTGTAAATCTTAATTATTTAAGCAATATTTCAAACGCAGACGTATCTGCTTCAGCTTCCTATGACATGCAGGATGTAGATGTGAGTATGGTTTCCAATACTCAATCCGAATTATCTGCTCCAGCTTACTATGACCTGCGAAACCTCAACAGGGTAACGACTGTGAAAGACCAGGGTAGTGCAGGAGTCTGCTGGGCATTTGCATCCTACGCATCTCTGGAATCAGCTTTAATGTCTGGAGAAGACCTGGACTTTTCTGAGAATAATATGAAAAATCTCCTTTCTTCTGCATATCCGGAAGGTTTTGACCGCAATTCTTACGATGGAGGGAACCAATTTACGTCAACCGCCTACCTGGCCCGCTGGAGTGGACCTGTGGTCGAAAACGATGATCCTTATAATAGTATCTCGACCTCTTCGCCCACTGGACTTGCTGTGCAAAAACACGTTCAAGATGTGCTTTTTCTTCCGGATAGGCAAGGGTCTCTGGACAATGACAAGATAAAGCTGGCAGTCCAGAAATATGGAGCGGTATTTACCTCTATGTACTACGACAATGCCTGTTATTCCCCTAACAAATACAGCTACTACTATAACGGGTACTCAGGATCTAACCACGCTGTAGCCATTGTTGGCTGGAACGATTCTTTTGACAGAAACAGCTTTTCCAGGGTTCCGCCGGGAAATGGGGCGTTTATCATAAAAAATAGCTGGGGTACAGGCTGGGGTGAAAATGGGTATTTCTATATTTCCTATTACGACTCAAATATAGGAACTTATAATTCTGTCTTCACGGCTGAAAGTCCTGATAATTATAAATCCATCTACCAGTATGATCCCCTTGGATGGATACAGAGCATAGGATACAGAAACCCCGTTGCTTGGTGTGCAAATATCTTTACTGCAAAATCCGATGAAACCCTCAAAGCTGTAAGCTTCTATACAACAGACTCAAACTGTAACTATGAGATTTATATTTATACTAACCCGGGATCCACTCCCATAAGCCAAGTGGCTCCGGTTCTTTCAAAGAGTGGGATATGCCCCATTGCAGGTTACCATACAATTCCCCTTGGTTCCGATGTTCAGTTCAAAGCTGGCCAAGAATTCTCCGTAGTGCTGAAGCTTACAACTCCTGAATTCAATTACCCGATTGCAGTAGAAATCCCTTACTCAGGTTGGAGCAGTAAAGCAACAGCAAATCCAGGAGAGAGTTTTGTCAGTTCTAATGGAAATACCTGGACAGACATAACTACAGTTCTTTCAAATACGAGTATATGTATCAAGGCCTTTACCGTTCCAGAAAGTTTGCTCCCTGTCGCAAACTTCTCTGCAACAACAACCTCAGGGAATACACCACTGAGCGTCGCCTTTACTGACACAAGTACAGGAACACCTACCTCATGGACCTGGAGCTTTGGAGATGGAACATCTTCAACAGACAAGAATCCCGTACACACATACACTACAGCCGGAAAATACACTGTTAGCTTAACAGTTAAAAATGAGGCTGGAAGTAATGCTGTAACAAAATCGAGCTATATAAATCCTACAAACTCTTTGATGACTCCTGTTGCTTCATTTTCTGCATCTTCCACTTCTGGAAATACACCATTAAAAGTAACATTTACTGATACAAGTAAGGGAAATCCCACCTCATGGAATTGGAATTTCGGAGATGGAAAATCTTCAACAGAAAAGAGTCCAACTCATACTTACTCCACAGCTGGGAGCTATACTGTACAACTTACAGTAAGCAATGCTGCAGGCAACAATACGGCCATAAAATCCACTTATATAAAAGTGGCAGCAGTTAGACAAAAACCTGTTGCAAGTTTCAGCAGCAATACTACCTCAGGAAGCGCACCATTGAACGTTGCCTTCACTGATACAAGTACAGGAACGCCTACTTCATGGACCTGGAGCTTTGGAGACGGAACATCTTCAACAGCTAAAAATCCTGTACATACATACAATAAAGCTGGAAAATACACTGTTAGCTTAATAGCAAGGAATGCTATGGGCAGTAATGCGGTAACAAAGTCCGGCTATTTAACTGTTGTAAACGCTTTGAAGGCTCCTGTTGCTTCATTTTCTGCAACTCCTGTCTCGGGAAATGCACCTATGAGAGTAACGTTCACTGACAAAAGTACAGGAACTCCCACCTCATGGAACTGGAACTTTGGAGATGGAACTTTTTCAACAACCAGGAATCCAACGCATACTTATTCCAGAGCCGGAAAATATGCCATTAGCTTAACAGTAACAAATGCGGCTGGAAGTAATGTGGCAACCAAGTCCAGTTATATAAATGTTGCCACTGTCTTGAAAACTTCTGTTACTGCTGCTTTTTCTGCATCTCCTACCTCTGGAAATGCACCATTGAAAGTAACATTTACTGATAAAAGTACAGGAACTCCCACCTCGTGGAAATGGAGCTTTGGTGATAGTACCTCTTCGACAGCTAAAAATCCTGTACATACGTACAGTAAAACTGGAAACTATACTGTTGTTTTAACAGTAAAAAATTCACAGAGCAGTCATACAGTAGCAAAATCTGGATTCATTACAGTGACAAATAAATAAAAGTTTTAGATTTGAATAATGCAAAAAAGCAAGATTGTGGGAGTGAGGGAAATTATTAATAAATTTTTCAAAACGAGAAAATTTATTTTCTGAACAAATTTAAGAGCTGATCTTCTGCTCCCTAATCTCAGTAACTGATCTCATAACCAAATTATACCCAGCTTTACTTTCCAAGCAGGTAATTTGCCAAAACTTATACTATAATTGTGATTTTTCCCATCCTTTCTAATAACTCAGAGGTGTTAAGGATCAAAATCTCTATTAAAACGTAATTTAATAGCAGTTAATGAGAGTTGAGAAAAGGAAGATCTCTTTCAATAATAATTGATTTTGGCAAAATTTCTCCTTATAGCATAGCTGTATTTTACTGCAGGGTAACCAAAAATAACTACTATCCCTGGCTGGTTCCTGGGATTAATTCCATATTTTTCTTTTACCTTTTCGCCTCCACTTTTCAACATTGGGCCTATACTCCCGATCATGCAGCTTCCCAGGTCCAGGGTTTCAGCAGTTAGCATTGCATAGGTAGCGGCAATAAAAGGATCTGCAGAATCAGCATAGGGTGAAACGTCGAAGTACATAGCAAAGGGGGGCTCCATATAAAAGCCAGTCAATACCTTCTTTTCTTTTTTCTTCAAAAACCTCGATTAATGGTGTATAAATTTGTCAAGGATTTCATATTCTTCCCTTTTTATAATAGGCCTCATCAAGAGAAGGGAAGGCTTTGAAAATATCCATTTCTGACTTTTTATGTGCTCTAGTATATCATTGGAAAATTCTCTCACTTTCTTATTTCCATTTATAACCAGGACTTGAACATCTGAAGGTGGAATACCCATTGGTGCCGTACTTGCTGTACCAGGACCTTATCTATTTTCTCCTGTTCAACTTCCCTGTCATCGAATTCCCTGATGCTGCGCCTGGCTAACATCAGGGTCGTGAGTTCTTCGTATCCTGCCAGGGCCTATTTGGAAGGAATGCCCATAAATGTACGCTGGGATATGTCCCTTCCTTCGACAGTTATGGATCCCGTGGGGCAGACAGCAACACAGTGGCTGCAACCTATGCAACCGAAATAACGAGTTTGATCAACCTTTATCTTGCCATTCTCAAGGTAAAGGAGAGCTCCTTTGCAAACCCTCGCAGAGAGCCCGCAAGCCTTACACTTTTCATAATCTATTCTGACAGTCGCGGCTTCGAGATGTCTGGATGTAGGGGGTATCATAAGTTTTTCTGAAGAACCTTTATGAAAATTCTTTTGCCAAACTAAACAGGACACGGTTGAAAAATTTTTTCTATCAATTGCTCAATTTATCTCTCCAAAAGAATTTTTTATAGTCATCACAGAAAATATTTCCACTTCATAAATCTGATTCTTCGTAAGAATGATGTTCAAAATGCAACGACTCATCCTTTGACTATACTTTAAAGAAAGTTAAAACACAGAAAACGCTGAGAACATGGAAAAACTACGCCCATATATTAGTCCGCTTGAGCGAGCAAGTGAGTGAAACGGATCTCGTGCTCCCGATACGAAATTAGGGAGGTGCAACTCGACTGAAAAACAAGAAGAATCCAAAAGATAGACTTGTAGAGAGCAAAGTAAAAAGAAAGATAAAAATCCTGAAGCCAGGAAATCCTGAAGCCAGGAATTAGGCAATAATTGTTGCTGCTGTAAAAACAACAATCATTCCAAAACATAACAGTAAAGGCATGATTGCCAGATTAAATGAACTGTTAAGAGATTTGTTCCAATGTCCCGATGCTGAGAGAATCTCCTTTAAAGAGAGGAGAACTATAAGTCCAACAACAACTGCAGCCCCATACTGAGGAAGTCCTGGAGTTGTTATCATGGAAATTGCACTCGAAGAGATTGCACTTGACGAGATAATACTCAGTAGTATAATAATGCCCCCTTTGTTTGTAAATTTATTCTATATTATTTTGAATTATAAAATAAAACTACAGTATTGTATAAAAAACTTTCCCCAGTTTTCGGATGATTAGTATATATTATCTAACTGAGCAAATTGTATAAAAACTGAAGCGAAATTAATCTTATCACCAATAAATCGATATTTGTCTGCTTTTTTATGTGAATTTACAGCTTTTGAATAATTAAATATTTCTAAATTCTCAAGAAAAAAATAGGATAGACATATAAATATCTTCTAACATATTTAACATATTTATTTAATATGTGGGGATATAACTGGTATATTATCTTTAGGGTAGTTTAAATATATTCTGAATTTATAAGAGCCAGACCCTTTAAAAAGTCTTAATTTAAATATAATTTTACTGATATCTTAAAGAAAACCTGATTACTGTAGATATAAATTTATATTATAATAACAGTAAAATTTTACATATTGTTGGTGGAGGTAACATTTGAACATATTATCTCTATAAATATTTTATTTAGATTATTAAATGATGATTAGATATACAATATTAAAATTATGAGACTTCAATTTGAACAGGAGTAATTCCCGTGAAAAAATTAATTAATTCCTTTAAAAGCCGAAAAGAATTAGCTATTATAACCGCTTCCCTCTCGATTGTGATTTTACTGTCGGTTTCTCCAGCAGCTGCATCTGTTAGTGACTGGGAATTTTCCCCTCAAAAACTTGTTTCTGGGGACATCCTTAATCTAAAAGGGACTGCATCTCCTGGAGAGAAAATCGACGTATCTGTGAATTTTGAAAAAACTGTTCCTATATCCGGGGGGAAGTATGAATATGTTCTTGAAGATGTAAAAATTCCTAACGGCTTTAGCAATTCCTTTAAGGTCGAAGCCACAGGAGCCAGAAACCTCAATGTAAGGGTTAAAATGGGAATTTGGATGACAAAAAGCTCTGGAGCTTCAGGAGATACTGCAATTGTGTCTCAGTCAAATGTCCCACCAGGAACCTATACAATAAAGATAGACGGGGATGCAGGAGAAGGGATTTCCGAGGTGAACCTGAAGATTACAGCGTCTCAAGAAATAGAGGCTGACTCTAACGGGGACTTCAGTTATTCCTACAACACAAAAGCGATTCCTTCGGGAGACTTTGAGGTAAAAGTGGGCGGCATCACGAAAGAGATAACCATTGAACCTAAAGAAATCTCAGGATCTACTTCAGGATCTTCTTCCACAGGATCTTCTTCCACTGGGTCTTCTTCCACTGGATCTTCTTCCACTGGATCTTCTTCCACTGGATCTTCCTCCATTGGGTCTTCTTCCACTGGATCTTCCTCTATTGGGTCTTCTTCCACAAAATCCGCTTTGGTAGTAAATTCTTCTTCAGTAAAGACTGGTTCTTCTATAGAACCTACAACTCCCAAAACTTTGGAAGGAAAAGGAGCTTCTGGAGCTTCAAATCTTAATAATGACGCCAAAGAAAAAGACACTCAAAAGCAACTCTATGGAGAAGATGTACAGAGTTCCAAATCTTCTCCATTTGTAGATATATTCTATCTGTTGACAGGAATTGGAGCAGGAATTCTAATCTTGATAATGTACTCGATAAAGAAATGAACCCAGAAACAGGATTTCAGCCGATAATCATGAAAGAAATTTTACTATCCTGAAATCAGGATAGTAAAATTTTTTATGAATTTAATGGGGGTATATAATTGAAAAAATATCTATCAATAATAGTATTAGGAATGTTAATATTAACTTCTTCAACAGCAATTGCATCCGATGTATATCCACACGACTTGTATTCATGTAGTAACTGCACTCCACAAAATGTAAGCAATTTAAGCTTCAGTGGAATAAGTTTTGACGATAATGCTGTTTATGTCCTTGACCATACAAACAGCTTATCAGACGGGAACTGGATTACAATGGGAAGTCCAGATTCTGGAACCCAATCCGCTGACGAAGGGAGAGGATTCCAACTTCCTCAGCCAATAACAATTAAATATTCAGGTCCGAGATTTGAGAAATCTGAAAATTCTCCTGCGATTCAACAAGATAATGATAGTGAAAATTACATGATTAACTATCCACCAATTAATTCCTACATCACCCTTCCCGTTTACCTGCCTAATGAAACAGCCACTATGTCTTTTTATGGGGCTTCGGTGTTGGAAGGAAATGTGAGTATTTACGTTTTTAATGTGACCACGAAGGTCGCGGATGGGATTCTTGGAGATATTACTACAGCAAATATAGCGAACCTGGGAAATATTTTCAATAAAAACATGAATGGAAATTACAAAAACTACTCTGCTGTTCTTGACGAGAATGGGGATCTATCAAATTATAATTTGGGATCTTTTGATCCAGGACTGTATTGTATAGCTATGGTCCAGAAAAATGAAGACGGTAGCCTGATAGTTCTTTCTGAAACCGCATTTATGGTTGCAGATTACGCACTAAAAGCTTCGGCTCCTACAAGTATTGACGAGGGGAAAAATCTGGACATTAGCATGTCACTTGAAGGTGCCCCTAACAATGGTAACTTTACTTATGGTGCTGTACTGGTAAACGAACAGGTTTACAACGCAAATATTGAGATCAATTCCAACGGCACTTATAATAGCACTTCAGTAAAAGTAAACGGAGAAAATTTTACTGATAGATTTGAATTAAACGCTTCAAATTACAAATCAAAATTTACTAGAAATGAAGTCCAGGAAAAAGTCCAAGAATTGATTGGGGAAGGAAACGGATCCATAGCAGTAGGTGAAATTGGGCAGAAAAATCTTTCACTTACTACCTATGACCTACCTGAGGGCCACTATTATCTCTTTATAGGTGCATATAGCCCACAAACGAAGATTGCAGGGCTTACTCAGCGTGAAATTGATATTGTACCATTATTGCCTGTAGCAAATTTCGTCAGCAATGTCTACCGGGAATGCTCCTCTTGCCGTCCTGTTTACTGACCTTTCAGAAAATGCAACTTCAAGGAGCTGGGACTTTGAAAATGATGGAATACTGATTCCAGTGACGAAACTCCGGTTCATGTGTATAACTCTCACGGGAAACTATACTGCTAACCTGACAGTAAGCAATGCAAACGGTACTAAGTCAAAACTGACTACAATAACTGTACTGCCCGCAAAAACTGGTGATGACCAGGTAACCCGCCCCTGGTGATGACAAACCTACCCCTGGTGGCGGTGGTAGTGGAGGTTCTGGAAGCATGAGCTCACCCGAGTCTTCCAAAAATATCAAGTCTAAAGAGACCTCCGAGCAGTTTATTTCCAACGGTAAGATAATAAGGTTTGACTTCCCGAAGAAAGCTACTCCTGTGGTATACATTGAATTTAAGGCAAAGAAAAGTGTTGGGAAAACCAAAACAATTGTCGAGGAATTAAACGCGAAATCCAGTCTAACTCCAAACGAACCCACTGGAGAAATATATAAACACATAAATATCTGGGTCGGAAATAATGGCTTTGCAAATGCAAATAACATTGAAAATGCCACTGTTAGCTTTAAGGTAAGTAAGGACTGGATTAATGGAAACCACATCAAAGTAGATTCAGTAGTTCTTCAGCACTTTGCCGACAAAAAGTGGGAATCGCTTCCTACCAAGAAGGTCAATGAAGATACAGGATATGTCTATTTTGAAGCTAAAACTCCCAGTTTTTCCCCATTTGCGATCTCAGGTGAGAAGCTAGTAACTGAGGCGAGCGGAGAAACAGGTCGGGTACCTTCAGAAGTAACTCCAGAGGAGAAAACAGAGTCAAATACCAGCAATGGCACTGCTTCTCAGGAAAACAATGGTTCAGGAAACTCAAAGGTTGCCAGCTTCTCAATAGGATTAGTTGTAGTCCTCCTTATAGGTGCGGCTATTATAATGAAGAATAAGAAACCTGAGCAATAAAAAAGAAATCTTAAAAAATAAAAACAGGAGATAAAATTTCCTGTTTTTGTTCTATTTTTAGGAGGAGCTAGCAGAATTCCTATTATTTCAATGACGCGGCATGAATGCGTCAACTCCCCTACATTCGTTTATTTTCGATATCTCTTGACTTAATATACTTTTAAGATTTTTACTTGATGTAAGTCTTTGCTACCAGAAGAGAACAGTCTCAGTTAGGTCAACTTGACTTTGTTCTGAACTCAAATTATAAAGTTGTAGAGGGGATCTCATGCGTAAAACTTCAAGCGTTGTTTGCGAGACCGGAATAGTATTTGCTATATGGCAGTATAGCATTGGTTGAAATACCATAGAGGCCTGCGAATTTATTCGGGAGAGCTGTCACATATGTTCATATAATAAGGCAAAGACTATCTTTAAACCGCATGAAAAATGCAGGTCAGATAATGAGTAGTTTTTGTTTATTTTTGAAGTAGGCATCTTTTATAACTTTTAAATAAGACTTTCTAATCCTTCCTGAAGTTTAACTTCTCCTCTCCACCAGCCAGAGATTTTTGTAACGTCTGCCCTTGAGTCCCGAACATCACCTGCTCTTGAAGTGGCGTGTACAATCCTGCTTGAGGATCCAGTCAATTTAATAATTCTCTCAGCAAGCTCCAGAACTGTAACACTTTTTCCCATAGCCACGTTGAAGACCTGCCCATCGCCATGCTCAAGGGCTGCAACGTTTGCCCTGACTACATCTTTAATATGCACGAAGTCCCTGCTCTGAAGCCCGTCCCCGTAAATAGTAAGGTCTTTTCCTGCCTTTGCTCTCTCCAGGAAAATAGGGATTACAGCTGCATATGGGGATTTTGGATCTTGACGGGGGCCATAGACATTGAAGTAGCGCAGACAGGTTGTTCGAAGACCATTATTTTCATAAAACATTCTTGCCAGGTATTCCCCGTCAAGTTTGGAAATGGCATAAGGAGAGGCTGGTTCAGGATACATATCTTCGCATTTAGGAAGAACCGGATTATTTCCATAAACTGCGGCAGAGGATGCAGTTACGAATTTATCAACTCCGGCTTTAACGCAGGCCTGCAATACATTAAGGGTACCAACAGTGTTGATTCGGAAAGCCTCGGCAGGTCTTTCACAGCTGAGAGGTACGGATACGAGGGCAGCTTCATGGAAAACGTAATCCATCCCCAAAACCGCCTTTTCAACTGTGGAAGAATCACAGATGTCTCCCTGAACGAATTCGATGTTTTTATACTGCGGGACATTTCTAAAAAAACCCGTGGCGAGGTTATCCAGGATCCTAACACTGTGTCCCGCTTCAGCAAAATACTCAGCTATATGGGAGCCTATGAAACCAGCTCCCCCTGTAACCAGAACTTTCATGCTTTCTGAAATGGGAAAATACATAATAAAATTTTCCATGACCATTCTGAGATTTCTGAGTTGGAGTAAAAATATCTTCATAAGATGGTAAAAATAACTCAGACTGGGAAAAAGCCTTCCAAAAGAGGGGAAAATTTTTCATACAATAAAGCCTTATGAATGAAGGGAGTACCTAAAAAATTGGAGTAACTAGTGGGATTAGTCACGGCGAGAAAAATCTGATGAAGGTAGTACAATCAAACTTAAAACTTGAATTTTAATATAAAAATAATGCCAAAAGAGATGCCTATTTTCATAATATATGGTAAATCCTTCTGTGATAGGATCACCTGGAATGATAGTCTAGTTTGGAGACCTGAGAAAAATAGCAGGTTAATGGAAGGATCACATAAGTATAAATTCAAAGAAGACAGAGTATGAAAAATTTTATTAGTGATAAAATGGCTGAAAAAAGACAACTTCCTCTGGACCTGTTGCTTGTTGCAGGTTTTGTGCTTCTTATTGACATTTTAGTGCTTGTGCCTGCGTTTAGTGGAAGCTTCCTAAGGACATATCTGGGCATTCTTATGGTGCTTTTCTTGCCAGGTTATGCCTTGACTGCAGCTATCTTCCCTGCAAAAAGTGACCTTGAGGGAATTGAGCGAGCTGTGGTCTCTTTCGGACTGAGTATTGCGGTAGTCCCGATTATGGGAATGGGCCTAACCTCCACTCTTTGGGGAATCAAGGAGATTCCTACTCTTACAGTACTTTCACTTTTTACTCTCCTAATGTGTGCAACGGCATACTATAGAAGAAAATTGCTACCTGAAGCAGAAGCGTTTGAAATTCCCTTAAAAGCTTCTTTCCCAAATTTAAAAGCCGAAATTCTGAAAGAGTCCGGGTCCACTTTCGACAGAGCTCTTGCAGTTTCCCTGGTTTTTTTAGTCCTTGCCTCTGTGGGCAGCCTGGCTTACATAATAGGAAATCCTAAAGAGGGAGAGCACTTTACTGAATTTTATGTTCTGGGGCCTGATAAAACGATTGGAAACTATCCAACAGAATTTGTAAAGGGAGAAAAAGGCACAGTTTTTGTAGGAATCGTGAATCATGAGTACAGAACTGTAGATTACACAATGGATGTGAAACTCGGGAACAAGTCTCTCCCTCTTCCGGAAAAACAGAAACATATAATCCTTGGACATAACATGTCTTGGGAAGAGCCGGTTGTCTTTACTCCTGCTGTCGAGGGAAATGGAACGAAATTAGAATTTCTGATTTTTAATGAAACCGAAAAGAAAGAACCTTACAGGAACCTGCATTTATGGATTAACGTTACTAAGGAGGCCTGAGTAATGTCAGTGCCGGAATTCTCACCTTCAGAAGTAGAAGCAGGACATATCTCTTTGTCGGAGCTCGGGAAAATGTTTAAAATGCCAAACGAAGAAAAAACCGGATTCCTGGACAAGATGTACTATGCAGGAGTCCCTGTAATTGCAATTACTTTTGCCGAACTGTTGATCTTTGGAGGAAAATTAAAAGAAGCCTCATTAGTTTACACCCTTCTTCTTCTAGCCTTTACATTTTCAGCAGCTGTTACGAAAAAACAGGAAGTACGTAAAATCGATCAGGCATTTTTGCTTCTGCCAATTTTCCGCCTTGTAAATCTCTCAATGCCGATTTTTTTGAAAGTTAATCTTTACTCATTTGTGTTCATCTATGCTTCTCTTGCAATGTCGGCTATAATCGCTGCCACCCACCAGAACGTCATATTTGAGAAAAAGAATGATACGCTGAGGAAGATCTGGATCTATCTTCCTTTTTCTGTCGTCGCAGGCCTGATTTTTGCGGAAGCGCAATATATGTTTATTGGGGCTAAACCCCTGATTCCAGACCTCTCGCCAATAAATCTGTTGGAACTTATAATCATAATGGTCTTTGTCGTGGCTCTGGTAGAAGAACTTATCTTCAGGGCAATTCTGCAGACACGCCTCGAAGAGTTTTTAGGTCCTGCTGGAGGAATTCTTGCCGCAAGCCTACTTTTTGGGATAATGCACTCCAGCTACGGAACTTCCTACGGAATGGGAGGAGCTTTTTTTGCAGGATGTTTTATAGGATGCTGCTATTATAGAACTCGGAACCTTCCCTTTGTCATAATGATTAATGGTTTGATAAATGTATTTTTGTTCGGAATAATTCCACACTTAGGCCCAGGACTGGGATTAATATAAGATGTGTTTTCCGGAGTAAATTTGAAGATTACTCTCAAAAACTAAATCTAAAAGGAAAAGACAAATTAAGCTACATCTAAAGCATAGAATCAGCATTTTCAGGGAACTCAAGATTAAATAGTAGATACATAAATGGAAGTTGTAATAAGCCAAAATAAGCGATCCTTTTGCAGCATTGAATCCTTTGCGACAAAGAATTCTTTGCAGCAGTGATTCTTTTGTGGCAGGGATTCCTCTGTGGCAGGGATTCCTTTGCAGTAAAAGATTCCTATGTAACCTCCTACCTTTTCAAACCGCAAATCCATTTCATGTAGATAAGAACTCTGGAACTGTTGCCCTTCAACCTATCTTTTGGAGAAAATAATATTGGAAAAAGGGATAGTTCACCTGCTTAGATTAATACAACAAAGAAAGTTTCTTTAAGATGCTGTTAGAGGCATGCTTCAAAAAGAGTTAAGTAAAAAATTTGGGATAGGTATAATAGTTTATTTTACCGATTTGGTTAATTTAGACACTCATTTGGTTAATTTAGATACTTATTTGGTTAATTTAGATACTTATTTGTTTAATTTAGATACTTATTTGTTAATTTAGATACTTATTTGGTTAATTTAGATACTTATTTGGTTAATTTAGGTACTTATAATAGTTTTTATATTTATTCAGTATATTTTCCTATATTCCACTGCAACTTTTTAAAAACTGGATTTTAGGAACCGAATTTATCCGATCTATCAGGAGGGAATAAAAATCCGTTATTTTTCCTCCGAAGACCCAGAAATTATATAACATACCTATCTTTAAAGAAATTGCTATTCTTAGTTAAATTAACTTGAGGTTTTCAGGGGAATTATTTATGGACAGGCATGCAGACCGCTTCTGGGAGATTGATTGTCTGCGAGGATTTGCCGTCCTTTTGATGCTTTTGTATCATTTTCTTTATGATCTGGACTTTTTCGGAATTGAGAACATCCAAATCAGATCCGGTTTTCTTTTATATATGGCCAGGAGTGCAGCTTTCCTTTTTATCCTGATTTCAGGAACTGCTCTCTCTATAAGCCATTCAAGAGCGCTTGGTAAAGAGATTGGCGAAAATAAGGCAGAAAATTTTTCAAAATACCTTAAAAGAGGATTAAAACTCTTTTCCATGGGGCTTGTGATTACAGGTATAACCTGGGTCTTTTTTCCGGGGCAATATATTATTTTTGGAATTCTGCACTTTTTTGGGGTTTCGGCAGTGCTTGCCTATCCCTTCCTGAAATATGGAAAAGAAAATCTGTTGTTTAGCCTGTTCTTTGGCCTTACAGGACTCTATCTCAGGGAGAAAACTTTTGGATTTTCCGCTCTGCTATGGCTGGGCTTCACACCCGAAAAATTCTCAACCCTGGATTATTTTCCTATATTTCCCTGGTTTGGAGTACTGCTCGCAGGAATTTTTCTCGGGAACTCCATATATGCTGGTGGAAAAAGGAGATTTAAAATTTCCAATTCCGGAAAGAACCCTTTCCTTAGATCAATTTCCAGTGTCGGACGGTACTCTCTGGTCATCTATTTTATCCATCAACCGCTTTTTCTAGTGATTCTGTTTCTGAGCGGACTACTTGATCCTGGCTCCTTATAAAAAGATTTAAAAAGCAAATTTAAGTATTTTTGCAACAATTTTAGAAAATGTAAACAAGATAGGTCGGGAAGTAAATTGTTTCCGGATTCAAATCTTTTTACACTATCAAATCTCTCATTGCTGACACAGGTCCTTGCTTTTCTTCTTCTTTTGTATGGAGTTCAGATGACAAAAGAAAGCATAGTCAAGCACGGAAAGCTTTCAGGAACTGCCTTCTACCTGGCTTTGCCTTCAGTATTTTATATGCTTTATAGTAGAGCAAGAGGTCTTACTCTGTCTTATTATGATTCGCTCCTTGGCCTTCACATACTCCTTGGAATTCTGTCAATTCTCCTTGGAATTCTCTTTGTTACCAACAGGTGGAAATGGAAAGGCAAAAAATACATGGACCTTGGAACTCTCCTCTGGACAGGAACTTTCTTTCTCGGCATTGCAATTTACTTGCTGCTTTTCTGAATCATTTCTCCTTAAATATATTCGAGTATCTGATTACTCAAAAACAACTTTTTATAATTCTTTCTTTGCGGCTTTAAATAACACAAGAGATACCAAACCTGCTGGTTTTATATATTACCTTACATAGCTATTTTGTAAAATACCTGCTTGCAGTGACATATTTCTTAACTTGCACTGACCTCCTGCAAGATGATAAGGGTATAATATTAAAAGATAAGGTATAAGATTAAAAGAGAATAAAACTCCACTATCAACTCAATTAAGGAGACGGAAGTTAAATCAAGAATGCAGGAAAGGAAGTTAAATTAAAAAAATGGAAAGGAAGTTAAATCAAAAATGCAGGAAAAGGAAATGAAAAAATAAAGAAGCAGGCAGTATACATTAAAAATATAAGATGGAGAAAAGAATGTATCTGGAAATTGCGATGTTCGCTTATCTTGTAGTTCTCTTTCTGACCCTTCGGGATGTCCGGATCTTTAAACGGACAGGTTATCGTTCCTACAAGATAGGAGCTCTTAAAGGACTAGCAGCTTCTACAACTGTGCTGATAGGAGCAATTGTTGTTGGGATAAGGCCGGATCTTGGTCTGCTTATTGTTCTGATAGGGTTATTTATTAATCGTAAAGGGGTAAGGGAACGTGTTTTCACTAGTGCGGGAACTCTCGATCGAGTTCTTGGAAAGACGGATTATGTTAAGAAACGAAAATAAAAATGTAAAGTCTGGAGTTTCGTTTTATTGGAGCATTTTTTAATTAATGCCCTGAAGCCACGATGATACCGTTATACATTAACTTGACTTTCAAAGATGTGCGAATAATGCATCGATCGATAACGAAAATAGATAGTCCCCTAAGAGAAAAAAATACAAAAATGGTCTTATTGATGGTGAAAATTAATAGCTATTATACTGATATGTAGTATAACCTCAAAATATTATGAATTTGATAGGCTCTAGGCGTATTGGTTTTAAAAAACAAAAAATTATAAAAGTTTTGTGAAATCGTTATCAGATAGACTATTTTCCAGTTAAAATGATAACTATGCAGTCTATGGTTATCGTTTTTTCACGATCTTTGAAAGATGAGATTAAGTAATATGTAATCTAGTTATATTGAGGATGATTTATAAGTGCTGCAAAAGAATTAAAGAAAGGTTGTCAACTACTTATTTCATAATTTAAACAATGGAGAAACGGAATGGTAAGCCTAGCAGTTTTGCCAGGGTAATGACCCCAAAACTTATAAATCTCAAGTGACCTATTAGTCGACAAAATCATTATTCGTCAAATTTTTGTATCCAGTTTTCATCAAATTCATCAATCGGAGAGGATAATGCCGGTATCTAAAGGACTGCATTTTGCCTCCTGCTTCACGTTAACAATAATTCACAGGAAAACATGTGAGACAACTAGAAGTAACTTGAATAACTGGAATAGATAACAGAAATACTCAAAAAACGCTCAAGAGGAGATACGATGGGAAATATAAGAGAAACAAATATCAAAAGAACCGCATTCAGACTGATCGAGGAATATGGAGACGTCTTCACAAAGGACTTTGAAACAAACAAGATTCTTGTGACAAAGTACACGACCATTGAAAGTAAGATCATAAGAAACAGGGTTGCTGGTTACGTTACACGAAAAGTAGCACGCATGAAAGTATACTGAATTGAAAACTTACTTCCGGGATACAGGCGGGGATATCTGACATGTTTGAAGGAGCAATACCTGCCCTGATCACTCCTTTTACAAAGGATAACAGGATTGATAGGGAAGGCCTACAAAGGAATATTGCATTTGTTGAAGAGGGAGGAGTTACTGGCATTGTACCTTGTGGTACGACCGGAGAATCGGCAACTCTCTCTGCACTCGAACACGAAGAAGTGATCGACATTGCAGTGGAGTGTTCAAAGGTTCCTGTAATTGCAGGAACCGGGTCGAACAACACAGAGGAAGCCCTCAAGTTTACGAAACACGCTGCTGATGCAGGTGTAGATTGTGTTCTTTTAATCTCCCCTTATTACAATAAACCAAATTCTGCAGGCTTGCTTGCACACTTTAAAAAGATTGCAGAGGCAGTAGATATCCCTATGATCCTCTATAATGTTCCTTCACGGACAGGGCAGGATATGCCGGTGGAGGTCATCGCCGAACTTGCAAAGGTAGATAATATTATAGGAATTAAAGAGGCTAGCGGAAACGTCGCCAAAGTTTCCCAGATCCTGGAAAATACCGCTGATGATGATTTCGTGGTTCTTTCAGGTGAGGATGGGTTAACTCTTCCAATTCTTTCTGTAGGGGGCAGAGGAGTTATCTCTGTTGCTGCAAATATAGTTCCTGACAGAATGTCTCGAATGGTAAATGCAGCTCTTGCTGGAGATTACGAGACTGCAAGGAAGATCCATTTTGAGATTGCTCCTCTGATTCGTGCTCTTTTCCTGGAAACAAATCCGGTACCGGTCAAGAAAGCTGCCGAACTTATAGGGATTGCAAGCGGGCACCTAAGGCTCCCACTTGCACCCCTTAGCGAGACAAATACAGTAAAGCTTGCGGACGAACTTAGAAAGTTAGGGGTAATGGAATGATTAATGCAGCAGTACTCGGAGCCTGTGGCAGGATGGGCTCTTTAATTGTGGAGAATATTACTCTCTCTCCAGAGATGCAGCTTGTTGCCGCCTTTGATATCAGCAACTTTGGAAGGGATGCAGGAGAATTTGCTCATGTAGGTAATTTGGGAATCCAGATTTCAGATGTAAAAGATCTCGACTCTGTCCTGAAGAAAACCCAGGCTGATGTCCTGGTTGACTTTACAGCAGCAGGTGCAACTGCAATAAACGCTCCGACGGCAGCCAGATGTGGAGTTAACCTTATAATAGGAACTACAGGTTTGAGTTCCGAACAGCGCTCAATTATTGATGAAGCTATCCGCGAAAATCAAGTACGTGCAGTTATCTCTCCCAATTACTCCGTAGGCGTTAATGTCTTTTTCAAAATAGTTAAGGAAGCTGCAAAGTATCTTTCAGACTACGATATTGAGATTATAGAAGCTCACCATAACCAGAAAAAAGATGCTCCAAGCGGGACAGCACTTAGGGCAGCCGACGTGATCAGTGAAGCCCTTCGAGGTAAGGAGTATGTGTATGGTAGGGAAGGCATCGCCCCACGTGGTGAAGAAATCGGTATCCACGCCGTTCGGGCCGGAGATATTACAGGAGACCACACAGTTCTTTTTGCAGGAAACTCCGAGAGAATCGAGATTCGTCACATGGCTCACTCCCGCCAGATCTTTGCCAAAGGCGCAACTCGTGCAGCCGAATGGGTCTGTGGGCAAAAACCCGGAATTTATTCAATGGACGATGTACTTGGCTTGTAAAAAATAGCTTAAGTATAATAAATATAACTTAAAAGTACCTGTCTATCTGTCAGGGAATCCTGAGATTTTCTCAGGTCCCTCTTAATTCTGAAGGTTAGAATTAGATACTATTTACTTTTTTCTTATGTTTTTACGAATCTATCTACAAATTTGTTAGTTAGTATTCTTAATCAATTTTCACCGTCCTTATTAATCAATTTTCACAGTATTTTGCTTAGAAAACTATAAATAGTATACTTAGGAAATAGGATAGTGATTGCTTGTAAGTACCCAAGTTCCTGGAGTCTAGAGCCTCTTCATCCCACAACATTAGGAATGCTTACTTGCAAGCAAGGATTCCAGTAAAACCTTTTTATTAAAGAGTGTATGGGCTTTAAAGGGAAATAAAATCTGAAAGTAAACTTCAGTAGACTTAAACAACTTGAAGAGAGCTCTGTAGAACCTTGAAATATTCATTTTTTAATAAAAACGAGTTCAGTGTTCAGGTTTTCAATTCTCTTCGCAATAACAATATTTCCCTGTATCCCAAGCTTTTCTCCCCTATACCATTTACCCTGAATGTTAAGTTTGTCGTCTTTCGAAACAAGACAGAGTCCGTGATACATGACCAGTGTCGTTCCACCCTCATATTTTATGGAAAATATGCTCTCGTACTTGGAGAATAAACCTCCAAACACAAACATGAAAGGCATGCCGATGAAGAAAAATGGCCTTTCATAAACTCTGGAATCGCTCAGGCATGTAGATTCAACGCCAAAAGATTCGGATTCCCCTTCTCCTCTGTAACCGGATCGGTTCAAGGAATCTTTAAGGAGCGGCCAAAAAAGTAGCATACCTTCAATCAGAACAATTATCCCCGCAGCTATAATGCCGAAGAATAGCTGACCTGCAAAATATGAGTACACAAGTACGGATATCACAATAAGTACTGCGACTGTTCCTGTGGTGAGAGATACTGATTTTTTACTCAATAACTATTCCTCTCTTTTTCAAGAATCATCTTTATTAGGCTTTTTAGACTTTATGAACCAATAATCCTTAATTTTTGTCAACATTAAACTGATATAACATTAAAATATTCGATTAACATTCTCTCTTGAAAAGAATTTTAATCATGTTTTATATATCCTTTATGGCCAGATTATCTGATTACTTTTAAAAATACTCGGTTTTCTTTCTAGAAAGTATAAATTTTCAGGATAAGAGTTTCAAAAAGTTTCGGTACAGAAACCTATATATTGTCAACATCCAGATGTTTACACATGTTCCTTCCGGCGAATGAAAAACAATTTGAATTCTGGGTCCTGCGTAGAAACGGGCTCCCAAATATCAATATCGCAAAACATTTTGGGGTCTCGAGGCAGGCGGTCTCAAGAGCTCTCCTCAGTATGGATAAGCGCATTGAAGAAACTCTGCTTGAGATGGCCGGGGCAAACAGAATCGAAGTCGAAAAACTGGACTCAAAGAAAGGGATACTCTTCGGGAGATCTGCTCCCTTCAAAGCCAACGCAATTATCTTTGTCTCGGCAAAACACGGAATGCAGGTCTGGTACGAACACGAAGGGGAATGCGGATCTTGCGAGAGGTACAGGGAATGCATCGAACTACTTTGGGATTTTGCAGAGGAAATGAAGCTCAAACTCCAGAGTACAGATGATCCTACAAAAATAGCTGACGAATTATTTAGAAAATTAAAGGAATTGGTTGAAAAGGCCTGAGTTCACACAGGAAAATGGGGAAGTAAAAGTGAATGTATTCACAAAAAGTATAAGGAAACTAATGGGCTGGTGTCCTAACGCCAAAGCGCATGAAGCCAGAAGGCATGTTAACCTTGATAATTCTGAGTTCGATGTTCCGGACAGAGCAAGGGGAGATAACAGAGATTTAAGGGACCCTGGATGGCTCCGGAGAGTAAGTACTCAAATTCTTTTATTTGCTATTTTTTTAACGTTTGTGAATCTCCTGCTATATAATCAGATAGGCTTAAACCTGCTCTATTTAGGCGCCGGATTATTAATGGTCCTATTTGATTTTGCATTTCGCTGGAATAAGCAGATTCAGCGGTACGACGCAATTGCGAAAAAACCTATTGTTCGTCATGTCCCTAAAATAAAATCTCTTCGGGGTTTGCTAGCCATAATTAATCTTCTTTTCAGAATAAGTGTGCTTTTCCTGTTTTGTTGGGTTCTCGTGCCTTATATGTTCAATTTTGGCACTCCGCCGATATCAGGAGTACTTTTAATTCTTTTGTTCCTTACATGGGGCTACTATTTCCCGCTAATTTACTGGGAGAAGAAAAATCACATGAAAATTTATAGAAAATCTGAAAATAGCTTTGAAAAGACGTATGTTTTTGAAAAGACATATGCTATTGGGAAAAAGAGGGAGAACTGTGAGCCTTAAAGTTGAAAATATAAAAAAGCTTATGGGCTGGTGTCCAAATGCCAAAGCACATGAAGCCAGAAGATCTGTTTACCTTGAAAATTTTGACTCCAATGTTCCGGACAGAACAAGTGGAGATATCAGAGATTTAAAGGACCCTGGATGGCTCCTGAAAGAAAGTACCCAAGTTCTTCTATTTGATATTTTTTTAACGTTTGTGTATATCCTGCTATATAATCAGATAGGCTTTCTCCCATTCACTTTACTTTGCGGATTATCCACTGGCCTAGCTTATGTTGCAGTTTACTGGAATCAGCGGATTCAGCGGTACGACGCCATTGCGAAAAAACCTGATGTTCGTTATGTCTCAAAGAAATCATTTTGGATTAGCTTAGCCATAATTTTACCTATTCTGTTTTCTCTGGTCTTCTTGCCTTATATACCCATTATTGGCACTCACATTATGCAGGTTATGTTTTCTCTCCTTGCAAATTTTCTTAGCTTAATGTGGGGCGCCTATTTCCAGATAATTTACTGGGAGAGGAAAAATCACATGAAAATTTATAGAAAATATGAAAATAGCTTCCAAAAGACGTATGCTATTGGGGGAAAGGAGGGAAAACTGTGAGCCTTAAAGTCGAAAACATAAAAAAACTTATGGGCTGGTGTCCGAATACAAAAATTACTGAAACCGGATCTCGGATTAGGCCTGCTAATTTCGAAATATATGGTCAATCCAGTGGAAAAAATGCCAGAAATCCGAATGTCACGGGCCAATTTTCCAGATTTTCTTCCAGGCTTGACGTCCGACTCCTCCTGCCAACGCTTTTCTTAACTCCTTTTTACATAGGTCTGCTGTTCAGAAAGGGTGTAGATTCAGAGGCCTTCTTTTTGGGTATTTTGCTTCCTTTGCTGATATATTCACTTTGCTGGAAAAAGCAGATGCAGTGGTACGATGCCCTGGCAAAAAAACCCATTGTTCGTTATGTCTCTAAAATATTACTCTTCTGGGTTTCATTAGCCCTAATTTGGTCTTTGATTTTCCCTATTAGAGTTTTCTTGTCTTATACGCCCTCTTCGATTAACTCTCAGTCACTATATTCTTTTATTGCAGGACTTTATATTTTTATTATGTGGGGAACCAGTCTTCAGCTAGTTTATTGGGAGAAGAAAAATCACATGAAAATTTATATAAAAAATGAAAATGGATTCGAAAAGACGTATACTGTTGGGGAAAAGAGGGAGAACTGTGAGCCTTAAAGTTGAAAACATAAAAAAACTGATCGGCTGGTGTCCGAATGCAAGGATGCTTGAAACTCAAGATTCTATCCACCCTCAATATTTTGAATCGAATAATCATGCCAGAGGAAAAGATGGGGGAAATTCTCCGGTTTTACCCTCTGGTTGGTGGAACAAGCGCCATAATAGGGCATTAATAATATCTTCCGGGCTGACTCTCTTTTCTTTATGGTGGATTGAATTTCAGGGAATTCACCTCATGGATAAGGTTTTCATATGGGGACTGATTTCCGGAATCATTATAAACCCGCTTCTTTGCATCTGGGACTTGCGTTTTCTGGATAAAATTAAAAATTCCAACAAAAGGATTCAAACGAAAAATAAATTGACAACTATAGCTGGAATATTAAGCCTGATATCCCTGCTCAGTTATTCTTCTTCATTTGGATGGAGATACGTTTTAACTTTCAGTTTAACCTGCGCTTCTGGCTTTTGTTTGATATTTTTTCTGTATTATATTGTGCTTTTATACTGGGAAAAGAAAAATAACAAAATCGTACTTCTATACGGATCAGAGACCTACATTATAGATGCTGGTGAGGAATGATAGCTGTGGTCCTGAAATATATAGAGAAGTTAATGGGCTGGTGCCCGGTTTGCAAGAAAACAGCACAGCAAACAAAACAACCCTGTGCCTTTGCAAACTTGATCCCAATTTCCAGAAATACAGGACGACTCCCTGAGTTCCGAACTTCAAACGTAGTTTTTCCTGCAAATAATACTATATTCTTGGTATTTTTTATGATAAGCTTCAGGTTGATTCTGTCCCTGAGATATCCTGAGTACATACCTCTTTTCCTGGTTTGCCTCTTACTGCTTAATATTTCTTGCTACTGGTTGGTTCTCAAAACCTTCGACGCAGCCGTTCTGGTAAACAAATTTGGGGTCCATCTGCAAGCCTTTAGACTGAAGAGATTTGAAATATCTTATAAAGAGATTGAAAGCGTAACGTCATACAGGCTTGAAAAGCGTTCAAAGGAAATGTCTCTTCTCCTGGTTATTGGAGGATTTGCTTTTTGCGGATTCGTAGTCTACATGGCTGTAGTAAAAGGAGAGTGGAATGTACTCTTGCTATTGATCTCCCTACTTCCTCTCATGATGTTTATGGGAAGGAAACAAAAAACCCGCTTTGGGGATTTGAATACGCAACTGTACATCAAAACCAAACACAGAAAATGGTATGCGTGGACTTCTTATTATTCATTAATCACGGATGAAGCCTCGGCTGAAGAGATTAAATCACTTATTGAAAGGCATCGTGAAGGCATATGAAATGACTTTTATCGAATATTTTCGAAAATTGATTGGCTGGTGCCCGATGAAAAAAATCTCTCATAAAAGAAAGGCAGGACGACTGCTTCTATGGCTTTAAATTGGGAAATTGGGGCCAGCTAGAGCCCTTTCCCACAGGTCTGCAGGACAGTAGAATTCCTAAGGCGTGCGTCAGCCTTTCTCCTGACTGGTGGGTTGTAATTATTGCTCTCTTCGTATTAATTATTTCCTTGTTTCTATGGACATATAGTCCTGAGGACTCTTTTTTCATTATATTTTCAGGCCTTATTATATTCCTCATGCCTCTCATATTGTTTCTTAATCGCCCCCCAATACTGTCACGGTAATGTCCGGAAAAATGATAATCAAGATACTTATGCGTAAGCCAATTCTAATCGAAAAAGAAAATCTCAAGCAAACCTCAGTAACAAGGAACGAAAATCATTCATTGCGCTGGTTGATCCACTTACTTTACGTTGTTTTTATACCATTTTATTTTGTAGAAGGGATAATGACAGCTTTGCGGAATATGGAAAGATCATTTCCAGACGATTTTGTACTCAGTCTATTTCTGGCATGTCTTACGGGAGTAGCAATTTTCATTGCGCTTTTTTACAACTTCGAACTTCTAGCTCTTATCAGCAGGCCCTTAAAGTTACTCGCGCTCAAATCTGAAACTTTGGTTCTTTACAGATGAACCGGAAGAGCTTATAGCAACTCTCAAGAACGAAAATGAATGAAAAAGGAAAAATAAAGAAAGAGTAGAAGAAATGTCCTAAAACTGAATTTCATGAAAGCCGGAATGCCTGCAGAAAACACAAATAGCTCATTATTTAAGACTCTTGATGAGAGCCTGCCAGCCTTTTTCGTCCAGGACCTTCTGGGTATTAAGCATCTTTTTAAATTCTTCGGGGCCTCGTTTGCCGCCCTTTCCTTCAAGTTTGTCTTTTAATTCCATTGCAGCCCGTAAAAGTCCTGCTGCTTCTTCATACAGCATTTTGGCCTCGGCCCTCGTAAGCTCTTCTGTTTCCAGCATATCTTCATCTGCCTTCGCCTGCTCTCTGATTTTCGGAATAAGAGCTCTTATTTCGGCAGCTTCATCTGCATCTAGTACTTCCGTTTCTTCCAGTTTCCGAATCAGATCTTTGAGCCTATACTCCTGCCCTTCAATTTCTACACTTTCAGGAATCTTCTTTCCTTCCCAGGCAAAATCACTCCTGAGGCTCCAGAGGAATTTATTGCGCTCTTCATACCCAATATATTCTTCATCTATTTCCTTTGAGTCCTTTTCGTTGTTAAACATGAGTTCTTCCCCTGAAATTAGAGTTTATTTTTCTAATTTCTCCTTACTTATTATTCTTTTTTATCTCTGATTAGAAATTTTCATTTAGAAACTTTTATCTGATCTGTAAGTTCAAAAAAAGCTAAGTTGTAATTAAATAATAAACTTAGCAGAATTAAAATCAGTCGATAATATATCCTGAATTTGATTAATGGTAATATATCTTGAATTTGATTACTGATAATATATCCTGAGTTTGTAAGTTTCCCGATGAGATTTAAGATAAAATAAAAAATTACTCTTTTAACCTTACTGCAAATTTTTCATTCAAAGCAAATGCTCGGCTATGTTTTCCGAAATTACGTGTTCGCAATACTTACAGTGAAGAGTAACTCCCTCTTCTTCGGATTGAAGTACGGCAAACTTAGATTTTATAGGTTCACTGCTATTAGAAATACAGTTCGAGTTGATGCAGCGAACAACCCCCTCAACATACGAAGGAAGGACAACATTATTTTTCTGGATTACTTCAAAACCTCTTATGATATTGATGGTTGCTTTCGGAGAGATAAGAGCAATTCTGTTCAACTCTTCTATATTTAGTTCCTTACCTTCTATTTTCACGACATCTTTTTTGCCTTTAGCTCCAGGTGCATTCATTACAAAACTGATAGTTGTCCGAAAAACGCTGGAGATTCCAAGTATACGCAGGACATTTAAGGCTTGTCCTGCCTTTATGTGATCGATAACAGTTCCTTTTTCAATTGCCTGGATTTTCAGGTCTCGTTTTTCTTTCATTCAATCACTCCCATAGCAAGAGCAAGAAGTGCCATTCGAATAGGGACCCCATAGAAAGCCTGCTGGAAGTAACGGGCATGCGGTGTTGCATCCACCTCAGGGGAGATTTCATTGACTCGCGGGAGAGGGTGAAGAATCTTGAGGTTCGGGTCTGCGTTTTTCAGCAGGTCGCCTGTAACCTTCAGCCTGTTTTTAACCTTCTCATACTCATCGGGGTCAGGGAAACGTTCACGCTGAACTCTTGTCATGTAGAGCACCTCTACATCATCGATTATTACATCTAGAGAATCAGTTTCTCTTACACTTATTGCATGCTTTTGAAGGTCTCTGACAATCTCCGAAGGCATCCTTAGTTCAGGAGGTGAGACGAAGGACATTTCAGCTCCATAAAGGGAAAGGGCATGGCACAGGGAATGGACGGTTCTCCCGTATTTCAGATCCCCTGCCATAGCAATTTTCAAGCCTTCAAGATGACTTTCCCTGCGGATAGTATAAAGGTCAAGAAAAGTCTGTGTAGGGTGGTGAACGGAGCCGTCTCCACCGTTTATTATAGGTACACTTGCAAACTCAGCAGCCATTCGTGCCGATCCGTCAAGAGGATGGCGCAATACTATAAGATCAGCATACTCACTGATCACACGGATGGTATCGGCAAGATTCTCTCCTTTCATAACAGAACTTGCTTCCACAGAACCTAGATTTAAAACCTGTCCCCCAAGCCTCTGAGTGGCAACTTCAAAAGACAGCCTGGTCCTTGTACTTGGTTCAAAAAAGAGAAGGGCAACTATTTTTCCATCCAGCAGCCTGGATCTGTCTTCACCTCTTGCTACAGGCTCGAGCTTTTCTGCAGTATCCAGAACATGGTCGATTTCTTTCCGCGAAAAATCCTTCATTGAGATGACGTGTCGGTTTTTAAATGACATCCTATTTTTCTAAATGGTTCCTAAAGATATAACCTTTGCTCAGGGAATTTTCTATGTAAGTAAGGCAGAAGCTAAACCCTGCCACATACTCTTTTCAGCCTCTTACTTGCATACCTTATTAATAAACTCAAGCCAGAGCTTAGCATCTTTAATCCTCTGGTTACCAAACTGCTCTTGGAAGTGTTTTGTATTTTCTCTAAGGGCCCCGTCCTCTATTTCCTTCAGATCCGTTATTGCACGAAGTAGGCCTGCAGTTTCATGATAGAGATTTTTTGCTTCCTCCGCAGTAAGAGATTTTTCTTCAAGTTCCTTCTCATCTTTCTTTTCCTTTGCCGAAATAATTTCGATACATTTATCTATGCTGGCCTTTTCTGCCTGAGTAAGCGTTTCTTTCTGGATTAGTTCCCATACATAATTATGCAGGGGGTATTTTTTTCCCTCAATTTCTATATTATCCGGAATGTATTGCCCTACCCAGAAGAGGCGTGAATGTAAAGCTTTAAGCAACTGCCTGCGTTCCTCATCGGTTATATGTCTTTCAGAGCACTCCTTCTCGTTTACTTCAAGGTTTTTTTCCATAATCTCTCCCCGATAGATACTGCTTTGCCTAATTACAATTATTTGTATAGTGGGAATCTTACACTAATTCTGTATCTTTAAACGCAAAATATAAAATATCAACGTTAAAACAAGTAAAGTTCAAATAAAAAATAATATAGATAATGAGAAACTCACATAGAAAAAGTAGCGTAATGAGTTAATCAAAAAAGTCAATTAACGCAGTCAATTAAACAGAGATAAAACGGAAATTTAACAGAATAATTCTGGGTTGCAAAAAGCCAAAAATAACAATATAAAAGGTAATCGGTAGAAAAAATATATTTTTCGGTTTTTTTCCGGTTTCCTGTTGAGGTGATATTATCGTTCCCATAATTCAGGTTGCACTTGATCTTTTAGAATTGGACCGCTCGGTAGAAATTGCAAAGGAAGCAATCGCAGGAGGAGCGGATTGGATAGAAATAGGAACTCCTCTGATCAAAAGTGAGGGGATGGATGCAATCCGTACCATGAGAAAAGCTTTTCCTGACCGGACGATCCTGGCAGATATGAAAACCGTGGACACTGGAGCCATGGAAGTTGAAATGGCCGCAAAAGCAGGAGCTGATGTAGTTATTGTGCTCGGAAGTGCGGATGATTCTACAGTTCTCGATGCACTGCGTTCAGCTCACAAATACGGAGTCAGGTTAATGGCAGACCTTATCTCGGCCTCTGACCCTGTGAAAAGGGCAGTGGAACTTGAAGCTCTGGGAGTAGACTATGTGAACGTACACATAGGTATAGACCAGCAGATGATAGGAAAAAATCCTGTATCAATTCTTAGGGAAATCTCGGAAAAAGTCAGCGTACACCTTGCAGTTGCTGGAGGGCTTGATGCAGAAAGTGCCGCCCAAGCAGTCAAGGTAGGGGCTAGAATTGTAATTGTCGGAGGAAATATCACTCGCTCTGACAACGTGACAGAAGCTGCCAGAAAAATCAGGGAAAGTATAGACTCCCCTGAAGCTGTGGAAATCCGGGATACAGGAACAGTCGATCAGGAAATAAGGGAAATACTCAGAGAAGTATCAACTTCCAATATTTCAGATGCTATGCACAGAAAAGGGGCAATGAAAGGTATTCATCCTGTAGTAAGAGGAAAAATGGTAGGAACTGCGATCACTGTGCAAGCTTTTGCTGGAGATTGGGCGAAGACCGTGGAAGCAATTGATATTGCCAAAGAAGGAGATGTAATCGTTATCTATAACGAAAGTAAAGACATTGCCTGCTGGGGAGGGCTTGCAACCCTGAGCAGTCTGAACAAAGGGATCGCAGGCGTGGTAATAGAAGGCGCTGCCAGGGATATTGACGAAATAGAAAATCTGGGGCTTCCAATTTACACAAGCAATACAGTACCTAATGCCGGAGATCCTAAAGGTTTTGGGGAAATCAACGCCGAAATTACCTGCGGTGGCCAGACTGTAAAGCCAGGAGACTACATAGTTGGTGATGAGAGTGGAGTTGTAGTAATTCCCAAGGAGAGGGCCTATGAGCTGGCAAGAAGAGCAAAGGAAGTCAACAAAACTGAAAAGAGGCTCTTCGATGAGATCAGGAGGGGTGGGACTCTGTCGGTAATTATGGAACTAAAGAAATGGGAAAAACGTTGAATGGACTGAGAGAATTTCTGATTATTAAAATCAAAATCAGGAAAACTGGTATTTTTCAGAAAATAGCTTCTTCACAGTTTTAGGACTGAGAAAAGCCTATTTTGGATAGGAGAAGAGCTCTGACAAGTTTCAGTTCTTCTTCCTGGCATCCTTCACCTATTTTTGCCCGAATCAGGGAATTCAGTTCAATTTCTAATACTTCAAGTGCAGCTTTTATCTGCTGTTGTTTTTGAGGAGGCAAAAGTCTCCCAATATCCTTAACCTTTCCAGTAAGGATCAGTTTCTCGAATTGACTGAAAACAGCTCCAATACTTAGACCCTGAATCTCGGCAATTTGATCGATCTCAAGTCCCTGAGTGAACAGAGAATAAGTTCTTTTAAGAGAATCTATCTCAGGATTATTTGTTTCAAATTTCTCCGTCTTGTGAAATTCTGCTTCAAAAGGTTCTGCCTTATACGGTTCTACTTCAATAGAATTCATTCCCAAACATTCGGTTTCAATAGAATCCGCTTCAATAGAATTAGCTTCTATAAGTTTTTTCTTGAGCAAATTTGAGACTTCTGATTCAGGGAAACTTTCTATCGAAGTTGATAGCTGAGAGTTGTCTATAGAAGTTGATTGATTAGAGCTGTCGACAGAGGAATCCGTACCTGACCAATCCTGAATGCTCATATCCAGATACCTTGCTCTTTTTAGTGGTAATTTGCCAGCCTCTGAGTTTTTTGTTTTATCGGATTCAGGAATAAATGCTTTAATTTCAAATGCCTCTATTTCAGCTTCCAACCCAGAATTTTCATCCTTTTGACCGGAATTCTCATCCTTTTTTTCGAGATGACCTGAATTTTCATTCTTTTGACCGATACCTTTTGGAATTATCCTCTCATTTTCAGACTGTTTATCAGCAGAGACTGAACCTTCTGTCTTTCCGGCAGGTAACAGATCATAATCCCTGCAGTAGTGTTCAATCTCCGCAAGAAAAGTATCTCCATACTTCCGCAGTTTATGATCTCCAACCCCTGTAATGGAATGGAACTCCTCTGGGCTGCGTGGAAATTTTGTAGCCATTTCCTTAAGGGTGGTGTCAGAGAAAATGATGTAAGGCGGAAGATTTTTCTTTAAGGCTATTTCCTTTCTCAGGGCTTTTAACCGCTCAAAAAGGATGGGGTCAGGCCCTTTTCCGGATTTTATTCCCTGTTTGACTTTTGAAGTTTTCAGAATATCAGAGCAGCTGAAAACTCCTCTGCTGAATGTCTTTCTGTTGATAAATTTCCTGCCGAAAGTTCTTCCGCCGATGACTGTGCATTATTTTTAACTCTTTCATCTTTTATGTCAACAGCCGTTGAAGATACCATGCATTCTTTAGACTCTGGCACAAAGCCCTCAGGGCAGATAAGTTCTACCCGCTCCAGACCTTGCAGTATTCTCCTGCTCATAGCATTCAGTTTCAAAACAGGATACTGAGCCCCGCTAACTTCAAGAAAACCGGTATTTGCCATTTCGGAAACTAATGATCTCCATTGTTCTTTTGTAAAATCTCGGCCGCTGCCATGACTTTTCAATTTCTCATGGCGATTTTGCTTGATCTTCTTATTTTTTGAGCCTGTAAGGACATCAATGACGTAATTAGTGCCAAAGCGCTGGTTAAGTTCCTGAATACAGGTTATCAGTTTTCTGGCAGCCTCAGTCCCGTCGAAAGTACCCTTTGGCCTGATACAGGAGTCACAGTTCCCACAGAAATCCGGTAGCTTCTCCCCAAAATAGTTCATTAGTATCTGGCGCCTGCATTTATTTCCCTCACAATAGGCCACCATCTGCCTTAACTGCACAAGAGAGAGATCCTTTTCCTTCTCACTGGTTTTCTGTGAAATAAAATAGTCATATTTGAAACGGTCTCCCCTGCTGAAAAAAAGGATACACTCACAAGGTCCGTCGTCTCTTCCTCCTCTTCCTGTTTCCTGGTAGTAACTTTCTAGGTTTTTTGGAAGGTCGTAATGGATTACGAAACGCACGTTTGACTTATCTATCCCCATCCCAAAAGCGATTGTAGCAACTATAATATCCACGTCGTCCTTTATGAACAGCTCCTGATTTCGAGTTCGTTCGACATCAGAAAGGCCTGCATGATAGGGAAGAGCCCTGAACCCTGCAAGGCTCAATTTTTTTGTAAGGACCTCGACATTGTTTCTGCTCTGACAATAGATGATTCCGGCTTCACCTCTATGCCTTTGTAAGTAATCAGTGATCTCGGAAAATGTCTCTTTCTTTGGCCTGACCTCATAATAGAGGTTTTTCCGATTAAAACTGGCGATGTAGGGGCCTTTTTCCGGAGAGATCGCAAGGCCAAGCTGCGATACAATATCTTTTCGAACTCTCTCAGTAGCTGTAGCCGTAAGTGCTATAAGTGGTATATCAGGAAAACCTGTCTGTGGATCCCTTAAAAGTTTCAACTTCCTGTACTCAGGTCGAAAATCGTGTCCCCATTCGGATATACAATGCGCCTCGTCGATTGCAAAGAGGCTGACCTTCCCTTTCTTTAAAAAAGCAAATGTTCCAGGCATCATGAGCCTTTCTGGGGCAACATAAAGAATCTTTAACCTATTTTCGAGAAAAGCTGTCTTCACATCCCTGATCTCTCTGGCGTTAAGTGTACTGTTCAGGCAGGCTGCAGCAATCCCGTTTGCATCAAGACTGTCCACCTGATCTTTCATTAGGGAAATTAAAGGAGAAACAACAACTGTAACCCCTTCCATCAGAAGAGCAGGCAGCTGGTAGCACATTGACTTGCCGCCACCTGTAGGCATAAGCACGAAGACGTCTTTCTTTTCCAGAACATCCCTGATTATCTCTTCCTGCAGAGGGCGAAAAGAAGTATATCCGAAATACTGGTGCAGAGCAGAATGCATTCTTGCTGACAGAGAAAGCCCTGACTCAAGCCCTTGTTTACTTGCCCTCAATAAATCATAATCAGTGCTCGTTTCCTATCCCCCTTGTATGCAGAATAATCACGCCAGAATTAAATCCGGAAAAGCTCCGGATACATTAGTATCCAGACATGCTTTCACGTTCATATATTATCGTTATAAGTTGACATGCATATACAATATCATATTTATATTAAACACATTATACTAGCTTAAAAACGTAGGCAGTATATGCACGTGGTTTCGGCCGTCCATAACGCTGTGATTTTTCAAGCTTATAATATTTAAGTTAAATGTATGCAGGGTGAAAGTATTTGGTTGAAAAGCTCAATAAATGCCTGAATGTCTCTCGATGTTTGGCCTCAGAAAAAAGTAAGATAGCCAGAAATTAACTTTGAAATATAACTTTTGAAATATAACTGTACTTCTGATTTCTACTTGATATTTTCGCAGCGATATTTTCAAAAAACGGTCATATTAAAAAATAAATTGTCCAGAAGAAATAGAGTCTTAAATTAATCTAAGACTAATTTATCTGTGTTAATTTCAGATTCTTAATACTTTTTCTTGCCTTTGGGCCATTCTTATTTCTAAATGATTATTTTCTTCGGGCTTTTTGCTCAAATCCGCCGGAAAAGTTTTTGTTATGCTTTAAGTCGAATTCTACCCGAATTCAGCATCGATTGATCTTTTGTATTTTATCCGATATACTTCACTTGCCCGGATCTATAATTCCTTTATCCTCTGCCAACCGCTCCAGAGTCTCAGCTATCTTTTTCTGGGATTCTGCGAGGCTCTTCAGGGAATTTGCAATACTTTCAAGCTTATCGATCAGTTCATAATCTTCATTACCCACTCCAATCACCATTTTCTCTAATTTTTGATATTTATTTTTGGAAAAGCCTCATATATAATTGTGATTTTTAATTTTTTCTAGGGGGTAGGCAAAAAATTATTTTTGGCTAAAAATCTTATTGGCTTTTCGTTATACGGATTCCTCAGCCCATGGAATATCCAAGGAATAGGTTTTCAGTCTAATTTAATGAATCTTACAAGCCAGTAACCTACTGGTCAGTAAGATATGAAACGAAAAAATATATGCGGGAAATTTAATAAGCCCACAATTTCACGTATAAAAATTAACTTAAAGTTCTATTTTATCTTTTATGTATTAAATTTTACATAATTTGAACTTCATCTATGATACCTTTAAATATCAAAACCCCCATGCACTGACGCATATATTACCATAAAATATAATCAAGTTCAAATAAATCTCATTAAGTATTCACAGATCACGACTATTTCTTCAAAGGATATTCACTCAAAGGGGCATTTCAATGGTAAAACCCGAAAAATTCATTCCAAAAGCAGTTGAGAAAATTAGCAAGGAGATAAAAGATGGGAGAGCAATTATTGCACTCTCAGGTGGCGTAGACAGTTCTGTTTGTGCGGAGCTGGCTTACAGAGCTATCGGAGAAAGGCTGCAGCCAATCTATATCGACACAGGGCTCATGAGGAAAGGGGAAACAGAGAGGATTAAGCACATCTTTTCCCATATGAACCTGGATATTGTATATGCAAAGGACAGATTCCTGGCAGCCCTGCAAGGTATAACTGATCCTGAAGATAAAAGGAAGGCTGTTGGCGAGACTTTCATCAGGGTATTTGAAGAAGAAGCAAGGAAAATTGCGGCCGAGTATCTTATCCAGGGTACTATCTACCCTGACAGGATCGAGTCAGAAGGTGGAATCAAGTCCCATCACAATGTTGGAGGGCTACCTAGCGTAATGGACTTCAAGAAGATTGTTGAGCCCATCGAGGACCTTTACAAGGACGAGGTAAGGGAAGTTGCCTGGGCTCTCCAGCTGCCTGATGAGATCTGTGAAAGAATGCCTTTCCCTGGACCTGGGCTGTCTGTGCGCATTCTCGGGGAAGTTACAGAGGAAAAGCTTGAGGTAGTTCGCGAAGCTAACTTTATAGTCGAAGAGGAACTTCTTGACAGGTTCTGTCCCTGGCAGACTTTTGCTGCCGTACTTGGCAAGGGAACAGGAGTGAAAGGAGATATCCGGGCTTACGGCTGGATAGTAGCCGTAAGGGCTGTTGGATCAAGAGACGGAATGACTGCCGAAGCTCTCGAACTTCCATGGGATGTGCTCAGACACCTGGAATCCAGAATCACCTCTGAAATCCCTGCAGTGGCCAGGGTAGTCTATGATCTCACGCCCAAGCCGCCTGCAACAATTGAATTCGAATAATTTGGGTTCGAATAATATATGAAATTAGCAGGATTGAAATCAATTAGTAGGATTGAAATCAATTGCAGGATTGAAATCAATTAGCAGGATTGAAATCAATTAGCAGGATTGAAATCAATTAGCAGGATTGAAATCAATTAGCAGGATTGAAATCAATTAGCAGGATTGAAATCAATTAGTAGCATCTGGAAAATATAATGAAGCTGATTTTTAGCTTCAAAATCTATTTTACAAATTATAAAACAAGTCATAAAGTGAGTCTTTCGCCCATGACCCTGAATAAAGCAGTAATGGAAATCCGGCAGCGGATTAAAGTAAAGCCCTCTCCTACGGATGAACCTGCAGCAAGCTGGACAGGTGTAGACCTTGTAAACGGAGTTCAAACAAAAACTCTTACCGTAATATTCAAGAGCGCAGGCTGCCGCTGGGGAAAAGCCGGAGGGTGTACAATGTGCGGTTACGTCTATGACTGCGCAAGTGAGCCTCCAACTCTGGAAGATTACAATTCTCAGCTTGCAAGAGCAATGAGAAAAGCTGAAAAGTTTTCTGAGTTTATGGTCAAGATCTTTACTTCAGGCAGTTTCCTTGATGAACAGGAAGTTCCTCGCGAAGCGAGAGATTCAATCCTCAAGGCTCTTGCAGATGATCACAGAGTTGTTAAGGTACTTGTAGAGACTCGTCCGAATTTTGTAACTGAAGAGAACGTAGAGGATTGTATCAAGGTCCTGAAAAATAAGCCATTTGAGCTGGCTTTCGGGCTGGAAACAAGTTCTGACAGGATCCGCAAAGACTCGATCAACAAGGGTTTTACCTTCAAGGATTTTGTCCGCGCAGCAGAAATCGCAAAAAAACACGGGGTAACTGTAAAGGCTTACCTTATGCTAAAGCCTCCTTTCCTTTCCGAACGCCAGGCTTTGGAAGACATCGTTCGTTCCATAGACGATGCAGCTCCATATGCTGATACCATTTCTATCAACCTCTGTAATGTCCAGAGAGGTACTTTTGTTGAAGCTCTCTGGGAAAAAAGGCAGTACAGGCCTCCATGGCTCTGGAGCATTGTGGAAATCCTTCAAAGAGCGAAAGCAGCCCATCCTGAACTTCCTCTAATGTCCGACCCAGTAGGGGCAGGCTCAAAACGTGGCCCACATAACTGTAAAATATGTAGCTCGGATGTTGCAGACTCTCTCCGGAATTTCTCACTTACTCAAAACCCTGCAGATCTTAATAAAGTTGATTGTGAGTGCAAAGAGCTATGGAAGAAAGTACTGGAACTCGATGATTTTACCTATGGAACACCCATTTTAGACTGAGAGAATGGCCAAAAAAATATTCTATAGATCCCAAAAATAAGAATAGAAGATATATTCTATAGATCCCAAAAATAAGAATAGAAGATATTTTTCTCCAAGAGAAGATATCTTTTCTTCCTCATTTAAATTGAGATGGAAGGGTATACCTGGCCATCATAAACAGGTCGGCATACCTCCCGTTTTTTATTATCGAATACTTCTTTTTTCCTTCGATTTCAAACCCAAAGGATCTGTAAAGGTTGATTGCCCTTTCATTGTTTTCGGTAACATCCAGCTCAATCCTCACCAGCATGAGCCAGTTATCGGCAAGGTCCAGGATGCTTTCCATCAGCTTTTTTCCTATGCCATCTCCCTGATATTCAGTCCTGACCATCATTCCCAGGGAAGCTATATGCCTTTGCCTTGCGTTTTTGAAAACATGGAGCCCTATCATGCCTATTACTTTCCCATCGGTCTCGGCAACCAGCACGTGGTCATCAACTCCCATACTCCGGAGAAAAGCCTCGGTAAACAAAATGGTTTCCGTAGCTAGGGAAAGAGTATTGTTCCTGACTTCTATCTGTCGTCTCATCTCATTGATGTCTTCGGCATCGTTTAATCTGACAGGTCTGATGAGCAGATTCATTTGCATAATCTCCAGGAGTGTGCAAATTTATGGGATCTAATTTATAAATTACTTTTCTGGTTCAAAGCCGGGACCGTAGATCATAGTCCCGATGCCGTGATCTGTAAAAAGCTCGAGAAGCATGGAATGAGAGACACTACCATTAATAACATGAGCTCTTTCAACTCCGCTTTTTACTGCCACAGCAGCGCCTTTGATTTTAGGGATCATGCCTCCCTTTATAACACCTTCGGCTATAAGGGGATCTATATCATCCAGAGTTATACGGGAGATACGGCTGCTGGGATCTTTTATGTCTCTCAGAAGGCCTGAAACATCAGTCATCAAAACGAGTTTTTTAGCAAGCAAGGCTGCGGCAATATCACCTGCTACAGTATCGGCATTAATATTAAGGGCATTGCCACTTGAATCTACTGCAATGGGGGAGATGACCGGAATATACCCATTTTCGAGCACTATATGAAGAATCTCAGGATTGATGACTTCACTTTCGCCGACCCAACCAATATCTACTTCTGTCTCAATACCGTCAATGATTACTTTCTTAGTAGCCTGTTTATGACCAAGAATCATTCTCCCGTCATAACCAGTAAGTCCAATACCTTTTCCCCCGAATATTCCGATAAGGGATACAATTTTGGTATTGATATTCCCGACAAGAACCATCCTCGCAATCTCCATGGTCTCGTCATCTGTGATACGAAGTCCCTGGAAAAACTCAGCTTTTTTGCCCATACGCTCCATCTTTTCCGTAATTTCGGGCCCTCCTCCATGCACAATAACAGGCTTTATCCCTACATAACGCAGGAGAACAATATCTTTTATGATATCTTCCATGATCTGGGAGCTGACCATTGCGTTTCCCCCTACTTTGATAACCATGATTGAATTGTAAAATTCCTGCATATAAGGCAGGGCTTCAATGAGCACATTCTCTCTCTTCAATTCCATGATGTAGGAATCAGAAAATGTGTTTTTAAAGTTATCGTTAAATATTTTGAACAAAAACCCAAACAGGCTATCTAAAGATGAAAAAATGGTGAACTTTAAAGAGATTTTGAAATAAACAAGCCCGGATAGAGTTAAAATAAAAGACCTTTCCAGGCTAATTCCTTAATGGATATGAAACGAAAAAGAAAGAACCCAGTTTTCAGGGCTATGGGGGAAATAGTATCTATCGATTCTTTCTATTAGTTATATTTATTCGATTCTTTCTATTTTCTCTTTCTTGACAAAAGGTTTGCTTATTTTCTCTGGCATCCAGCTAGGCCTGTTTTTTGGAGCTTCGACAAGTTCTTTCCATGCCTTGAAAATGTGCACCTTCTTTGTCCCGCGTTCCCTGAGGCGGATAATCTCTGGTTTGGACTTTGTCCCTTCACCCCGGTTTGCAGCTTTCAGAGCAGCCTGCCGAGGCTGTTTACCAGTGAAAACTCCGTGCTCATTGCCGTCTTCATCTCGTAATACAAAATTTCTTGTGTTGGACATAAAGGTCACCTCGCAATTGTATTGCTAGACACTGATTAAGTTTTAAAGTATATAAAATCTTTCTTCGGATGTTGCCTGTAGTTGTTGGTTTATCAAATATCGCCATCAGTCTATGAAGATTTATCCACTAAATTTTTCGAGATTCTTGGCGAAATGGGAAATATTTAAATATTTATATCTTGTTAAAAACAGAATTCAATATAAATTCCATAAAGTAAATTATGATATCCCCAAAATTTGTATTTTATTTACATTTGGAAAAATAACCCAAAAAGCATAAGCTTTACATGCTATAACTCCTTATGGTTATTACATTCAGTTGCTCACTATGAAGTGGTTGATATTTGATCCCCTATTTCTATAATAAAGCTGAAAGATTATTTTTCGTTGATCTAAATCGATGGGCTCCAGCTGTGCCGGGGTAGGGAACAAGAACAACCGAGAAATGACTTTTAGATTTTCCGGAATTTAGCTATCGATTAACCAAGGAACACCTATATTTTTCCAAGTTCATATAATAAATTACATTTATATAATAAAATTGCGTTTATCAAAATTCATTCTAGGTACCAAAAATTCATCTTTTTACGGATTTGGTTAACATGGAAAATTGTATTTTCAACCTCCCGGACGTCCAGGCCAGCAAACCAAGCGTAGCTATCAACCTTACACGTGTTGGGGTAACAAATATGAAAAAACTTGTTGAGATCCAGCGTAAAGACAAACGCCCAATCGTACTGATCTCAACTTTTGACGTTTTTGTTGACCTACCATGCGACCGGAAAGGCGCAAACCTCTCACGGAATTTCGAAGCTGTAGACGAGGTTCTAGAAAATGTGCTCAGATCACCTGTATATGAAATTGAGCAGCTCTGCAGTGATATAGCTCACAATTTGCTTGGCCGACATGAATATGCCAATCAGGCCGAAGTTCGGATGAAAAGCGAGTATATGATCAGGCGCGCCTCCCCAGCGACAGGGATCAAATGCCAAGAAGTCGTAAATATATTTGCCGAAGCATCTGCTATAAGAGGACACGGAGATAAGGGCTACTTTGATGTAAAGAAGCTCATAGGTGCTGAAGTTGTAGGAATGACCGCCTGTCCCTGCGCACAGGAGATTATGAGAGATAAAGCTGCAAACGAGCTTTCCAACCTTGGAGTTGACAGTGAAACAATTATAAAGTTTCTCGAAAGGGTTCCCATGGCTACCCATAATCAGCGCGGAAGGGGTATTATCTCAATCAAGGTAGCACATGACTTCGATGTTTCCCTCGAAAGCATTATCAACATTATCGAGCGGTCTATGAGTTCCAGTGTGTTTGAAGTTCTAAAACGCGCTGATGAAAAGGTTGTTGTGGAAACCGCCCATACGAACCCGAAGTTTGTAGAAGACTGCGTGAGAACCATGGCAGACAATATAGTTAAAGAGTTTCCTAACCTGCCTGATAATGCAGTGATCACCATCAAGCAGACCAATGAAGAGAGTATTCACAGGCACAATGCTTTTGCCGAAAGGATTGCCCTGATGGGAGATCTCAGGACGGAAATTAGTCAGAGTTAATACATAAACCGATATAAGATAAATCGATATAAGATAAATCGATATAAGATAAATCGATGAAGAAATGAATCGAATTATACTTTTTTATTTTTATAAATCCTGGGAGTTTCTGAAAAGTTCTGCTTGGCAGAGGCTTCTCAAAGGCCAAAGTCACAAAAACTTTATTACAGGACTTGGATAACCTATAAAAGCTAATTCTAAGAGAAAATAATAAGAGAAAGGACCTGCAGGGCCTAAATGCAAGTGTCCTTGGAGGCCCCGAGGTGAGAGTATGGCTGATACTGAAGGAATCACAGCGGTAGGAAGGAATAAAAAAATCATTAAAGTGGGGGATACTGTCAAGTACGTCAATAGCGATACCCTAAGTCGCGTGACTGATATCAAAAAGGACGAACAGGGAAAAGTGTGGGTTCTGCTCGAGAGTACCGATCTTTGGTATAGGGAAGAAACCCTGGAACAAACTGACATTAAAGCTGAAGAAAAGACAGAAGAAGGGAAACTTACTGCAGAGGAACTGGAAGAAAGGTTCAGAAAAACGAGAGAAACAATGCAGGCTTTCGACCTGGGAAAAGCAGGAGGTGGAGGGGCAGGGGGTTAATTTCCTGCCTTCATTTTTAAAACTTCCAATTTTTGCACTTATGCTTTTCCAATTTCGAAGTTATTTTTTTCTGGATCCCAAATTCATATCATTTTTTCTGCAGTTTAATTCTTTGTGCAAGAATGCATTTTCCGCCGTGTCTGCCGCCAATAGGGCTTTTTGGTGAGCCCAGAGAGTTCATACAGCGGGCCATTACAGCTGCGCCTCTGGCAAGCCCATCATCTGCAAAAACTACCCGTTCATCTATTTTAGGAGCAAGGTTCAATTGTTCCAGACACTGCAGAATCAGTTTGGGTTTGTTTCCAGTAATTCCGGCTCTACCAGTAATTCCGATAGTTGTGTCCTCAAAAGTGAGATTCTCTTCCTTTGCGACCTTAATTAACCTGCAGGTTACCCCTGCCATTACCTCGTCAATAACAGCGAAGACAACCTGAAGCCCGTGAGTCTTACAGATTTCCATACCTATAGCACTGAGTTTACCCATGTCACTGCCATTTTCTCCTACATCGCAACCTATAAGTACCACACCTATTTGCTCGGCTGCATCCGGAATTACTGGTACGCTTCCGTATCTCTTTCTGCCTTTTGGAACCTTTTCTATAATAATAAGTTCATTGATGCGTTTTGCATACGCATCAATAGTTTTGCCCTTCAGTTTCAAGGTAAGAAAAGAAGGTGGTTTCTCTTTCTCAAAAACCTCGAGAGCGGTTCCTACTTTTGGATCCACTATTTTCGAACCCCTAATTATCGCATCAGGAATTGCGCCTGCGTAACCACAGAAGTTTCCAATGGTTTTTGCGTACGGCTGATCAGGGCTTGTGATCCTGCCATCAAGGGTTGTACCGAAATCAATCGAAATACAGGGGTTCCTGAAATCGACATCTGTAAGTTGTGCTGCTTCCTTAATTCCTGCTGTTGCAAGCTCCCCCTCCATTTCATTTGCAACAATTTCAACGCCAGTTGAACCTATTGGTGGCATTACCGCGGCTACGGCTCCATCAAAAATTACCTCTTCCAGTTTGCTGAATTTCTGTAGCCTTTTGCAGATGTTTGATATTGACATCGGAGGTGTCATGTTTTTTGGAGGGACTCCTGCCATCAGGCAGCCATCTGCCAGAGCTTTGATGAATTCACCAACCTCTTCGGGAGTATCGAAACCTGCAACTACACCCGTTGAACGGACCACAAAATCCAGATCAGTTTTTATATCCAGATTAGCTTCTTTCATCGACTCGGTCAGGGTGTTACGCACCATCTCTGCAACTGCCTCCCGAGTAAGTTCAACGCCCGTAAGTGTTTTCCCGAATACGGCTTCTCCGGGTTTTGGAGGGCGAACATCCCTGGTCATCCGAACGACCTTGCTTATAATATGGGTCCTGCAAGTTTCCATATTGGTACCTGTAAGGATACATTTGGTTGTAGTATTCCCTACTTCTACGGAAGCCACGATAAAGAAAGGTTTTGACTTAAGATCAATCAAACGAACTTGAGGAGATTCTGTAATTCTTGGTTTCAAAGCCATTTTTAATTCCTTCCTGAGAATCTGTAAGTAAATGAATCTGAAATGGATTATTTTGCAAACCTTATCTTAAACAATTCAGACTTATTTGAAGATTGTTCAAACTGAACTGTAGTCATCTGAATGAATCTAACACATAGGAGCGAATATCTAAATATTAGAATTCTTTGAAGAAACAATATCTCAAAACTTTATAAAAAATCTCAAATAGGAATCTGGTTATCAAAAGTTTAAATAAAGATTCATCAAAGTCTATAATAATCTTGCTAAAATATTCTAAATGGGTACTTGATATTTCAATTCTGTTAGTGTCTTAATTTTCGGTGTAATATTTGTGTAATATTTTATTTACCTGTATTTTATACTATTCATATTTGCAATTGAAGTAAACATAATTTGCAGGTTTGCTTCCAGTTTTCAAGCAAGCCTCTTTGGTTCTTTTCCTTTAATGAATGGCTATTCTTGTTTCTTGCCTGTATTTAATGTACTTTTTCAGTTATTCAATGCTTAAAAGAATTCTTGCCCTCAATTCATTACTTAGGCGAGATCCAATAAGAGTCCATTAAAAAATTCATAATAGCTAATTCTAAGAAGCAAAAATTATAAAAGGAATAATTATAAGAACATTTATATAAATGTGAGTTTGCTAAATAAGATCAATAATCCTTTTAGGGAGCAGTAAACTGACTCCGGGAATGATGTATATGGTGATATTTCTTGAGTTTTATGCAACCTATGGTGGGGGATTTAATGCCACTTGATCCTATATGCAAGGAAATTGTATCAATAATACTGAATATGTTTCGGATTACGGGGAAAAAATATTACTTCTGCAGTCCCGAATGCAAACAAGATTTATTTACTTTGGTAGAATTGGCAGTCCCAAAGGCTGAGCAACAGTCCTCGCCCACTCAGCCCTAGGATACGAAATCTTTAACGAAACTGTAGACAATGGATACATGAAGTCCCTTCTCACTGATGAAGAACTCGAAAGAGTACTCAATCTGGCAAAAATGAAAAAAGTCCAGATGTACGACCTTATCAGGAGACAGAAGGCATAAAAGTAAAAAATCAAAATAAATTAGTCCTCTTGAACGAGCAAAGCGAGTGAAAAGGACACCGTGCTGCCGAAGCGGAACTCGGCTGGCGAAACTCGGGATATATATTTATCTCATTAATCTGCTTCTATTATGCAGTACCAATGGCATTATATTCAAGATTATTCTACTTTTGAGGAATTTTATGATTACAAAAGAAGACGTAGAACATATCGGCTGGCTTGCTCGGATTGAGATTAGCGAGCAGGAAACAGTTGAATATATGGATAAACTTAATTCAGTGTTGGAGTACTTCGGACAGCTCGATGAATTACCGACCGAAGATGTAGCTCCTACGTATCACGTGGCTGAGATCTATAATGTGTTCAGGGAGGATGTTGTGAAGGAATCTCTGCCGCAGGAGCTTGTTCTTGCAAACACTGAATATAAACAGGACGGATATTTCAGAGTCCCTAAAATTGGCTGAGGAGAGATCTTAATGGCAAAATGGATGAGTGTTGCACAGGTTAAAGAGAAAATTGTAGAAAGCTCAGCCGAAGAAGTAACAGCCAGCTACCTCGAAGTTATAGGAAAGAGTAAAATTAACGGCTATATAGCAGTTTCTGATAAGGCTCTTGAAGATGCCAGAAAAATTGATGCTGAAGGGCATGCTGGCCCTCTTGCAGGCGTGCCAATAGCAATTAAAGATAACATTTCCGTGGTCGGACTGCAAAATACTTGCGGCTCGAAAATTCTTGAGGGCTATGTCCCTCCATTCAATGCCCATGTTATTGAAAAACTCCTTGCTGCAGGCGCAGTAATTCTCGGAAAGACCAATCTGGACGAGTTTGCAATGGGTTCTTCTACTGAGACCAGCCATTATGGGCCTACTTCAAATCCCTGGGACCTTGAAAGAGTTCCTGGAGGGTCCTCCGGAGGCAGCGCAGCAGTTGTTGCAGCAGGAGAAGCTCCTTTTGCCCTTGGTTCGGATACAGGGGGGTCTGTACGCTGTCCTGCGGCTTTCTGCGGTGTTGTTGGGCTTAAACCAACCTATGGGGCAGTTTCCAGATTTGGAGTGGTAGCCTACGCAAACTCCCTTGAACAGATAGGGCCTCTTGCAAACAATGTGACAGACATTGCAGTGCTTATGGATGTTATAGCAGGCTATGACTGGAGAGACTCTACTTCAATTGACAGCAAAATCGAATATCAGAAAGCTCTGGTTGACGATGTAAAAGGCCTGAAAATAGGGGTTCCAAAAGAGTTCTTTGGAGAAGGCATCCATCCGGATGTCGAGAAAGCGGTATGGAATGCAATCCACAAATATGAAAGTCTCGGAGCAACCTGGGAAGAAGTTTCTATGCCTCATATAAACTATGCCCTTGCTTCGTACTATATCATTGCAATGAGTGAAGCCTCCTCAAATCTTGCCCGTTTCGACGGAACACGCTATGGATTTAAAGAGAGCGGTGAAAACTGGCATGCTATGGTTTCAAAGACAAGAGCTGAGGGCTTTGGCAAAGAAGTGATAAGAAGGATTCTCCTCGGCACCTATGCCCTTTCGGCAGGCTATCACGATAAGTATTATTTGAAAGCCCTGAAAGTCAGGACTCTTGTAAAACAGGACTTCGATAAAGCTCTTTCAAAAGTTGACCTGCTCATGGCTCCAACCATGCCTAACCCTGCTTTCAAAATAGGGGAGAAGATTGAAGACCCACTCACTCTCTATCTTTCGGATGTCAATACCTGCCCGATAAATCTTGCAGGCGTACCCTCAATTTCAGTACCTTGCGGCTTTACTGACGGATTACCAATAGGGCTTCAGATAATGGGCAAGCCCTTTGATGAACCGTCTGTCCTCAGGGCAGCGTATACTTTTGAGCAGAATACCGATTACCACACAAAGAGACCTCCGGAGGTGGCGTAAATGGTTTACGAAAATCCCGATGGCATAAGAATCGGGCTTGAAATCCACGTCCAGCTCAACAAGCTCAAGACCAAAATGTTCTGCGGCTGCTCTTCCGATTACCACAATGCAGCCCCGAATACTCACACCTGCCCGATCTGCCTGGGTTTACCCGGAACACTTCCGGTCCTGAACAAAAAAGCAGTTGAAGCTGCAATTAAAGTGGGACTTGCTCTGGAAGGAGAAATTGCAGAGGAAACTCAGTTCCACAGGAAGAACTATTTCTACCCTGACCTTCCCAAAGGTTTTCAGGTCACCCAGTATGATTTCCCCATAGTAAGCAAGGGAAAAATCGTGATTGAAGGAGAAGACGGGGAACATTTAGTTGGGATCACAAGGGCTCACATGGAAGAAGACCCCGGCAAGCTTGTCCACCTTGGAAGCATTGAGAAATCCAAAGGGGTTCTTATAGACTATAACAGGTCAGGCATGCCCTTGATTGAAACTGTCACAGAGCCCGATATGCGCAGCCCCAAGGAGGCCAGGCGGTTCCTTGACAAGTTCAGGAACATCCTCGAGTACCTGGATGTCTTTGACGGCAACCTGGAAGGAGCAATGCGTGTGGATGCAAACGTTTCTGTCCACTGGGGCACTCGTGTTGAGGTCAAGAATATCTCTTCCCATAAAGGAGTTGAAAGAGCCCTTCTCTACGAGATCATGCGCCAGAAGAACGTAATCCGCCGCGGAGGGAAAATCACGCTGGAGACCCGCCATTTCGATGAAGGGAGAGGCGTAACAATCTCCATGAGGACAAAAGAAGAAGCAGAGGACTACCGTTACTTCCGCGAACCTGACCTTATGCCCATGCGCATAACTGACTGGATACCCGCAGTTAGGGAAACCCTGCCTGAACTTCCCGATGCCAAACGTACGCGCTTCATAGACCAGTACGGCATCACGGATATGCACGCTAGAGCTCTTACATCCAAGATCATGCTCGCCGATTTCTACGAGGGCGTTTGCGCACAAGGGGTGGATCCGAAAATTGCAGCCACCTGGACTGCCGATGTTTTCCTCGGGGAGTTTAATTACCGTGACCTTGCAATCTCTTCCTATGACGGGAAGAAGATCGGCTTCATCCATACAAAAGACCCGAAGATAGAGAACTCCTTCAGGGTTTTAGATATGGTAGAACTGGTTACTTTCTTTGCCGAAGGCAAGATCAGCGACAGGGCTGCAGTTGAAGTTATACGCAGCATGCTGGACAGCAAGGAAGAAAAAACTCCATCCCAGATTATAGAAGAAAAAGGCCTTCTCAAAGCCGAAGATGATCTTGTTACCAGGGCTGTCGCTGAAACAATAGCTGAGAACGCTGCTGCAGTGCAGGACTATCTTGGGGGCACAGAAAAGTCCCTGAACTTCCTTGTAGGACAGGTCATGAAAAAGACAAAAGGCACGGCAGATGCAAAAACTGCACGCGAATTGATTGTCAAAGAGCTGAAAGGGTAACCTCGCCGGGTCTACCTTTTTATTTCCCTTTTTTATCTTCCAGTTCCATTTTTTTTCCATTCATTTTTAATTGCAGATCGCTTTCAAGCACAGTTTTGTTTGAATGTTCTTTTGAACCTACTATATGCAAGATTTCCAGGGGACACAAATTAGATATCTTTTTCAAGTGTATCGAGGTTCAGTTAATCTCCGGAAGAAATATATAAGAAATATATAATAGAGCAGGTCTTGTAAAGTAAAATATTGAGAACTCTTCAGTGTTTAAGGAAACAAGCTTTCAGTATGAGACTTTGTTCTATCCAGGGTTTGTTCTATCCAGGGTTTTGATTGCTGGCACTAAATGCAGAAAATAGTGATAAATTTTGAAGATTCCACAGATATTGAAAAGTCTCAGATAAACTAAAGGAGAAAAAAATTAATGGCTCTTGGTTTAGGAGTTACAATTGGACTTTTTATAATATTCCTTGCTGTATTGATCGGACCTTTTAAAATCAGAGCTATAGAGCATAATCTGGAAGTGTTTCTATTCATATGCGGAGTGCTTGCAATGACAATTTCGGGTTTTGTTGAACTTGCAGGTACGGAGACTGGCTGGAGATTGGAGATAATCACAGAAGCATTGACTGCGCCGCTGAAGATTGGAGAGGTATACGGTATTCCAATAGGTATAGTGCAGATAGTGCTGGTTGTCGGATTGATCATTTACAAATGGCATGCTCCTATCCATGAAGCAATCAGAAAAATGACCAATGCGCTTTCTCTTAAGGTCATGGCTTTTATCCTGATCTCTGTGCTTGGTCTGGTTTCAAGTGTGATTTCCGCTATACTTGCGGCAATAATTCTCGTCGAGATGGTTAATGCCATGCCTCTCTCAAGAAAATCCAAAATAGATCTCACTGTTATTGCATGCTTCTCAATAGGACTTGGCGCTGCTCTTACACCTCTCGGTGAACCTCTTTCAACAATCGCTGTCTCAAAACTAGCTGGCCCGCCTTATTACGCCGGGTTCTATTATTTATTTGAACTTCTTGGTATCTATATTATCCCAGGTATTCTTGCTTACGGCGTCCTTGGAATGTTCTTCCTGGGAAAAGTTGACCCAAAAGAACATAAAATAGGAGTAGAAAATTATAACGAGACCTTTAATGACGTCATAATGAGGGCTGTTAAAGTCTATGTGTTTATTGCAGCACTTGTATTACTGGGCGACGGTTTCAAGCCTCTTATTTTCGAATACTTCACACAGATACCTTCAACTATACTCTTCTGGGTTAATATGGTCTCGGCTATCCTGGATAACGCTACTCTCGCAGCTGCTGAAATCGGTCCTGTACTTACTGAATTCCAGATAAAGAGTGCACTTATGGGGCTTTTAATCTCAGGCGGAATGCTGATCCCGGGGAACATCCCTAACATCATATCTGCGAGCAAAATGGGTATAACCAGCAAGGAATGGGCAAGGCTTGGAGTACCTCTCGGACTTGTCTCGATGGGTATCTATTTCGTAATTATTTTTTTGCCTAAGATCTGATACTGAGATGTTTGTCTAGAATTAGTACAGAACCAGTTCAAAAATCTGTGGTAATCATAAAATAATTCCTTTTATTTCCTATATGGATTTAAAATATTTTCTTTAAAACTAGAAAATGAGTTTAGAGAATGGCTTCTACGGGAGGTAGATTGAATTTCATTCTCAAAATAATTACAGTTTGACTCTAATTATTCAAAACTCCATTTTCATTTTTTATTTTTGAGATGTTTCAATTTTCTGGATTGTCCTATCTCGCCATAATACGTTTTTTGTAAAATCGATGTATTAATTAGTGTAATCTGCTCATTTAAGGTTTAATGTAATGTCAACGGAGTGATTTATTTCAGAAGAATGTATTATAAAGTAATATAAAATAAATCTTGTAAGTTCTATATTTTCGACATTTTACAAGTTTAGTAACAAATGAACTTTTCAGACATTTTTACTCTATAGAATAGGTAAAGGATAAAAAGCATGGCTCTTGATTTAGGAGTTACTATTGGATTTCTAATAATATTCCTGGTAGTATTGATCGGACCTTTCAAGATTAAAACTATTGAGCATAATCTGGAGGTATTTCTGTTCATATGTGGGGTACTGGCAATGACGATCTCTGGTCTCGTTGAAATTCCAGGTGTAGAGACCGGTTGGAGATTAGATATAATCGAAGAAGCCTTGACTGCCCCGCTGCATGTTGGGGAGATACTCGGTGTTCCAATAGGTATAGTCCAGATAGTGCTGGTTGTCGGATTAATTATCTACAAATGGCACCCTCCCATCCATAAAGCAATCAGAAGAATGACCAATGCACTTTCTCTTAAGGTTATGGCTTTTATCCTTATTGCTGTCCTTGGTTTAGTTTCAAGTGTAATCTCAGCTATCCTTGCAGCAATAATTCTTGTTGAGATGGTTAATGCAATGCATATCTCACGAAAATCCAAGATAGATCTCACAGTTATTGCATGCTTTTCAATCGGACTTGGAGCTGCGCTTACTCCTCTTGGAGAACCTCTTTCAACGATTGCCGTCTCAAAACTATCCGGTCCGCCTTATTATGCCGGATTTTATTATTTATTTAATCTTCTTGGCATCTACATCTTTCCAGGCATTCTTGTGTACGGTATTCTTGGAATGTTCTTTTTGGGAAGAGCTGATCCAAAAGCCCATGAAATAGAAGGACAAGACTATAGCGAGACTCTTAGGGATGTCATAATGAGGGCAGTTAAGGTTTACGTATTCATTGCAGCACTTGTATTACTGGGCGACGGTTTCAAGCCAATTATATTCGAGTATTTCACACAAGTGCCGTCGGTAGCACTCTACTGGATTAATATGGTTTCAGCGGTCCTTGATAACGCTACCCTAGCAGCTGCTGAGATAGGACCCGTCCTCAGCGAATTCCAAATAAAGAGTGTACTTATGGGACTTTTAATATCAGGCGGCATGCTAATCCCAGGAAATATCCCTAATATCATTTCTGCGAGCAAATTGGGTATAACCAGTAAGGAATGGGCAAGAATTGGAATACCTCTCGGACTTGTCTCGATGGGTATCTATTTCGTCATTCTGTTTGTGATTGGGATTTAACGATTTCAAAAATTCGTTCATATTTTTTGTGGAAATAGTACGGTTTGTCTCAAATATCAGATGCGACAGACTATATTACAATACGTGATCGTTTGTAAATACATTTTATCTAGCTTATCATTTTATAATTATTTATACAAAGGTATAGGATTCTTCAACCAATTAATGCACAAATTTTCAAAATTCAAACAAATAGAAACCTTAGAATGTTAAACAGACACTTGGGAAACCTCAGATTGTCCATGTCATATAGGAATTCAAGAAATCCTATCGAAAACATGCAGCTTAAGTCTTAGGTTATCAAACGTTTTACTGTCAAGGTTGCAGCCACACAGTAAAACGTATAACATTAATCTGTTCTTAAATAAAAATGAAGATTAAGGAAATGCCTTACCCTGCAAAATCTCAATTTATAGTGGAAATGTGTTGTTCTTGAGTGAGATTTAATTGAGAATTTGATTGCCTTGATTTGTTGATTCCGTTTCAAATTCAAACTTTGTTTGTTGAAAAAGAACTTATAACGCATTTAATAAGTAATTTAAGACTTAATAACCCTTAAAAAACGCATCAGTTTCTAAATTTTTTACATTAGAAATATATTAAAAAACCCATAGGTCTTTATACACTCAACCTTTTTATAACCACTAAGTAGTGAGGGGATGTAAATTTAGGATATAAACGTAAACGTTGCATGGTGTGATATGAGGGTCGCCTGAGGTTATAATTCGAAACAACAAAGTCTTTGGCTTTGAGATTAATTACATATGAATCGATAGACCAATTCGATATTCCATTTCTGAAGATTGTGCACTAAATAGTTTGAACTCTCATTACTAACTAAATAGATTACATACAAAAACTATATAACAGACTGAGTGTATTTAGAATCTGTTATAAATGGTTATTTTAATTTAAACTTAATATAAAACAACAAAATTCCGTAATAAAAGGAGTGGTTATGATATGTATGAAATTAAAACAGTGAATATGAGTGCAAGCAGCCTTATAGAAGACTTTAGAAGAGCTAACTTTATAGGGGCTGCCCTTCCAGGAGCTGACCTGAAAGAATCTCATTTTGAAGGGGCTAACTTTAGAGAAGCTAACCTTAAAGGAGCTAATCTGGAAGGAGCTAACTTTAGAGAAGCTAACCTTAAATGGGCTAACCTTAGAGAAGCTAACCTTAAAGGAGCTGATCTTACAGAAGCTAACTTTGAAGGAGCCAACCTTGAGAGAGCCAACCTTGAGGGAGCCAACCTCGAGGGAGCCAACCTTGAGGGAGCAAATCTTAAAGGAGCAAATCTTCATATGGCTAACCTTAGAGAAGTTAATCTTAAAGGAGCTGACCTTAATTGGGCTACACTTAGAGGAGCTAACCTGAAAGGAGCTGACCTTATAGGAACTAACTTTACAGGAGCTGATCTTAAAGGAGCTGATCTTATGAGTACTAACCTTGAAGGAGCTAACCTTATCTGGGCTAACCTTGAAAGAGCTGATCTTGATGGAGCTAAACTTGATGGAACTAACCTTAAAGAAGCTCACTATTTAACATTTGATCAGCTTTCTAAAGTGAAATGTACGTCATGATACAAAATGAAACGAAGAGCTTTCTGGTTTATTAAAAGAGAAGCATCTGGATCTAGGTGAATGTCCTAACTTACTCTGGCGTGCCCCATTGCAAATGGTGGGGTGTGTTCACGCCATTGGTAACCTCCATAAAATAAACTAGTGCATGACAATTTAATTATTTCACATAATATTTTGACATTTTCTCATCCGCATTCTCTCTGGTAAATTTCCATTTTATTTTCTTTTTTTGTTCATTCCTTCTCTTTGTCCATGCACCCACTTCATGGGTAAGTGTCTCCATGTCACCGATCCTTCTGTCTGTACATTCAATATCCATTACATTGATTTCTATTTCTGCGGCATTAAGCCAACTTGCATGTTTCGGCGTAAAATGGAATTCTATCTTGTCCAGAATCTGTTTTGCTTCATCTTCGCTGAATGTTTCGTAGAATGACTTTTCTTTATGGATATTGAGATTATCTGTAACCAGACGGATCACTTCTATTCAGAATATTCTTCGGTAACGAGAATTATAACGGATTGTGCAAAATCTGTCATGGTTCTCTTTTGTAGGACCTACGCGGTTGAACTGAGAAATCAATAGCATTAAACCTCTAACTGTATAAAACACAAAACCAGTCACAATGCCGAATGTGCTTGATTTTGTACTTCAAGTGCGTAAGTCTTATTTTGGTTACCTGAGTCACCCTCTTTCCTGCTTTGAATTCTACCGCCATGAATATATTTGCTGTTCCATTCCTTACATATTCATAATCATATTTTTCTAAACTTCCAGGTTTCATGGGAATGGTCATTCTCTTATCCCTAATCAGCTGCTTTGGTTTCTTGTCAAGACAGATGAGAGGTTTTTTAGGGTCGTAATCCTCTTCATACAGATTAAGAATGTCGTACATCCTTTCTCTATATTCCGAATCAATGGTCTGAATACACCACATCCGTTTCAACCATGGCTCAGTTTTTCTTTTTTTAGTATAAGCCTTATGCTCTCTTTGTTTATTGTTTCAAATCCTTCTTTTTTCCTCAATTTCCCTTTACATCTTCATGCTAACGATTAAACTTGAAGATCATGAGGTAAATTTCCTTTTGGATTTTGTGGGAAAAGGACATAAAAAATGCAAGAACTCACCAGAGCACGTATCCTACTCCTGGTAAACCAGCAAAAAGGGGGCCCTTCGCTGTTTTGTATGGGTTGAAAATATTTTTTCAGTTGAAAAGTAACTACACAAAATAGATAAACATCGACCTTGCTGTGGTATTTCACAACAAAAGTTTCTAAGTATTATATATGTTACTCTTACATTCAGGAAGTGGATCTGAATTACCCACTCGAAACAGCGAAAAGCCAGAAATGGTCGCTTACACTGCTTACTGAAGTTCAGAACACATAAATGTGACAAATACTTACGCATTAGTCGGCTCTAGATATCGTTTTTTTATAACTTTTTTAATATCCCAATAAGTTTAATTTGTATTTTGGTTTACTTAAATATGTTGTTGCTGCCACTCTATGAATTTTCATTTTACTTTCAAACCAAGATATCCCATTTTTGATCCTTTGTACTTCTAGCCTTAGAAAAGCTCTTAATGATAACATTACATGTGCTCTCTGTGACTCTTTTTTTCTCGCCTGACACTTTTCCACACCACAAAACTGTTTTATTCCTCTATGGTATTCTTCTATTTTCCATGATTCATTACCAAGATCTTCTCTCTCTGATTCATCCATATCCAGCACATCTGTCGCCCAGTATTGCGTGTCTTCGTTTTTGGAAACTATCCGAAATACCTTCACAAAATCATATCCTTTGAGATGAACCACAATTCCTTTAGGAGGTATATCTATTGTTTCGAGAGGAATATTCTTCGTATTATCAGGATTCACTAAACGATTTGATTTCAATCTTGTTAAAAAGTGCCATTGTTTCTTCTTGATAGCTTTGAGGTTCTTTATGCTTGCATACCATATATCGAACATAACATACTTTGGTTCAAATCCTCGCTCTTTGGCTTTATCAAGCATATCGCGGAAATGATCATTCTTGGTTTTTTCGTCTTCCTCGATGTCATAGATGCGGAAATCGACAGGTATTATTTTATTGCCATCTGTCCAGAGCAACGTAACAAGACCAATTCCCTTAACAGTACGGTGATGCTTTCCACTCCACTGATAGCGAACAAAACCAATCTTTTCTGAATAGGGCTTGTCCAATGTTGTGTCGTCAACGATCAGAAACCCTTCTTTAAGCTTAATGAATTTCCTTACTTCATTCCATAAAGGTTCTGTGTCTGAAGGTTGCTTTTGAAGGAGACGAGTAAAACAATCATGAGAGGGAGAATTAGTTGTAGAAGGGTAACAGCGAGCAGCTTCTGTACAACTATAAATGTTAAATGCAGCAATAAGAAAATTGATATAATCAAGGTCAGTGCATTTTGATGTTTTTATTGACATGACTTTAGTTAATATTATAATTTTAGATTTAAATAATTATCTTCAAATGATGTTAGGTTTGCGTAGACCTAATCTGCGTAAGATTAAATGGTTGAGACACTAGTCAAGCCGGAACTGGATGATTACAGTAGCATTGAAGAGCGATATACATGGGCTGCGGACAAATTAGAAGAGAAACTGATAGAGGACATTGTGCATGGGCATATCGAGGAAATTGGAAAAGGATAACAAGTGAAAAAGAGACGCACCCCGCTACAAGCAACGGAGTATGTTCGCGCCATCTCTACCATTTCTGGAATCTCGGACGCTAGCAAATTGCTGCAATCTTGATGTTCATCTCGATAAAATACCTCGTGTATCAGTTACCCCTCTCAAGCATTATGATAAGTTCAACCTCAATCATTTGTTCTAGCAAGTCACTATCGATGTATTCATATCGAGAGCCCATATTTCCCAGCCTCTTGTAAGTGGTATCATCCACAGGGGCGACGTCAAGTTGCTTAAAAACGTTAGCAATAGTCCATGTTATAGCATCTGATTCCATTTTATTTACCCCTCTACAAGTTGTTTACCTGAGTATATGGCTTACATAAATCATGATGTCTGTGACCTCTATAGATAAATGTGAATAATAATATCTGGTTATTCAAGGTAATTCGGTATTTCAAAAAGGGCGGGGTGCTTCTCTTTTAATTGTATGAGGAGCTCTTCGTCTAATTTTGTGTCATGAAGTGTTTTCACTATAGAAAGCTGGTCAAATGACAAATTGCGAGCACCTCCAAGGTCAGCCCCTTTAAGGTCAGCCTCTAGAAGGTTAGCTCCTTCAAGATCAGCCCCCAGAAAGTAAGCCCAAATCAGGTGAGCGCTTCCAATTTCAGCTTCTCTAATATTAGCCCTTTCAAGGTTTGCCCCAGAAAGGTTAGCCCCTAGAAGATTAGCCCTTTCAAGGTTTGCTTCTTTAAGGTTAGCCTCTTTAAGGTTAGCCTTTCCAAGATTAGCCTCTTTAAGGTAAGCCCTCTGAAGGTTAGCCCTACCAAGATTAGCCTCTTTAAGGTAAGCCCCTTTAAGGTAAGCTCCTTCAAGGTCAGCCTTTTCAAGGTTAGCCTCTTTAAAGTTAGCTCCTTCAAGATTAGCCCTTTGAAGGTAAGCTCCTTCAAGGTTAGCCCTTTGAAGGTAAGCTCCTTCAAGGTTTGCCCCAGAAAGGTTAGCCCCTTCAAGATTAGCCCACTCAAGGTTAGCCAATCTAAGGTTAGCCCCAATAAGGTTAGCCCCTATAAGGTTAGCTCCTTTAAGGTTCGCCTTTTCAAGGTTACCAGCTTTAAGGTTAACATCTATAAGATCAGCTCTTTCGAGGTTAGCCCTATTAAGGTTAACCCCTATAAAATTAGCCATTTCAAGGTTACCAGCTTTAAGGTTAACATCTATAAGATCAGCTCTTTCGAGGTTAGCCCCTATAGAATTAGCCATTTCAAGGTTACCCACTTTAGGGTCAGTCATTCAACACCTCTTTCTTTTACCACGTAAATTTAGGTAGTGGGTGTGAGTCATTGAAAACGAAGCACAGGAATATCTCAATATTTTCGGGGGGCTGTACTCGCTTTCCGGAATTGATCAATAACTCGTGGACACGACCAGAATTCTTTAATTATCCAGAATTCTCTAATTAGCTCCTAGAAGCCATCTATACCTGCAGAAAGTCCGATTAAAGGGGTAAAGCCCGGAAAATTCATGTTCCTTTTACCCTAACACAACCCCGAAATATTAGGAACAGGACCAATGATTTTCCGGGCAATTGTACTATATACTATCCCGGTCACTCACTCTTTTTGTCTATCCGCTTTTTTGAGGTATCTGCTCTATGTTGCTATCTAAGTACAATGTGTGAATAAGTATTCAATGAATATAACTTATTAAGAAATATGATTCAGAAGCAAGTATTAATTAAGACTAGATGTTGTATGGCCCATAGTTATTATAAATTTGATTAAAGATAATATTTTTTTAAAGCTATTGTCTTTTTTACGATCTTTCATTAAATTAAATTATCTAAGCTGTAATTGAATAAAAAGAAAAAAGAATTTAATACGAAGTCTTAGTTTAAATGCACCTTTCTCTCTTAAAAAATTAATTAATGCGCATAAAAAAGCCATAATTATCAATATTACACTATTTTGATTATATTTCTACGAGTGGCAGTCCTAAACTTTAAACCATTTCTACAATTGGATAAGAGCAAAGTTAATTTAAACTCATCTGAGGTTTTGCCAAAACTAACAAAAGCGCTTTAAAAGCTGAAAAATTAGTTATAAACGCTTTTTTTATCAAAATTTTATATTTAATGCCTTTATATGGCCCTGGAAAACACTGACGGGCACAAAAATACTCAATCAAGACTCAATAACCACAGAAAACACGGAAAGCACGGAAGAACTGTGCCCTTGTTTCCTTTATTTCCGTGTTTTCCGTGCTTTCCGTGGTTTAACTTTTCGTTTTTTAAACGATTTAAGGCCTCTTTATTTAGAAACATTGATGCATTATTGAATTAAATTGATTTCTAATCATTTTAAGCAAATTTTTTTACAAAATAAGCTTCATTATTGAATATTATTTGAAAATGATGAATTTAATCCTGAGTTCCAAAATATTAAGCGCATAAGCTTAAATCCATAAGTCTGATAGGTAAGATGATTGTGATTTTGAAATTGAAACTTGATGTTCATGTGCTTAAGTTTAAGCACATACTTCGATATCATGAGATGCTTATGCGCCTAAAAAAGCGGAACGTAGGTTTAATGGGAAATGGCAAAACCTCATCTAGTTAATTTTTCCGAAATTCAGGTACACATTGACTTGTCAGATAAATCGGGAGGATTACTCCTCCTTTCACCCCTGGTGCGTAAGACTTTCACCTCACACCGCCCAATTGTTTAAAACCCTTTCTGTATCAGGCATCAGTTATTTTGTATAACTGATTTTGTGATTTTGGATAACAGCCCACTAACATGACTGTTTGTAAGCCTCTCACCATCGGTGTATTTGTCGGGTTCAGGTTTTTAACCTGATATCCAAAAATTTCAGAGTTTTCAAGTCTTCAGCACATTAAAAATTTCCATGGATGGTTTATTCTCTTGTTTTCGGTAATAGTTTAATATTTAACCATTGGTCACCGGTTAAGGAATTTTAGTGTGTCTTTCTTTTGGTCATTCTGATCACTTCATATTCTTGCAGTGCTACAAGAGAATTATGCAGGGACAGAATTGAAGCTCTGGAAGATGCTATAAGTGATAAATGAAGGACTGATTGCAATAGAAGCTAGACTTTGGCAGGGTCTCCAAGTGGTCTCAGACAGGTATCATAGGGAAAATACTGCAAAATCGTAGAATTATTAGAAATGATTTGAAGCCTTGAAATATATACTTAAAATAGGTTAAAAAGATGAATTCAATCATAATCTGCATTATAACAACTTCGTCATCTTGTGGTCATATCAGTACACCATAAAGACCGTTAACGAAGACAAATGGAATGCTCCTTATATCAATTCAATCGTCTCATTTGTTGAGTTGTTTTCTTCACTTATCCACCCGTTGGTTTCTTAATTTGTTCTTCTGCTGATTTTGGTAGGATATTTCTTTTCGATGAACTCGCAAAATATCACATGAGGTCAACATAAACCTCATCAGAATGTTTCACTTCAGCGTAAGCTATGTCTCAACCTTTCTCCAAATCTTAATTTCTCCTTCAATTAGTCTTGTGCCTAAGCATTCAGTATCGATGATTTCTGTGTGAATTACTTCCGTGTTAATCATGCTCCAAACTTATTTTTTCTTTCCGTTACCTTGCATATTCCTTGATTTACCTATGCGATTGTTAATCGAACGAATAACGGCAGTTAATACTGCACCTGCAATTGCTGCTTTTATTAGTTTTTTAATTGTCTTAAACATATTATCATACCTCATATTGATTTGTTTCTTTATCTTGCATCTGTGATCTATCGTCTTCGTCTTGTCTCATCTTCGCATCTTGCATTCACAAGGATATACGCCGGATTACAGTTATGCAGTCGTCGTATTCCCTGCAAATCGTCATTGTCCAATGTTAATCTTCTTCTGTGTGAGCTACTTTACCCAGATATTTTTCGTTGCACTCAATACATACATGCTGTGCCACTGGTGTGTTACTAAAGTTTGTTGTACCACAGTGTGTACATACACTCTTATATTCTGTAGGTTCCCATATTGCTACTTTTTCGACCATACTGTTCACTCCTATCTGTCTCGGGCAGGACTCGAACCTGCATGTTTCTGCCTTTCCATACCCACAACCCTTGATCTAAATTCATCAATGGAAGAGGGCATATTCTCAAAAATAGTGAGGTTTCCGAGAACCTCAAGTCTTTTCCAGATTCTTCGGGTAAGTAAATAGGATCGGAAACAACAATTTTCATATCATCATCCGAAAATAGTTACTTATTTCCAATATGGCTGAATTCCACAGCGTTTGTACACAGTCGCTAATTTATCATGATTCAGTGTCCAAGCGTCTTCATCTAAACCTTCTGCTTTTTCTAAGATTGATTTGTCTACTCTAAGAATATAATCATCTCGATTGCGTTCAAGAGATTCCCACGGAATAGCAAATAATTTATTACCTGTGCCAAGAAAACCACCAAAAGAAAGTACAGCATATGCTATTCTTCCTCGCTCTGTATCAATCATGATTTCTTCAATCTTTCCAAGGTGTTCCTCTTTCGCATTGACAACCTTAGCACCTTTTATTGTTGTTGTAGGCCGAAAAGTCCTATTCTCTACGACCCTTGTTTCTTCAACTACTCCCATATCACACAACTCCTCAATTATTCACCCGCACCGAAAGCTGTTTTGAGTTTAATTTCATCTTCGTTGGAAAGGGATGTTCTGACTATTGTTGCGTTGAATTTTTTAAGTCTTTCAAGTGCCTTATCTTCAGTCCACTTTGAGATCAACAAAAACATAGCAGAACCACCCGGTTTAATGGTAGTTCCAACTTCTTTAATGAAATCATCGTTGATTCCATAATCGGTCAGCGAACCATTTATTGCACCAGCAACAGCACCAATGGCTAGTCCTAGCCAAGGCATCCAGAAAAAGAGTCCTATCAACATACCCCAAAATGCACCGCCAACTGCACCTGCACCCACGAGGTGTGTAGCTTGCTTCACCTTTATTTTACCATCCGGTTTACGAATTACAATAGCCGCATCAGCAAGAACCATTAGTTCTTCCTTCTTAAGTTGATGAATAGTTTCATCCATTTCAGATGCGCCAGTCTCAGTCGGAAACGCAAAAACGATTAACTCACTCATGTTTCAATGGTCTCCTTTAGATTCTTTATTTATGCAAAGATAGAGAGTTTCATTATTTTCTGGATTTTCGATTCTTTTAAATATGTTATATTAAAATCGAGATAAAGAAAAGCGAGATAATAGCAAGTATGACAAAGATTATGATGAGCCACTTTGCAATTTCCATAGAGAATCCTGCAATTCCCCGTGCACCCAATATGTACGCAACCAGTGCTAATATTAGAAAAAATACTGCAAGCCCTATCAAACCTGGCATGTTTCACCCCCTATGGATCTAAATAATAAATCAAGAGACTTTTTGTTATTTTCTGGGTTTTTTATTGAGAGTAGCCAGCTATCAGTGAATTAATTCTAAATTCTGTGATCCCGAAAATATTAAAAAGCCTCTGATTTTGAGTTGTATTACCCGCGTATTAGTATTCAAACAATATAACATGTAAAGAAATATAGGTAAGAAACCATTGTTAACTAAAGCCTGATTTTGCACAATCTAGTTTTCACTAAATTTTATCTAATTATATCATTTTTCGCAATAATCTCATATTAAAACGACAACTATTTGAAAAATTTCTATATAATGTGCGAATTGATATCGCAAAGGATTATTATTACCTTAAAATTGCACTCTTATAATCAAATATTCAAAAAAATATTCATAATATTACTATTTTCACTAACTATTTTAATCTATGGTTTAATCTCTCCTTTATTTTCACTAAGTTTGTAATATGGGCTTATGTATTTTCGGTTATGTGAGGGAATATGATAAATTTCCTATTTCCACAACAATTATCCCAAATATTCGTTGATATAAAATTGGAATAACATATCGATATAACACTAAAGTTAGAGACAATCTTTTTTCCTTGAGCAAATAGAGCAACATCCATGTTTAAATGTATATAGTAACCAATTGAGACTATATATTCAAATAGAAAAATATTGAGTGAATACATATATGTATATAGGCCCAAATGCATATAGTAAGATTGCCGAGATATAGTATGGATTGTCTAGTCATTGTATTTAGGTGACCTATCATAACTCGACTTACCGTTTAATGGAATAGTAATATGATCTGAAGTAAGATTAGCCAGCATTTAAAAATAATGCGGGTAAACAAACAAAGGAGTGGAATATATGATAGACAATAAGAAAGTAGAGCCTACGAAGGAAGATGTAAAAGAAAAAGTCGAACCAACAAAAACCGCAGAAGGAAGCATAAAAATAAAGTAAGCGGTTTCTTTGGAAAAGCTTCACTAGAAGCCTATCCAACTCATTTTATACAAAATCGACAAGTGCTGTTATTTTATTTTAATCTTATCTTATCTAGATTTTTATAAATCCGTGAGTTATTGATCTATTCTGAAAAACGATTATGATCCATGCATTTGAAAGAAAACGCAGAGAGATTATTGTACTCACTGTTTTCAGTAACTTGTGGATACGACCCAATTATGAATACGTTTGTTTAAAAAATGTTTGTTTAAGGAGTTGAAAATATGGTAAGTAGAGAGAATTCACACTTTTTGTCAGCAAATACACTAAAAGGAGATCAGGTTGTCAATAGAGCTGGAGAGGATCTAGGACAGATTGAAGACTTTATGATTGATCTTGAAAATGGAAGGATAGCTTATGCAGTGCTTTCTTTTGGCGGATTCCTGGGTATGGGGGATAAACTGTTTGCTATCCCCTGGCAGGCTCTTAAACTGAGGCTGTATGAGCATGCTTTCATCCTTGATATTGATAAAGAAATACTGGAAAAGGCAGAAGGCTTTGGTAAGGACAAATGGCCTTTAACTTGTGAGGAGCTATCCAGAGTGTATACTTACTACGGATATCAACCTTACTGGCAGAAAGGAGTGTTGGAGCAAACGAAAATTCCAGGAGAGGCATCAGCAGAGAGGCTGGGGTCGGTTCAGTGAGTTATTGAAAATTGTAAACATGAGACTCTCTCTACATTTTCCCAAAAATGAGATACTCGTTTCTGATAGAACTTACGCAGTTGAGTACAAAATAAAGCACGAGGATGTCTGTTATTAATATTATGATTTAGATCGTTTAGAGTCTCTGCTACTTTTTCAGTTAAACTGTGTAAGTCCTAATTAAATTACATTTTTATTTAAAATATATAGTCGACTAGATTGTCGAACTTTCATACTGGAGGTAAAGAATGAAAATTAAATTAATAGCTTCCCTGCTCGCGCTATTTCTAACAATGTCTGTTGTATCCGTACAAGCACAGACTGATACGGCCGGAAACATGGATAACATGACTGTAACCATGACTGGAAATATGGCTGAAAACACTACATGTAACGTGACCGGAAACGCGGTTATGATCGGAAATATGGACAATATGACCGGAAACATGGACAACATGACCGGAGACATGGGCAACGTGACCGGAAACATGGATAAAATGACTGGACCCATGACATGTAATGTGACTGGAAAGATAGCCATAATCAGAAACATAGGCAACATGACCGGAAACGCGGTTATGATCGGAAAAATGGATAATATGACAGGAAACATTGTTATGCTCGGAAACATGGACAACATGACCGGAGACATGGGCAACATGACCGGAAATATGGACAACATGACCGGAAACATGGACAACATTACTGTACTCACGACTGGAAATATGACTGGAACCATGACATTCAACATGACTCAAAAAATGGGTAACGTGACCGATAAAATGGGTAATGTGGCCAGAAACATGGATAATATGACTGTACTCATGACTGGAAATATGACTGGAACCATAGCATGTAATATGACCAAAAAAACGGTTACAATCAGAAACATGGGTAACATGACCGAAATGGCCGGTAAAATGGATAATATGGCCAGAAAAATGGATAAAATGACTATACCCATGATATGTAACATGACTGGAAGCATGATTATAATCAGAAATATGGATCACATGACCGGAATGGCCGAAAACGCAGATAATATGATTGGAATGGACGGAAATACGGCTATAATCGGAAACATTAATAACATGACCGGAATGACCGGAGAAATGAATAACATGACCGGAAACATGGATAACATCACCGGGAAGATGGTTATAATCAGAAACATGGGTAATATGATTGGAATCGTGACTAAAACCATGACATGTAATATGACTGGAAATACGATTATGATCAAAAACATGGATAACATGACCGGAATTACCGGAAAGATGGATAACTAACCGGGAATATGACTGGTAATTATTGATCGATAAAAATATTCGTATTACGAAGCGGGATGAAGAAATACATAACCAATCATTTTGATTAGAGATTTCGGCTTAAAAGTAGGGTGCAAGCTTGTAATTTTGCAGTTTACACTGGCAGCGTGCTTAATTTTCTGTAAATTCAAGGTCAAATTTATTCATACTGTATTATGTTTGGTTTAATGATTTCTTGAGATTTATGAATTTACAGAACTTTCGCTACACTGTCAAAATATGTTTGAGAAATGTTTATACTTGCAAACTGGAACGAAGTCATCATATTTTTTCCCTTCCATTCTCACGAAGAGGTGCTTTATGGTAAGGGAAATAACTTCTGAGCTCATCCCAAAACTTCATTTAATCTCAATATTGCTGCTGCCAATACAACTCCCAAGTGTGATATTTCTTTGATTTCATATCTTGGAAATATTTTCTTGCATGACTCTATCCAGCTAAAGAATCTTTCAATTGCACTTTTCTTCTTGAATTCTTCTTGATCTACCTTTATTGATCTCCTCTCTTCTTTTTCTTCTGATTTCTTGTATTTACGGTATATTGGACTTTATTCCTCTTCTTATGTTATATTTCCTGGTCTTAACTGTATCATACATAGCATCAGCTGTCACTTTTGAAGGCTTGGTCACAGGCTTTCCTATACGTCTTTTTATCTTGAGATTTTTAAGTGTAGGTATATACAGAGTTGAGTCATTCTTATTTGCAGGAACAACGATAATAGAGAGAGGTAGCCCTCCTTAACCATTTACTCTTTTACTTTCATACTCGCATTCTAAATCTACTAAAACACTTAACTTTACTCCTTTTACTTTCCTGTAGCCACCGTATCCGATTTTTCCCCCTTTTTAGCAGGAATCTCTTTTGTATCAGTAAAACAATGAGAAAGATCTATTTTCTTCAGGTCGTAACCTTTGTTTAAAGTTCGTTAAAGATTTCCTGATAGGTACCATGCTCACATAAGTAGAGATGAAATCTATGAACTGTTGACTTAGAGCCATAATTACGAGGAACAACTTCCCAAGTACAACCTGTAGTAATCATATACAAAATTCCATTCATTAACTTTCTTAACTCTTTACGAGGCCTTTCTGTATGTGGTTTCTGGGGAGGGAGATAATGTTCTATGGAGCTCCATAGATGTCATCAATTTCATGGAAGGACCTAATATTAAATTTATAATTTCAACATTATATAAATTTTGGATAGGCTCAATATGAAGTTTTCGTAAAACTTGGACGCTATATGAAAAGCTTAGAAGATACTGATGCTGTCCTAATATTATGGAGACTATCAGAAGCATGAAAAAGACGCACAGGCAAGATAAATAAATCGATGAAAAAATATTATTATTTCAATGGTTTTGATCTGCCTAAAACTTTTACTGTTCTATTTGATCATTGATTTTTTGAAATGTGTGTGAAGAATTTAAGAATCAAATTAGTGTATCTTTGGTATTGAGACGCTTGTAGTTTAAAAACTATTTCTTCGAGATAAACTCCTGATGTGTTCCCCATAAAAAATTGGATTTAATGGTCTAAATCAAAAAATGCAGACACTGGGCTATTTTGGAACAGACTTGATTTATTATCAACTATATGTAAAAAGTTATATATATTGAGATTCCCTAAATGGCTAAATCGAAAAATAAGTCAAATGATGCCGATTTTGAGTTCTCAAATCTTTTAACTGTCTACCTAAGCAGAACTGGGAAAAAAGCAATCAATAGCCAACAATTTGCAGAAATTGACCCCCAAAAATTACCCCATTAAATCTAAAGAAGATAATTGAGAAACATGCTTTAGAGGCATATTTAATTTTATAAATGTGAAATGAAATTTATATATAAGTCTTTTTGCTGGAAAATTCACCATCAAATTTGAAGAGAATACTTATTGATCAGCTTCTACAGGCTGAATTGTTCCTAATTTATATATGACCTACTTTTAAGGAAGTTTTACAAATGACGATTTTGGATAAACCGATAGAAATTCTTTTAATAGAAGACAATGAAGGCGATATTGGATTAATTGAAGAAATTTTCGAAGAGGCAAAAATTAGGAATAATCTTCGTATTGCAGAAGATGGAGAAGAGGGAGTGCTCTATTTACGTGGTGAAGGGAAGTTTTCAGGTTCCCCGCGCCCGGATCTAATTCTTCTGGATTTGAATTTACCCAAAAAAGATGGACGCGAAGTTCTTAAAGAAATAAAAGAAGACCCAATCCTTCGACGTATACCGGTAGTGATTTTAACTACTTCCAGAGCTGAAAATGACATACTTAGAGCTTATGATCTTCATGCCAACGCCTATATCACTAAACCTCTTGACTTTAATCAATTCATGACGGTAGTTGAGTCAATAGGAAATTTCTGGCTTGAAATTGTAAAGTTACCAACGAAATAAGATAAGAGGCTTATTAATATATCTTCTAGGAGCGTCAGAATTTAGCATTGACTCCGCTGGCAGTTGACCGCTTCAATCAAAAATCCATAAATAACAACAAGTCTCTAAGATCAACGTAATCCATGCAGGACTTATGGCTATGGAAAAACATCTAAAAATCTTGCTTATCGAGGATAATCCTGGAGATGCATATCTAATTGAAGAGCAACTCGAAGAATTCGCCAATTTTTCGTATGAATTTAAAATTATCGAAACACTGAATGAAGCTTTAAGTGTTCTTAAAGAACAGACTTTTGATGTAATATTGTTAGATTTAGGATTGCCGGATAGTGATGGCATCAGCACTTTTCTCAGAATTTACAAAAAAAATCCACTTATCCCTATAATTATCTTAACTGGCTTAAATGATGAAACAATCGGGTCTTATGCTGTAAAAAAAGGTGCCCAGGATTTTTTGGTTAAGGGGCAAACAGATGGCCGATTGTTACAAAGTACTATCCAATATTCCATTGAACGTAAAAAAGCGGAAGATAAAATTTATAAATTAGCAAATGTTGTGGAGTCATCAAACGATGCTATCATAACCGAATCTCTTTATGGTCTTATTACTAGCTGGAATAAAGGTGCGGAGAACATTTTTGGTTATTCAGCTAAAGAAATGCTTGGAAGGAATATATCTATCATATCACCACCCCACGTACATGAAGAAACAAGAAAGTTAAGTAACAAAATTATAAATGGAGAGACATTCCGGCCTTATGAGACCTCAGGGCTAAGAAAAGACGGCATGATAATATTTATTTCGGTAACCCTTTCTCCGGTATTCGATCTCTCCGAAAAACTTACGTCTATCTCATTTATTGCCAGAGATATAACCGAAAGCAGAAGCATAGCAGCGAAACTTAGGGAAAGTGAGGAAAGATATAGGATCTTCACAGAGCAGACAGGTCAGCTTGTATACGAGTATGATGTTGACGATGATAAAATTTACTGGACAAGTGACGTAGAGAAAATTACCGGATATACTCAAAATAATTTGCTTAATGCAGGAATGGAATTCTGGATAGATAACGTCCATCCTGAGGATCGAAAAGAAATCTTGAATCAAAAGATGAAATACTGTGACCAAGGTATACAACTTATTGGAGACAAAGAAAATTTCCATATGGAATACCGTTTTAGAAGGAAAGATGGAAATTATATCCATATAGAAGATAACGGATTCTGCTCTCAAACAGGGGACGATTTAATAAAAATCCTTGGGGTAATGAAAGATGTCACTGAGAAAAAAGAAACGAAAGAACTCCTGAAAAGAATAGAAGAGGCCCGCAAAAAAGAAATTCATCATAGGATTAAGAACAACCTGCAGGTAATCTCGTCTCTTCTGGACCTTCAGATGGAACACTTTAGTCAAAGAGAGGCAGTTCAAATTTCAGATGTTCTCGAAACCTTCCGGGAAAGCCAGAACAGGGTTATATCCATGGCCCTAATCCATGAGGAACTGTACGAAAATGGAGGAAACGATACACTGAATTTTTCTCTGTACCTGAAGAAACTTGCTCATAGCCTTTTTCATACATACAAGGTTGGAAATGTCAATACCGTTTTAAATATGGATATGGAAGAAAGAATCTTCTTTAACATGGACACAGCAGTCCCATTAGGAACAATCGTTAACGAACTTGTTTCGAACTCTCTCAAACATGCGTTTGCAGGCAGAGATAATGGGGTAATTCGAATCAAACTTTACAGGGAAGATATAGAGGAATGTAAAAACAGCAGAGTGAAAAGCAAAAACGAAGAGCTTAAAAGCACAGGTTTTATTCTTGCAGTTTCAGATGACGGGGTGGGTATTCCTGAAAGCATAGATATTGAAAATCCTGATACTCTTGGCATACAACTGGTAAATGCACTGGTGGATCAGTTAGATGGGAAATTTGAACTGAAAAGAGCCAACGGGACGGAATTCACTATAAGGTTCGCAGTAGAACAAATGCAGTAAAGACTTGTAGTTGATAACTTCAAATAAAGTTTAATTATAACCTTAGAGCGTGTCTTAAAATTAAACTTGGTCCACAATTGGAATAGGACTCATACATTTGAACCGAAAAAAGGTAGCTTTTAATATTTTATGTACTCGATTTTACGCATTGAGTGCGTAAGTCTTATGAGATAAAGTATAATCTTTAAGGTCAATATGTATCTGAATTTCAGAAAAATTTACGATCTGAATTTAAATCCACTTTCCGCAGAGGCCCACAAAAATGCCACCCATTTTCTCAATACGGCAGTAGCTTAAATAGTCATCCTACCCCTAACGAATAATTGTGGGCAAATCGGTAAATAAATTATACCTTTGTATATCTCTGTGGAATGTGGTTTAAAATAAAATGGTGCTTATATCCAATTGTAGAAATGGTTTGAATTTTAAGACAGCCTCTTAGATGTGTGTCTTATTTATAATGTGTCTGTTGACTGAGGTTTTTCTTATGTTTCTCCAAGCGGTCCCATGGATATACTTTCTCCTGATGTTGTTTCACTGTTTCAATTGTTGCGTCAGTTTTCGAGCGTGTTAGCGACCCTATTTGGGCTTGGATTTGCCTCTTCCCGCGGTCCGTGCTCTAACCCTTTGTTCAAGTAAAAGAGGAAGGAAATGTGGGTGAGATACTCATCACATGATAAACTTAACCGAAAACAAATAAGCTCAAATTGCAAAATTGGGGAAATTAGGAAACAATTGAATTATTAAAGGGAATATGTTATTTAATTAATCATTTATGAATATTATTATAGCAAGAAATAATATGTGAAATCCAAACTCCTTTTATGTTTACTTTTTTTTCTATTTTTCCCTGAAATCAGATAAATTTATTTAACAAACTGAAATTTCAAGCTTCATAGATGTTATAAAATCTTTGTAGGTCATATTTAGAGAAAATCGGATTATATAGAAGCCAGCTTAAATTAATACCTGTTTCTTAACCATATTTCTTTACATGTTTTATTGTTTGAATACTAATACACAGGTGATACAACTCAAAATGAGAGGTTTTCCAATACTTTCTGGAATTGTCAAAATTTAGAATTAATTCACTGACAGTTGACCACTCTTAATAAAAACACAGAAAGTAATAAAACGTCTCTTGATTTATCGTTTAGATACAACTGGGAGGAGTGAAATATAGTTGATTTGATAGGACTTGCAGTAGCCCTTTTAGTATTAGCATTGATTGCGTACATACTGGGCGCACGGGGAATTGCCGGTTTCTCTATGGAGATTGCGCGGTGGCTCGTCATAATTTTTATTATACTCGCTGTCATTTCGTTTTTATATGGGCGTATTTAGCATTGGATCGACTGATATGTGAGGTGATAACCCTTCTCACTTATATTATTTAACCCATAAAGTAATAAAGAGTCTCCAAAATCACTTTTATAGGCAGATAATATGGGAGTAGAACTTACCCATAAACCATTCTTCCAGAAATGAACTGGACGATTAATTGGCAATACAATACTCACGCAGTAAATTTGCTGAGGGGAAATTTATTGAAAAACAAACTGTCTTATTGTATCAAATTGAACCAAAATTAAGAAAAGTACAAATTTATCCCCAACGTTTATTGTGCTTGATTTTGATCCTTAAGTGCGTAAGTTCTATACTAATATCAAAATTTGTAACAATTCAGGTGCCTAAAAATAAACCAAAGAATGGCTATTTTTAGTCCTAAAAAGCAAGTAACTAACTACTTACTCACCCACGTAAAACTGAAAAATCAATAAACAACAATTAAAGGAAAATAGACTTCAAATATTTGTCAATTAACTAGGAAAAGTTAAAAAATAACTTCAAGTTTTCACCTTGAGAATGGCTCTGCAATTCGATTCACCAAATAATCAACAAAGACAATATCGGTAACTAAAATACATGAAATTATATTTTTGTCATTCCTTAGCTAATATGAAGGCCGAATAATTACCAAAACTTAAAGGTGTATTAGAGGGCCATTTTCTTTCTAAAAAATATTAAGATTTAATCGAAGTCTCATGTTAGTTCTACAAAAAAAAACTTTGCAGGGGAAAAAATGAAAATTAGAGTAGTTAGTTCAAGAGAAGAAATCTTTACACTTAACCCTAGTGAACGTATTGTTCACGTGGCTTTCAGGCCTTCGAGCAAGGACATCTTTGCACTGGTTGAAGCCTGCCCGAAAATTGAGGTAATTGAGTTACCTAAATCTTACAGGAGCACGGTCTCAAAGTCCATTGAAATTTTCCTTGAGATGAAAAGAATTCAGCTTCTCGAAGGAGGTCTATTGGGTCACAGAAAGGATCTAAATGAATATTACAGCGTTCCATCCTCAGTGTTTGAAAAAATAAAGGAAATGAAACTTGACGGTAAATCCACTGAGGATATTGAAGTAAAGGTTTCGAGGGAAAGCAAGCTTAACCTTGAAATGGTTGCTTATATCCTGACAAAGGAGATTCCTGCCTGAATTCGAGTGGGATAAGATATGCCAGATGAGCTTTGCTGGAGATTAGTCCGTACAGAAAGGTGTTGAATCTTGAGACTTTTCATTGTTCTCTGAGTTTCTGATTGATTGCAGTCGACTTCCAGCAGAATCAATGCTTAATTTTGACAATTCCAGAAGATATCAAAAAAGTATATAAATTAATGTAAGTTTGGGGGTATTAATTGAATAAGCAACTGAAAGTATTGTTCATAGGGACTTATGTTCCGAAAGAATGTGGGATTGCTACATTCACTTATGATCTTTTAAATTCGGTTTTTGGTGAAGATAACGATGTTCATTGTGAAGTTATTGCTTTGAATGATCCTTCCGAAACTTACAATTACCCTGAAGAAGTAGTTTTTCAAATTGAAAGAGACAACATAGAGGATTATTACCTGGCTGCGGATTATATAAATCAATCTGATGTTGATATCGTATGTCTTCAACATGAATTCGGTCTTTTTGGTGGGGATGCAGGCGATTACATTTTCGCTCTCCTTTCTGAAATAAATAAGCCCGTAATAACCACAATGCATACTGTGATCCGGGAACCTGAACTTGAATATCGAGTATCCACTGAAAAGCTCATCAGATATTCCGAAAAACTGGTTGTAATGAGCCAGACTGCAGTCGATATGTTAAAAGACGTTTATGAGGCTCCTGGGGAGAAAATAGAAGTAATCTTTCATGGAGTTCCGGACTGTCCGTTTAATAACTGCGATAAGTACAAAAAAATGTTAAATCTTAAAGGTTCCCCACTTGTTCTCACTTTCGGCTTGCTGAGCCCGAATAAAGGGATCGAAAGTATGCTCGAGGCTCTTCCTGATGTAATAAGTGAATATCCGGACCTTATTTACCTTATACTGGGCGCCACGCATCCTATGGTCAAAAAGAAACATGGAGAAGCATACAGGCAAGATCTCAAAAACAAGGTTTCCGAACTCGGGCTTGAAAACAATGTAGTATTCCATGACAAATTTGTCGAAAAAGAAGAGCTCTGCAATTATATCCTTGCCAGTGACATTTATGCATCCCCCTACCTTTCCAGAGAACAGATTGTAAGCGGCGCATTGACCTATGCCATAGGCATGGGAAAAGCAATAGTTTCCACTCCTTACTGGTATGCCCAGGAAATGCTTTCCGATAACCGCGGTTTACTCGTAGATTTCGGAGACACGGACGGCTTTAAAAAATCTCTTTTACATTTAATTGAAAATCCAGAAGAGTGCAATAATATGCGGAAAAAGGCGTACGATTTTGGCAGAAAAATGACATGGAAAAACGTAGGTGAGGGATACAATAAGGTTTTCAGTAAAGCTTTAAAGAAATATAATGCCCATCACAAAGTACAAAATCGATTTAATTTCCTTCCAAACCAGCTGCCTGAAGTAAAACTTGATTTCCTCCAGCTATTGACTGATGATGTGGGCATTATTCAGCACACCAATCTTGGTGTACCGGCTCGTCATTATGGATACAGCACTGACGATGTGGGCAGGGCTCTTGTTGCACTGACACAGTTAATAAATAGTGAAGAAAAAGCCGAAGAGCTCTGGAAGTTAATTACAACATACATGAGCTTTCTTGAATATGCCCAGACCGATACCGGACATTTCCATAACTTCATGAGCTATAGAAGAGAGTTTTTGGACGAAAAAGGCAGTGAAGACACTCTTGGGCGTGCTATTTACGGACTTGGACATGTCGTAAGCTGCTCTTATCTCTCAAAAAATATACGCACGCTTGCACATAACCTTGTCAGCACATCCAGCCCGGAAATGGATAATCTGAGCCATCCGAGGGCAAAAGCCTATACAATGTGCGGGTTGTATGAGATACTCAGGACAGGTATAGATGCAGATGAATTTGGGTCTATTTTCAATTCACGCAGGGACACTTTCAAGTCCGTAGACTCTTTTATAGAGAAAGACACCTTTGAATCTATATTTGTCAACCACGCAGATTCTCTGGTTGATTTATATGAGACTAACCATAAAGAGGACTGGAACTGGTTTGAACCCACAGTTACCTACAGCAATGCAAAATTAAGTGAATCTCTTTTACTGGCATATAATTATACCAAAGACAGAACTTACAGAAAAATTGGCCTTGCTACACTGGATTTCCTTACTGAGATTCAATGGAGAGGCGACTTTTTTGACACCGTTGGAAACAAGGGATGGTACTCTTATGATGGACAAAAGCCACTTTTTGACCAGCAGCCTATAGAGGCAGGTTACCTGACTCAGGCTTATGTTTCAGCTTATGAGATTGTGCGTGAAAAAAGATATCTGGAACTCGCAAAATATTCTTTTGAATATTTCCTGGGCAGAAACCACTTGCGAACTGTTATGTACGATTACTCAACAGGTGGGGTATGCGACGGGCTCAACTCTGACGGAATGAACTGTAACCAGGGTGCAGAATCCGTAATTTGCCTCCTTATGGCTTTGACCTCTTTAAATAAACACACAAATAAAGTCATCAGTACGGCGTTCCAGCCCAAAGTAAGTGACGGGATTCTGCAAAAGAAAAAGAGCCTACCATCAACAAATCAGGCAGAATTAGGGAGATAAGATGATGTGGAAAGATCACGGAGAGCTATTTATAAGGTCTAAGAAGAACCCTATACTTACTGCTGAAGATTGGCCGTATAAAGCCCATTCAGTGTTTAACCCTGCAGCGACTATAGTTGATGGTACAACTTTATTAATGGTGCGTGTCGAAGACCACAGGGGCTTTTCTCACCTTACAGTAGCCAAAAGTAAGAACGGAATTGACGGCTGGGAAATAGACAGCGAACCAACCTTTACTCCGGATCCTGTAAATTACCCTGAAGAAATATACGGTATTGAGGACCCGCGTATAACTTACATAGACGAGATGGGAAAATGGGCTGTAACGTATACGGCTTTTTCGGACTCAGGTCCCTTAACAGCTCTCGCCTTTACAGAGGACTTTCGTAATTTTGATCGAGTAGGAGCTACCCTTCCTCCTGAAAATAAAGATGCTGCTATTTTTCCTGTAAAATTTAATGACAGGTGGGCAATGTTGCACAGGCCTGTATCTGAGAGTGCGAAGGCAAATATATGGATATCCTTTTCCCCTGATATGAAATACTGGGGAGATCACGAGGTTCTTCTATATGCTCGAGAAGGTGGATGGTGGGACGCACGAAAAATAGGATTATCCCCGCAGCCACTCCGTACTCCTGACGGCTGGTTAATTATGTACCATGGAGTACGCCAGACAACATCTAAAGCAAGTTATAGGCTTGGGCTGGCCCTTCTTGATCTTGAAGACCCTAGGAAAGTGCTCCACAGGTCAGAGGGATGGGTTTTCGGGCCTCGTGAAATGTATGAACGCACTGGAGACGTTAATGATGTTGTTTTCCCTTGCGGATGGGTCTTAGTGGATGATGAAATCCGCATTTATTATGGAAGTGCTGATATGTCTGTATCAATGGCCAGCGCAAAACTTAGTGAGGTCCTGCAGTATATCCATGGGTGCCCTGAAACACAATGCCCTGAAGAATACTGCAGATGGTTTGAAGAAAACAGTGGGCTTTCCAATGATCCAAAAAAAGGTGATATTAAATTAAAATAAAATTGTAACTATTCAGCTTGGGAAAAACAACATCATTAGCCATCTTATTTAAGGTTTGGGCAAGTTTTGTTTGAGTTCTTTTTCTTTAATTGTTGGCTATTGATCGCGCTTCCCATTTTCGAATGGTTGGCAATTAGAATTTTTGACAACTCAAACTAACATCAATGGACTAATTTGAGATATCTAAACAATTACTAAAAATTAAAAGTGTAAATTAAAAATAAATTAAGTAATGTGAGTAGTTTTGGGGGTATCATTATAAGAATTGGAATGTTATCTCCGATTGCGTGGAGCACGCCACCTAAAAAGTATGGCCCATGGGAATCGGTAGTATCTTTATTAACAGAAGGGCTGGTAAAAAGGGGAATTGACGTTACATTATTTGCGACAGCGGATTCGCATACTGCAGCCAAACTTCATGCAGTATCCCCTAGACCCTACGAGGAAGATAAGAATATATTGGTAAAGGTATGTGAGTGCCTGCACATATCAGAAGTTTTTGAGAGGGCAAATGAGTTCGATATAATACACAATCACTTCGACTATCTCCCTCTTACCTACAGTGCGCTTGTTGATACGCCTGTTGTGACAACAATACACGGTATTTCCTCAAGGAAAATTCTGCCTATCTATAAAAAATATAATAACAGAACTTTTTATGTCTCCATAAGTGATGCTTACAGGTGCAATGAGCTGGACTACATAGCTACAGTTCGGCATGGAATTGAAATAGAAACTTTTCATTTCAATGATAAGCCGCAGGATTACCTCCTCTTTTTATCACGCATACACAAAGATAAAGGCGCAAAAGAAGCAATAGAAGTTGCAAAAAAGACAGGACGAAAACTTAGAATAGCCGGTTATATTGCAGACAAGGCATATTTTGAAAAAGAAGTCCAGCCCCATATAGACAATGAGCAGATTATTTATGAGGGGCATGTCAACCCTGAGAGAAAGAAGGAACTGCTGTCAAACGCATACGCTTTGCTGCATATGATCAATTATGATGAGGCTTTCGGACTTGGTGTGGTTGAAGCAATGGCCAGCGGTACACCGGTGATTGCAATGAACCGGGGTTCGATGCCTGAGCTGATAATAGATGGAGAAACTGGCTTTCTGGTCAATAGCATTGATGAAGCTGCAGAAGCTGTGCAAAAGGTTGCTTCCATATCCCGCAAAAAATGCAGGGAAAGTGTGGAAAAACGTTTCTCTGTTGACAGAATGGTGGATGATTATATCAAGGTATACGAAACCATCATAGAGAAATGCAAACGTGAGGCAGAAAAGCCCTGGGGGCACTATGAGGTGCTTACGCAGAGGCCAGGATATAAAGTCAAAACTCTTACTATTCTACCTCAGGGTGAAATCTCACTTCAGAGCCATGCTCATAGAAGTGAGCACTGGTACATAGTCAAGGGAAAAGGAGTTGTAACTAAAAACGGGAGTGAGATACGGGTTCTTGCTGGAGATTCGGTCGATCTTCCGGTAAATGATGTGCATCGTATTAGGAATATAGATAACGATGACCTCGTTTTCATTGAGATCGCTCAGGGAGATTACCTTGGAGAAGATGACATCGTAAGACTTGAGGATAAATACGGGAGAGCTGAAAAGATTTGTATTTAATAGGTTTGTATTTTGGAAAGCGACTTCTATCACAAACTCCATCTACGTTTCTCTGATTCTATGTTACATTTTCTATAACCCTGTTACATTTCTCTTTTTTAAAAGAAGGTAATGGTACCTGGTCGGATCTCTCAGTTTCTTCCGATTATTACCTGAGCCATATTTTAACCTATCTCGGCGTTCTTACTCTTTTGAGGAATTTAATCAGGAATTCGTATTTCTCATAGGAGTTTTTGACCTGAGCCACCACCTCTTCACCCAGTCTTTCAGAGACATTTTTTATGAGATGCCCATCGAGCCTTCCTAAAAGTTGGTAAATTTGTTCATGTATGTAAAATCAGTAAGGATTGCACGAAATTTTTGAAAAAAAATTCCTGATGAATATAGTAGTATGAATAACTTTTCTAAAAAACTTCAATATGAAATTAATAAACCATCAAGGAACTGACACAAAATCTGAATCATGATGATAAAGTCTACCATGTATCAGACAGCGCATTTTATACTGAAGATAATGTTAAAGAGATTGGAAACAGCGCTTTTCTTATTTAGAGAGTTCCTGCAGTCATCAATGAAGCAAAGGAACTATTATCCTCCGATTTAATGATGGAATCATGTTCAGATGAACGTTATTCATTTTTTGTTTCAAAATCATGTTATGGGGAATCAATCAGTTATGGGTTTTGTTCTGTTCAGAAGAAATGAAAAAAAGAGAAGAGAAGACTTTTGATGAGAAGATTCTTAAGGATCTCGAAGCAACGGAAAAATCCCTTAAAAACTTTCCAATCATGAATTTGCCTGTAAAGCCGATGCAAGAATAGCTGCTAAACAATGGGTTGAATGAGAATGAGTCTTATGAGTTCACAAGACTTGAAATAAAAACTAAGTCTCGAAGACTGAATAATAAGCTAGGAAGGGCAAGGAAGAATGAAGAAATAAAAACTTCCTACTTGATAGACGCAGATATAATGCCAAATCGGGAGAAAATAAAGGAAAAAAGATCAAAGTTGGGAAGGTTTATTCTTGCAACAAATGATCTGGAGTTGACTCCAGATCAACTCCTAAAGTACTATAAGGAACAGGGAACTGTTGAAAGGGGATTCAGGTTACTTAAAGACAAGAGTTTCAGGGTATCTGATGTATACCTGAAAAAAGAGACTAGAATTGAAGCGCTTGCGATGGTAATGGTTCTATGTTTGTTACTGTATTCAATAGCTGAGTGGAAACTAAGAACAAGATTCGAAGACGCAAAAGAAGCTATCAGAAACCAAGTGAAGAAAAAAACACAGATTCCAACGATGAAATGGGTTTTTTTCCTGTTCAGGAGAATCACAGAGTTAGTGATTGAAATTGATGGAAGGAAGGTTAAAAAGATATTGAATCTCGATGAGGAAACCATAAAAGTCTTGAAACTAATGGGTGAAAAATACGAAAAATATTATGCGTGAAAAAATAGTGCGGAAAGTAGGGCCCATTATCCAATTGTAGAAATGGTTTGAGTTTTGAGACCGCCTGTAATGGTAAATTTTGGGGATCCCAGAAGATATTAATAAGTCTCCGAAATGGCGAAGAACCAAAAAATAACTTCAAGTTTTCACTTTGGGAATGGCTTTAGAATTCCATTTCCCCAAATAATCATCAAAGACAATATCGGCAATAGAAATACTTGAAATTATATTTTTGTCATTCTTTAGCTATCCCATCATCTTCCCAGAGCCCAAAAGTACTATTTTCTGTAACCGTGCAGATCGCAAGGTATCCCCAGCCTGGAACAACAGTTTTTGGCATCAACACTTTTCCTCCAAGTTTTTCAACTTTCAATAGGTACTCGTCCACTGAGTTGACACCTATATAATTCATAATTCTCTGGTCTGCCGATTGCCTTTTTCCTAGGCCTCCTCCTAGCCCAGGTTTTCCTTCAAGGTCTTCAGTATCCATAAGGTAATACTCCATTGGTTCCATGGGTCTTTCAAACTTACGTCCGAAAAGTTTGGCGTAAAAACTCTTTGCCCGCTCAGGATCATCTGGCGGGATATCAAAATGAACAGCTGTTGGCATTTTATTCCCCGTAAATAATGAGTTTTGAATAATCTAATTCTCAGCTCAACCGCGTAAGTCCTTTATATACCTACGAATTCTATTATCCTAATTTGAAGCAATTATTAATATTACAAGGTGTAAAAGAGCTTCTATCTTCTGTTTTCTTCGTAATATTCAAAGTTATATCTTGTCTTTTAGGCTCCGTAGAAAATCCTTTGAAATAAAGAATTTCCATTAATTTGAACTGAATGATCTGATATATTTTTACTTATTCATTTTCAACCTCTTTTATCTCAAACAAGGGTAACGTGTTCGTTTTATCAGATTTCATCAATGACCCATTCCACTATCAATAAAAGCCTACTTACTTGCAGGTGTCCAAAAGGCCTCTCTTTTTACCTCCCCTATTTTCAGAGGGGTGTATGGGCTCAACATGAGCTTCTTCTACTTCTTCTTTTTTAGGTTCTGCCTTCTTTTCGATCCGGGCCATACTTTCTGATTCTGTCTCTCCCAGTCTCTCTTTTTCTGTCTGTTCCAAAACCCCTTTTTCCCAGTAAGGCTTGTACCCGTAGCAAGTATAAATATTGGCGAGCCACTCACGAGTTGAAGTGGCGAGCTGCTCACAAGTTAAAGGCCAGTCGTCCTTATCAAAGCCTTCTGCCTTTTCCAGGATTTCCTTACTAACGTCAAGGGCGAAAGCGTGCTCATGCGGCCTCACTGAAAGAGCTTCCCAGGGGACAGCAAACAGTTTATTTCCAAGACCCAGGAACCCGCCAAAAGAGAGTACTGCATATGCTACTCTACCATTTTCTAGGTCAATCATTAGGTCTTCAATCTTTCCCAGATGTTCTCCAACCATATTGATTACCTTATCTCCGTTTATCGTTCTTGCTGTCAAAAATTTTGGATTCTCTACCTGTTCCATAGTTTTAACTCCCTACAATAGCTACATAAATATAAGAGGTGTAAATTTCAAAGCCTGAATCCTTGAGGACATGACTTCAAAACTTCGCTCCCACAGATGATTATTTCTTGAGGTTACCCATAAAATTTGAGATATAAAGAAGGCTCTGTGTAGTCTACAGGATAAGCAACTCTAGAGATCCGAGAGTAGCTGTAAAAAACTCTAATCCCCGCAGACTTCACATAACCCCCTGTTTAATAATTAATTTATTTTAGAGCTGTGTAATCGTGGATAATTTTTTGCCTTCACCTCCTCGCTGAGACCGGCAGCATTGATGTATTCTTTGTCTGGAAGGCTCTTAAAAACCCTTATTACTTCTCTGCTGGCTCCATGCTTCATGGCTTGCTGAATGAGATTCTGCTTCGTTAAAGGAAAGTGCAGATTTTTTAAGATATTCCGAACTTCAATAGGACTGGCTTTCGTAAATTTTCCCTCAGTTTTGGTTTTTTGCCTTTGATATTTCTTGTAATACACTTCCCTTCGGCAGATTTACTGCATGAATATTATTTTGCCAATTAATATTCCTGATTCATTTCTAGAAGAATGCCTTATTGGTAAATTCTACTCTCATATTATATGCCGATGAGAATGATTTCAAGTTCTATCACTTCTATATTATTGTTCAAGCATATAACATATGAAGGAATATAATTAAGAAACCATTATTAATTAATGAAGGATCTTATACAGCTATTTTCTATAGAAATACCCTCAAAATCGATGAAAAATATGTTTACTAGTCTAAAATTATCAAAAACTTGATATTAAATACTCTAATTTTCTAAAATATCTTCTTAGTAATCATATATTTAACTATTTTTTCTCTTAGATATTGAAGTTTTTTCCTTAATTTCACTAAGTTAGTAATATGAAATTCATCCGTTTTCAGTTATGTTAGAAACATGGTAACTATTCAGATAGCTGTCGAACATCACTTTTTTTCTTCTTTATTCCTGAAAAATTGCATATAATTGAAGTTCATCTTGTTTTGTAATTATGCTTACATGCGAAGATATTCTTGAAATCTATAAAGCTGGTCCTGAAGCTGTTATTTTTGTAATCTATAGACTTGAAACTATTAATGAAAAACAGGCTATTCGCATTGATGAGCTAGAAGAACATGGAAAGCTTTTAGAATCTCGCTTAAATCAAAACAGTAGCAGACCACCTTCTACTGACTTTTTTTGCCAAAGAAAAACCTAATTCTAAAAGTCGCCGAAAAAAAGTTGCTTATAAGACCGTAAGAAACCGGATATAAAGATTTTTAGATTACGGAGTTAAATAAGGTCTGAAAGATAAACCAGATGCGGGGGAACTCAGAACGATTTCAGACGAATCCCGTGTATGGCTCATCAAGGTAGCATGCACGAAACCAAAGGATCTTGAATACCCGCATGAACTCTGGACACAGAGGTTATTAGCTAAACATATTCGGAAGAACTGTATCAAGGAAGAGCCTCCTGAATTATCAAAGATAAGTCAGGGAACGATTTCAAAAATTTTGAACGCGAGTAATATGAAATCTCATAAGATCAGATCTTAGAGCTTGTCTTAAAATTAAATTTGATCATACGATTGGGATAGGATTTATGCATTTGAACTGAAAAACGGTAGTATTAAACCGCTAAATATTTAATAAACAAATCTTAATCATAATGTTTACTGTACTTGATTTAAGCACTGGGTGCGTAAGTCTTATGGGATAAAGTATCATTCACAAGATCAATGTGTGCCTGATTTCTGAAAAATTTACGATCTGAATTTAAAGTAAAAAGGTTCTTATTATTCAATTGTAGAAATGGTTTGAATTTTAAGACAGCCTCTGAGGTTTTTCTTATGTTCCTCCAAGCAGTACCATGGATATACTTTCTTCTGATGTTATTTCAGTGTTTCAGTGTTTCAGTGTTTCAGTGTTTCAGTTGTTGCATCAGTTTTCAAGCGTGTTAGCGGCCCCATTTGGCCTGGATTTGCTTCGTCCCGCAGTCCGTGCTGTAGCCCTTTGTTCAAGTAAAAGAAGACGGAAATGTGGGTGAGATACTCACTACATGATAAAATTAACCGAAAACAAATAAGGTCAAATTGCAAACTTGGATAAATTAGGGAATAATTGAATTATCAAAGAAAAATTGTTAATTAATAAATTATTTATGAATCTTCCTGTAGCAAGAAAGAATATGAAAAATCCAACTTCATTTAATATTCCCTCTGCTTTCTATATTAAATGGGAAGTTAGAAATATTAATTAATAAAATGAGATTCCAAAGCACCATGGCTGTTAAAAAATGATCATCGGCCATATTTAGAGATAATCGGATTATATAGAAGCCCATTTACATTAATACGTGTTTCTTAACCATATTTCTTTACAAGTTATATTCTTTGAATACTTATATACATATTGTACCTTAGAATGCAACAAAAAGCGAACAAAAAGCGGATAGATCAAAAAGAGTGAGTTACCGGTAGGGTATGTAATTACAGAATTGCCCGGAAATCATTGATCCTTTTCCAACCGATATGTTTGAGAAGACATATATTCGGAGCCGATATGCAAGGTTGTGTTATGGAAAAGGAACATGAATTTTCCGGGCTTTCCTCCTTAAATCTGTCTTTTCTCCTTATCTGACTTTTCGTAGGTGCGACAAGAAGTTATAATCTGAATTGCGTCGCTACGCAACCTCTTCCTACGCTACTTATTCCATTTGAGGTGAGGTTTTGCTAAAATGTACGAATTAAAATATGCAAGAATGGTTTAAAAGCAAAGATTACTATTCACTTGGATTCGGTTAAGGTAAAAGACGTAAAAAAATATTGTTTTTTATGCTATATTCCTAAAAATTATGTTGGAAAAGTGGGTCATGTTCGTAAGTTGTTGAAAACCATAAGCAAAAGGCTCTTTGTATTTTTTCCCAAAATGAAATGTACACTTATTTTTCAGATTTGATCAATGACTCATGGACATGACCAAAAATCGCTATACATGATATTCAAAGTTATGCATAAAATTTGTTAACTGATGACAAAAAATTGTATCAATTAAGCAAAGGTTTGAGGAGCATACAAACGAGAAAACAAATATTTTGCAGTATAAGAAATATACTGGTCGTCCACTAATACCTGATTGATGTTTTCATGATATAATCTCAAACATGGCTTTCGCTTGTGTTTATATGCACACACAGCAGGTAGGCTCCAGCAGTGCCAAAATTAGGGAAAAGAAGAGCTGGAAACTGTATTTCGATTATTTTGGAAGAATATCAATCAACAAATGATGGACGACCAATATACTGGATGTTTACGAAAACTAACATATAGTTTTCCTCCTAAGAGTTATGTGTATCAAGTTTCGTGGAGTCAAAACTTGAATTCGTCTTCCTCTCGACCAGATATGACAAGGTTTGTTTGATGCAAGCACAGTCTATAACCCTTTAAGACTTTTAACCTGCATACTTAGAGGTTGGAACTGAGGCGATATTCCAACGTAACTATTGTTATATTCCTGTCTATCGTTTACCAATTTTCTTTACTCCGAATTGGTGGTCTGGTCAACAAGGGCTTTCTTACAAGCCCCTTCCTCGCCATCAGTTAGGAAGGGGTAGTTGACTTTGTAGCTCCATTGACAGCTGCATACGTAGGCGCAGTTCCTTCAAAAAATAAAGAAAGATCAATACATTCACGGATACCGTGACAGATACCCTAAAGATACCATAATGGATATATTGACGATGCAACTTGTAAAGATGCACGCAAATTCCCTCTGATCTTGACAGAATTCGGGTACCTTGGTGGACATAGTAACGGATACCGGGTCGGACACAGTAATAATATCTCACGGATATCTGGGAAAAAATTCTGCGCCCAGAAATTGCATCTTTAGCACAAAATGTTATTGTGGGAAATAATAGAGATATATCACGCTTACGTTTTTCAGTAATGCACTCCTACGATCTGATTTCTTAATATATAATTTTGCGCGGTTGAACTAAAAACCAGTGGCATGAAGCTTCAAACTGTATAACTATAGTGAATTTCCGAATTTCCTTCATTAATCTATTAAGAGATAAACCGTGGAAAACGCGGAAAAAACTGCGCCCATATTTCTTTCATCCAGGTTTTCCGCGGTTATAGAGTTTGAGTGAGTCTCTCCACGCCCTTAATAGTCTGAAAACTTAAGTTTTCTAGAGCCTGTAAATTTTTCAAATTACCTGGGTAAAGTGTAAATATTTACGTCTAAAACTATAATAATATTTATGACACATTTGTTCGTGTTTTCTTTTATGTCTCAGGTCCATAAGATTTACGGTCTTTCGCAGATGTCTTCAAAAAACTGAATTTTTTATTCCAAGGTAGAGATTTACTCATATTCCAAATTCTGACACTCTTATGCCAATGCACTGTACAAAAAGGTTTTTTTTGCTAATTTGGGATCAACAAAATGACCTGTCATCGGGTATATGTTTCAATTTTTGCAGGAGGGAAATGTGCGTTAAAAATTGGCTTTTGATACTTCTCCAGGATTGATTGGTAAAGTAAAATAAAAAGTTGAACCTTCACCCAGTTTAGATTCTACCCATATATGTCCCCCGTGCCTTTCTACAACTTTCTTACAAATTGCAAGCCCTATTCCTGTTCCCGGATATTCTTCCTTTTTATGCAGCTTTTTAAAAACTTCAAAGATTTTCTCCGAATATTGCGGGTCAATTCCAATTCCGTTATCCTGCACTGAGAATACCCATTCGCTCGCTTCTTTCTTTGCAGAAATATGAATTTTTGGTGCCTCCTCACTGTGGAATTTTATTCCGTTGACTATCAGATTCTGAAATACCTGAACCAGCTGGGTATAGTCTGCCATTACTTCAGGCAAAGAACAGTGGGACACGTTAGCTTTGCTTTCTTTCATAAATATTTTTAAATTAGATAACACCTGATCCAAAATGAACTCACAATTCGTAAGTTCAGGTTCTCTGGCTTTTGTAGTCACTCGAGAGAATTCTAAAAGATCATTTATCAAGTCGTACATGCGGGAAGCCCCGTCAACAGCAAAATATATGTATTTATCAGCCTTGTCATCAAGTTTGCCCTGATATTTCCTTTGTAAAAGCTGCAAATAACTTGTTATCATCCTCAAGGGCTCTTGTAAATCGTGAGATGATACGTAAGCAAATTGTTCTAATTCCATATTTGATCGGGCAAGTTCTTCTATTTTCAATTTTAGCATTTCTTCTGCTTTTTTCCGCTCAATAATATCACGTGCTGCAGCAAAAACACCAATAACCTCACCAGATTCATCCTTATAAACTGAAGCATTGTATAAAACAGGTGTTATGCTTCCATTCCTATGCTGGATTTCAAGCGCATAATCCCAAACAAATCCTTCCTTGAACACTTCTTGATATACTTTTTTTGCTTTCTCAGGTTCGGTGAAATAGTCCGTAAAGTCGGTACCAATAAGCTCGGCCCGTGAATAACCGGTAGCAAACTCTGTAGAAATATTTATATCGGTAATTTTGCCATCATGCCCAATGGTTACTAGAGGATCCAAACTCGCTTCAATCAAACTACGATTGTAAATGTTTGACAACCTGAGAGCTTCTTTCGCCTTGATGCTCTCTGTAATATCTCTGGCAATAGCTGAAATAGCCACAAGCTCTCCAGATAAACCCAAAACCGGAGAAAGAGTTATTGAAACATTTATTATGGTACCATCCTTTTTCAACCGTGAAGTTTCGTAGTGCTGTATCTTTTTTCCCTGTTTAATCTCTTCAACTAACTGTTTCATTTCCCCTTTAAGATTATCCGGTTCGAGCATTGATATGTTTTTTCCCAGGACTTCTTCAGCTAAATAATCATAAATTTGCTCTGCCCCCTTATTCCAGCTGCTAATAATACCATCAAGAGACTCAGTTACAATAGCATCATCCGATGATTCGACAACTTTCGCCAGCTTCTGAATTCTCTCTTCTGCTTTTTTGCTTTCGGTGATGTCCCTGGTGGTAATAACTACTTGTCCATCCGAGAAAGGCAGAGCTATTGCACTCACATCCGTCCAGATAGTACTGCCATCCTCCTTGATTATCCCCATTTCCGAACTTTGGACCGACCCTTCCTTTTTCAAAGCCTTTACACTTGGGAACTCCTCAACAGGCATTTCTGTGCCGTCTGCCCTTAGATATTTTCGGGCTGCCTGTTTTCCTTTGAGTAAATCTGATCTGGTGAGACCCAGGATTCTTTCCAGGGCAAGGTTTACATCCAGGAGATTTCTTCTTTTATCAGTGATGGAAACTCCAACAGGCAGCAGATTAAAAAGAGCTTTCAATTTGCCCTCGCTCTTTTTTAGCATCTCCTCTACCTTTTTACGCTCTGTAATATCCTGAACTGTCCCTCTTACTCGAACAGGAATATTTTTCTCATCAAAAATAACTTCACTCTGCGCGTGGACTATGCGCTCTTTTCCATCAGCTGAGATTATCCTATGATCAATGTCAAAGGTCTTTCCTTTGAAAGCTCCTTTAACGGCACTACCCACATAGTCTCGATCGTCAGGGTGTACATAGCTTAAATATGTATCATAAGTTGCTCTGAATTCTTGAGGATCAAGCCTAAAAATACGATACATTTCTTCAGACCAGTAAACTTCATCAGTTACAAGATTCCGATCCCAATTCCCGATATGAGTCATTTTTTGAGCTTCAGAGAGCCTTCTTTCATTTTCCAGTAATGACCCATAAGCTTCTTCAAGTTCAGCTGTACGTTCTTTAACTTTTTCTTCTAAACTGTCGAGTGTTTCTTTCAACTTAGTTTCTGCTTCTTTTACATTTGTAATATTACGGGAAATAACAAGAACAGAGATCGCTTCGCCATCAACGAACTCCGGTACTATTCGTGTATTAAAGTAATATTCCTCTCCTTGAGGTGATATATACTGAAATTCTATCGTTTCGGGTTTTCCTGTGGTAAAAACGTTTTCATAGTGTCCTTCCCAGAATTTCACCTTTTTAGAGTCCATTCCCAATTCAGCATGAGTTTTACCAATGATTTCTTTTTGGGGTCGACCATAAGGTTCTTCAGCTCTAGGATTGGCATATATATGACGGTTTTGTCTATCAAGACGGGCAATCACGTCAGGAGAATTTTCAGCCAAAGTACGGAATTTATTTTCACTCTCCTGTAACGCCTCATTAGCTACCTGGAGTTCCTCGAACTGAACCTGTAACTCTTCGTTGTATACCTGCAACTCCTCGGATTGCACCTGAATCTCTTCGGACTGAGCCTGCAACTCCTCGGACTGCACCTGAAGATCCTCGTATGCCTCATGCAGAGCCTCTTCCGCTCTTTTCCTATGCAGGACCTGCATCACTGCCGGTGCGATCGCTTCGAGATCCTCCTGCTGCTCGAAGCTATAGCCACCTTCCCGGTTTGCGACCGCAATCATGCCCAACGTTTTTCCGTCTAAGACAAGGGGCACGCCTAGAAGTGAAGTGAGCGGCGGATGACCATGCGGCACGCCGATACTATCGGGATGCGACTGTGGGTCGTTGGTAAAGAAGGCTTTTCCGCTGTTAACGACAAGACCGTAAATGCCAAGTCGGACAAAATTTACGGGGAGGTGGCGATGTCCGGTCTTGTCGTACATCAAACACTGGTCCCGTCCCCCTTCACTGATTGCAATATCGTGCAGTAGCCCGTCAGTGCCCACTAAATTAATGAAACCGATTCCTCCACCGGTAACTTCCAGGGCCACAGATAGACACGCATTTCCCAGATCTTCTTCAGTTTCGGCCCTTATCACACTCCCGAAGATCCGGTTGATTCCCTCAAGAACGCTGTTGTATCTGCGTATCTTGTGCTCTTCTTGTTTGCGCTCCGTGATATCTTGAACGGTGCCGCGCAAACCAACAACCACTCCATTGGAATCCCGTACTTCTTCGCTTCGTGTCGTGATCCAGATCTTGGTCCCATCTTCACGCAATACCTCCAGATCTAATTCACAGCCGACTCCGGTTTGCAGCGTCTGGGCAGCCATGTTCAGTCCCTCCCATGATTCAGGAGGGTAAATCGTCCCTTTCTGTTTTTTAAATGGGGGGTATACCTGACCGAATATGCGCAGTAGTTCATCGGAAACGGTGTTGTCATTCGTCTTTGCGTCCCAATACCAACTGCCGACGTGAGCGATGCGTTGAGCCTCATTAAGTTCTTCTTCTTTTCGCAGCAGCTCTTCTTCAGCCCGTTTTTGCTTATCTATATCCTGGATGACGCTAATAGCGCCCGTGATCTCCCCAGCTTCGTTGCGCAAAGGGACAGCGCTTACGCGTGTCCATATCTCTTGCCCGCTGTCGAAGGTATAGATGAAGTCCAATCCGGGATCAACGTTCTCGCCTCGAAGCGCTCTTGCGCCCGGCCATTCGGATCGCTCAAGTAAGCGACCATCAGCTCCCCATCCTCGCCAACGCCAAGTGCTGTCAAGGTCGCTCGGCGGAATACCATCATTTACGAAGCAGCGGAACATGCTGTTGTTGACCACCCGGCGTCCTTGAGTATCGACAAGTCCAATGCCAACTGGTAGCTGCTCCAGGAAAGCTGTAAGTTGCGCCTCGATCTCCAGCAGCGCCTTCTCCGTTTTTTTGCGCTCCGTGATGTCACGGGCAATATGAATGCATCCAGTGAGTTTTCCTTCTGAATCATGCAATGGCGAGACGCTTACTAAGAAATCGCCACCCAGCCAGTCTTCGTGAACTTCTTTGATATGCTCAAGCCCATCCTTAAACAATTGCTGGTGCGGGCAAAAAGAGGGAGGCTCGTTCATCCCATGCATAACACGATAACAAGTTAACCCAACACATTCTTCTGGTGACATCCCTAATCTTGTTGCCATGGCTTTGTTTGCACGAACAATACGATATTTGTCGTCGAGTATGGCTATCAGGTCTGGCATAGAATCAAAGGTATATTTCCAATCTATTATGGTTCGAATTGCTGTTTCTTCTGCTTCTTTATGTTTGGAACTTTCTATTTTTTCCCAATTTCCTTCTCTTTTAATCAAAGCAAATTGATGGTTGACAACCGCATCGATAATTTCGGTTGCATTGCACCTGTCGAGACAATAGGTGCAGAGAACTATCATCTGATGTTTGCCTATAATTCTGTCTACTTTTTCTTCGTAACCAACGAAATCATTCAAATCTTCTTTTTCCAGCCAAAAAGTGTTTCCTGACAATCTCAAACCGTCATAGCCGTTTGCCAGAGCCTGAATGAGTTTTTCAATCCAGCCGTTTAAGATTCTCTCCGAGGTGAAAACACCCTCTTCTGCACAAAAGTGAGTATAGGGAATAATTTCAATTTGTCCTTTCTCCAGGCAAGTATCGAGGTCAGGAACAGCTCTTTTCAGAACCTCTTTTGCCTCTTCTACATCTAAAGCTTGTGATGTAACCCACATGCAAAATTCGTTATTTTCAAGCCCGGCCTTGAAATAGGGAACAAGTATGTCCATTAGATCTTCTTTTGCTTGATAGAATTGGCAAAAGTGTGTTCCCCAGGGTATATCCCCAATAATATCGTTACCAGACTTTCTCAGTTTTTTATACATTCCACATCTTCTCCGACTTTGAGGCTGTAAAAACAAAAATTTCGTTGTCACGTGGGATGTGGCCCCTGAATCTCCACGCTTCATAATTTCGTTTCTTCTCTATTTTAGGTCTTAGGAGTTAGTTACTGAAAACCACAAGCATAAAAATCACTCTACTTTTTCCAAAAGAGGGGAATACTCATTTTTTAGATTTGGGCTGCGACTCATCCCACTGACTCCCCCGCTGATTCTGTTTTGTATGATAATTCTCACAACAAAAATCAACACTTCATAAACTGAACAGGATTTATTTAGTTTGTGTTTAAAAATGCACTTAATCGTGAATTTACCCTTAGTTAATATCACAATTAAATCATATAATATTAATGAACTATATACAACTTTAATAGTAGATATTTACCATAAAAATGACATTTTTTGGTGTTTCGTGCCTTATCATAACAAATGGAATAACTGTTCAATGTACGCAAAATCAGTCTATTGATTTAAATTTTGAGTTGTAAAAAATGTCTAATTGCTAGCTCATGCAAAACTGAAAATATAATCAGACCAAAAATAAAGAAAATAGCTTCCAAAAATTTCTCATTTATCTTAATTTGATCTGATGCCCTCGCAGCTCGTGGAGTGCCTATCTCACTATCTTCAATGAAGTGGTTCCGGATTTTCTGGTGACAGAACAGGTCTTTTTTTAGTAATGACCTTTCTTTTTCATGTTTTCTGGTTTAATCCTCCGCTCAGTGGTCGATATGGCATATACCACACCGGCTTCATTTATCAGTGAGGTGGCACTCAACCACACCTCTACAATTCGGCCGTCCTTGGCGAGTCGCTGGGTACGGTAAGGCTCCAGAACTTCAGCTTGGCTAAGTTTCTTCAATATAGCCAATTCTTCTCCTCTCCGGTCCTCCGGGACCAGGCTGCTGATATCCATTTCAAGTGCCTCAGCTTCGTTCCAGCCGTATATCCTCTCTGCCATCGGATTCCAGGCCAGGATGCGGCCCTCCATATCCTGCAATATTATAGCATCGCTAGCGTCATGTACCACTACGGCCAGGTGGCGCATAGCCTCGGACTCCTTTACAACCTCCTCTGCCCTTTTCATCTCGGTAATATCAGTGAAAGTAATCACAGCTCCCTTGATAACGTTTTCAAAGGTGCGATAGGGCCGCATGCGCAGCAAGTACCAAGTGCCTTTCTTGATCTGGACTTCTATATCTTTAGGAATAAGAGTGTCCAGCATCTCCCTTATGTCCTCTACCAGGCGGTCATAACCCAACAAGATTTGAGACGATGTGCCCAACCGGCCGTCCCACATCGGTCGGGATCAGATTGATCACCTGTGTGACCTGAGGAGTGAAGCGCAAGATGCGCAGTTGGTGGTCCACAAAGATAGTGCCTATACCCGTGCCGGCCAGAAGGTTGTTCATATCGTTAATGGCTTGCGACAGATCAGCCACCTTGTTTTGCAGTTCAGTATTGACCGTAGTCAATTCCTCGTTGACTGACTGCAGTTCCTCCTTGGAGGTCTCCAGTTCCTCGTTGGTGGATTGTAATTCCTCGTTGATTGACTGCATCTCTTCGTTGGAGGATTTGAGTTCTGCATTGGAGGTCTCCAGTTCTTCATTGTAAGCTTTGAGACGTTCATCCTTAATCTGCAATTCCCGCTCAAGCTCTAAGATGCGTGCATTAACTTCCGTTGAGCTCTCAGTGGCTCCTTCACCGGCATCTATAGCGGCGGCCTTCCCGATTTGGCTCTGCTGCCATTCAGGCGGTTCCTCAAATGTGATCAGAAATAAGTTTGGCCCGCCGGCTGCATCAGGGCCTGCCGCCACAGGGCGTAACGCCAGATTGACTATAGTGAAGTCACCGTTGGTTTTGACCCGCAGCCCGGGGTGGAATACCGGCTCTTTATTGACTGCGGCTTTGTACAGGTCCGTGGCCAATTCCTGCCTCAATCCCTCGCGAGCCATCTTCAGAATATTCATGCCAGCTTCACCCGGAGCCGGTTCCAGGTACATGCCGGTACGGCCATGAAGATAGAGGATGTCGCCTCGTTGGTTGACGAGCACACCGACCGGGGCGTAATTTTGCAGCATAGTCTGTTCGGTCAGCTCGCGCAGTTGAATTTTGCTTTCGATATGAGCTTTGTCGGGTGGTCTTTGGACCTTCCTGCTTTCCAGTCGTGGTGGGATAAATCTCCCTATAGGATGGAGTCCACTGTCAACATCTTTTTTGCGATACAGCTTAGATTTGCGGTCTAATATGTCAAAAAATATCTCAAACTCGCCTATTGTTTCAGAGGGGCCGAGGAAGAGAAATCCACTCGGATCCAACGAGTAGTGAAAGAGAGGAATGAGCTTCTTTTGTAATTCCCCGTCCATATAGATCAGAACGTTGCGACAACTGAGCAGGTCAAGTTTGGAGAACGGCGGGTCTTTGATAATGTCTTGCTCGGAAAAAACTATCATGTCACGGATACTTTTCTGGATGCGGTAGTTGCCGCCTGAATCCTGTGTAAAGAAGCGGTTCAGCCTTTCCGGTGAGATATCGATGGAGATACTGGCAGGATAGACGCCACTGCGGGCCTCTCCGATGGCCCGGCTGTCAATATCAGTTGCGAAAATTTGTACCTTGAAAATTTGCTTCAACATTTCCATCTGTTCTTGGAGAAGGATGCCGATGGAATATGCCTCCTCGCCTGTGGAGCAGCCGGGCACCCAGATCCTTATCGCTGATTCCGGGTGCTTGCCGGTAAAGAGCTTCGGAATGACTTTTTTCTGGAGTGCCTCGAATGCCGTGGGGTCGCGAAAAAAACTGGTGACTCCGATTAAGAGGTCGTGAAAGAGCGCGTCCACCTCGACAGGGTTTTGCTCCAAATAACGAACATACTCGTTCACACTCTTCATATTCAGGATGGCCATACGCCGCTCGATGCGGCGGTTGATGGTGTTCTGCTTGTAATGAGCAAAGTCGTGACCAGTCTGGATACGCAGGAGGTTGAATATATTTTTCATCAAGTTTTCGGCCTTGGAAGCCACGTAAGGTCTTTTTCCAAAGGCTTGAGTGACATAGGCAATGATTTGGGCCGGCATTTCGGCAGGCGTCAGGACGTAGTCTGCCAGACCTGTGGCAATGACGCTTCGCGGCATGCCGTCGTACTCGCTGGATTCGGGGCTTTGCACCATCACCATGCCACCCTCAGCCTTGATCGCCCGCACCCCAAGTGTGCCGTCGCTGCCCGTACCCGAGAGTATGATGCAGATGGCCAGCTCTTTCTTACTCTGAGCCAGGGATTTGAAGAATATATTAATAGGTAAGCGATGGCCGCGCGGCTCGGCCGGCTCCAGTAGATGCAGCGTTCCATACTCAAGAAGCATGTCATGGCTAGGCGGGATGACGTAAACGCTATTAGGCTGGACAACCATCCCGTCCTCGACCTCGTAGACCGGCATCCGTGTATAACGTCCTATCAGGTCAGTGAGGATGCTCTTGTGATTAGGGTCAAGGTGCTGCACCAGGACAAAGGCCACGCCAAGATTGGCGTCGTCGGGAATATCTGAAAAGAAATTTTCGAACGCAGCCAGTCCGCCAGCCGATGCACCAATCCCCACGATGGGGAAATCCTCTTTCGGGGATTTATTCAAGTCTGCATCCGGAAGAGAGTGTTCACTAGCCGAGGTTTCTTCTGTGGCAGGCAGCTGTTTCTCTTCTAGTAGTTGCTCCTCTTCTAGCGGCTGTTCCTCTTTTTGAACTTGCGTTTTCTCTTTGTCTGCTGTTTTCTTTTCGGCCATATTGTCGCATCCCTCCATGCCTGAACCTAAATCACCATAATGCCCTTATTATACTTTGAATTCGGTTGCAGCCAGATCTATGTATACAATCCTGCTCTTAGGTTTGAACCCATAACAATGGATGAAATCCAAAGAGTTTTCCACCAGAAGGCGGTATTTTTCAAACATTTAAATCTAAGTAAAAACATATTTCTAAGGTGAATACCCAAACAATCTTACCATTGTCCAATAGGTTTGGATAATTCAGCACTTCACTAACTTTTAGCAGAGATTTCAAAGCTATTAGGACTTACGCAGTTGAACTTAGAAACTAATAGCATTTAACTTCAACAGTCTAAAATGTAAATTTAAATCACAACGTCCCTGTACTTGATTTTGTACTTCAACTGCGTAAGTCCTATTTCTCTTTAAATCTGGCTCCCTATACCCTGGTAATTCGTTAAGTCCTTACATAAAACAGAAAAAACCCAAGTGTTTGTTGCAAACTTGGTTAAAGGAGATGAAATTTCTATTACAAATGAGAAAGTGGGGTTAAAAACTTTAAAGTCTGAAACTTTGTCCCATAATTTAATTAAATAAATTAACTTAAGATTATTAATATTTACCTCAGCCCATTCCCAACATATTATGTAAAATTTTATAAGATATGAAAATATTGAGAGTAAAGAATCGTTAAAGTTGTACACCTCTGGTAAATTTATGTAAACTCTGACTGTAAAACATCACACTTAAATTAATACTGGTTTCTTAACCATATTTCTTTACATGTTATATCGTTTGAATGCGAATTATACTGGTGATACAACCCAAAATTAGAGGCTTTTTAATACTTTTTGGATCACAAAATTTAGAATTAATTCACTGATTGGTGGCTACTCTCAATGAAAAACCAGAAAGTAATAAAAGGTCTTCAAAATCCTCTTATAGGCAGATAATGTGGGAGGAGAACTTAACAATAAACAATCCTTCCAAAAATAAATCTGAAAGATTATTGGTAATGCAATATTCACGCAGCAAATCTGCTGAGGGGGAGTGTTTTGGAATAAACACTTTTAAAATTGTATCAAATCGAACCAAAATTTGGGATAAAGACAAAATAGAGTAAAGACTGACGGGAAAGTAAATGTTTGACAGAATCAAGAAGATACTGAGCATCTTCGTGGCGCTCTTTTTTGTAGTGTCAATAATAGTTGCGGCAGCAATCTCATTGGCATATAATACGGGGATAGAATTTACCAATAGACGATTTTCCCAGAAATGACTCTGGACTATTAATTAGCAATACAATATTCACGCAAAAATTTCTGAGGAAAATGGTACTGTATAATATCACACTTAAATTTGTATCAATTAAATAAAAATTTAGAATTAATTAAAAATTTGGAGAGTGTCCAAAATGTTAAAACAAATAATAAGGGGGGAAAAACTGAGAATTAGAGTCATTAATTCAAAGGACGAAATCTTTACACTAAACCCTAATGAACGTATTGTCCACATTGCTTTCAGGCCTTCGAGCAAGGACATATTTGGACTGATTGAAACCTGCCCGAAAGTGGAGGCAATTCAGTTACCTCAGTCTTACAGGCGCAAGGTCTCAAAGTCTGTTGAAATGTTTCTCGAGATGCAGAGAATTCAATTAATGGAAGGAAATGTCTGGGGCCACAGAAAATATTTAAGCGGATATTACAACATTCCGTCATCAGTGATTGAAAAAATAAAGATAATGAAACTTAAAGGTAAATCCACTAAAGATATTGAAGGGGAGTTTTCAAGGAAAAGCAAGCTGGATCCTAAAATTATCGGCTGTATCATGATCAAGGAAGCACTTGCCTAAATTTGAGTAAGATAAGATGTGCCTCTATGCGCTTTGCTGGAGATTACACCGTATTGAAAGAAGTTAAATCTTGAGATTAACGACTCAAAAAGGCATTAAAAAGTTTCTAAGGAAAAGCTTTAACCAAGATGTCACTTGCCAGCTGCGAAAGAATCAGAGTGTCCTTCTTTAAGCCCCAATAAATAGAGGGTTGTTGAAAACGATCCGAATGATATCTGAAAGCCGGGAGTCCTTTGAAGGCAACTGATCTGGGATGAAATTGAAACCTAAGATAAAAATATATTTTTTAAGGTGTAAGCTAATTAAGGAGTTGAATCTATGACCCATCATAACGAAGAAAATAAAGCAGAACCAAAAAAAGAAGAAGCTAAAGTCGAAACCATACACCCCTCTGAAACAAGGGGAGGTAAAAAGAAAGGTCTTCTGGATACCTGTAAGTAAGTAGGCTCTTATTTGACCGGTGGGTGTGAGTCTTTGATCAATTCTGAAGAAACGAGCACTTCTCGTATCTGGGTAAAATGAAGAGATATTCTTATGCTTACGGTTTTCAAGAACTCACCCCCACGACCTTTTTCCTTATTCGTCCAGATATAGAACAATGAATGGAACCGTTAGGCGAAGGTTTTAGGGAGGAGTAGTTCACTATTATAATAGTAGTATCAAGTGGGGTATCACAGCCAGTAATGCCGACAAATCTCTGAATTCTTCGGCTTACATCTATGAAAAGGTGCCATAGCTGTGATAATTCCCCAAGATTAGAAAGAGACTTTAGAAAAGGGGAAGTACCATGAAAACAAGCACTCGGGATCAAGCGGAAGGTAAGCTTCACAAAGTGAAGGGAGATATCAAGGAGACAGTCGGGGAACTCATCAATGATCCCCACTTGGAAGCCGAAGGTAATGTTGAAAAGAACGAAGGCAAGGTGCAAGAAAAAGTAGGTCAAATCAAGAAAGTCCTTGGAAAGTAAAAGAGAGGCGTATTATACGCCTGTACCCAGCTGCTTTACTCTTTATACTTCTGAGCGCCCGGATTGTGAATTTGGTAGATCTCTTCTTGAGAAACATACTGGTTGAGCAATCAATTACACTGACCCTGCGTAACTGGGTCATGTCCCTGCGTAATTGACTTATTTTTATCTATTTCTGATTCTATTATTACTTGGGGTAGTTGAAATCACTTCTGAAATAGATTTTTCAGAGTTTTGTTGCTGGAATACAGATTGTCCTGATTATGGACTGAAAAATCAAGAGAATATTATCCTTAAAGAAAGATATGGTAAAAATAACCATGCTCTTCTTAAATCCTACATTCGGCAGCAAATACATCATAACATATAAATGTTTATTATTGATATTTTTGATGGCTGCAATCAAAAATCAGTGTCTCAATAACTAAGTATCTAACAGAATTTGTTATTTCTCCCGCTTATAATAAATATATATTTATATGGACATGGTTAACATCTTGAAGTTATTGATATCAATAAACTTTTAAAAGTTTAGAGAAAAAAGATATCAGTAACAAAATGAGATGGATTTTTACGTTCCTGTAGTGGGACTTGATTCTTTTAGCCGGAATTTGAAAAAGGACATATAGGAAGGGAAAATTACGGGTGGATAGAAAATACTTCTTCAATAAACGGTCTCAAGGTTTTTGCCCTGCATGACCACCTTATTCCAATTCCCAGAACTGGAAGAGGAAATAACGTACTTGTAGACGCAGGAGCTGTTCTGGAACTTCTGGACCGTTTGGGTGTGAATCTTGTGCTCTGCGGGCCCTATAGCATATCCCCTGGTCTGGAGATTAAACAACATGCTTGTGCTCAGTTCGGGAACTGTTTGCTCTTCCAAAATCCGTGGAAAAGCCTCTCAATGTTACAACTTGATTGAACTTGGCGCTGTTACAACTTGATTGAACGGATGCGCCAGAGACTGAATGTAAACGCTGGCACTTGCTAATCTATAGTATCTTCTCTGGAGGAAAAAAGAGCGGATTGTAGACAGTATAATATAATACACATCTGAAATCTATAATACAAATTTAAAATATTTCTAAAAAGTTCCATTTTTAAATTAGATCCCATGCATTTTTTTTCAAAAGTTTCTTAAATTTTGTTATCCAAAAAGCAAGTAAGAAGGCAATTCAACTTGTTAAGGTCATCTTCGTCCAGAATGTAATCGTTCTTTTCTCATTTCCAAAACTTACTAATGAGGCCCCTTGAAAATTGCTGTCATGTTTACCTGAATGCTGACATTCGTCTATTGCGTAATACAAATATTAAATATAATAGCATCAAATACTATGAAACTAAACAAAAGTGTTAAATACAAGCTAATCATATGTAATATTTGTCTATGCGAACAGACGCAAAAACGGAAGATGCCTCCTAAAATCTGTAAATCGAACTTGCAGTTCTGGAATTTCTCACCTGTTGGTATGGACAGGTGGGGAGTTTCAGGTGCAAGACCAAGTAGGGAAAATTTGGCCCTTCACTTAATTACATCTTTTTTGGATTATCATAAAAATTATGCAGTCCACGGACTAAGCAGTAAGATAAGGTTTCAAACGGTCTAAATCATAATATTTATTAGACCCCTTGTGTTTCTTTTTGCCCCGCAAGTGAGTAAGTCTTAAACAAATACGAAAAACATTAAATTCGGCTTATGAACCTATATTCTTTGAATCTAATGTATATTCTTTGAGTATATGATATTCTTTGAGTATAGTGTATATTCTTTGAATATAATGGATATTTTTTGAGTATAATAGATATTGCTTGAATATATATTATGAATTCTTATAATTATTGAGTATAATATATTGCTTGAATATTATTTTTTTTGAATTTGGATTTCAATGAATTAGAGTAAACAAGTTTTTATTTATGTTCAGTTACTTCCTTCAATCAGGATTAACTATTCTACCTAACACATCCATTAATTTACCTATTCAGTCAGGAGGAAAACAATGCGAAGGGACTATATAGACACTGGATACAGCCCAAAGGATACGGATCTGGTCTGTGAATTCCATATCGAACCGTCATTAGGGGTGAATTTTGAGGAAGCTGCCACTCATATGGCAGGGGAAAGCTCTATCGATTCCTGGACTGAAATTGCCACACTGAGTCCTGAACTTGCAGCGAGACTGAAGCCCCATGTGTTTTACGTGGATCAGGAAGCACACACTGTAAGGGTGGCTTATTCCGAAGAACTCTTTGAACTGGGTTCTGTCCCGCAGGTTCTCAGTGCTGTTGCAGGCAATATCCTTAGCATGAAAATCGTTGACAATCTGAGGCTGCAGGATATTGTCTTCCCTAAATCGATGCTTCGAGAGTTTAAAGGCCCGCAATTCGGGCTGTCAGGGATTAGAGAACTTCTGGGCGTACAGGACAGACCTCTTATAGGGACTATTGTCAAGCCTAAAGTAGGGTTAAACTCTGAGATGCATGCTGAAGTCGCTTACAACTCCTTTGCAGGAGGCTGTGACCTGGTTAAGGATGATGAGAACCTTACGGACCAGAAATTTAACGGCTTTGAAAAGAGAGCTGAACTCACTCTAAAGCTTGCAGAAAAGGCAGAATCTGAGACAGGGGAGCGAAAAATGTACCTTTGTAACATCACAGCTGCTACCTGTAAAGAAATGATCCGGCGGTTGAATATCCTTAAAGACCTGGGCGCAAGTTATGCAATGATTGATGTTGTGCCTACAGGATGGACAGCCCTCCAGACTCTTCGGGAAGAATCTGAAGACGCAGGTTTGGTCCTGCATGCTCACCGCTGCATGCATTCTGCGTATACCCGCAACCCACGCCATGGAATAAGCATGGTTGTCGTTGCCAAGCTCTGTAGACTGATCGGGCTTGACCAGCTCCACATAGGCACGGTTGTAGGGAAGATGCACGGAGAAAAACATGAGGTTTTAAGTCTTAGAGATGAATGTGTGCTTGATAAAGTGCCTGCGGATGAAAGCCAGCACATTCTGTACCAGGATTGGGGGGGATTAAAACCTATGTTTCCTGTCGCGTCTGGAGGACTTGCTCCTACTATGATTCCTGACCTGTACTCCATTTTCGGAAAAGACGTTATTATGCAGTTTGGCGGTGGAATCCATGCCCATCCTATGGGAACAGCAGCTGGGGCTACTGCGTCCAGGCAGGCACTTGACGCAGCCCTTGAAGGAAGCAGTCTTCAGGACTACGCAAAAACCCACAAAGAACTTGAAGTCGCTCTTGGCAAATGGTTGAAGAAATAAACTTAGAAACTGAGCAGGAATAAGGACGGAAAACTAGAGAAACTGAGCCGAAGTCGAGAAGATTAAAAGGAAGAGAAACAAGGAAAGACAGTAAAATTGAACCAGAAGGAGTTCACCTTTGGTGCATACAAAAAACGGAGATAAAATAGAGACCCGGCTTTTCCGGGTTTCTGAGAAAAACTTTGATGCAGTTTTGGATGAGGCTGCAGCGATAATCAGGAGTGGCGGTACAGTCGCTTTCCCCACAGAAACTGTTTATGGGCTTGGAGCTGATGGTCTGAACCCTGAGGCAGTTCGGAAAATTTTCAAGTCAAAAGAGCGTCCTCCAGGAAATCCACTAAGCTTGCTTGTCCATTCAAGGGAAGACCTTGAGAAAGTTGCAATAAATATCCCGGAGAAAGCCTTCAGGCTTATGGACGCTTTCTGGCCAGGTCCACTTACTATCGTTTTGGAAAAAAATGATATTGTCCCGGAAATTACCTCAGGAAACCTTCCATCAATAGGGTTGCGCATGCCCGACCACAGGGTTCCTCTGGAACTTGTAAAAAGGGCAGGTACTCCTCTTGCGGCTCCAAGTGCAAATCTCTCTGGAAAGCCCAGCCCCAGTCTGGCAGCCCACGTAATGGCCGATCTTACTGGCAGGATTGATGCGATTATTGACGGAGGAGAAGTAGTCATAGGTCTTGAGTCAACTGTGATTGACATGACTGTTGAACCACCTGTTGTCCTAAGGCCTGGCGCTGTTGGAATTAAAGAGCTTGAGAAAATCATAGGGAAAGTCAGTTTCGGATACAAAAGTGGCAATATAGAAAATGATAAAGAGCAGTTCGATAAGCAGGCAGGTCAGAAATCCGGACACAAATACGGACACTATACTCCTGATACAAAGGTCGTGCTTGTTGAAGGGGAAAGTAAGGCCGTTTTAAAAAAGATTGTCGAATTGCTAGAAAACTACAGAAGCCGAGAAGAAAGAGTCGGAGTCTTGCTCAGCGAAGAAATTGCAGATCATTTAGCTTTCAAGGGAATAAATCCAGATGAATATTTTCGGTTGGGGCCCCGGGAAGAGCCTGAAGTCGCTGCTAAAAGACTTTTTGAAGGACTCAGGGCTCTGGACAGAAAAAGGCTGGATGTTATCGTGGCTGACGGTTCCTTCAGTTGCTCAGGGCTTGGCGATGCCCTCATTAACAGATTGAGGGAAGCATCATCCTTAAGGTTTGTTGTTTAAATTCAATCTTGACAGTAGAATTAAAGGTTCGATATAAATCTAAGAGGGATATTTTTGAAAGCAGAAAAAAAAGAAAATATGCTAAAGAAGCAGGCTCATAAAAAAATCGCGGGAAAGAACAACAAAGTAAATAAGATTATTTTTGTAGTCCTGGGTGCAGGCCTGCTTTTAATGGTCCTTGGTATGAAAGAGATCGGGAATTACATTCTCTGGGCTTGTATGTTTGCCTTTCTTGCAACTTCTCTCTCAGGGATCTTGGCCGCAGGATCTCTTCGCAAGCAGAGATAAATCCGGTTTTCTTTTTTTCTAATAAAGGGGCTTATCCATGGGTGAAACAATTGCAAGTGAGGAAATGCATGAATATTTTAATGAACTTGAAGTAAGGCTCAAAAAAGCAATTGAGATTGCAAACAGAGCTCGATCTCGTGGAGGAGATCCAAAGCCCGTTGTAGAAATCCCCTTAGCCAAGGACCTTGCGGATAGAGTTGAGAACCTTATAGGGGTAGAGGGAGTTGCTGTAAAGATTCGGGAGCTTGAGATAAAAATGTCCAGGGAAGAAGCAGCTCTCGAAATCGGCCGTCAGGTTGCCGAAGGAGAAGTAGGAAGCTTTGCCACCAAAAAGGACGCAGTTGAAGCTGCAATTCGGGTTTCCATGGCTACTCTTACAGAAGGAGTGGTTGCAGCTCCTATTGAGGGAATTGTCAAGGTTGAACTTGGAAAAAACGACGATGGCTCTCAGTATATCAGGATTTTTTACTCGGGGCCCATCCGGAGTGCAGGTGGAACTGCGCAGGCTCTTTCCGTACTTGTTGGCGACTATGTGAGACGCGGAATCGGGATTGACCGGTACAAACCAAGACCCGAGGAGGTTGAGCGCTATGTGGAGGAAATTCTGCTTTATAAAAAAGTCGCAAGTCTTCAATATACCCCCTCTGAAGATGAAATCCGCTTAATAGTTCGGAACTGTCCTGTCTGCATTGATGGGGATCCTACTGAAGAAGCAGAAGTCGAAGGGCATAGGGATCTGGAAAGGATAGACACAAACCGTGTTAGAGGGGGGATGTGCCTCGTACTCGCTGAAGGTCTTGCTCTCAAAGCTCCCAAAGTCAAGAAACATGTTAACAAGCTGAATATTGATGGATGGGACTGGCTGGAGACTCTTATCGGAGGTGCAAAAGGCGATGAAGATGAAGAAAACGAGCTGAAAAACAAAATCAAACCAAAAGACAAGTACATAAGAGACTTGATTGCGGGCAGGCCTGTTTTTTCTCACCCCTCCAGGCCAGGAGGGTTCAGACTTCGCTACGGTCGTTCTAGAAATACTTCTTTTGCAGCCGCAGGGGTTAACCCTTCAACTATGGTACTGCTTGATGATTTTATCAGTAACGGGACTCAGCTTAAGGTTGAAAGACCTGGAAAAGCTGCAGCCATGTCTGCAGTGGACTCTATAGAAGGACCAACTGTGCGTCTTAATTCCGGAGACCTTATTCGGATAGATGATATCAGGGAAGCCTATGAACTTCGCTCGCAGATAGAAGTAATAGTTGACATTGGAGAGATCCTGATCAATTACGGAGATTTTCTAGAGAATAACCATCCCCTTATGCCTTCTTCTTACGTTTTCGAATGGTGGCATTATGATTATGAAGCAGCTTGCTCGGAGAATATTCCGGAGGAAGAATTAAAAAACCCTTCTGCAACTCTGGCTATCAGACTTGCCGAGGAATTCAATGTTCCACTGCATCCGAAGTTTACCTATCTATGGCATGACATAGACCGGAATGAATTCGAGGCCCTGAGGGAATTTGTGGCTGAGATGGGGAGTTTTTCGGTACAGGAAGGAATTCTCAGCTTACCCCTGGAAGCTTCTTTGAAAATGGGTATCAAACCTATACTGGAAAAACTTCTTGTACTGCATAAAGTAAGAGATGAGAAAATCCTTATAGAAGGAGCTCTCCCGCTAATTTTATGCCTTGGACTTGACAGGCAGTTGAAAGAGAAAGCGCAGATGCCTGATACCAATAACATGGTGGATGCGACAGGTCTTCTTAGCGGGTTTAAGGTCTTCCCGAGGGCTACTTCGAGAATAGGTGCAAGAATGGGAAGGCCGGAAAAATCCAACCTGCGAAAGATGTCTCCTGCAGCTCAGGTTCTCTTTCCAATAAGCAATGCTGGAGGAATCACACGAAATCTTGTATCTGCTTCCGATTACTCAGCTTCTATGAATGGAAAGATCGGAGAAATTGAAGTTGAGTTGGGGCTCAGGGAATGTCCTGCTTGCAGGAAAGAAAGCTATTTCTGGCGCTGCGATTGCGGAGAGTATACAAGTCCCAAACTTTTCTGTCTTCGCTGTAAAATAGATGTAAGGGGCGCTAAGGCATGCCCTAAATGTGGGAAAAAATCAACTTCTGTTACGACTGTCAAACTGGATTTTCGCTCCATTTATAAGCAGGCCTTTGAGAATGTAGGAGAAAGAGAAAAAATTGACATTATCAAAGGGATGAAGAAGCTCATGAATGGGCAAATGACTCCCGAACCTCTTGAAAAAGGAATCCTTCGTGCAAAACATGGGGTCTATATTTTTAGGGACGGGACTATCCGTTACGATATGTCAGATATTCCCCTCACTCATATTAGGGCAGATGAACTAGGGATTACGGCAGCCAAGCTTAGGGAACTAGGTTACAGGGAAGACATTTACGGAAAACCTATTGAAAGGGATGACCAGGTTGCCTGCCTGAAAGTCCAGGATCTTGTAATTTCTTATGATGGAGCTGAGTATGTGCTGCGTATAGCAAAGTATGTAGACGATCTCCTTGTCAAGTACTATAAAATTGAACCTTATTACAATGCCAAAACCATCCAGGATCTGGTTGGCGTATTGCTTATAGGGCTTGCTCCGCATACCTCTGCAGGAGTACTCGGACGCCTAATTGGATTCACGAAAGCTTCGGTCGGTTATGCTCATCCTTTCTTCCATGCTTCAAAACGTCGGAATTGTGATGGGGATGAAGACTGCATAATGCTCCTTATGGATGGAATCCTCAATTTCTCAAGGTCTTATCTTCCAGATAGAAGGGGGGGAAAGATGGATACTCCTCTTGTACTTACTACCAGGATTGATCCTAAAGAAGTAGACAAGGAAGCTCATAATATAGACGTGTCTGCAAAGTACCCTCTTGCGTTCTATAAAGCTACTCAGGAAATCAAAAATCCCACTGAGATTGAAGGCATTATGGACCTTGTCAGTAGCCGGCTTGGAACTCCAGAGCAGTATGAACACTTTATGTTTACACATGATACTACGGATATTGCTGCAGGCCCACTCAAGTCTTCGTATAAGACTCTGGGTAGCATGATAGAAAAAATGGAGGCTCAACTTTCCCTGGCTAACAAGATACGGGCAGTAGACGCTCCAGATGTGGCTGAGAGGGTGCTCAAGTCTCATTTCCTTCCAGATCTTATGGGAAACCTTCGATCCTTTTCCAGGCAACGGATGCGCTGTATTAAGTGTGGAGAGAAGTTCAGGCGTCCTCCCTTAATAGGCTCATGTCCCAAATGTGGGGGTCATATAGTGCTAACCGTGCATGAAGGATCTGTCCGTAAATATCTTGAAGTCTCGAAAGAAATTGGGGAAAGGTATGGAGTTTCCAGTTATACTCGACAGAGAATCGAACTTCTGGATAAAGATATATGCTCTCTGTTCGAAAATCACAAAGTTAAACAGCTTGGACTTTTGGATTTCATGTCTGGATCTGCGCGCTGAAAAAAAATAGGGGGCATCTCAAGACCCTCAAAAAATTTATTCTGCTGGATGGGGAGGAGACAGGGCAGTTTGAAAACTCTAAAATACAAATAGGATCATTAATCAATTCTCTAACCTTCATCTATATGGCCATGATCTACTATTTGAAAAAGGCATTTCTGATTTTTAACGTTTTTTACGTCTTTTACAGGTCAACTTGGCTATATTGTGACCCACCTGAATGGCTCATTTTTTATAAACTCTTTATACAATTATATAATTAAAAGTCTATTTATGTGGTGTCTGTTTCATTATCTATACTCTATTATTAATTATTTTTTTTATAAAGTATGGGATTTTTCTTTGTTAATCTATATGGTAATTTTCAATTATGAGAGGTTTTATCCCACAGGCAGTCCTAGCGAATTGATCTGCCCTATAAGTTCAGTGAAGTTCTCAATCTCCAATTCCAGAACTTCTTCCCTGGTCATGCTTATTGACATTTCTCCATCTACAGAAAGACATTCCGGGCCCCTCCGAACAAGCCTGTCAATTCCATCTCTTTTAAGAGCTTCCTTAATTTCCATATCATGAGCAAAGGCTCTTCCCGGAATAAAGACGGTCTCACTCACTTCTGAAAGGTCCAATGCCTGGAAATCTTCAATTGTCATAAGGCAGCCAATATCCTTTTTCGGAGAAACAACATTAACGCTACCTCCAAGGGCGTCAAATATTTCTCTTAACCTTGGAGCTGCTACCTGACCAGTAATAATAGTGGCTTTTTTAGTAACCTTGGGGAGCCTTGAAAGAGCCTCAGGAGAGTTCCGAATGGCAAAAGGAGATCCAATTAGGGGGTCTTCAAGTGGGGTTCCTGTAATTCTGATAGAAGGGTGTTTTGCTGCAGAACTGCGTACAATCTCGGTGAATTCTCTAACCGTATGTGGAGTTATGCCTGAGATGATAGGGGCGTTGTTCAGGATCAGTCCGTTTTCCGAAAAGTTTGCAAATCTCATCAGAATAGCTCCCTTTGCACCCATAGTTTCCAGGTCATTAAGAGTTCTATCAAGGACTTCCCCGTCATTTACTCCAGGGATTAGTACAATTGCCCCATATACCTCACAGTGAGTGCAGAAGTCTTTAAGGACCTGTAGGGAAGCTGCAGGCTCTGGATCTCTCATATATTCAGCTCTTAAAGCTGGATCAGTTGCAAAGACTGTAAAACTTACTTCTGTGACTCCATGGTCTATATAGAAAAGAGCTTCTTCAGGCTTACTGAAGCCTTTTCCACTAGTGTACCCAAGGTGTATTGGAGTCTTAAACTGAGATAAAAAGGCAACAAGATTCTTAAGCTCGGGATAGCAGCTTAAATCGCCTCCCCCGCTTATAGTGAATTTTTTTATATTTTCGCTTGCGAAATAGAGTTTTCTTGCAGTTTCTTCCAGTACTACCTGTAAAGGTTTAAAACCTGAATATGATTCCTTTACACTGCGGGTACAGTAATCACATCCCTTTTTGAAAGGAAGACAATACTTACAGCCCAGAGGTTGAATGTCTTTAACTTTTTTGAAGTAGCAGTATTTGCAAAATCCTCTGCAGTCTACCCCGGGATTTCCGCCTACATCGACATTTACTTCCATATTAAACTTTCGTATTGGGAGAATATTACTAAATCTTTTTGGTATAATTCTCAAGATGGGCAGGTCATTTATAAAAAAATTAATATTAAATCTCCATTTTCTCTAGAAAAAATAGCGTTAAGTTTTTATGTACTTTTTCAGCGACTTTAAGTAATATTTAATACTCGTTCTTCTCACGCTAGCGTTTTCTTATATAATTTTATATTAATAGATCCTATTTTAATAAAAACGTTTTTAAAAAAATATACCAATTCATCTAGCGGAGAACACAAAAGATTTAAGTACCTTCTAAACGAATGAGTTTTCATTGGGAAAGTGGACACTTAAAAACAACGCGGTACTTGATTTACGAGTGCAAGAGCACTCGAATAGGTGACCAGTCCCAAAGTTATTTTAATAAATTAAGGAGGAAATTAAAGTGTCTGACAAAGTAGACATCTACGACGACAGAGGAAAACTGCTCGAGAGCAATGCCGATATAAAGAGCCTTGCTCCAACAAGAAACGCAGCAATTAAAAAAATTGTTATGGACACCAAGAGATCTGTTGCAATCTCTATCGCTGGTATTCAGGGTGCACTTGCTAACGGCAAGATGGGCGGAAAAGGCCGTCAGATCTTAGGCCGTGGACTCAACTATGACCTTGTAGGTAACGTTGATGCAATTGCAGCAAAGGTGAAAGCACTCGCTCAGGTTGACGAAGGCGACGATACCAACGTAAAGGTCCTTAAGGGCGGAAAGAGCCTGCTTGTTCAGGTCCCAGAGTCCAGAATGACTGCAGGTGCAGACTACATGTCCGCAACTACAGTTGGTGCAGCAGCAGTAACCGACGCTATCATTGACATGTTTAAAACCGACATGTACGATGCACCCATAGTGAAAGGCGCTGTCTGGGGAAGCTATCCGCAGACAATGGATCTCATGGGCGGAAATGTTGCAAGCATTCTGAGCATCCCCCAGAACAACGAAGGTCTCGGCTTCTCTCTCAGGAACATCATGGCCAACCACGTTGCAGCAATTACCAACCGTTCTGCAATAAACTCATCAGCTCTTTCTTCTATCTATGAACAGTCCGGTATCTTCGAGATGGGTGGAGCAGTCGGTATGTTCGAGAGGCATCAGCTCCTCGGTCTCGCATACCAGGGCCTTAACGCCAACAATATCTTATATAACACTGTCAAAGAAAACGGAAAGGACGGTACCATAGGAACTGTTATCGAGTCCATTGTCGGCAAGGCAATTGAAGACGGCGTTATTTCCGTTGACAAGGCAGCTCCTTCTGGATACAAGTTCTACAAGGCAAATGATGTCCCACTGTGGAATGCCTATGCAGCAGCCGGTACACTTGCAGCCACTCTTGTAAACTGTGGTGCAGCACGTGCAGCTCAGGGTGTTTCTGCAACACTTCTCTATTTCAACGACATACTTGAGAAGGAAACAGGTCTCCCAGGATGCGACTACGGTAAAGTAGAGGGTGTCGCAGTAGGGTTCTCATTCTTCAGCCACTCCATTTATGGTGGCGGCGGACCTGGTGTCTTCAACGGTAACCACGTCGTTACCAGGCACTCCAGAGGATTCGCAATCCCCTGCGTATGCGCAGCAGTAGCTCTGGATGCAGGTACCCAGATGTTCACAATCGAATCAACATCAGGCCTGATTGGAGACGTGTTTGGTGGAATTCCAGAATTCCGCGAGCCGATTAAGGCAGTTGCAGGAGCACTCTAAACATATAATTTAAAGGTCTAACGATGTCAGACTCTGCTTCAAATTCTGAGGATTCTATTCAAATCGAAATTTTTCCCAGTAGGATCCTGTCCCCGGAAACAGCTCAGAAACTCATGGTTGAGCTTTATAAGGTGGATGGAATAATTCGCGTTATGGTGCAGGGCAACAGGCTACCCGAAAAGGTGTCTGCTGGTCCGGGCACCGGGGAAAAGGTTGAACATCCACTAAGAAAGCCTATTCAGATCGGAGATCAGGTTATCGAGCTCACGATCAGTGTAGGCAGGATCAGGGTTGAACTCTCAAATGCCGAAGCTAAAGAAAAAGTCAGGGAAGTATGCGAAACAATGCTCCCGTTCCCCTTTGAATTCAGGGAAGGACATTTCTTCCGAAGAAAGCCTACTGTAACTGACTATGCCAAACTTGGTCCTGATGCGGATACTCGCTTGCTTGGTATGGTAGACCCTAAATCCAAGATAAACCGGCTCGTCTTTATCGAGAAACAAGAGAAGGAAGAGAAAAAGGATAAAGATGAGTGAAAAGGTATGATGATCGATCGGGAAACGCAGGTAGTTGACTGTCGATGTGGTGCAGGACTTGGTAGAGGAGGAGGACTTGCTCAGCGAGGTACCCTCTCAGAAGCCGGTCGTGCAGACGTTGTAGCTATTGCCATGAGTCCCGGCCAGAGACATATCACAAAACCGGTATGTGAGATCACGTACGGAATGAGGAAAGAAAATATTCAGGTCAGTGTACTGGTACTTTATTCAGGTTCCGGAATCCCGGAATCAGGTATGAGGACCGGATCTTTTGTGTTGAGTCCAGTAGAAGTCTCACAAATTGAAATGCATAAACTGGCTGTTATTCACCTCGGAAATATCAAGGACCACGTAATCAGGAAGGCCAGGGAAATCCTGAGCCAGGCTAATATCCCGGCAATTATAGTCAGCCAGATCCCGGTAGATTTTGAGGATTTTGCAGAAGCAGGGATAAAGACGAGATTAGTTATGCCAAAGGATGAAAATATTCGTACAAAAGGAATTGTAATGGATATGGTTAGTGGAGTTACACGCGGTGACGCCTGTCCCAGGGATAAACTAAATTCAATCGTCAAATCTGTCAAGACAACATTAGACCAATTAGAAGATCACAAAGGAGTTGCATGACATGGCATATAATGCACAGTATTATCCAGGCGCAACATCAGTTGGCGCTAACAGAAGAAAACACATGTCTGGAAAACTTGAGAAACTCAGGGAAATTTCAGATGAAGACTTAACCGCAATCCTCGGACACCGTGCCCCAGGAAGCGACTACCCAAGCACCCACCCACCACTTGCAGAAATGGGAGAGCCAGCAGACTCAACCCGTGAGGTTGTTGAAGCTACACCCGGTGCAAAAGCCGGTGACAGGGTCAGGTACGTCCAGTTTACCGACTCAATGTACAATGCACCTGCTACCCCGTACTTCAGATCATACTTCGCAGCAATCAACTTCAGAGGTGTAGACCCAGGTACCCTTTCCGGCCGTCAGATCGTCGAAGCTCGTGAGAGGGACATGGAACAGTGCGCAAAGGTCCAGATGGAAACCGAAATAAGTGACCATGCACTCGCTGGTGTACGTGGTGCAACAGTGCACGGGCACTCTGTCCGTCTTCAGGAAGACGGTGTAATGTTCGACATGCTCGACAGGAGAAGACTCGAGAACGGCACCATCATTATGGATAAGGACCAGGTTGCAATTCCACTCGACAGGAAAGTAGACCTCGGCAAACCAATGTCTGCTGAAGAAGCCGCAAAGAGGACCACCATCTACCGTGTGGACAATGTAGCCTTCAGGGACGATGCAGAAGTCGTTGAATGGGTACACAGAATATTCGATCAGAGAACAATATACGGATTCCAGCCGAAATGAGGTGACCACAATGGCAGCAGATATTTTTTCTAAATTCAAGAAGTCAATGGAAGTCAAGTTCACACAGGAATTTGGTTCTAATAAGCAGTCCACCAAGGACATCACCGACAAAACCGAAAAATTCCTGAGGCTTGGCCCTACACAGGATCCCAGAAAGACCGAAATGATTAAGGCCGGAAAGGAACTCGCAGAAAAGAGAGGCCTTGCATTCTACAACCCGATGATGCACTCCGGTGCTCCTATAGGTCAGCGTGCAATTACTCCTTACGTCATATCCGGCACTGACATCGTTTGCGAACCTGATGACCTCCACTACGTCAACAACGCTGCAATGCAGCAGATGTGGGATGACATCAGGAGAACCTGTATCGTCGGTCTTGACCTCGCTCACGAGACCCTTGAGAAGAGGCTGGGTAAGGAAGTTACTCCTGAAACCATCAACCACTACCTTGAAGTGCTCAACCACGCCATGCCTGGTGCAGCAGTAGTTCAGGAAATGATGGTCGAAACCCACCCTGCTCTTGTTGACGACTGTTACGTCAAAGTCTTCACAGGCGACGACGCCCTTGCAGACGAAATCGACAAGCAGTTCCTGATCAACATCAACAAGGAATTCAAGGGAGAACAGGCAGCCCAGATTAAGGCCTCCATCGGCAAGACCTCCTGGCAGGCAATCCACATCCCAACAATCGTCTCCAGGACAACTGACGGTGCTCAGACCTCCAGGTGGGCAGCCATGCAGATCGGTATGTCCTTCATCTCCGCATATTCAATGTGCGCCGGTGAAGCAGCCGTCGCTGACCTGTCCTTTGCTGCAAAGCACGCAGCTCTCGTCTCAATGGGTGAAATGCTGCCCGCAAGACGTGCACGTGGTCCAAACGAGCCCGGTGGACTTTCCTTCGGTCACCTCTCAGACATCATCCAGACAAGCCGCACAGTCCTTGACGACCCAGCAAAGGTCGCCCTTGAAGTAGTCGGTGCAGGCTGTATGCTCTACGACCAGATCTGGCTCGGATCCTACATGTCCGGTGGTGTCGGATTTACCCAGTATGCAACAGCTGCATACACCGATGATATCCTTGACAACAACGTGTACTACAACATCGACTACATCAACGACAAGTACAACGGTGCTGCAACCATCGGCACGGACAACAAGGTAAAGGCAACTCTCGATGTCGTAAAGGACATTGCAACCGAGTCCACAGTCTATGGTATCGAGACCTACGAGAAGTTCCCGACTGCCCTTGAAGACCACTTCGGTGGATCCCAGAGAGCAACCGTGCTCGCAGCCGCAGCCGGTGTTTGTACTGCAATCGCAACTGCAAACGCCAATGCTGGTCTCTCAGGCTGGTACCTCTCCATGTACCTGCACAAGGAAGCATGGGGCCGTCTCGGCTTCTTCGGATACGACCTGCAGGACCAGTGCGGTGCCACAAACGTTCTGTCCTACCAGGGCGACGAAGGTCTCCCAGACGAACTCCGTGGTCCAAACTATCCGAACTACGCAATGAACGTCGGTCACCAGGGTGGATACGCAGGTATCGCTCAGGGAGCCCACGCAGGCCGTGGCGACGCATTCACCGTCAACCCACTTATCAAGGTCTGCTTCGCTGACGATCTCATGCCCTTCAACTTCGCTGAGCCCAGGAGAGAGTTCGGCCGTGGTGCCATGAGAGAGTTCGTAGCTGCTGGTGAGAGATCCCTCATCATTCCAGCAAAGTAAACTCAATAGTTAAACATATTAAAATAGGGTAGGCCTTCTGGCCTACTTTTTCTCTTTTTTGTCGAGTTTCGCCACCCGAGTTTCGCTTCGGGAGCACGAGGTCCTTTTCGCTTCGCTCAAGAGGACTAATTTATGGAAGTATATTTGCTTTTCTTTTGCTCCTCGATTTTTGCTTCGGGAGTACCGGATCATTTTCGCCACCCGAGTTTCGCTTTGGGAGCACGAGGTCCTTTTCGCTTCGCTCAGGAGGACTAACTTACGTTGTTCGCTCGCTCAAGCTGACTATGTTTTAACTTATACTTCTCTTGATCGAGTTTTGCTTCTGGAGCATGAGGTCCTTCACTACGCTTCGTTCAAGATGACTAAATTAATGAAGTAAGTCGCAAAATTAAGGCATTTTCACGTTTTCCGCCGTTATATCCATGGATACTATTTTCCTCAAACTAACTGCTAAGATAAATTATCATATAATAGAAAAGTTGTAAAATCTCGTGAACAAGCACAAATGAGATGCTAAAATTGGGTAAGATATTCGACGATAAATGTGATAATAACCAATAAAGTTATGCAAAATCAAGGAAAAAAAGTTATAGTAATTAAGAGCATTGAAAATCAGTTAACATTCGAAATGAATAGAAAAAAGACTGAAATTTAATCAAATGTATGATTTTTCAGTCTCTTCTCTTTAATTTAGTGTGTCCTCTTAATCAACGAGGCTAGCAAAACCATATTTGGGAAGTACCCTTTCGATTTTAATCCGGACCTCATCGCCAACTTTAGTGCCCGGGACAAAAACTACAAAACCTTCTATACGGGCAATGCCATCTCCCTGACGAGCAAGGTCTTGGATTTTTACATCGTAGACTTCGCCTTCTTCAACAGGTACAGCGCTGCTTTCGTCTCTGAACATAAAAGATCATTCCTTAATAATTTAAATCGAAATTTGACTTAATTCTTTGATTTCAGTAATCTTCATTACTCAACAACGCTTGCAAATGCAAATTTGGGAAGTACCCTTTCAACCTTAATTCGGACTTCATCGCCAACTTTGGTTCCCGGGACAAAAATTACAAAACCCTCTATGCGTGCAATGCCGTCTCCCTGGCGAGCAATATCCTGAATCGTTACATCGTAGACTTCGCCTTCTTCAATAGGTACAGCGCTGCTATCGTCTCTGAACATAAAAGATCAATCCTTAATATTTAAATTGGAATTTGACTTAATTATCTAATTTCAGTAATCCTATTCACTCAACAACGCTTGCGAATGCAAATTTGGGAAGTACCCTTTCAACCTTAATTCGGACTTCATCGCCAACTTTGGTTCCCGGGACAAAAATTACAAAACCCTCTATGCGTGCAATGCCGTCTCCCTGGCGAGCAATATCCTGAATAGTTACATCGTAAGTTTCGCCCTCTTCGACAGGGACTGAGCGACTTTCTTCTCTGAACATAAAAAACCATTCCTTTAGTTTACTTTACTTAATTAATCTACTCTATTATTTGATTTCCATAACCTGCATTTACTCAACAACAGTTGCAAACGCAAATTTGGGAAGTACTCTTTCTACCTTAATCTGGACTTCATCGCCAACACTTGTATTCGGGACAAAAACTACAAAGCCTTCGATACGGGCAATGCCGTCTCCCTGGCGAGCAATATCCTGAATAGTTACATCGTAAGTTTCGCCCTCTTCAACGGGCACAGAAGTACGTTCATCTCTAAACATGTGTTCATTCCTTTAAATTGTATTAATCGCTTAAGAAAGCTCTTCGACAGAAAAGAGTAAAAACAGTACTAAACAAACCAAACTTGAAATCAAATTCAGGAAGTACACATTCTACTTAATCTACTGGTTAATTGATCTCCAACAGAGCTCCAGATAAGCCAATTAATTGATGATATTCATATTCGCTTGTATATAACATTTTGCTTTAATCTATCCAACTAATAAATTTAAAAAAGTCTTGAGCGCGTCCGAAAAATAGTCTTCATAATTTTGGTTTCTTTTTTTGAAGATCCTCTAAGAATAATAATTCATGTAAAAAAATAGAACTGATTTATATAAAAATCAATTTTTTATAAAACTTTTTCATAAAAAGCTTAAATCCCAAGAACATATGGTTATCAAACACAGATTCAAGCTCGGCAAGATTTAGTTAATGTATGCTCGTTCCGAAACCTATAAATATTTAAAACTACATTGTGAGAGTCGCTCATTCAATGAGAATGAAAGCGCATGGGCTCGTAGCTTAGTCAGGCAGAGCGATGGACTCTTAATCCATAGGCCGGGGGTTCAAATCCCTTCGAGCCCGCTAATGTTTTTAAATAATCCTTCAACTAATCTTTTAACTAATCTTGGAATTGATTTTTTTCAAAGCTTCTTTAGTGTTCTAAGAACCGTTTTTTATCAAGTCTCTTTGAAATCAAATTCCTCTCAAGAATAAAATTATAGAAATCTAATTATTCTACCAGATATAGGAATCTAAGTACTCTTCCGTTTGACGAAAGAGCAGATATGTTCCGCATCAATCAGTCAAATTCTTTATTCAGCAGTTTAGATTCAGCAATTTGTCTCTAAACTTCTTCCTACCAGAAGATTCCATTTCTGAAAAACATTAATTGCTGAAGATTACAATAAATATAAAAAAACTATAGGATGCAAATCTATGCCAAAAGTAAGTGTTGAAATTCCTCAGGAACTTCTGGATGATCTCAATAGGCATGTGGGGGATAACAAGAAATTTGTCAGCCAGTCTGATGCTATTCGGACTGCCATTCGTAAGATGCTGGATATGATGGATGACATTGATAGAAGGCACGGAAGACTTAATCAATAATCGGAACTTATGAGAATAGAGAAGTTCTACTGAAAATAAAGAGGCAATTTTTGGAAATAAAGAAGAAACCGAGAGCCATCATGAAGATAACCCTTTATTTCCATTATGTTTTTATATCAAGCTGATCCCAAAACTCAAAATTGTTACTCTAAATATCAAATTATGGATGATCAGTTAGTCTTTAGATGATGAAAATAGTTTTGAAACTCTTATTGATTTCGGAATAAAATTAGTTTTGGGATAAGCTCGTGGATTTATCGATTATAAATTAGGTTGAAAACGGCACAATGGACAAGAAAAATTTCATCGTAACTGAGAATTACAACCTGAAATTAAGGGGTCTTGGGGGAAAGAAAGTAGCTAACGAATTTTCTAACATGCTAAACAAACCTGTAAATTATGGGGATAAATAGACAACTTAGAGTTCTATCTGACTATTGAAGGCCAGAAAGTTAGCCCATAATCTTACAGGAAGATCCAATTCTTTGGATTTTGTTAGCCCTGAATTTGGGGTTCACAGGGTTGATTCTCAAGAAATAAGGCACAAAATCTTGAATATCTCTTATTCTGATTGGAAAAAGTTAGGGTTTTCTAAGGGAACTTTACATTACATGAAGCAAAATGCCAGAAGTGATAAGCCTTTCACCCTTAACAGCCATGTTTTGGAGAAGGTTAAAGCTTGGGAAAACCTGGTTTCGACAGGTTAAAGCTTGGGAAAACCTGGTTTCGACAGGTTAAAGCTTAATGGGAAGGAAGATTTTAAGCGTATTAAAAGGGTGGATCTCCAAACCACACCCTAGCTTTTTTATATAAAATATCCACATTTAAGAATATGGAAATAAGGTGTAGGTGTGGAGATACGTGCATAAGGCCTATTTCGAAAGCACTAAAAGACATTGAATTATTCTACAAACCATGCAACGATTGCAAAACAGAAAAAATAAAGAAATTCTCTCCTCTAGCAGAACAGATTAACTTAGATGAAATAGATAACCATTTTGGAAGTTGTAAATGCGGTAAGAGGCATCTTGATATTGTAATATCTCACGTGCTAAAAGTAATGATGGATGAAGGAATAAAAGATAAAAAAGCTAATTTAAGGAATGCATGTGTTCCTCTTGTGACTCCTGGCTATCCAACTAATTATATTCCCTATTTGCCTAAGGATTCTTTAGTAATATTATCTAATGAGGTGGATAAAGAATGTGCTGAAACAATTGTAAAGGAAGTTGGGGAAGTTAAAGGGGTTTTAAAGGGAGATTTAAGAAAAACGGTGGGTATAAAAGATTCTGATTCTAATCCTCATGTGTATGAACTTCTTGCTGGATGCGATTTGAGATGTGATATTATACAGACTCCTTACGGTGTTTTAGGAATATATAAATATCAGCGTGAAATACATATAGAGTTTCCAAAGGTAGAATCACCCAAAATAGAGATACTTAAAAAAACTTTGAAGGATTATGATGTGCCTAATGTTCTTGATTGTACATGTGGTCCTGGGACTTTAGGAATCGCATGCCTTAAAGCCGGCGCGCGAAAAGTTGTTTTTAATGATATATGGAATCCTGCAATAGAAACTACTTTGATTAATTTAGAAGCTAATGGATTTCCGGTCAAACTTTCAGGCAGTGAAGAAGAATTAATAGCATCTGGAGACAAATTTGAAGTCTATAGTATGGATATAAGAGAATTAGCGAATTGTTTAGATGAAAAATTCGATATTTGTATTATAGATACATTTCCTGGTGTAGATACAACCGAATTTGTGGAAGCAGCAGGTAAATTAGGCAAAACAGTTGTCGTGATTTGAAGGAGAATTATATGAGCTTAGAATGGGAGGAATATTTTTTGTGGTTCTTATCCTATTAAAAGATGGGAACCATTATCCAATGCTGGAATTTATGCCATTATGAAAAAGCCTGATGCTTATAATAAGCCGCATACTTATCATATTTTATATTTTGAAGAATCAGGAGATCTATCGGCATCAGGGGCTTATAAATCACATCCTAAATACGAATGTTGGATTAAAGATGCCGGTTCTAAAAATAATGCCTACATTGGTGTCCATTTGATGCCAAATTCAACTTCAAAGAAGAGAAAAAGGATTGTAGACAGCCTTATAAAAATATTTGGTCCCGTTTGAATATTGAAGATGAATGAATTTCACTTTTATTTTTAAAACATATTGAATTAAATCACAATCGCAGGAAGGATTAAAACTCCCATTAAATTTGATTTATTCACTCCAAGATAATGCGGAAGCAAACCCATGAAATCGCTGTTATATAAGTAATTATCATAGAGCCTATCTTAAAACCTCATTTAATCTGATTATTGTTGCTAACATTACAACTCCAAAATATGATATTTCTTTGATCTTATATATGGAAATACCTTCTTGCATGATTCTATCCAGCTAAAGAACCTCTCCTATCGCACTTTTCTTCTTCAATCCTTCTTGATCTACCTTTATTGGCCTTCCTCTCTTCTTTTACCTTAAATTTCTTGTATTTACTGGTATATTGGTCTTTATTCCTCTTCTTCTGTTATATTTTCTGATTTTGGCTGTATAGCTGTATCATACATTGCATCAGATGTCACTTTGAAAGGCCTGGTCACAGGCCTTCCTATACGTCTCTTAATTTTGAAATTTTTAATTGTAGTATATAGAGTGTTGAGTCATTCTTATTTTCAGGATCAACAATAATAGAGGGAGGTAGGCCCTGTAAATTTACTAAAACACTTAGTTTTATTCCTTTTACTTTCTTGTAACCATCATAACCGATGTTTCCCCTTTTCTAGTCGGAATCTCCTTTGTATCAGTAAAACAATGAGAGAGATCTATTTTCCTCAAGTCATAACCTTTGTTAAAAAGTTAGTTGAATATTTTCTGATAGATACCAGCTCACACAAGTAAAGATGAAATCTATGAACTGTTGACTTAGAGCCATAGCGAGGGGGAATGTCTTTCCATATGCAACCTGTCATAACTAGTACAAAATGCTATTCATCAACTTCCTTGTGTCTGCACGAGGCCTTCCTGTATGTAGTTTCTGTGGAGGGAGATAAGGTTCCATGGATTTCCATAGAACATCATCGATTTCACGGAATGACATAATGTCAAATTTATAATTTCAACATTATACTGGTATTAGGATAAGCTCATCAATAGGCATATTTTAGAAAATACAATTTCTAACATAGATTCTACTGGAAGAATATATTATGTCTGATCTTTCTGCAAAAAAAATTCGGATACTACACTCTTTTTGTTTATTATTAAATTTCTATTCGTCGATAATGTACATCATAAATTATACTGATAAGAAATAAGGATTATTTGACCAATAGTTTAGAATCAAGAAAATAAAGAATTGACTTATAAGATATAGAAATGATATGAAATATTCATAGAAGATAACCCCTTTATTTCCACTGCATTTTAATATCAATGGGCTTATTTTCAAAAAATTACGTATTCTAAAGTATGTTCTACTGGAATGAAAAATTGAGTATGATCTTCTGCACGAGAAATCCAGATTCCGTACTTTTTTTGGTTTGGCAATACTGCTATTCGTAAGATGCTGAATTCAATTGGATACATTGATATATGACAAGAAAAAAATTATCAATGATCGAGAGCTAAGGGAATAAATAAATAATTAGTGGGAATGAGAATTAAATTATGGGATTAAGAAACTATTTCCTAAAATTAGATTAAAATTAGAAATAATCATAGAAGATAACCCCTTTATTTCCACTGCACTTTAATATCAATAGACTCATTTTCAAAAAATTAAGTATTCTAAAATAGGTTCTACTAGATGGGAAAATTAAGTATGATCTTTTGAAAAGGAAGTTCAGACTCCACATTTTTTGTTTTAGCAGTACACTGTCATTCGTAAGATGCTTAATTTGGTGGATTATTTTGATAGGGGGCTAGAAGGAATCATCACTGATAGGAGCTATGAGAATAAATTAACGATTTCTGAAAATGACTCTGGTCAAAATCTAGTGATCTTTTGGATTTATGGACTGAAACACTGAATTTGTAGGAAAAAAATGTGCTTCAATAAAACTTAATATTCGATGTCTAAAGACTTCAGTTATGAAGATTTGTTCAAAGGGTTGTAACCAATTTTAAGATCCAGTGATTTTTTTATTTTTACGTTCTTCACCAGATTTTGGAACCGAGTCCTGAAAATGTTAATTAAATATGAATGTAAAGAAATAATTTTTGAAAATAAGACTAAGTTTCGGGATAATTGTGGGAATAACCCCTTTATTTCCACTATATTTTAATATCAATAGACTTATTTTCAAAAAATTATGTATTCTAAAGTAGGTTCTACTGGAAGGAAAAATTGAGTATGATCTTCTGCAGGAAAAGTTCAGTTTCTATACTCTTTTTGGTTTAGCATCAAACTCTAAAGTATCAGCTCCAGAGTATCGACACCAGACTATGGGTGCCTGTGTAGCTTAAGAGGAATTAACTGAAAAATAGTAGTTTGGGATTAGAGTGACTCTCTGAAATCCCTTATACCCTGTGCTACATTGGAGAGCAGAATAAAAGCTATTCTCTGGTTAGGCCAGGAACCCAGTCCGCAGTCAGGGCCAACATACTTAATCAGGTTACCGAAACGTCTGTAACCAAGTTTGAGCCTCTTTGTTATAATAGCTGGAGTTTCGAGTTGAGTAACAATTTCGGGAAGATATTGCTGATCTTTCCAGACATTGGTGCAGTACCTCTCATTAAGGACTCCTGCCAGGCCGAAAATATCAGTTCTCGCAATACCAAGCCTCAGAAAAGAATCCGTGTCCTCAAGCATTTTTTTATCGACCAGTTCCATGTAAGAGGGTGTACCTGCTGATTCTATCCCTATTACATTAATTGTAGGAGTCTCGCAGGCTAAATTATAGTAGAGAGCGGAATGAAGGTGAATTTCCACATCAGCTCCCCATTTACTTGCTGCCGTAGAGGCATCCGTAAGGGCAGAAATAATATCGTTTTCGTCAAAAGCAAGCTCAGGGTTCAATCCGATGCTTGGCTCATCAATGGAAACTGTTGCAATCTTAAAATGTTTTGCAGATCTCATTGAGTTTCTTACGAAATTGTTCACACTTTTTGCAAGAAGGGAATATATATCAGTATACCGTGTACCTCCAAATTCCTTAAGGTAAAGTTCGGTTGGGCCGGTTACACAGATCCGGACCTTCAGAGTCTCTCCAAACTGCTCCTTATAGGCTTTTGCAACCTTTTCTATAGCCTCGAGTTCTTCGATCCTGGCACACTCAAGCTTCACCTCAAAAGGACTGTCACAACAGTTCGGATCCCGTATAACCTTCAGGAACTGCTCATTCATGTCCTGGTACTGAGGATAAGTAGGAACCTTCACACCTGCATCTATTTTCTGCTGGAAGGCATCATTGATCACCGTAAATAGTTTTTCATCTTCTGCTCTCGTTTTAAAGGCATTTCGGACCCATTCTTTGCTAATTCCTTCAGGGAGGGGATAGCTCCCGATATCATCAAAGATGATTTCTTCCATGTCTTCTTAGTAGACTTGTGAGAATTTAGCATTATTGGAAAAAATAATATTATAAGAAGTAGAAAAATTATAAAAAGTAGAAAAATTAAGAAATAGAAATGAAAGTGATAGAAAATTTGTATTGTACAATAAATTAACCAATTCGTTTTCTGGTTCAATAGAATTATTCTTTTGGTTCACTAAAACTATTTTTTAATTCTTTTTTTCTGCATTAAATTCATTTATACCCTTTGCGGTGTTCTCAAGTAGCTTGAAAGCAAGATCCTGATCCGGCCAGAATGCCAGCCCACAGTCCGGGCTTGCATACTTTATTCGATCCCCAAGGACGGAATAAACTGCTTCGAGCCTCTTTTTTATGACATCCGGAGTCTCGAGCTCAGTAACGATTTTTTGCATGTACTCCTTTTCCTTCCAGGCATTGACTTCATACTTTTCATTCACAATACTTATAAGGCTGGAAATATCGGTTCTTGATACTCCGGTCCTGACGTAAGTATTTGAATCTTCCAACACTTTTTTATCCAGAAGATTCAGGTACGAAGGAGTTGCCGCATACTCAAATCCTATGACGTTTATTGGAGTTTCGCACACAAGTTTATACTTCAATGGAGAATGCAGGTGAATTTCCATATCTGCTCCCTGCTGCCGGGCATAGGTAGAGACAAGAGTAAGAGCAGAAATGATGTCCGCATCAGAAAACTGAATCCTATCATTAATTCCAAGGCTGGGTTCATCCAGGGCTATAACCTTAATTTTGAAATTTTTCGCAGTTTTAAACGCCTGCTTTATGAAGTTCTCAATATCCATTGCAAGGATATGATATGCATCAACATAATCCGTTGCTCCGAAGGCCTGAAGATAGAGGTCCGTAGGTCCAGCAACACAGACCCTAACTTCAAGAGTCTTTCCTGTCTCTTCCTTGTATTTTTTTGCAACCTCTTCAATTATTTCCAGTTCAAGAATCTTTGCATTTTCTTCTTTCAGTACATAGGGTTCATAACAGTTCTTTTCTTCTTTTATGATATCCAGAAATTGTCCTATCATATCTCTAAACTGGGGATAAGTGGGAACGTGCAACTCCCACATCAATTTTTTTACGGAGAGCCTCCCTTATTATGGAAAAGAGTTTTTCATCTTCATTTCGATTCTCAGCCGCAGCCTTTACCCACTCTCTTGTGACACCCTCAGGCGTGGGGAGGCTCCCTCCATCAATAAAAATTACCTCTTGCATGCTGGTATATAAGACAGATGAAGTTTTATAGATATTGGAAGGCTATAATCCCACACTGTAAATTTCTTAAAGATTCGATATAAAAAGAAATTTAAGTAAGTACTGATTATCTTTATAAGAAAGTTTGGGGAATTAGATTTTCAATTTGATCTCCTTGAGGAAAATGACATTTGAAGGAGAGCCGTCATAAAATACTTGGATGAAATATTTGAAAAATAAAAAATTCAATTCATAAGAATTTTTCATGCCTTCAGCTTTTCCCTGATTTACTGGAATTAACTTCAAGCTTCAACCACTCTAGACATTCAAATTTCAAAGCTAAAAACATAATCAGAAAAGCTGATTGTGAAGAAGCAACGCATTGATGCACAAAATAGTTGGCTTTGATTCAAGAGATTTGCTTCATAAAAAGCCTCATAAGTATATGTAAAGAGGGCTTTGTAGAAAACCTATATAAATCAGCTTCAGGGGGCTGAAAATAAATAGAACTTACCGGATTACTCAATTTAAATTAATTAAGATTTCTTATTTCAGATGATTTCTACAGAGCCGTAAAGAGTAAACATCTTCGGCGGACTGTATAATCTTACTCATTAATCTTGTAAACGCTTTCATTCAATACAGATTTGAGATATTTATGTAAGCTGATAAATAGGTTAGTTTTGGGGGTACAAGAACGAAAAGCGAAATAAATTTAATGAATAAATACTGCGCATGGAAAGAGGTTCAATTTAACAATGTTAAATATTATCTAAAGGGAAATGTATTTTTCAACAATAAGATCCTCGGTCAAGATAAACTGGCTGAGTTAATATATCCCCTGATCTGTGGGGAAGATGAAAGCCAGGAAAAAGGATTAAGAGAATTTCTTGAAGAATTAAATGGAGAATTTGCAATTGTTGTTGAAACTAAGAGCAGGATATTTTGTGCTGTTGACAGATTAAGAAGAGTTCCATTATTTTACATAACGACAAAAGACAATTTCGTTGTCTCAGATAATGCTTATTATTTAAAAGAAAAAATCAATTCGGAGCTTAATGAGAAAAATGCTGCCGAATTTATGATTGCAGGTTATGTAACAGGAGACGAAACACTTTTTGATGGTATAAAACAGATAAAAAACGGAGAATTTTTAATTTATCAGAAAAAAAATAACCTGCTGAAAACGTCATGCTACTTCAGATTCCTGCATAAAAATTATTACGAACTGCCTGAGAGCCAGCTTCTCGAAATGCTGGATCATGTTTTTGTAAATACTTTTTCCAGGCTCATTGAAAGCACTATCAAGCAGGGCAAAAAGCTGGTAGTACCTTTAAGTGGTGGCCTCGACTCACGCATTATTATTGCAATGTTGAAACGGCTCGGAGCTACTGATGTAATCTGCATGAGTTATGGGAGAAAAGGCAGTCGAGAATCCAGAATAAGTAAAAGGGTGGCCGAAGCCCTTGGATATGATTGGGTTTTTGTAGAATATACCGCCAAAAAGTGGCATGACTGTTATAGTTCTAAAGAAGCTGATCGTTACAAATTATTCGCTGGAAGCCTTTCATCTTTACCACATATGCAGGACTTTCTGGCTGTCAAAGAATTAAAAGATCAGGGGAAACTTCCGGATAATTCGGTATTTGCTCCAGGACACACTGCAGACATGCTTTCAGGTGGGCATATTCCCAGGTATTATCTTGATAACTCAAAGAAGTACAACTCAGAGACCTTCTTAACTGATTCCTTGAAAAAACATTATAACCTGTGGAAATGGCCCCATGAATTTGAGCTTGAACATATTTTTAAAGAAAAAATAAACAAACAAGCACCCGAGCTGGAAATTAGAGATAATGAGACCTGCGCAAATGCAATTGAGTTCTTTGATTTTAATGAAAGGCAGGCAAAGTTTATTGTCAATGCGGTCAGAGCCTATGATTTTTTTGGATATGAATGGAGAACGCCATTCTGGGATGCAGAGCTAATCGATTTCTTTTTAAAGGTCCCACTCGAATACAGGGTCAATCGGGTGCTATATATAAAATATGCCAGGGAGTGGCTGTTTTCAGGAGAACTGAGCATACTTAAGAAAATAGACTGTACTACGGATATGCTGGATCTTAGACCTGTGGAAGAGCGTTCAAAGTACGAAAAATTCCTTTATTATAGGACATTCATTCACAGCTACTATGATGAGAAAATTAACAATCCGATGTGGGGAAGATACTTTAAATATCCCCTCCTGTCAAGGCTCCTAACAAAAATCACCAGGTATGACAACAAAGAGATTGAGGGACATCCGCTACTAAAAATGATTTTGGAATATCGAAACGAAAAAAAATACCCTCTGTCAATAAATGGAATAAGCTCCCTGGAGTACCTGGCAGAAATCAGTGGAGGGACTTATTCGTCTGCAGGTAAAGCAGTTCTGCACCCGACCGTACCCATAACAAAAAAGTTTCTTCAATTTGTGAATACGAAAGCGGGAAAGGATTATGAATAATCATAGATTAGGCTGGCAAATATCGATTAATAGTCCTACAGGAAACTACGAATATTAATAAAAAATATGAATAAGTAATAAAGAGTAAATAAATGGACACGTAAATAAATTCCCAGGTGGGCAAATTAATACGCACACAGGCAAATATAAAAAAATGAGTAAATAGGTGGACTAATTGGTAAATGTATCGATAGATGAATGAATAAATGAGCGCATAAATGGAATAGATGAATGAATAAGTTGTCAAATAACTTGATAATTCTTCTTTTAATTTCCCTGCGTTCCAAGATTGGTCTTCTCGAAACCTTTTTGGATTAAAATCAGATTAGCTGTTTGCCAGTTTATATATTATAGGACTTACGCACTTTAGTCTCCGCAAATTTAAAATCATATGAAATATAATTATATATGACTAAATTATAAAAATGGCTAAAGTAATGCCTCAAGCCTTCCCAAATGTACTGACATCGATTATATTAATTTTCTTCTTTCCGCATCTACCGTTTTTAGTTGCACTGAAGCTGCTCGCTGTTACCCTTCCAGAACCAATACTCCCTCACACCTAGATTCTGCTTTTTTAGGCACATAAGCATCTATTGTGCCGAATTATGTGCTTATGTTAAGCACATGAAACCAAAGCTCTAGTTCCAAAATCACATTCTTTTGACATTATAATTTCCAGAGAATGTATATCGCTTAAAATATGCGAGCCCAGGTCACACCGGAGTTTCTACTTTTTTGCATAAAACCGTGCCAAAGACACTTTTTTGGTAGGGTCTAACAAAAAATTAATTATGTTAATAGGAATTCCAAAAGTTTTAATATAAAATAGAGATATATTTAATTGATTGAATTATAGCTCACATAGTGAAAATTAATGATCTTTTCATAATAGGGTGTAACTCATAACAACTAGAATAGAATGCCGTAAAATGATTTACATTCCTATAGAAAAGTGACGAATCACATTAGTAGTGATCAAGGCCTATAATAAACAATTCAGGCCTATAATAAACAATTCAGGCCTATAATAAACAATTCAATATTGGACGACAATAAGCCTTTAAAAAGTGACGTCTGTAACTTAATTAATTTTTATTAGATTTCAATTTATCGTAGCCGGGCGCCTTCATTTTTCAAAATCTTAGAAACTCCGGTTAAAGGGTTTTATAGAGTGGAGAAAGGGAAAATCACCTCAGCTTTATTTTTGCTTTCTACTGGTAACGTTTCATATTCATTATGCAACATAATCTGAAAGCACACACAATCTGATTAAGTGGTCAATTTCTGGGGGTATAAGGGCGAAAAATGAAATTTACTTACTTAATAAGTACTATCCTTGGAAAGAGGTAAAGTTCAATGGAATTAGATGCTACCTCAAAGGAAATATATTTCTCAATAATAAGCTCCTGAGCCTCGAAAAAGTGGCTGAATTAATTTATCCCTTCATTTGTAGAGAAGATGAAATCCGGGAAAAAGAGTTACAAGCGTTTCTTGAAGGGCTAAATGGAGAGTTTGCAATTATTGCTGAAACTGAGGGCAGGATCCTTTGTGCTGTTGACAAATTAAGAAGCATCCCACTTTTTTACATAGCAGATGAAGGTAATTTTGCCGTATCAGACAATGCTTATTATTTAAAAGAAAAAACCAATTCGAACCTTAATGAGAAGAATGCTGCCGAATTCATGCTTGCAGGATATGTAACAGGAGATGAAACGCTTTTTGATGGCGTAAAACAGATAAGAGGTGGGGAATTTCTGACTTACCAGAAAAAAAATAAGATCCTGAAAATCTCGTGCTACTTCAGATTCCTGCATGGAACTTATTACGAACTGCCTGAGAGCCAGCTTCTCGAAATGCTGGATCATGTTTTTATAAATACTTTTTCCAGGCTCATTGAAAGCACTATCAAGCAGGGTAAAAAGCTGGTAGTACCTTTAAGTGGTGGCCTCGACTCACGCATTATTATTGCAATGTTGAACCGGCTCGGAGCTACTGATGTAATCTGTATCACTTATGGAAGAAAAGGCAGTCGAGAATCCCGGATAAGTAAAAAGGTGGCAGAAGCCCTTGGATATGATTGGGTTTTTGTAAAATATACAGCTCAAATGTGGCATGAGTGTTGTAATTCTAAAGAAGCTGATTATTTCCAGACGTGGGCTGGGAATCTATCTTCTCTGCCACATATGCAGGACTTTCTGGCTGTCAGAGAATTAAAAAATCAGGGAAAACTCCCAGATAACTCGGTGTTTGTTCCAGGGCACACAGGAGATATGCTTTCAGGCGGGCATATTCCCAGGTATTATCTTGATAACTCAAAGAAGTATAACTCAGAGACATTTTTACTTGATTCATTAAAAAAATATTATAATCTCTGGAAATGGCCCCATGGGTTTGAGCTTGAAAATATTTTTAGGGAAAAAATAAACAAAGCAGTAGCCGAACTGGAAATTACAGATAATGAAACCTGTGCAAATGCAATTGAGCTCTTTGATTTTAGTGAGAGGCAGGCTAAATTTATTATCAACTCCGTCAGAGCCTACGAGTTTTTCGGATATGAGTGGCGAATCCCATTATGGGATAAGGAGTTAATTAATTTCTTTTTAAAAGTCCCAATGAGGTACAGGATCAATCGGGTTCTATACATAAAATATGCTAGAGAGTGGCTGTTTTCAGGAGAACTGAGCATACTTAAGAAAATAGACTGTACTACGGATATACTGGACCTTAGACCCCTGGAAGAGCGTTCAAAGTACGAAAAACTCCTTTATTATAGAACATTTATCCACAGCTATTATGACGAGAAAATCAACAATCCTTTCTGGGGAAGATATTTTGAAAACCCCTTTATATCAAGGCTCTTAGCAAAAATCTCCAGGTATGAAAATAAGGCTGTTGAGGAATATCCTCTATTAAAAATGATTGTGGAGTATCGAAACGAGCAAATGTATCCAATATCAATAAATGGCATAAGCACTCTGGATTACCTGGCAAGCATTAGTGAAAGAGCACAAATATCGAAAAATATGATCTTAACATGAGAACCCTAATTTTAGCTTCTTTGATTTATAGGTTCTTTATCAAGAAAAGAAGACTAGATTTTTCAGTTGAGAAACCTGAAAACTAGCATATCTTCCATTTCTGGAGAAAAATAGAGAGATTTTCTGCTTGCAATTTTCAATAACCATTGGACAATATCCGTTTTTAATCTCGTAACAAATTCCCTCTCAACCGACAACTTTTCAGAATCTCTCCAACCTATGGAAGTGATATAACTATAGTCCGTCCCTCAACCGAGCCGGACTGGATTTGCTGGTATCTCATCCTTCTCAACCACAACAGCCGTGCCATACGCGAGCACCTCGGTCATTACCTGACCTATCTCTGAAGAATCGAATTCCACGCTCAGCACCGCGTTGGCTCCGAGGGCCTTTGCATGTTCCTTTAACCGGTCAAGTGCCTGCTCGCGGGACTGGTTCAGGAGGGTCGTGTACTCATGAATCTCGCCGCCGAGAATTGACCGAAGGCCGGCAGCTATGTTCCCACCGAGACCACGGCTCCGCACGATTAAGCCCCATGTAAATCCAATGGTCTTTGTAATTTTATATCCGGGCAAGTACGGTGTACTGACAATAATGATATCATCTGTCATGGTATCCCCAATATATCGATCAAATTATAATTTTTACAAAATCTGTTTTTATAATAAGTATACTGTAAATCTATAAATAATTTTTATTTGTGTGTTTAATCTAATAGACTCAGGGATTGGAAGAGAGTATTTGATCGGTCGGATTCAATCGAACAATCGCTGACATGGTTGTATTTGGCTATAAACATTGCGAAATGTAACGATGAAGGGTCAGAATTAAACTGAAAACATGTGAAAAGACAGGCTTAATACCATCCGAAACTAGACCAAATACAAAAACAGTTTATAGACAAAGAAAAATGATAAGATGGTGATCCAGTTTGAATCAATTTTCCCTGGAAAAACGAATTTTATCTGGTCTGTTGCAGATGAAAGTCTTAGGGATGACTTCAAGCGAGGAGAATTCCCTGACATTATCCTTCACATTCACGTTTTGAGACGCCTTGACTGTGTGCTTGCGCCCACAAATGAAAAAGTCATGGAATATTACAAAAACTGGAAGGAAAAGTCGAAAACAAAGATGGTGCATTACGCCGTGCTTCAAGCTACAGCTTTTACAATACCTTTCACCTTATGATTTTGAAAAACTCCTTGCAGCCCCTACCGGCATCGGCCAGAACCTCCGCGCCTATATCAATGGTTTTTCGAAAAACATGCGTGAGGTCATAGACAAGTTCAAACTCTGGGGCGTAATCGACAAACTGGAAGAAAAAGGCTTGCTCTTCCTTTTGATCCAGAAATTCGCAAATGTTGACCTGCATCCCGATTCGGTAAGCAATCATGAAATGGGCTATATCTTCGAAGAACTGATCCGTAAGTTCAATGAACAGATGAACGAAAAACTTGACGAGCACTTTACTCCAAAGGAAGTAATTCGGCTTATGGTGAACTTGCTGTTAAACCAGGACTGAGGAAACGCTTGCCCAGAATCAGATCGTCAGAACGGTTTACGATCCCGCCTGTGGCACAGGTGGAATGCTAACAATTGCAAAAGAGCATATCATCGATCACATTAATCCCAATGCGAATATTAAACTCTTTGGTCAGGAAGTAAACGAACATAACCTTCGCGATCTCCAAATCAGATATCTGATCAAAGGCGACGACAAGGACGCAGACAATATCGAACCTGAATCCTCCTGTTCAAAAGACGGCCATGCAGGAAAGACCTTCGATTATATCCTTAGGACTTACGCACATTGGATCACAGGTCATTGACAGAATTGACACGCATGCAAAGGCAATGCTTGTCACAAAGTCAAGGGCAAACGCTGTCAGATACAAACTGGCTTTTGATAGATACATCAACACCCAGGAATATCTTTTCAAAGCTCCTGTAGCCTTTTCAGGTACTGTCCACGATGAAGAGACCGGTAGGGAATTTACGGAAGCAGGCATGAACGGTTTCCCGGAAAGCCAGACAGCAGAAGTTTTCAAGCGCGAAGAATATCATATTCTGATCGTGGCCAACAAATTTCAGACAGGCTTTGACCAGCCGTTGCTACATACTATGTATGTGGATAAAAGGCTGGGAGGGGTAAATGCTATCCAGACTTTAAGCCGCCTGAACCGTAAATATCCAGACAAAGAGGATACAATGGTCCTGGACTTCGAAAACGAAGCTGATCTGATCCAGCGGAGTTTCCAGCCTTACTACGAAAAGACTCTGCTCACTGAAGCAACTGACCCTAACAAGCTCTATGATTTCGAATATGAGCTCAAAGAGTACTCACATCTTTGAAGAAGAGGATGTAGAAGCCTTTGCTAGAGAGTATTTCTCACCAAAAGGAAAGCAAGAAAAGCTGCATTCAATTCTTTCCCCGGTCGTGAACCGCTATCTCAATAAACCAAGAGAAGAGCAGCACGACTTCAGAACACTGGTTAAAAAATATGTAAGGCTCTACTCCTACCTTTCTCATGTAATCCCATTCACAGATGTCGATCTGGAAAAATTATACCAGTTTTTGAGGTACCTGCACAGGAAACTTCCGGTTTCAAGAGATCGCCTGCCTGTTGAGATTACTGAAAATATAAATATGGACTCTTACCGTATCCAGCAGACCAGCAGTGGAAAAATCGCCCTTGCAGACGAGGACGGAAATCTTGGTCCTACCAGGGAGCCAGAAGCCTTCAGGAAACCAGAAGAAGAACTTTCCCCTCTCTCCATAATCATCCAGGAAATAAACGATAGATTTGGAGCCGATTTTACAGAAGAAGACAAGGTAAAACACTTTTCTGAAGATATGGAGCGTCGCCTTGTAGAAAACGAAAAACTTGCTCGAGCTGCAAATCCGGAAGTAAACACCAGGGACAACTTCAAACTTATTTATGACGACTATTTTGACGACGTCCTGAATGATATGATAGATTCAAACCTTGAACTCTACACCAAAATCAATGATGACAGAGATTTTGGCAATATTTTCAAGAAGGCCCTATTTGATAGCGTTTACAGGCATTTGACGAGAGGAAAGAAAAAATAAGGATAGAGAAGGGGTAAGAAAGTCAGTATTCAGTCACAGGGTACACAGCCTTACTATCAATTATCCCCCACTTATCTCCTGTCTTCCCTATTCGGAGCACGACAGTCCAGCCGACTCTGCATAAGGAACTGATTTCTTCGGAAACTAACACAGGCCCTGTATACTCTCCTGTACTCTTGAAGTCTTCAAGCCACAATTCTCCGGGCTCTATTTTTTTGATGGTGAAGCGGCTGTCCAGCTCTTTAGCGTATTTCCCATGCGGAGATTTCATGGCATACTCCGATATCAGGCTACTCACTTCTACTGCTATCGGGAGATCACACTTAAGTTTTTTTACACGTTTGTCTGTTTTCTCAAACGCTACATCGTTAATGTATCCCTTCTCATGCAACCATGTCACCAACCTGTACATGACTCTGCCCATAACTTTAAGGAAATTTTTACTATCCGTCTTGTTCACGATAACGTATACGCCGAGGAACTCCTCAATTTCCCCATATCCAATGTGCCTGATGTCGAAGATTTCACAGTATTCCAGGTCGTCACCTTGGGAAAATTCATCGTACAGCTCCAGATCCTCCTCATCCAGATGCTCTGGGGCATAGCTGTTAAGGTAATGCATAAAATAGTTCACTGTGCGTTCATACCCTGAATAGGACTGGGGCTTCAGGTTTTGTTTTTGTTCATCAAGAAATTCCTGGAAGACGTCCTTTAGAGTCTTTTCAACTATATTTTTCATGGCACATCCACACTTTTTCGGTCTACATAAAAAAACTGATGAATTCGAATCTGTTCTTAGAGGTCCATATCCACGTTACGGATATATATTTCCGTTACCTCGTGTCGCGAAAATTTAATTATGGAACATAAATTTGGGAGCTTCTCATCAGCATAAAGGGATTCAGAACTTATTCCAGTGATCCATAATTAAATTTTCATGACACTAGTATCCTCCACTCATCACCTATTTTTCCAAGCTGAAGTGAAATCTTCCAACCTGGCTCACACATTGAACTGATCTCTTCGGAAACGATGATTGGGCCTATTTTTTCCTGGAGATTTACGGAGTCCTCAAACCACAATTTTCCAGGTTCTACCTTATTGACAATAAAACCGCTGTTGAGTTCTTCAGTATAACCATAAACAGGGTGTTCCCTGACATATTTATGGAGTAAATGGGTCACTTCCCTGGCCTTTGGCAAGTCGCTCCTAAGCCTTTCCACAAGAGGAGCTGTATACTCATATTCTTTATCTTCCATGTATCCTTCTCATGAAGCCATTTCACAAACTTGTGTAGAATGGCAGCCATGTTTTTCAGGAAATCGCTGCTGGTTATTGTCTTTCTTATCATGAAATCTTCGAGAAGATTCCGTATTTGCGAAGAACCGACGAATTCGGAGCCGAAAACATCGCAATATTCCCTGCCTTCTTTTTCGTAAAGCTCATCCAGAAGTTCCTCTTCTTCCCAGCTCAAAAAATAGCGACCATAACATCGAGATAATCTTCAAAATAAGAAATGGTTTCTTCATACTTTTCATGTATTTTACATTTCTATAATCTTTTTTGGAA
>CAVRNH010000011.1:0-55545 GCA_963722085.1 uncultured Methanosarcinaceae archaeon | reverse complement strand
CAGTCACAGTTCTTGAAAAAAGCCAGGATTTCTCAAAACTTATCCCTGAAGTGGGATGTAACATTGCAATGGCAATTCCTGGTGCCAGGAACAATGAGGAAGTTGCGGCAGTAGAAGGCAGAATAGTAAAATACAGGGGAAGAGCAGTTCCTGTAGGCTGCGTGGACTTTGGGGCCAGCAGGCACGTATCAAGGATTATCCTTTCTGCTCTTTGTTATAATCCTGAGATAAGAGCAGCAATTAATGTAAAATATTCGGAAAGAAATCTTTCCCTTTGTAGAGAGGCCGGCCTCACCATATGCTTCTTTGACAGATCTGAAGAGCCGGAAAATGTCAGTACTATGGACTGGGGTACAGCCGAGGCAATTGAAAAGTACGGAAGTGTGCCGCAAGTTATCTATGATAAAGGGAGCATAGGAAAAGAACCCATGATACGCCTTCTTGGCACAAATGCTGTTGAAGTGGCAAGGCTTGCTGTAGGACTTGCAGAAAAACTGCAGTAAAAAATCGAAGTTATTCTATTAATTATTAACTATATCGCTCTTATGAAAGATTTTTCTATTTAAATTCACTTTTCTTTTTTAATCTCGGATCCTTTATTTTTTCCTGTATACCTATAATCATTAGCACTCTACTTAATGAAAAAATACCTTCTCCTTAGGAAAGTACATAAATGAAAGGTGGACACCGTAAATGTAATATAAATAACACTTAAATACGTCAAGGTACGATTCTGTACAGAACGGTATTATGGAGAATATCTATGGAACAGACCAAGATAACACTTGATGAAAATGAGATACCGAAACATTGGTATAATGTCCTTTCAGACTTATCTTCTCCTATTGACCCACCTCTTGATCCTCGGACCTGGGAACCTATAAGTCCCGATGCTCTTGAGCCGATTTTTCCAAAAGCTCTCATCAAACAGGAGATGAGTGACGAGAGGTACATTGACATCCCAGATGATATACTCGAGATATACAGGCTCTGGAGACCCAGTCCTCTCTTCAGGGCTCACAGGCTGGAAAAGCTTCTCAAAACGCCTGCAAAGATATACTATAAATACGAAGGTGTAAGCCCGGCAGGCAGCCATAAAACGAATACTTCCATTGCCCAGGCCTACTATAATATGAAAGAAGGAACCGAGAGGATCACAACAGAAACCGGAGCAGGGCAATGGGGAAGTGCATTGTCTCTTGCCTGCAATTACTTCGATCTTGAATGTAAGGTCTACATGGTTCGTTCCAGCTATTATCAGAAACCTTACAGGAAATCTCTAATGACAGTTTGGGGAGCTAATGTCGTCCCTTCACCTAGCCCGGACACGGAATTCGGACGAAAAATCCTTGAGGAGCAGCCAGACACCCCAGGAAGCCTGGGAATAGCAATCAGTGAAGCTGTCGAAGATGCAATTGGCCACGAGAATACGAAATACTCTCTCGGAAGCGTACTAAACCATGTCGTACTTCACCAGACAGTAATCGGGGCGGAATGCAAAAAGCAGCTAGAACAGGTTGAAACTTATCCTGATATAGTTATAGGCTGCTGTGGAGGAGGAAGCAACCTTGGGGGAATATCTCTTGAATTCATTAAAGACCGGATTGAGGGAAGGAATAATGCAAGAGTGATTGCAGTCGAGCCCTCGGCCTGCCCTACCCTGACACAAGGAGAATACAGGTACGACTTCGGCGATACCGCAGAAATGACTCCGCTTTTAAAAATGTATACCCTGGGCCATAAACATACTCCTCCTGCAATTCATGCAGGCGGGCTTCGCTATCATGGAGACTCTCCAATTATCAGTAAGCTCTGTGCAGAGGGGCTTATTGAAGCTGTTTCATATGACCAGTATCCGGTGTTTGATGCCGCTGTGCAGTTTGCCCGGACTGAAGGTATAATTCCTGCTCCGGAATCTTCTCATGCAATCCGCTGTGCAATTGATGAAGCCCTCAAGTGCAAGCAGACAGGAGAAGAAAAAACAATCCTCTTTAATCTGAGCGGGCATGGGCATTTTGATATGAGTTCCTATGATAAGTATTTCAGCAATGAACTCGCCTGAAACAACTGAAAAAAAGCAAAATTTAAAAGTGAAGAATTAATTAAACAGGGTGCTTTAAAGCACCTTATTTTTTAATACATTACAGGTCTTTTACAAGCCTTCGGCGCTGCAAGAAAGGAATTTTTGAATTAAATTTGTGTGTGCATCGGGATTTTAAAATTTAATTTATGCATCACAGGACTTATGCATGGTCAGGACATTTTAAAATTTAACTTTCCCTCGTTTATGAAATAAACAAACTAGATGATATTGTCGTTAGATGCCGTTTTTCTCCAGAATTATGCATTTTTAGCACCATCTCTGTTAGTTTCAATTTCACCAGAACTTTTTTATGCATTTAGTATTATCTGTTCTTTAGTTGTCGAAAATTTTGTCTAAAACCAAATGAGAAATATGGAGAAAACGTATTCCCTATAGGGCATAAGTTTGAGTAAATTTTGCTTTTTTGCTTATTTTTAAATTCGATGCCTTGTTGTCTCAAACATAAATTTGTATTACTTAGCTTCGAGTGGAACTAACTTAAAAAATTTATATTATGTTTTGAAATTCTGAGTGAAACGTGATCAAGAGAGTTGGTATTGGTAAAATGTATTCCCTATTTGTTGCAGAGTTATTCTTTAAAATTTAATTTATAATCTATTGAATCGAAAATTATTCTGTTTATAAAGAGTTTATTATGTTTGTTTAATAGTTTTATAGAATTTTTTACTCATAGAGCCTTCTATTCAGAATATAGGAGATCATTTTGGGGTTAAGCTTGCGCTCCTTTGCTATTTTTTCTGCAATTCTTTCATTAGGGGTGCCTTGAGCCTTCAAGTTTCTTATTTCCGTCATTATGGAAGGAGGAACAGTGTAGTACTCGTTAATATCTTTCCTGTGTCCCCATACATCCCCTTCAAGTAGCTGAATTTTTTGCATTTCCAGAAACATTTCTATAGCTCTTGAAATCGTCCTTTTATATGATTTAGGAATCTGGATTACCTCCAGTTTCGGACAGGTTTCAACAAGCAGGAAAATATCTTTATTTGAAGGCCGAAACGCAAGGTGAACAACCCTTTCGTTTGGATTCAGTGAGATAATTTCATTTCGTGAACTAACAACTCTTATCTTCATACAAACCCCAGACCCTAGACTAAATTAAAGAACCAATAAAATAAATTACGCGAATATATTTAAATATTTTTCTATATATATTCATTAATTTCGTCCTGTTAATTTAAGAATACTTGAAAAAAAAGCATATAGAAAAGCCAAAGCAAATACCAGGTAGAAGAGAAAGCCAGTTTGCGCTTTAAAAAAACTACAAATTAATTTTGATAATATAATAAATAATAAAAATGAGTACTATAAAAAAAATAATATTACTTTTTTTCACAATCAAAGAGCACCTATCCCTATATTGGTTAAATGAAACAAGGAAAAATAGCTCTCCATATTGAACTCGATTTCTAGTAAGATATCTTCTTAAAATGAATCTGATGTCAGAATAAACCCGAAAAACAGAGTAATCATATTCCAGTATCGAAGAAAGCAAAGGGTTACCGAGGAAAGTAGAGGTGTACTGGAAAAAGCAAAGGTGTACTGGAAAAATTAGAAGTTAATTGGAATAAATGGGAATATATCGGAGAATAAATGATATAATTGGAAAAATTAAATTCATATTGGAAGAACCTCAAGTCTACTTGAAAAGTCACATATTTGTTGGAATATATAAATGTGTATTGAAAAAGTAAAAGTGTACTGAAGAAGTAAAAGTGTACTGGAAGAAGTAAAAGTGTACAGGAAGAAGTAAAAGTGTACAGGAAGAAGTAAAAGTGTACTGGCGAAAATAGTTTACCATAATTTTAAAAGCGAAGATCTTGCTTGGGAAATATCAAGAATGAGATAAAAGAGAGTATTTACATTTATTGGATAAGGTCTTAAGTCCTGATTTATCTTTAAAAGGAGGATCCAGAACCCAAAGTGATCCTCAAGATCCTCCTTAAAAAGGTGTCCATTTTGAACAAGTTTTTACTTCCTGTTTGCCACTTTTTCGCAGAATATACCTGAGAGTGAAATCATCCCGGAAAAGTGATTGCAAAACAGATCATTCTATACTTCTTTTGCTCAGGATATAGAGAATCATATCTGAATTCAACTTGCTCTCTCTCGAAAGCTTTTCGGCAATAGCTTCATTGGTGAAACGTTCAGCCTTTAATTCATGAATTTTTTCCAGTACATTCTGAGAGACATTGTAATATTCGTTTATATCTTTCCGGTGTCCCCATACATCTCCTTCCAGGAGATCTATCTTCTGCATCTCAAGGAACATTTCAATTGATTTCGAGACAGTCCTTCTGTAAGATTTAGGAAGCTGTATTGCTTCAATCTTCGGACATGTTTCAGCAAGCATGAATACGTCCCTGTTGGATGGTCTGAAAGCAAGATGAATCACTTTCTCGTTCGGATTAAGGGTAGGAATTTCCTCCCGTGAACTAACTACTCTGATTTTCATATTTGTCCCCACTCTTTATTTTAATAATTTATTTAAATATCAAATCTTCATTTATTTAAATATCGAATTTTGTTTACGCATTTACATTTTATATATGTATCGATTAGCTAAAATATTATTTAGAGGGTCTATACCCAAAACGGGTTCTAATAGCATCAGCATGTGCCTTCAAACCCTCTTCTTCGGCTAATGCGATTATAGTCTCTTTTAAACTTTCAAGCCCACTCTTACTGATTTTCTGAATGGTCGAATATTTCAAAAAGTGATTTATATTCAGGCCGGAGTAGATTTTTGCGTATCCGGCCGTTGGGAGCACATGATTGGTGCCAGAAGCGTAATCTCCAGCCGGAACTGGGGCATAGTTTCCTATAAAAATCGACCCTGCATTCTTTATTTTGTCAAGTACGAAATCTGAATCATAAACCATAATCTGGAGGTGTTCGGGAGCAAACTTATTGCTGAAGCCAATACATTGTTCCAGGGAATCTGCAATAAGAATTGCGGCATTCTCAAGTGATATATTTACAATGCTGCTTCTTTCTGTCTTTTCAGCCTGAATAAGCACCTCTCTTTTTACGGCTTCTGCCAGGGTTACGGAGGTTGTGATGAGTACTGAAACTGCGTTTGGATCATGTTCTGCCTGCGCTATAATATCTGATGCAGCCATAATAGCATCTGCCGAGTCATCTGCAATAATGAGTACTTCACTTGGGCCTGCAGGAAAATCAATTTCTGCAACATCCCTGACCTGCATTTTGGCAGACGTGACAAAAACATTTCCAGGACCTACAATTTTGTCTACCTTGGGGACTGTTTCGGTTCCGTAAGCCATAGCTCCAATTGCCTGCACACCGCCGAGCTTGAATACTTTATTTGCTCCTGCAATTTTTGCGGCAATAAGTGTAAGAGGGTGTAGAGAACCGTCAGCTCTCGGTGGCGTGCATACTATAACCTGCCCTACTCCTGCGACCCTGGCAGGAATTACAGTCATTAGCACTGTTGATGGATAAGAAGCCCGGCCTCCAGGAGCATAAGCGCCCACGCTTTCCAGGGGCGTCGCTTTCTGACCGAGCACAACCCCGGGCCTAAGTTCCATGAACCATGTTGCCTCGGGAAGTTGAGCTTCATGAAAAGCCCGGATATTTGCAGCTGCACATTTAACGTGATCCAGAAGTTTCGAATCAATGCAGGAAAAAGCTTTTTCAAACTCTTCCTCACTTACTTCAAAACCAGCGAGCTCTACTTTGTCAAATTTCAGTGTATACTCCCGAAGCGCTGCATCTTTTTTGATACGTACATCCGAAAGTACGGCCGAAACGGTTTTTGCTACATCTGCAAGTCCGGACTCCCGGGAGAGCAGCTTCTTCATTTCTTCTTCTGAAATATCAGACAATTTCTTGAATAACATGATGATCATCTCTGAAAGAATCTAATAAAACTTGACATAAACTGAAATCTGAGAGTAAGATAGAATTGATACCTGATATAATCTGAGAATCTAATCCCATTAAATTCCTGATCTCATTAAATATTTTATCCTCAGCAAGCCAATTTCGAAGGTAAGGACAAAGATAAAAAATTGAAAATTTATGGATCAATACTCATTTGGAAAAAAAGGGAAATAAAACAAAAAAGACAGTAAAAGTGAGTGAAAAAGAATAAAAATCAGTAAAAAAGGTAAAAAAGACTTAAATCAGGAGAAAAATAAAAGAGTAAGGCAAGTAGAATTAATAATCATTAATTGTCCTTTGCCCCGCAGAAGATTCTTTTTCAACAGGTATAGTGTCAATAAATTCAGGAGCTATCTCTCTCTTTCCTATCTGCTTAAAAATTCTTTCTGCGATTTTCGGCCCCAGAAGAGCAGCTATTTTTTCAGGAGCAGCATCTGCAAGATCAGCTGTGGACCTGAAACCAGCTTCATAAAGTTTTCTTGCCCTCACGCGCCCTACACTTCTAATATCGAGGAGTTCCATCAATTCAGGGCCTGCTCCATAATGGATTCGCTTTTCAAGTTCTGAAGCTTGTTTTATTCCTTTGAGAGCAAGGAGCCTGGCAAGCTGAGTGGTCACATGTATGAGCCACTCAGCAATCTCTGCAATCGCATGGATATCGCCTTCTCCAATGCCAAATTTTAAACAAAGCTCGTTTTCAGGTCTCTCATGGATCCATTCCATTAGCAGGAGAGACGTTTTTACTTCTCCCAGGAACCATTCGTATTCTGTAACATTGAAAGGATTCGGGATCTTTGCGAATTCTCCTGAATGAGTCATTACATAATCATTAATCTCCTGGTAGTCCTGGCTTCTCATATAGAGCAGGCGCATGTCAGGAGTGCTGCAAACTAAATGCAGAAGGGTAAGTTCGGTCAGAGTTTCTGCTCCTTTCAGGCCCTTTACAATGAGAGCGGCAGATAGAGGGTCAATATAGAGTCTCGAAACAAGCTTTCCGAAGTTTGTAGGAAGAAGAGCTTCTGTATTCTCAAGCATTTCTTCCTGCCGTAGAAAGCCAAGGCATTCTTCCACAACTGTAGAAAGTCCGAAGTTTGAGTACTGGAAGGCAAAAAATGTTGCTTCCAGAAATTCCATGAGTTCCTCTTTTGTTCGGGCAAAACCATTGGAAATAGTAGATAGTATGTGAGTCCTGAGGGCGTTTTCTGTCCCGAGTTTGGACCAGATATCTTCAGCGCCTGCCTCAATGTAATTCTCGAAGAGGAAAACAAATTCTTCGTATGACCTGGCAAGAAGCACAGCTTCCCCATAAGGATCAAGCCTTGGCCTCCCTGCCCTGCCTGCCATCTGCTTGTACTCAAGCACAGGAATAGGTTGCATTCCGCTCTCAGAGGAATAACGTCTGTAACTTCTGATAATAACTCGCCTTGCAGGCAGGTTGAGCCCGGCTGCAAGGGTGGGAGTACTTGAGATTAGTCTGATCCTTCCTTTCCTGAACCCGTCTTCCACAAGTTCCCTTAAAGGCGTAGTAAGGCCAGCATGGTGGAAAGCTGTTCCTGAACGGATGCAGGTCGCAAGAATTGTTGCAATATCGGTTTCACTATTCTCGAGAATTTCATCTGCAATCCCGGCAAGGATTTCCTTGTCTTCCACTGAGAGAGTCTTTTTAACAGTTGAGGCTGCTTTCTTTGCAAAACCCATGCAGTTTTTTCTGCTGCTTTCAAAAACAAGGCATTGCCCCCCTCCTCTGAGGGTATCCAGTACAAGGTTTACGGCCTCATCTTTTGTGGACTGCTCAACAGACTTTTCCTTATTTTTACAATAAAAAGTCCCATTATACAATACTCCTTCATGGAGTTCGGTGGGCCTCCATTCACTTAGCACAAGTTCGGCGTCCAGCCAGGCTGCAAGCTCATCAGCATTTCCTACTGTTGCAGACAGGGCCAGGATCTGGCAGGATGGGTTCATTCTCCTGAGCTTTGCAAGTGTAATCTCAAGGGTTGGGCCCCTATCCGCAGAATCTATGAGGTGTACTTCATCAGCCACAACCACCGAAATGTCCTGCATCCAGGTAGTCTCATTCCTGAGCAAGGAATCCGTTTTTTCCGATGTGGCGACAATAATATCATTTACCCCAAGTTCCTCGTCCCTCTGGTCATAGTCCCCTGTAGAAATCCCGACCCTGATCCCCAGTTCAGCAAATTCCCGAAATCGCCTGAACTTCTCGGAAGCAAGAGCTCTAAGGGGTACGATATAGAGCGCCTTTCCTCCTTTCCGGATGGATTTTAACATCGCAAGCTCGGCAAGGAGAGTCTTCCCTGAGGCAGTAGGGATTGCAGCAAGCAAATTTCTTCCATTAAGCAGTCCTCTTTCCACAGCCTCAGCTTGAGGGGGATAAAGTTCCAGAATCCCTGAGTCCAGATAAAAATGTTTTACTTCATCGGGTAGATCGAGACTTTCTATCTTCATTGAAAACCAAAAACTCACACATAAGATAAAAAGGTATTTTGACTCAAGCGTCAGTAATAAAAATGTCCATCAGTACTAAATCTATCATTATTAGAAACTGTATAAACTAAATAGCATATGAATATTAAAGTATATATATTTATTAAAGCATATATAATTATTAAAGCATATATAATTATTAGCATATATAATTATTAGCATATATAATTATTAAAGCATATATAATTATTAAAGCGTATATAATTATTTAACAGTAAATGTAACTATTGAATTATATACACTGTTAAATAATATGTAATTACTAAATAACTTTATAATTTCTAAAATTAAGTGTCCTGCAAGATGCCGAATTCTTAAAACCTGAGTTCCTATTTAAAGGAACCCAAAAGTTTTCCGATGTTTTTTAGGAACACTCAGCTGCTTGCCGAATAATAGTAATTCCCACTTTCCTTCTGTTCACGGTCAAGCCTTGAACCAAGGTTGTTTACCCGAGGACGCCTGGTCTCCTCATCTCTCCGGAAGGTTATACCCAGATTTTTCAGGAATTTATTCATTCCGGTTTCCATGTTGAAGGGCCCATGAGCTTCACCGTATATTGCGGGTTTTCCTTCGAAGACCATCAAGCGCTGGCTCAACAGGTCGATCATATATATGTCATGGTCCACAACAAGAGCAGTTTTCTGATTGTTTTCGGCAAAACGGTTCAGGACTTTTGTAACCATTGAACGCTGTTCCACGTCCAGGTGGGCACTGGGCTCATCCAGAATATACAGATCGGCTTCCTGGGACAGGCAGGCAGCAATCGCAACCCTTTGCAGCTCTCCGCCACTCAGGTCAGTAAGCAGGCTGTCGTAGATCTTCTCAAGCTGGAGGGGATTTGAAATCTCAACTTCATAGTAGCTGGTTCCGAACCGTTTTGTGATGCCACGTAGAAAATCCTGCACACTCACATGGGTATCGGCTTTGATATACTGAGGCTTGTATGAGATTTTGACTTCGATCCCTGGATCTCCTTCTTCAGGTTCTATTTCTCCTGCAAGAACTTTTACGAAGGTTGACTTTCCTATCCCATTAGGGCCCACTATACCCAGTACCTCCCCTTCCCTAAGGGTACCACCTGTGGCTTTCAGGGAGAAACCATCTCCATATTTCTTTGAGAAACCGTTGAAGTTAATCATGGACTTAAAATGTGAGTCTTCTCTTGGGGGACGGACCTCAAACTTGATGGCTTCAGGTCGGATCCTGATGTTTTCTTCAGGGAGATAGCCCTTCAGGTACTGGTTAATTCCCACACGTACGCTTTTCGGGAGGGTGACCACACCGAAACCTGCAGGTTCTCCGTAGGCAATATGAACTACGTCTGCGAGCATATCCAGGATTGCAAGATCATGCTCGACTACAAGTACAGCTCTTTCCTTTGAGATATTCTGGACCAGGCGGGCAACATTAATTCTCTGGTAGATATCGAGGTAAGGGCTTATTTCGTCAAAGAAGTAGAAATCGGCTTCTTTTGCCGCACAGGCAGCAATTGCTACCCGCTGAAGCTCTCCACCACTCAATTCGGAGATCTTCCTGTCGATTACACCTTTCAAATCAAGGTAATCTATAAGTTCACTCAGGGCTCCTCTTTCATCGGTTTTTTCGAGCAATTCGGAGGTCTTGCCTTTGAATGCTTTAGGGATCAGGTCTACATACTGGGGCTTTTGCGAAACCCTTACTTTTCCGTCCGCTACAGCTTTGAAATAGTCATAGAGTGCCGTGCCTGCATAGTGCTCAAGCACAGTATCCCAGTCCCCTTTGCCCTGTCCAAAGTTAGGTATCAGAGCTCCGGAAAGTATCTGGACTGAGGTACTTTTTCCTATCCCATTAGGACCAAGAATTCCTGTGACTTTCCCTACCCTTGGCACGGGCAGCCCGAAGAGGACAAAACCATTTGACCCATATCTGTGAGTGGGTTCTTCCAAAGATTCAGGAAGCCCTATAACCATAATGGCTTTAAAGGGGCATTTGTGAATGCAGATCCCACAGCCCACACAAAGCTCCTCAGAGATGATGGCCTTTCCATCATCCCCAAAAACAATTGTCTCGTCCCCTGTTCTGACTCTGGGGCAGTACTTTTCACATTCCTTACTGCACCTTCTGGGCTGACACCTGTCTTTATTAAGTATAGCTATTCTCATAATTGTCCCCAAAAATCACGTTTTTTCTTTGAAATTACCTTTTTCCTTTGATTTGTCAATAGATATATAATGAAACGAAATATTCGCTGCGCTTTAAAGCATAATCAAGTATAACAATGTAATCTTTGTTATAAGCCAAACCAAACGTAACAAGGTGGATTTTCGCTATCAGGCATAATCAAACATAGCAATGTAAATCTTTGCCATGATAAGAGCATCTACTACAGCAAGGCAATATAATATGCAATAGTAAATACTGAAGGGCACATTGTACATACGGCATTTATCGGTTATGAAAATGCTCACTCTGGTATATGAAACATTGGACTATTAGCAGATATGAGACATCAATTACTCAAAAGTTTAACGAAACAAGCAGAGAAAAGCTAAAGGGGTATAAGCTAATCGATAAAATTCAATAATGAAAGCCTGTGTAAAAAGGCCTTCAACCTGAGGAAAGCCTTTTTGCAGTTCGGGAAAAGAAGATTTCAATTCAGGAGGAGAGTCCAGACAACAAGGAAGAAATCAATAACCAAAAATTCAACGTAAAACCAGTCCTTAAATTTGAATTCCTTTACATCGATCTTGATCAGAGGATAGATCACTTTTTGTAAGAGGTATGTAGATCCGATAACGATCATAAGTATCACATACCAGATCCTATTTTCTCCAGTTCCATAAAGGCCGTAAGTTAATAATCCTGCAATTATGCCAAGTGCTGAAGCTACTACTGTTTTTATAATTCCTTCTCTATATTGTTTCTGCTTTTCCTCAGGGGTTCTTTCCTTAATTATATTCTTCTTTTCTTGGGTCTCTATGTTTGCTGCAGGACTTTCTGCAGGAATCTCTCTAGGTTTTGTAGCTTCCTTTTTGGCTTTTGGCTTAGGACTTTGTTTACTCAATATGTATACTCTCCTGAACGGCAATTTCATGGGATCTAATTTTAACCGAAAATTACACCCTATTCGGATTTAAATTATCAGATTATAATTATTATATTCAACTAATTAAATTACTAGACTTATAGATTTAATTCTCATACTTAAATTGTTGGAATCCAATTACCATCTTTAAATTAGTAGAGTTAGATTATCATATCTAAATAATAGAGCTTGATTGAGCTTATTAGAGCTAACATTAGAGCTAATATAGAGCTAATAAAGAGATTATTAGAACTAATATTAGAACTTATTAGGGGTAATATTAAAGATTGCTAGAGCTGATATTAGAGCTTATTAGGATTAAATCATCAACTGAATTTTACAGCTTTAAATAAATTCATTGCTTAAAACATTACCGATCTGATCTATGGATATCGAATCGATTCCTATTGAATTTAAATGATTTGAAAATTTAGAAGGTCTGTGCCCGCCAGGGTGATAGACAAGAGTGACCTCAGGGTTAAGTTTCCTGACCATATTTTCAAGCCCGGAGGCATCAAGATGATCGCTTATCCTGATTACAGGGTAAGGATAATCCATGCGGCAGCTCAGCACATATTTTTTCATTCCCCAGGGAAGCTTGTTGAGATCCCAGGGAGCTACTATGAATACCCCGTCATCTCTTTCGGAGCCAAGCCCTGCAAGTTCTCCGGCATCTTCAAGCATGCTCCGGGTAAGGGCTCTTGTCCTGGCATCCATACAGATAGCCCCATCATACCCAAAACTCCTGATAAGTTCGACTGCGCGCTGGGTTTTTCCAAATTCGTATGCTCCAAAAGCAACCTGCCCATTTTCAAAAAGGGCACATTTCATGCCTTCAAGGTCATCTGCAAAATGGCAGGTGGGATCCCCCGGATCTCCATAGTTAGCCTCAGTTATAAGAACATCACAGGGAGGGAGACTGCCAGCATCTTTGACGTCCCCTGTTACCAGAATTCTTGTCCCCACATCGTTTTCCCAATAAAAAGCAGTTGCTCCGACAGTGTGCTCAGTAGGGAAAGTCTTTACCTTTACCCCCCCTACCTCAATTTCATCCTCAAGCCTGAACATTCTGCCCGCGTATCTCTTGTCGTGCCTGATTTCAAGAGCAACTGCCGTTTTTTCCGAACAGATCGCATTGGGGGAAAGCATGGCCGATTTTCCGTGATGATCAGAATGAGCATGAGTGATCAGATATGCATCAGGTTGCGGATGCTTTCCTGGAGTACGGGTAGTGTCAATGGAAAACGTGCGTAAATCTCCGGTTTCATTCCTGAAACGGATTGAAATATGCGGTTTAAAACTCCCGCGAGAGTTACGCTGCCTGAGCGCCAGCACTCCAAGATCAATTAGTTTTTTAGAAATCACGCCAATCCTTGAGGAGATTACACTTAAGCTATTTAAGGTTAGGTAAAACACCTGTGGACTCGTAACATAGTACTTTACACAAAAATAGAGGGTAATATATAATATAGTAGCGTTAAAATGCGGATCTATACAAAATTTGAAATTTTATTAGTTTGCCTTAATAAATTTACTTCAGATAAATTTGCCTTTAAGTACTGGAAAGTACAGGACAATTAGATTAATTAGGAATTTACGTTGAAATTACTGGCTGGTGTGTTTTTCTCTCGAGACTCTTAATATTCAACATTCAGGAAAGCCCTGAGGTAATAAGCCCAATACCCTTTAAACTTCCCATAACCATCAGCAACTCGTTTTAACTGCTCTTCTGTGGCACTCAAAAAATGAAAAGTTGTATACAGCCGTTATAGCGATTATAAACAAGGGCTTTGATTGAGTGTGTCCCTTACACTTCAAACTTTATAGGAATAAAATTTAGCCAACTGAAGATAAGTTTAAAAATAGAAAATGTTATTTAGCGGATATTGACCGAAAAAAGTTTTTTGATCCCGAATAAAGAAAAGGATCTTCTTAACAAATTACCTGAATTATAATACTTGAATTATAAGTTCAAGTTCCCCCATTTCCTCCACTATAACATTTAAACTTAGAAATATATGTTTAAATGGAGATTAGATTACCACATGTTTGGTCACGACATATTTAGTCACGACATATTTGGTCACGACATATTTAGTCACGACATATCGTCACCACATATTTGATATTTTTTTATGTGCTCTAATCTCCAGTAAAGTGCCTACTGACATGCCTCATCCATTGGTAGTTCAGGCGGCAGTCTCCTTTTTCAGGATATAAGCGACCATTTCAGGGTTAAGTTTGCTCTCCCTTGAAATTTTTGCCTCAATGTCCTCAGTAGATTTACCTTCAAGTTTCATTTCTTTTATTTTTTCAAACACTGAAGATGGAACGGTATAATATTCGTTTATATCCTTCCTGTGACCCCAGACATCTCCTTCGATAAGCTGGATTCTCTGCATCTCAAGGAACATCTCTATGGACTTCGAAACTGTGGCCATGTAAGATTTAGGTAACTGAATTACCTCAATCTTCGGGCAGGTTTCAACCAATCCAAAGATATCCTTGTTTGATGGCCTGAAAGCCAGATGTACAATGCGTTCATTAGGGTTTAATGTGAAGATTTCCTCTCTGGAACTAACTACTCGAATTTTCATTTTCTGTTCTTATCCCACTCTAAAGTTTTTTTCCTACTCTAAAGTTCTTTTCCGTTTCTTTAGTTTTTTACCTCAACATATAATACGTTACACTTACTATAAATATTTATCTCATTGAACTAACATTATCTCAATAGTATACTGGATTATATTACCGATGATGTATCCTCAAGATTAATCTAAAAGCTTTAAAATGAATATACTCGCTTAATATAGGTTATTTTACTCATTTTTTTCTTTAACCTTTCTACAAACTTATTTAATTTATTTTTAATAACTTTTCCTAATTTGATCAACTGATTCATTATAAGTTTAAATGCAGTGAGACTTCTTCGATTCTTTCTAATAGGGGAAAACTGTGTAGTAAGGTAGATAACTGAAATAACGGAATTATTCAAGAGAAAAAGACTTTTTTAAATCAAAAGCAAAAAATTAAAAATCACCGGGTGATAAAGTCACACTGTGGTGGAATGAGAAGTGAAAACAATACCGCTAAGCTAAACTCCTTATCTGATTGAATACCTTTCTTCTTTTTTCTCAGTGCTATAAAATATTCATTTAAGACGCCGGCTTGGCCTGAAATATCGATCTACTCTTTCTTTTTCGCGTGAGCCCTTTACAAGAATCTTTAAACATGCTAGTCACAGCTCTACCCTCTGTCCCAGAGGTGGAAAATTATGTTAACAATTTAATAGTCCTTATTATGCCCTGATAACCAACTTGCTTTCGCATTGTGGTGACAGCATTTTAAGTAAATATTAATTAGTTGAGAAGTTAAGTAATTTAGCAGAATCAATAACAGTGGAACGTTCTGAAGTTGACACTTATGTCCACTAGGCTAAAGACCTAGTGGTTTTACGCTCCTTCCTATAAAAATAAAAACGGTCCAACTAATAATGCCAAACAGCTTAATTGATGCTAGTGCATCGATTCCAAAATACGCTCACAAACCTGCATTTTAAATCTCACCCATTGATCAATGAATTCTTCATTCAATAATGGATTCATTTTGGAATCGATACACTAGAATAAATCAAAGAAAAAGATTTTTTGCCGCGTGACCTAAAATCCTACAAAGGACTTTCGGCTAACGGCTTTTCTGGCTCTGGAACTGTACGTTTCTAAAACTTTGCAGTTTGACTGCTTAAAGAAGATCCGAATATATCGGATTTATGTCTACTGCCCTTTCGTAAGCTTCCATGGCTTTCTGGTGTTTCTTTACTCTATCGTATACAATACCCTTACCAATCCAGGCTTTTGTAAAACTGGGATTGATATCTATAGCCCTTTCAAATGCTTGAAGCGCTTCTTCGTATTTTTCCAGGTCTCTTAAGGCAATCCCTTTGTTGTACCAGAACCTGGCATTCTCTGGATTTGTTTTTATTTTGGAATCAAATACCGTTACTGCTTTTTCAGTATACATTCTTGATTCTTCGAGCTTTCCCAGCCAGCGGAGAGCAACTCCCTTGTTGTATAGGGCCTTCCCGTTCGCAGGGTTCAACTCAAGAGCCCTGTCAAAAGCGTCAAGAGCTTCTTCGTAACTCTTGATCTTACAGAGGCTCATGCCCTTCTTACACCACTCACTTGCACTCATGGAGCTCATGTCAGAGCGTTTCTCATAGAGGCGAATGGCCTTTTCAAAATCGTCCATAGCGTCTTCATAGGCCTTCAATTCCCTCAGAGCCATTCCTCGCCTGTACCAGACTTCAGGATCCTCAGGCGCAAGCGATATAGCCCTGGAAAATGCATCCAGAGCATCTTCATACTCTGCAAGACCCATCAGAAGTTCAGCTTGGGAACACCAGGTTTTCGCGTCCGCAGGATTGATCTCAAGGGACCTGTTAATGGCATCGAGAGCCTCATCGTACCTTATCAACCTTTTTAGAACCGCCCCCTTACTAAACAAGATTTTTGCATTGTCAGGACTTATTTCCAGAGCTTTGTTGTATGCATCCAGAGCTTCTGCAAACCTTCTAAGTTCGTGGAGTGCAACGCCTTTATTGTACCATTCATTTGAAGTCATTATTATTACCACACCTTTTTTCGATTACGTTTTTATCCACCGTCACCACATCTAGCCAAACAAAAATAATATATGTATTCAGAGCATTAAATTAGTTTTGTACTTTAGTTCCTTACAAATAATAAGTACAGATTTGAAGTTACGTATCATAGTTTCTCGTTTTATTCTTTTTTAAACGTTTTGAAATATTCATATACACTATTATTTTAAAAATGATGTTTTTATAATATGGAATATTTTAAGAACGACTCAAATAAATTTATTCATTGCATACTATGGAATTAGTAAAATATGATAAAATACCTGCTTATATAAATATCTTTATTCCAGTTCTTCTATATATAGCTCCTTATTTTGTCCTGCGTGGAATAAATCGATCTAGAAAATGAGAAGACAAATCCATCAAACCTTTTTTGATTAAAAGCAAAATTTACTCCTTCCACGGTTTCCAGGATCAATCTTGCTTCCAATTCTGGGGAGTAGGGACTTCACCTTATCGCGAAAGCTTAGAATTAATCAAAAGCCTCTAATTAAAGGTCTCTACTTGCATAAGTTAAGTATGTATTTCTGGGGAGCGTTAGAAAAAAATGCTTAGTGCTATGGACAAAACAAGAGATAATGATATAAATTAATCAATGAATTAAAGGGGCTAATTAAGAGTCCATAGGGGATCAACGAATATAATTTACCCAGATATGTCAGAAAGAATGCAGAAAAAAAATTCTAAAGAAATATTCTAAAGATTTTGATTCACATCGAGTCCTTCAGTCTGCAAACCCCTGAGTCCGAAGAAAAGGATTTTTTATTATAAGCCTTCTCCCTTAACTCAGATTCGCGTACGTCTCAATAGCATACCTATTCTGGCTTTCAATTCCAGGCAGTTTAAAGGAGTAGTAACATAATCATCTGCTCCTGACTCCAAAGCCCTGAATCTGTCTTTTACTTCCCCTTTTTCACTGAGGATCACTACTGGTATCCACCAGTACCTTGAGTTTGTTTTTAGCTGCTTGCATATCTCAAAGCTATCTATATCTGCAGGGCCGGTGTCCAGAAGGATGAGATCTGGCTTTTCGTATTTTACAGTTTCAAGAGCAGAAGAGCCTCCCGGTGTATTGACAACGCAATAACTCTCAGGTTCAAGTTCCACCTTAAGGCTATCGTAAACACTGGGCCCACAACTCACAATAAGTATTTTCTCCCTGGTGTCATTCAAGTTTTCAATATGCGTCTTAACCACTTCTTCCGTAATCGAAAGATTAAAGGCAATATCACTAACATTCATTTCAGGCTGTGCTTCAATCAATTTCAATATTTCATGATCAAGATTTTGTTCTTGCATTGACCTCCACCTCTATACAGTAGATATTTTTCTTAGGTATTAAACATTTCTAAAATTTATACAATGATGCAATGAAGTAATTTTTGTATAGTATCAACGGGACAGAGTCATCCAAATATTCAGAAGATTTCGTATGGATCGCCTGACTTAACCAATTAGGAGATAAGTTTATAACCATAAATAACAACTTAATATTGAAATAAAAATCACTTACTGAGAGTAGCCACCTCTGAGATGATAGCAATGGATCCACTAGAAAAAATATTCGGGAAAACCGCACAGATGACAGTCCTTAAGAACTTGATAGAGCACCAGAACGAATCAACTTACCTTTCAGGAATAGCTGAGGAAACTGGACTCTCGCATTCAAGTGTATCAAGGGTTATCACACCTTTGATTGCATCAGGGATTGTTATAGAAAAACCTCTTGGAAAGCAAATACGAACTTTTCAACTGAATATGGACAGCGAGGCAACAAGGTTGATAATAGATTTTTACAATAGAATCAACCAAATGTTAGAATAAGCCTGGAATATAAAAAGAGTAAGAAATAAGAAATGTTAGAATAAATCTGGAATATATAAAGAGTAAAAAATAAGAAATTTTAGAATAAGTCTGGAATATAAAATGAGTCAGAAGTAAAGGTTAGGGGCAGAACAGCCTTGCTGTCCCTTGCTGTTTCTTCTTTCCGATCTTTAAAGTTTCTTCTTTCCGATCTTTTATAAAGAATTGGACTTAAGGCAATCCCAGCCATGAGTCCTAAATATACTTTTTTAATTAATCTATTCTTTGAGGCTTTCTATGTATTCATGTGCAGCAGAAGCTGCGAGCGCTCCGTCTCTAACTGCAGCTACAACCTGCCAGATATTTGTGTCGCGGCAATCTCCAGCAGCATAAATCCCTTTTTCCGATGTCTCAAGTAAATTGTTAGTCTTGATGTAACCTTCCTCATTTTTATCTACATTAGCAATCTCAGTATTGGGGTGGATCCCAACATAGATGAAAACACCATCTATAGCAAGTTCGCTGATTAAACTGCTCTTTACGTCCTCAAGGATTATTTTTTCTACCCTTCGAATATCTCCTTTACTCCCTACAATTTCTGTTACATGGGAATTAAAAATGAATTCAATATTAGGAGTTGCAAAAGCCCTATCCTGAAGAATTTTTGAAGCTCTCAATCGGTCTTTTCTATGGACAACATAGACCTTACGTGCAATCCTCGAGAGGAAAAGAGCGTCTGTAATTGCTGAGTTGCCTCCTCCGATAACTGCAACGGTTTTATTTTTAAAAAAAGGGCCATCACAGGTGGCGCAGTATGAAACTCCTTTACTTATAAGCTCTTTTTCTCCAGGAACATTAAGGTGTTTTGGGTTTGCGCCTGTGGCAATGATAACTGCTCTTGACTCAAGATCCCCACTATCCGTGGAGACTATTTTTTTCCCCCCCTCAGAGTGAACAGAGAGGACGTCTGTTATTTTTGTCTCGACTCCTGCTTCCTGAGCATGGCTCTTATATCTTTCCATTAACTCAAGCCCTGAGATTGACGGAAAACCAGGAAAATTTTCTACTATATCTGCAAGTGCAATCTGGCCGCTAATCTCACTTCTTTCAAGAATCAGAGTACTGAGCCCTGAGCGCACGGCATAGATTCCGGCTGTGAGCCCAGCAGGACCCCCACCTATAATTATAAGGTCGTACATTTTACCTCCAAGTCCAAAAAGTTATATCAGAAAAATGTAAAGTTTGAGAGATTACACTCAGCTAACGCGAGCAATAGCATCGGCTTTTTTCGGAAGTCCAGTGAAAGCTACCTCCCCCTCAATAATGGTTGTAGGGACGCCTACAATGCCATATTTGTCGATCAGTGCCTGGCCCTCTGGAGTTTCCACATCAACTTCCTCGTACTCAAAAACATACTCGGACTTCAGGTCCTTCCAAAGTCTGCGAGCTGCTGGACAGACAGTGCACCAGCTGGCGTGAACAAGTGTAACTTTAACCATAAAAACACCTCTAAAAACTGCATTTGTAAGCTCATTCTATTATATCAGTCTCCGAACTTAAATAATTTAAGAGCCTCCATAAATACGGGAAATAATATCGAATATGGCTTTTAAAATATCCCTTGGACAAAAGCTTTAAGATAATAAACCCCTAAAGCGGGCTATGCTCACATTCATAGGGCTGGGCCTTTTTGACGAATACGATATTTCATTAAAGGGACTTGAAGCTGTAAGGAAAGCTGACCTGGTTTATGCGGAGTTCTATACTTCCTGTCTAATGGGCACGAAACTTGAAAACATGGAAAAACTCTATGGAAAAAGAGTATATTTGCTCTCCAGAGAAGATGTAGAACAGCAACCTGATTGGTTGATTGAAGCAAAAAACAAGAACATTTGTTTTCTTACTGGTGGAGACACCATGGTCTCTACAACTCACGTGGATCTGCGCCTGAGAGTCGAAAAGTTGGGAATAGAGACGCGCCTGATACATGGAGCGTCTATTACCTCTGCCGTCTCAGGGCTTACAGGGCTTCAGAACTATCGCTTCGGAAAATCCGCAAGCATTCCTCATCCATATGAAAGTAGAAGGGGCACAAGAGTTATCTCGGAGACTCCTTACGATATTATAAAACAAAATATTGAGATGGGCCTGCATACTCTGGTCTTCCTGGATATAGACAAAGAAAAAGGTTACATGACCGTAAACACAGCACTTGAGCTTCTCCTCGAGGTTGAAGAAAAAAGGGGAGGAGAACTTATGCGTAATGCCGTTGCGGTAGGGATAGCCAGGGCAGGTTCGGAAAAACCGATCGTAAAAGCTGACTATGCAGAAAAGTTAAAAACTTTTGATTTTGGAAAACCTCTCCATATCCTTGTAATTCCAGGAAAGTTACATTTTCTTGAAGCTGAAGCACTTGTGAAACTTGCAGAAGGACCTATAGGGCTTATGGAAGAAGTAGAGTAAAGAAAAAAGAGTATATCTCAACAGCCTTCAGGTGATTAAGATTCCTGCGGATTTAGATGAAAAGGTCAAAAAATATGAAGATATGTTAAAAAGAGCATTGCAAAAAGCAAAATGCTCACCTATCCCGAAATCCCATATGCATGCCGTTGCAACGGATTATTACACAATGGCTGAAGCCTACTATAAAGACGGAGTGTATTTTCTGGTTAACGGAGACCCTGTAAATGCCCTTGCATCTTTTAGCTATGGTCATGCCTGGCTTGATGCGGGAGCAAAACTTGGTGTTTTTGCAGTAGACGACGATACTCTTTTCACCATATAAGAAAAGGATATCCGAAAGAAGAAAATGATTCAAAAGACAAAGAACCTAAAAATGTCAAATCTGATCTGAAAATAGTAAAAAATCCTGATAAAAATATTAAAAACCGTAAAACTAGAAATTAAAAGCTTAACTGAAAAACCATATAAAAAGCAAAGTCTATAACTATTATTTGAACAGAACTATAACTACTATTTGAACAGAAACAATTTATATCTTTACTATATTTTGTAGGTTCCGTGCCTTTACCAAAGGGAAATGCTCTGGAAATGTGTATAACTGAATAATTGCGGTGGATAAAATAATGAAGAACTTTCATGTGGTACTTGAAGCAGCTTGGTTGGTTAGAGATGTAAAGACGGCTGATGACGCAATAGGAGTAGCAATCTCCGAAGCTGGAAAACGCCTGAATCCGAAACTAGATTTTGTGGAGGTCGACGTGGGGACTACGTCCTGTCCGGTATGCGGTGAGCCTTTCAGCAGTGTTTTCATAGCAGCAAATACCGCTCTTGTAGGACTTGTTTTTGAAATGAAGGTTTTTGATGCTGAATCTGCAGAACATGCAGAGAGGATCGCAAAATCAGTGATAGGAAAGTCTCTCAGGGATATTCCGCTGACAGTTGTCGAGGTTACTGAATTCGAGCGGTCAACGGATAAAGGTGAACAGCAGAAAAGCAAAACAAGCAAGACCAGCAAATAAACAGCTTTTCTCCGAGAAATCTGTCAAAAGCAGATTTCTTTCGAATATTTATTAAAAACCTTCTTTCGAATATTTGTTAAAAAACCTTATTTCGAATATTTGCCAAAAATCTTATTTCGAATACTTGTTAAAAACAATTTTTCCTAAAATGTGAAGAAATAACATTCTTCCGAAAATTGTCAAAAACGAGTCTTCTTCCTAATTTGTCAATAAATTTTTTCCTAAAACATATCAAAATGCCGGAAATATAATATACATCATAGTGAAGCTGTTTATATCTGTAAGGTAATACTGAAAAACTTAAAATGGCGTAAGGCGAAAAGAAAATGTATATTATAAATAGGAGCCTGCTAAAGAAGAATTTTTTATCTTTCCGGTATGCTTATCTAGCTTTTAAGAATATTTAACCCTGAAGATCCCCGAGTTCTTCTAAGACCCACGAAAAAAGAGGATACCACATGGACAGAGCAATTTCCATCGTGGGGCACACTGCCCTTGATTACATCGTAGATGTCGAAAAAATAGCAGAAAAAAATGAATCTTCCCCTATCATTGATTATGAAGAATATCCAGGTGGAGGGGCTGCCAACATTGCGGTTGCCATCGCAAGGTTAGGTGGAAAAAGCCAGCTAATTTCTCCTGTTGGTATGGATTTTGTAAGTTCAGGATATGAAAAGCTCCTCACAGAAGCGAGCGTTGACCTCACCAGACTTTACAGGCTTAAAGAAGAAAAAATTTCTAAGGCGTTTATTTTCACCGATAAAGAGGACAACCAAACAACCTACTTTTACTGGGGAGCTTCTTCAAAATTCAAAGAACTGGAACCCGAACCTGTAGATTTTGTCCATCTAGCAACTGCTGATTCAATCTATAATGCAAAGATTGCACAGATTGCCAGTTTTGTATCCTTTGATCCGGGGCAAGACCTTATTACATATTCGAATGAGAAACTTGAACTAATTCTCGCTTATACTGATATCCTTTTTGCTAACCGGCATGAAATCAGGCGAGTTTTGGAGATGACGGGAAAAAGCTTCTCCGAACTTAAGGCTATGATCGACATTATCGTAGTTACTTACGATGCTGAAGGCAGCAGGATTTATACAGATAAAGAAGAATTCACAATTCCTGTAGTTTCTGTTGAAGCTGTGGATCCTACAGGAGCAGGAGATGCATACAGGGCAGGTTTCCTGCTAGCCTTTACCAGGCAATACCCTCTTTCTACATGCGGAAAGATAGGATCAACTGTTGCTTCCTTTGCCGTACAAACACGGGGCTGCCAGACAAGCCTTCCAACCTGGGAAGAAATGAAAATCCGTTATGAAGCCAATTTCGGAAGCTTGAGTAAGGGTGCTGAGGGTTGCAAATACCGATAATAAAAGGCTGAAAAGTCAAAAAGTATATAAAAACTATGTGATGAATCACTAACTATAACCTGAAGTACGAAAAAGTAGTAAAAAATAAGGGATGCAGATGAAACTCGCAGCACTAGTTTCCGGTGGCAAGGACTCAATTTTTGCCATTCACAAGGCTTTTGAAGAAGGGCATGAGGTCACCCACCTCATAAACATTATTCCAGCAAGGAGCGATTCCTACATGTACCATTCCGTCAACCTTCACATGGTAGAACTAATTTCTGCCGCATGTGAAATTCCGCTGATCCAGCAACAGTCAAGCGGAATCAAGGAATTGGAGCTGGATGATCTGGCCCTTGCCCTAAAAAGGGTGAATGTAGAGGGAATATCCGTAGGAGCTATTGAATCTCAGTATCAGGCAGGTAGAGTGCAGAAAATATGTGATTCCCTGGGACTTAAAGTTTACAACCCTCTCTGGCACAGGGACCCTGAAGAATTACTCTACGAAATGGCAAAAGTGCTGGATATCCGGATTGTTCGGGTAGCAGCAGATGGCCTTGATAAATCCTGGCTGGGCCGTCCTATCAATGTAAATTCCATAGAACATCTCAAAGCTCTGAATCGCAGGTACATGGTTCATATGGCCGGAGAAGGCGGAGAATATGAAACAGTTGTCCTTGATGCTCCCTTCTATAAAAGGCGCATTGAGATTGTAAAAAGTGAAATTGAATGGGAAGGAGATAGCGGTTCGTTAAAGATCCTGGAAGCTAAACTCGTTGATAAAAGCTGACTTTCGAGACAAGCCTTCTGGTGAAAAGTTTCATCATCGTTCCATAAAGTTTAAATTCTGAGTTAAAAAGCACTTCTTAAGTTCTTCAAGAGGGCATATTCTCATAATTTATTTTTTAATTTTTCAAGCTCTGGCTAATACTTATGTCTCAAGACTTAATTTGTATTTACTAAATTCTTTTAAAATATCTTACTTAAAAAATATAAGTGCCGAAGAAGGATACATATACAATAACAGTATACCTCCGTTTTTATATAAATGATCTACATATTAATGGTGGGCATCTGAGAATCTTATTTCCCATGTAAACCTCACCAATAATTTTATCCTCTTCCTACTCTAATTCCTCAGATGCCATCCCAATAACAAATAAACTTTAATGAATTATTCGTTTTATAATAACTTCCTACTCTAAATCCTAAGTTGCCACACCAACAATACCTCTTCTGACCATTCTCAAAAAGCATCAGTCAACGATTTCGGAAAAACTGATGCCACCCCTCAATCCTCTTCTAACCCAACCCATCAACTCAAAGAGCATGCGGTTAACTTCTTAGAAGGTATTTCTATGAATACGTGGCAATCTGAATTATATAGGCAAAACAGAAGTAGAAAATGTTTTAGATTTTAAAACGAGACCTTCGGAGACCAGATCGCAGGAGAAGCCCATGAAAAGGAGAAAGCTATTGATTCCTTAAGTCTTGATAATCTAAAGGTTATTTAAGCCTTTAATGGCTATCGATTAAATCCAGGATTCTCAGGGCAAGATGTGCACCATTTGCTCCGTTATCAATTCCTACACTTCCGACAGGTACCCCGGGTGGCATCTGAGCTATTGAAAGAAGAGCATCGAGCCCGCCAAGCTTCGCGCTCACTGGAACTCCTATTACAGGCTTTTTTGTCTTCGAAGCAACAACCCCAGACAAAGCTGCCGATAAACCTGCAATTGTAATAAAAACTTTTGCATCAGTAGTTGAGATATATTTGTCAAGTTCGTCTGGATTCCTATGAGCAGAGATAACCATTACTTCATAGGTGTATTTACTTTTTTCAAGCACATTTACAGCACGATTGGCAATTGACCTATCGGATTCTGAACCCATAATTACAGAGATATCGACCATTTTTCGCTCCTTTTAAAGCAGTCAGGGCAGACTCCCCTTACCACTCAACTCATTCTGGCGTTCAATACTCATCCTGATAAGAATCTCAAAGATAGCCTTCACGAATCCCACGTCAAGGTTGAGCTCGGTTGCAGCATTTAAGGCCCTGTTGATTACAATCTCATTTTGCTTATGGTCATTTATTGACGTTCCATTGATTCTTTTTGACTCAAGCACTTTTTCAGCCAGATTAACTCTTCTTCCAATGAGGGAAAGGATTTCAATATCAATCTCTTCAATTTCTTTACGGACAGCTTCAAGCTCGCTCAAGAGGAGCCCTCCCAATATAAAGATATTGCGTCTCTGTTATTTATACTGGTTTCTATAATCCTGCCTTCCATCCCACAACTTTCCCAGGCAGATTTCAGCTCTTTTATCTGATCATCCTTCACAAATGCTGCATATGAAGGGCCGGTTCCAGATAGGCTTACTCCTTTTACTCCGCATTCCAGAGCTCGAAGCATGTACTCTGTATCAAAGCCAAGAGCCCCACAGTAAAGGAAACCATTAAGAGTCATGGCACGTTCGTAATCACCTTCGAGGGCAAGACTGTATGCAAGTTCTACATACGGAGCGATCAATCGGGAACGTTTCACATTGGTATCTGCACTGAAAGCCTTTCTTGCTGGGGCAAATATGAGAACCTTTGACTCGCTTTCTTCGCGTCTGATTAGTTCCATACTTCGGTTGTCCGTAATAACGATTCCTCCAAAGAAAGAAGCACATGCATCATCGAAGGCTCCCGTTACAGTAACTCCTACTTCTTTTGCAGCCCTTACCCCAAGTTTAATGATCTCAAGAGGAGGAAGAGTTTTACCAACTGCGCGGAGAGTTGCAAGAACTGAGACATTAGCTGCGGCACTACTACTCTTGAGTCCGCCTGCAAGGGGAATCTCACTTCTCGTTTTTACCGTACCTCCTAACTCAAGCCCAAACCTTTCAAGGACCAGTTCAACGCAGCGTTCAATAAGGCGAGTATCGCCTTCAGGCATTTCTTCGATGAAACCTGAAATTCCGGTTTCGCTCTCAGAAAGCTTAACCTCTGCAAATGTCTTCAAATTTATCCCGAAAGCTGCACCCTTCCAGGTAGCTATGGCGTTTATTATGGTTCCTGCTCCCGATGCGCAGGCATACCCTTTAAGTGTCATCAAACCCAAAATGCGCTGCTCTTTAATAATTTTTGCTACTTCCTGCTGATACAATAGATTAAGTGTTAAATGTCCTGAATGCAGAGTTAGGGAAGTATCATAAAAAAGAAATTAAAAAAGCAAATATAAAAATTGAATGTGCGTATATAGAAAAATTGTATCTAAATATAGTCACGAAATACTACAGAATAGAAATGGATCTCTCTTATTTCAAATTTACCAATATTAACCAAAAACGGGGAATCAATATAGAGACAAGGAAAGTACAGCAAACAGGTGGTTCAACTTACATTATTTCTCTTCCCAAAAGCTGGGCTGAAAAAATGGGAATTAAAACAGGCGTGAGGGTTTCCCTTCAAGCTCAGCCAGACGGAAAACTATTGATAGCTCCTATTCTGGAAGGGCGGGCAATTAAAACAAAGAAAATCGATGTCACAGGTTGCGAAGTAAAAGCACTTGAGAGAGAAATAATAGCTGCATATCTTTATGGATATGACAGGATTGAATTTTCCTCGAAAAGAATACTTTCAGAACAGAAACAGGTAATCAGGAAGATATGCTACAAATTGATAGGCCCTGAGATTACTGAAGAAAGCTCAGACTGCTTGGTTATCCAGGATCTTCTTAACCCAAATGAACTTCCTATTAAAAAAGGTGTCCACAGGATGTCTCTTATTGCTGGATCTATGCAAAAGGATGCAGTAAGGGCCCTTAAAACAGGAGACTATGATCTTGCTCTTGATGTTAGTCAGAGAGACGACGAGGTTGACAGATTATATCTCCTTATTTCCAAGCAATTTCGCTCAATCCTCTGTGGAGGAAAAATGCCAGATTCCGCAGAAACAAGTATAGAGGAATACCACGACTTTAGAATGGCGGCAAGTCCCCTGGAAAGAATAGCTGACCATGCACAGAAAATAGCAATTGTTGCTTCAAAATTGCAACTGCCTATTAAGGGCGATGTAATGGAAGATATAGAAGATCTCAATAAGGCTTACATAGAACTGGTGAAGCAATCATTAGAAGCCCTCTTTGATGCCAATACCTCTCTTGCCAATCAGGTAATAGATAATATTGACAATATGCACGCAAGGGTGGAGGAATTGCATGCATCTATCCTCAAACTGGAATCCCATGAAGTTATGATCTCCCTCGGAACCGTTGTAGACAGTCTCTTCAGAATAGGGGACCTTGGCTCCAATATAGCTGAAATTGCCATAAATTCAGCAATTCGGAACAAGTGAGTACAACTTCGCAAGGAACAGTGGTACGAATTCGGCAAGGAACAAGTGAGTACGAATTCGGCAAGGAACAAGTGAGTACGAATTCGGCAAGGAACAAGTGAGTACGAATTCGGCAGGATAGGTAAGATGTAATTCCTGCCTGGGAAGAACAAAAGAACTTTTTGCACAAAATCTTTTCGAAAGAATAAAAAAATTAGATATATAACTAGGAGCTTAAAACCGAAATAGAGTCTCATCTTCAACGTCCTGAGCCGCGCTCATCAAATAAATTTGAGATCAATAAGGCAAAGTGCACAATATAAAAATAAAAAATAAATTACAAAAAGGAATGGGGGATCCATCTTCATAGAAACGATTTATATTTTTAAGAATCAATAAATAAAAGAGGAAAAAATATAAAGGAACATACAGAACATCAGTACACAAATAAAGAATTTAATTCGAATGAAAAGAGTAGGTAAGAGCTGGAAGTCTCCTATATAGAAAACTTTTTATTAGATAAATTAGGGAATCAGGCGATATAAAAGTTATTTATTTATATTTTAGTGTATTTTCACGAAGGCACTTTCTATTTTACATAGGAAGGGTGCAATGTTTCTATTTATATCAAGAAATATCACAAAAGAAAAAAGAATATCTCCAATTTCTCTGGTTCCTGTTGTGTAACAAATAGAAATAACTTATATGCATGGACCAATTAGATAAAAAGATCATTATGGACGCCAACTCTGACAGGTAACTATAAATATCAACCCAAATAGGAAAGCAATCCGAGAATTCCTTAGGTGTTATGCTTTTCCCAATGGAGGGAAGCTATGAATATGTTAAAACGATTTAAGGTAAGCTTTTCAAAAATATTCAACAAGCTGTTCAAGAAAAAAGGAGCATGCATAGGAATCTACGGTCCCCCCAACGCCGGCAAGACAACTCTTAGCAATCGCATTCTTAAAGACTGGGTAGGAGTCGAAGAATCAATGGGTTCTGTTTCTCATATTGCCCATGAGACAAGACATGCAAAGAGAAGGAATGCAATCAGTATCGAAACTAATGGGCACACCATCAGCCTTGACATTGTAGACACGCCTGGGCTTGCCACGAAAATCGACTTCCATGACTTCATGGAACAGGGACTGAGTGACGTTGAGTCTAAGAAGAGATCTAAGGAAGCGACAGAAGGCGTAATTGAAGCTGTCAAGTGGCTAGATGACCTCGATGGTGTCATACTGGTTATGGATTCCACAGAAAATCCCTATACTCAGGTCAACGTAACGGTAATAGGAAACATGGAAGCCAGAAACCTTCCGCTTTTGATCGTAGCAAACAAGGTAGATCTTCCTAATGCCGATCCAGCAGTAATAAAGGAAGCCTTCCCGCAGCACCCCATGGTGCCAGTTTCGGCACTTGAGGGAGTCGGGATGGATTCGTTTTACGAAGCTCTGTCAAAGCAGTTCGGGTGAGTAACATGCAGGGAATCCAACTTGATCTGATATCCGAGGCTAAAATCTCTCAGATGGCTTCGATGGAGAAAGTCCGATACATAATTGATGAGGTACGGAAAGGCAAGATCCTGGTGCTTGAAAAAGGTCTCAACCCTATGGAGGAAGCAAAACTAATAGAAATGACAATGTCAGCAATCCAACCTGATGTGTTTTCTGGGATTGAAATGCAAAGTTATCCTTCAAACGCGGACACTTCACTGCTGGGAAAACTTTTCAAAAAACAAAACAGCAAGAGACTTACAGTGATAGGTCCTGCAAACAAGTTAAAAACTCTTAAAAAAGATAGGAACCTGATCAGTGCGCTCGTCTCTGCAAGTAAGTGAACGAAGTGGAAGCAATGTGTGCCCAGAAGACCCAAGACGTGGAAGCAAAAATATACCCTCCCCAGTCCCTTAGCTCCTTTGAGATGGGCAGGATCGACGTCAATGTGATCTGTACTTACGGGAAGATCGCCGTATGGTTTGGACGGAAAGTTCCTGATTACGTTATAGCACAAATACTTATAGGAATTTCGAAAATCGATCAGTCCACGGTTCATGAGTTTGAGATAATCTGCAATTTTGATGAGATAACAGAATATGAAAGTAAAGGGTATATACTTGTGTCCTATGGAAAAACAGCTGGCGGTTATCGCGTAAATTATAGTATTCCTTTTTCCAATAAAAAAGCCCTCTTTCATCTGTCTAAGTTTATACTTGAGGAACTCCGAAAAGGAGACACGCGTAAAGACTTTTACTGGAATGGAAGTGACTGTGACATCCAGAGGCTGTATCAGGAATTCAACAACAATATAGAGGACTGGGAATTAAAGGCTATTAATTATAAATCTGAACCACAAACAAATCGATAAAAAAACTGCCGTTTAGTGGGATGAGAATAAGATTCCAGAAATTTATCCAAATCCCATAAGATATGGAAAGCAAGGATAAGGATATAAGGAAGGAGTTTCAGGAGTATTTACAATTATTGATGAGACAAGTAAATAAGGTTCTAATCAAATGATACTTATAAGGAAAGGAATCAGGCTTTTAGCCCAATGTTTTTTGGAGAACTTACATGAATAACATCCAGGTAAATGACTGCGAAGAAGTATTCTTATCAATGGAACTAATTATAGGAAATCTAAACGAAGTAATCGGCAAACTTGATAAAGGAGCTATAATGGTTATGCTCCAGAAAATCATGGGTGCCGATAAAGTCTTTGTAATGGGAGCTGGAAGATCGGGGCTTGTTGCCAAAGCATTTGCAATGCGGCTTATGCATCTCGGATTTAGTGTATATGTAGTTGGTGAAACCACAACTCCTGCTGTTCGGCCTCAAGATGTCGTTATTGCTATTTCAGGATCAGGAGAAACCCGTTCTATAGCTGACCTGGGAAAAATAGTAAAAGACATCGGCTCAACCCTTATAACGGTTACCTCTAAAAAAGATTCTACACTCGGTAGAATCTCCGATATTGTAGTGAGCCTTCCGAGTAAGACTAAAAATGATGTTGATGCAGACTACCTTGAAAGACATATGCGGGGAGACTATACACACAGGCCCCCACTGGGCACCTCTTTTGAAATTACTTCACTTGTTTTCTTGGATTCTATAGTTGCCCAGCTGATTACGCTAACAGGCGCTTCCGAAGCTGAACTTAAATCAAGGCATACAAATATCGAATAAGGCCTGAAAATTGCCAGAAAACGTGGTATTTTAGAAATATCGAATTGTGAGGGATATAGGAGGGCCCAATTTGAAAGAGATAAAGTTTTCAGAAAACGTAGCTAAAATAGACACTTCCGGGATTAGAAAAATTTTCGAAGCTGCAGGCTCGGACGCCATCAATCTTGGACTCGGACAGCCTGACTTTGATACCCCGGAGCACGTTAAGGCAGCAGCAATAAAGGCCATAAACGAAGGTTTTACAGGTTATACAGTTGGCTCGGGAATTCCAGAACTCAGAGAAGCCTTGAGCGCAAAATTCAAGGAAGAAAATGGATTTTCGGTTTCTCCACAGGAAATAATTGTCACATCCGGAGCATCTGAAGCTCTTGCCATTGCCCTTGCAGCCCTCCTCAACCCGGGAGATGAAGTGCTTATCTCTAATCCCGGGTTTGTTTCCTATAATGCACTAACCGAGATCCTGAATGGAAGGGCAGTAAGTGTGCCTCTTGCAGAAGACCTCACTATGAAGCCTGAGGCTGTGCTTGAGAAAATAACTCCCAAGACGAGAGCTATTGTTCTCAATTCTCCTGCAAATCCCACAGGCTCGGTTGCAAGCAGAGCAGATATCAAAGCTCTTGCCGAAATTGCAGAGGATCACAATATAACCATCCTTTCAGACGAGGTCTATGAGTACTTTATCTACGAAGGAGAGCATGTAAGCCCTGCAAGTTACTCGGACAATGTTATTACAGTAAACGCTACCTCAAAGAGCTATGCAATGACTGGCTGGAGATTAGGGTACGTGGCAGCCAGGGCAGAGTACATTGGGCAGATGCTCAAAGTACATCAGTATATACAGGCATGTGCCAATTCTGTCGCTCAGAAAGCCGCCTATGCCGCAGTGGCCGGACCTAAGGACTCTGTCATTGCTATGAGGGAAGAATTCCGAAAACGCAGGGATGTGCTCGTAAAAGGGTTAAATGAACTCGGGATGGAATGCTCTCTCCCCAAAGGAGCTTTCTATGCATTCCCGAAAGTCTCAGATTCTGCAGAGGTTGCCTCTAAATTGATCTCAAACGGTATTATTGTCGTTCCAGGGACAGCCTTTGGAAGCGAGGGTGACGGCTATATAAGAATCTCCTATGCGGCTTCAATGAAAGATATTGAAAAAGCCCTGAGCATTATGGAAAAAGTACTCTGAAAAGTACTTAGAGATTCTAAAGCACATTCTCCTTTTTATCTTCTTTTTATATTTTTATATAATCTGCCTCCAAAAAGACCGAAAATTTAGAAAAAGATTTATTCAGCCCATCTGAATACTGTGAAAGAGGAAAACTGGGCCAGAACAAAGGCACTTTCCTTCTGACCAAGAGAAATTGAGCAATATTAACAAGGGAAAATATCTTATCAGAAACTATGTACTTCTTATCAGGAGTTAAGTGCTCGTAGATCCAGAAATTTTGAGTATTTGATAAAAATAAAAACTCGGAAGAGGAATAGGAAAAACGATGGTGTGGCCACTGATTGTAACTAAGGGATTTTTTGTGCTAACACTCATTCTTTTTTTATTGAGCCCTGCTTCCGCTTCGGCCGTTTCAGCTGAAAACAAATTGACAGGCTACTTTTATGGAGAAAATGAAAATTTAATCGAAGGTCTTCTGACAGAAGCTATCAAAATTCCTTCTTTAATCCTCTCTCAGGAATCTTCACTTCCTCTGACCGAAACCAGAGTAGAGATGAATAGACAGATTGAAATTATAAGTCCCTTTTTCTTCCTGGCAGCAGGTATCCTTGCAGGTATTAATCCTTGCCTGCTTGCTGTAATGGCTTTTCTCGCCTCTGTTATCGTTGTACAGCAGGGAGGAAGAAAGGAAATGCTCAAAATTACTTTAGGTTTTTCAACAGGAATCTTAACAATACATATACTTGCAGGAATCGGCATCCTCAGCGCTGTCAATTTCCTTCCTGCAGTCAGGGAAAGTTTTACTGAAATTACTATCTTGCTTACTGCCCTTCTTGGCTTCTGGCACGTTTTTGATGCATATTGGCTTAAAAAGCATGCCAGATCAACTTTCAGGACCCCCGATTCCCTGAAGAGATTTATGAGCGGAATGAACCAGAAAAACCTTCTGCTACTGTCCTTCCTCTCAGGAGGTTTGTATTTTCTTGTCAAAGCCCCATGCGTAGGGGCTGTTTATCTCTCTATCCTGAGTATACTCGTAACGAAAACCTTTATGACAAAAGGAATCGCATACATGGGGATTTACATTCTTGGCCTCTTACTTCCTATTGTAGCTCTGGGACTTTTACTTTCCTTTGGATTGAGCCCAAAAGAGGTCACTGAGTTTAGAGAAGAGTGGAGAGTGGAAATAAGGCTGACAACAGGGCTTATACTTGTTTCACTTGCCCTGCTGATGCAGCTCGGGATAATCTGAACAGAAATACTATAACAGACGAATTAAAATTCTTAATCGAATCAAAATTCTTAATCTAATTTAAGTCCTTATTGAATTAAAGTCTTTAAATAATGAATTTCAGAGTCAGATGGCCAGAAATCAGACTATGAGTCCGGAATCAGATATGAGTCCGAAATCAGATATGAGTCAGAAATCAGACTATGAGTCAGAAATCAGACTGTGAGTCAGAAATCAGACGACGAGTCAGAAATCAGACTGTGAGTCAGAAATCAGACGATGAGTCCGGAATCAAACTACGAGTCCGGAATCAAACTATGAGTCAGAAATCAGACTGTGAACTCTCCATCCGGTTCTTCGGAAGAAGAAAGAAGGCGCCTTTCCTCAATCATCTCAAGAAGCCTGTTCATTACCTCTTCGATTCCTTCTCCGGTAATAGTGGAAATGTTAAACTCTGCTTCATGTATTTTTCTGAATTCAGGCCTGTCAGCCTTGTTTGCAACCACAAGCAGAGGAAGATGAAAGTTTTCCCTGATTTCAGCAAGCAGACGATTCTGGTCTTCAATCTCGTATCCGCAGCTTTCACTTGGGTCAATCATAAACATTACAACTGCGTCAAGGAATTGGATTGCAGTGATTGCCTGCCGCTCGATGTTGTTTCTTTCGGACATGGGGCGGTCAAGAAGGCCCGGGGTATCCATAACCTGGTAACGGACCCCTTTCCGGATGAAATGCCCAATTGTTACTCCTTTTGTTGTGAAGGGATAGGGAGCTACTTCTGGGCTTGCACCAGTAACTTTTGTGACAAAACTTGACTTCCCGACATTCGGATAGCCAGCGATCACAATTGTGGGCTCATCATTGACATCAGGAAGTTTCCTTAGGATATTTCTGGCTTCGTTAAGGAAGAGAAGATCTTTGTTGATAGACTTAATAATGGATGCAATCCTGCCGAAAGCCTCTTTTCTGACAGGTTCGGGAATATCCGAATTTCGCATGCCTCCAACATAGCTCCTCGCAACCTCATGGATTTTCCTGCTGGCCCAATCTACGGATGCAAGAGACATCTTCAGTTTTTCTACACCTACAAGGATATCAGTAAGTTCATAATAGAATTTTGGTAATTGCTCAAAACTCGGGAACCGCCTGACTATGTTTGATAGATTATCTGTAAAGATGTTTGCTGCTGTGAGTAGCATGGACTCATTGGCCTTCAGCCGGGCTTCCCTGCTATCGATAGTTTTTCCTGACATTGCTCTTGCTGCCCGCTTGAAAGCTTTATTAATTAATTCCTCGGAAGTGGGAACTGTATGTATTTTCTCAAATATCATAGTATCTAACCCTCTGGGGGTTCAATTAAACTAAATAAAATATATTTATGGATAAGGTTTTAACAAAACGATATATAGCATAAGTTTCGCAATATTCCTGAAGATGATTTCTTAACGGAATTTATTGCTCAGCTTTAGATCTGTGATTACAAATCCTGGTAATAGACTTCGATATAAAATATGAAACAATCTGGATGTTCAAAGCAGAACCGGACTCTTTTTATATTTGTAATAGTAATTTATAATAGGAATTATAATCATTAATTATGGCAAATATATAATGTGGCACAGATTATCCATGCATAAGTGTTATACTTCATCCTTATAAAGGTATATGAAATTGATGGTGGAAGTATGGAACTCACTCCGATTCAAAAAGATATTATTATTGCGTTAATTAACCTTCAGCGGCAAAAGGATAGAGCAATTAAGGGGGAAGAAATTGCCGAGCTTATCCAGCGTAATCCTGGAACCATCCGCAACCAGATGCAGCTATTAAAAGCCCTGGGGCTGGTAGAAGGAGTCCCCGGGCCAAAAGGGGGATATAAACCAACAGGATCAGCATATGAAGCATTACGCATTCAGCAACTCAAAAACGAATCAGTTGTCCCACTTTATAAAAACAATATGGTAGTTAATGGTGCCACGGCTGCTGAAATCAGTTTTACGACAGTCAGGAGCCCTGACGCCTGCAATGGAGTCGTCCGCGTTATAGGAAACATAAAAGACTTTGTAATAGATGATAAGCTTCAGGTTGGTCCTACCCCTGTAAACCGCCTGATAGTCCGCGGAGAAGTTACAGGAAGAGATGATACCTCTAACTCGATTCTTTTCAATATTACCGAAATGATATCTCTTCCTAAAAAACATGTTAAACACTATATGAAGTATCCTCCTTTGCTTGTAAATACGAACGCCAGTATTCAGGAAGCAACCAGGCTTTTTATCAGGAACAATGTCCACGGAGCTCCTGTGGAAGATAAGGGAAAAATAGTAGGGATAATTACCTACACAGATATAGCCCACGCAATTGCCCAGGGAAAACCAAACGTAAAAGTTAAAGACATAATGACAAAAGAGCTCATCACCGTTGATGGGGACATGCAGCTCTACGATGTGGTAAAACTCTTCCACAAATATAATGTAGGAAGGCTTATTGTAACAATAAACGGAGTACCCAAAGGAACCCTGTCAAAAACCGATGTCTTGAACGAACTTGCAGTTTATTGAGAATTAAGATTTCTCACGGTTTTACGGAAAAACGGGAAAATTCCCGTATGGGGTGAAAAAACAATAATTCTCTCAAAATATTTATTTCGTTTGCGCCATCAAGCTTATTGATTACACCATCAAGCTTATTGATTACACCATCAAGCTTATTGTTTGCGCCATCAAGCTTATTGATTATGCCATCAAGCTTATTGATTACGCCATCAAGCTATGTGTAATAAATCCTCTAAAACCATCAGTCCCTTTTCATGCTCTCATGCCGGGCAGTTAGCTCGGCTGCAATTTCATCAAGAGTAATATTGTTTGCCGCAAGCAATACCAGGAGATGGAAAATCAGGTCTGAACTTTCCGAAATAATCTCTGCATGGTCTTCATTCCTGACTGCAAGAATGGTCTCGATTGATTCCTCTCCTACTTTTTCAAGAATTTTGTTCATGCCCTTACGGTGATTCAAAAGCTTGCAGACATAAGAACGTTCGTCATAGTTCTGTTTCCTGTCCAGGATAATCTCGTACACTCTATTCAATATCGATAAATCAGCATCCGACATTCTAACACCTTTTTTAAATTAACTGACAGAGAGAAATTCGAAAAAGCAAACTGAATTCTCTTCACACTTTTCTAGGATCTGTTATTTCTCCTGTCAGAGCTGATGCTCCTGCAGTCGCAGGGGAAGAGAGGTACACGAAGGATTCGGGGCTTCCTTCTCTGCCTTTGAAGTTGCGGTTAGAGGTTGCAAGACCTACTTCTCCGGCCCCGAGCAGGCCAAAGGAGCCACCCATACAAGGTCCGCAGCATGGGGATTCCACAATTGCACCGGCATTCATGAGCTTCTCTATGTATCCAGCCTTTAACAATTTCATGTACTCTGTCCTTGAAGCAGGGACAACAAGGAGACGCACACCCTTTGCTACCGGCTCGTCGCCCATGATATCTGCCATGATCTTAATATCTTCGAATCTGCCGTTAGTGCAAGAACCCACGAAGATCTGGTCAAGCTTTGTGCCTTCGACCTCAGTTACAGGTTTTACGTTATCCACATTATGCGGGCAGGCCACCTGGGGTTCCAGATCAGAGATATCGTAGTGCCTAGTGGCTACATATTCAGCACCTTCATCGGATTTCCAGTAGGGATCAAATTCGTAATATAAAATCCTCTCTTTAAGGTAGGCTGCAGTCACGTCATCAGCTTCAATGATTCCTGCCTTTCCTCCCATTTCAATCGCCATATTTGATATTGTCATGCGTTCGGGAACCGAGAGGGAACGGATTGTTGAGCCCGAAAATTCGGCTGCCATATACCTGGCTCCTTCTACTCCTACATCACCGATCAGGTGAAGGATGAGATCTTTTGAATAGACACGTTCTGGCAGGTTGCCTTCAACTTCAAAACGGAAGGTTTCAGGTACCCTGAACCAGAGTTTGCCTGTAGCAAAAACAGCTGCCATGTCAGTAGATCCTATGCCGGTAGAAAAAGCTCCTAAAGCTCCATATGCACAGGTATGCGAGTCAGAACCTACTATCAAATCCCCTGGCAAGACATGCCCTTTTTCGGGAAGAACTTGATGGCAAACTCCTTCATAAACATCATAATTCAAAATTCCCTGTTCCTCAGCAAATTTTCTAAGCATTATGTGATTTGCTGCGGAATTAATGGAATCAGCAGGAACCTGATGATCGAATACAATCACTATTTTATTGGGGTCCCAGACTTTCTTCTCTTCCTTATCCTTCATAATCTCGTAAAAGCCCTGTACTGCCAGCGGACCTGTAATGTCGTGCGTCATTGCCAGGTCTACGTTTGCCAGCACGAAATCCCCGGCTTTTACTGGACTTCCGGCGGCTTTCGAGAAGATCTTTTCCGAAACTGTCATCGGATGATTTTCATTACCAGACATTCCGCTCATGTGGATAACTGGCTCTTTCTAATAAATAAATTTAATTGATGGTTCAAGAGTATGCAGAGATTAAAAGCTCTTTCAGGAACATGCAAAGATAAATGTGCTTAAAAATAAAGAAAGCCTAATGACGAAGCTCTGTAACTTCGTGCTGTTATGTGGTCACTCAATAATTTTAGTAACTCCTGTGCTATCATGGACTACATATGTACATCTGTCCTTCTCGAAGTTTTTCTTTGCAAGTTCAAAACCCTTGTCGCCTCTCCTGAAGTCTACATATTTCTCATATACAGCAAGCATATCCTCAAGCTCCGAGACATACCTGGAAAGGAGGCTTTCTGCCAGTTTCCGGCTGTCTTCTGCTGAAATCGGATCTCCGAGCCCTTCGCACTCACAGGTATGCAGCTTTAGCTCTTCTATATAAAAGGGGTAGGTTCTGCAAAGCATTGGGCGTACGGGATAAATTCGGCACCTGTTAGTTCCTTTCTCAAGAAAGATACAGTCCCCGTTTCTCTTCCGCCTTAGTATCCATCCAAAAGCGTGGATATTGCCCTCGAAATCGATATTCTCCTGAAGAAGCTGAAGAAACTCAGAAGAGGAGAGAGCTTTATTCATTTCAGAGGCTCCGAAAAGGTCCTCAGTTCTGCTTTCTTCCTCTTCCAACTCATCGGCTTGTGGGAGTTCAGGCACAAACTGTCCTGCGATCTCAAGTTTTGAGAAGCCTGTAAATTCCCGGATTTTCTCGATTTCGGCAGGGATTAGCATTACCCTATTATCCCCAAAAGTCCGCTTGCAGCACTTTCCACAATGCTGGCAGAAGAAGCCGATTTTTTTGATTTCGACTGCAAGCTTTTCAGGGTCAAGTTTGCGAGCTGATTCGATCTCTTTTTTGAGACCGGCAATGAGAAGGCGCTGATAGTCTGTTTTTTCGGACTTTCGTTTACTGCCTGGACTGGAAATTTCCATATAAAGGTTCGTGTCCTGCAGGTACATCAAATTAACGCAGGCAGCGATTAGCGCCAACGACACTCTAAAACCACTATTATAAAAATTCTTGCTTCGAAAGCTAAAGAATATAATAAGAAAGTATATCAAGGAACTGGTTTTAATTAAGTTTATATGTGGCAGACATTACTCAAAAAGTTTGAAAAATATCCTGCACAGGCAAAAGTGCTTAAATTGCTCTTTGAACGTGGATTCCAGGTAAACGAGGAAGGAAAGGTAACTTCCGGAAGTATTGAGATAGCGCATACTCAGCTTGCAAAAGAGGCAGGCGTTGACAGGCGAGTTGTTGATGCAACCACCAAAACCATCATCTCAGATGAACTTCTTAGTACGATTTTTAGAAATGTTCACTCCATTCCCTTCTTGAAAGACGTTGCCCCTTCCCTTGGGTTAGGAGTGATTATTATAATCCCGGAAGATGCTGCTCATGTGGGGATCCTTGCTGAAGTTGCAGGCCTTATCTCCAAAAATAATGTAAGTATCCGCCAGGCTGTCTCGGATGACCCCTACCTTACTGATAATCCCAGACTCACAATTATTACTGACCGCAAAGTTCCTGGAGACCTGGTGGACAAGATCCTTTCCCTTCCTTCGGTGAAGGGAGTAAGCATTTACTGACGTTGAATTAGTAAAACGTAGAAACTTAAGCGATCTTGAATAGAAAAAAGTGGATCATGAAAGGAAATATAATTATTAATGTTTCAGGGCAGGGAATATAATTATTGCTACTCAGGGCAGGGAACATAATTATTAATGTTTCAGGATAGGGAATATGATTATTGCTACCTCAGGGCAGGGAATATACTTTTAAAGCCAGGAACCTGTGAGCCACTGGGAAGAAACTTGAAACTTTCCTGCAAGAATATGAGGACAGAAGCGGGATTCCAAATAATTCGATAAGAAAAGAGAAGAAGTGAAGAAATTTCAGACATCCTATTTTTTTTCGGTTTCGATAATCTTATTAAAACACCGAATTGTCCGACCAGCAGTTTTATGCAGAATTCCTGTTCCTCCTGCTTCTTCCCATTCATGGATATTTTCGGAATTATCATCAATCAGGACTCTTGAAATCCCTGATTGCAGGGCCTTTTCAGGGCGGAAACACAGAATTGCATTATTCGCGTATTGAGTTCCGAGTTCTTTCCTGAGCCATTGAGTTTTTCCCTTTCTTGCGTCCGCTAAAGCTTTTTTTCTTTCCGGACCCGGAAGTGCGGAGAGGATTGTCGGGCAAAAGCCGAAGCCTTCAAGAAATCCATGAAGCTCCTTTCCTCCGGCCATCCAGGGCATTTCCGACCAGAATTCCGCTCCTGCAGACGTGATATGTTTCCAGAAGCGATCCTTATCGCTACTGTACCAGAGCATCATATGCTCGCCGAGCTTTTCACAGGCCCCCGTAAAATCCGTGAGAACCCCGTCCATATCAAGAAAAAGCTCTATCTCTCGCATAGGTCTGGAAGAAAAGGAAATAGCAGAAGGGTAACTTGAGAGAACACTCTTAGGCCTTACTGGCTTACTCTTGATAAAATTACGCTGATCTAAAGAAATGGGCATAACAACCGTCCCTTAAGTGCTCTGGCGGAAACTAATTTCCTATGTATATATTAACGTCTAAGAATAAAAAAATTATTCTTTAAAATAAAAATTTTAAGTACAACTTGAAATGAAGAGAAAAGGAATAAATGAAAACAAAGGGGAGAGAGAAAAAAGGAAAAATCTTAAACTTCCTTTTTCCTAAATGAGTTCAGTCCTCCTGAACAAACACCACTGTTTTCGCGATTATATCGTGAAGAGCCTGCTTTTTTTCTGTAAAGAAAATCAGGAAGAATCCTGCAAAAAAAGGAATCGCAGCAATGAATTTTCCAAAGAAACGTATTGTTGCCTGTATAAAGGAAATTTTGTTTCCGTCAAGATCAGTTACGATGACATTCATAGCTTGCTTGCCTACTGTGCCTTTCCTGGTCGAACTTTCCTGGATAGCAAAATAACCCCACACCAAAAGAAAGATAAGAAAATTGAAAAAAATTACATCTTTGAATCCCAGGATAAACTCGATGAACCCTATGAAAAGAATGATTACGAAAATATCGGTTATAAAGGCTATAAACCTCCTTAAAAAGCCAGAATACCATTGCACATTTATCCCTCTAAGTTATTTTATACATACACAGGGCTAAATATAAAATTATCCATACGAACAGAGCACTTCATTTTATAAGAAATAAATAACTTTGAAGGACTATATCCCTAATTATACTCCTGTATGAAAATATGGACAAATAGAAGATCAAAAATATAGAAACCAAATTTGTAGAGGACCACACTCATTAAAAACCGTCCTGATTTTCTCCTAAGGAAGAAATATAAGATCAAGAAGGAAATAGAAAACTTAGGCGAAAAAGATAAGATCAAGAAGGAAAGGTAAAATCTCTACCTTCCCATTTCTTATCTCACCTTTCTTATTTTTTCTTTGAGGTCGAACCTTCAATTTTGTCCACTAATTTTTTAACGTCAGTTTTAATCTCTGAGGCAAGCTTTTTTGCACTGTCCCCGGTTGCATCAACCAGTTTTTCAACCCTGCCATTGATGCTCTTTATCTCATTCTTTACATCAATGGATTTTATTTCCTCAGGGAGTGCCTTAATCTCAGCATTGATATTCTTTGCAAGTTTTGAGGCCTCGTCCCCTGTCTTTTTTGCAAGGGCATCAATATCACTCCCAATCTTTCCAATTTTTTCACGAATATCAAAACCTTTCTTACCCGTTTCGGATTCTTTAGTTGCATTTTCCATTGTAGTTACCATTTTAACCCCTTTAAATGTTAATAAAGATAACAGAGCTCTCAAACGAGAGCCTTATTAAACACTTACTTATCAACTTACTTAGTTATAAAATTATTCTCGTAAGTTCAATCCTTACTCCTTACCTATACAAAGGGCGAATATTCTTTAAAGAATGGGGAATGAGAGTCCCTTTTATCCCCAAATGATTTATTTTCCCCGTTTTTAAGATTACTTCTTAAGTTCCTTTCTTTATTAATTACTCCTCTAAAGACCCTTCTTTAAGAATTATTCCTTTGATGGCCTTTCCTTCACGAATTATCCCTTAAAATGCCTTACTTTAAGAATTATTCCTTTAAAGCCCCTTCTTTTCAGAATCTTTATTTAAAAGTCCTTTCCCTATAGAGCATTATTTGCGTTTAAAGCAAGCTAGTGCAAGTAGCCCACATGCACCTGAAAGGACTATTTCAAAACCTGGAGACTTTTCCTTTGTGCCAGTACTTGCCTGACCTTTTGCGGTTTCATTCTTTACAACTTCTGCCAGGTTTTCCGTTTTTAATTCTGAGGCCGCGACCAGCTTCTCTACAGGTGTAATTACTGCTTGCTGCTTTCCTGTTATCGCAAAGTACGAAAATCCTAGAGTCTCAGCCCTGAAGTAGTAGAAATCTCCGTCTTCCTTTGTAAGTTTGGTCCCAAGCAGCTTCCATCCGTTATCTTCCATGCGGTTCAGATTGATTGTTCCAGGGTCTATTCCATTTTCTTTTACCCAGTTCTTCGGGACTCTGAACTCGATACTTCCACCTGCAATATTCTCCGAGCTTTCAAAAGCCTCGTTTCCGATCAGGATTTTAACGTACCTATATGCCTTCCGATTAGCTTCTCCAATAATATCAGTTTTATTTGCATCGATAGCTTCAACTCTTATTCCAACCATTCCGGAATATTTCCTGGCTTTGAAGCTTATTCCAGAGATATCATTTTTAGGATTATTGAACAAAACCTTTGTTTCAATGCCTGCAATACACTCTTTCTGAATTAAATCCGCTCCTTCGGTGCTGTTTGATGAAACAGGCAAATATTTTTGAGGGGTCCCGCCAAAACTTCCTCTTAGAGAGCTGCTTTGAGAACTGCTGCCTGAAGAGCTGCTTTGAGAACTGCCCCCTGAAGAGCTGCTTTGAGAACTGCTGCCTGAAGAGCTGCTCCCCTTTGAGAGTCGCTGTTGTTTTCCTCATTGCCTCCTACGCAGTTATCCTGAGTCGCCTGGAAGTCGGAAAGTGGTAAGAAGTCTATATTTAGCCCTTCTTCTGTTACGTGATAAGGCAAATCAGAGAGGCCATCTTTATTTGCATCTTTCTGTGTCTGTGAAAACCCGGTTCCATTCGGAAGAGCCCAGTAGTTTCCGCCTTTATAGGGCCCTCCCACAATGTTTGTACCTTTTGTTTTACTTAAATTCCAGGTACAGATTATATTGCTCTCGTTGCCCGTTCCTTCAAGCCCAAACAGCTCTCCTATATCAAACACCACATTGTTTGTGTTGTTGAGATAATTGTTATAGACAAGGTTCCCGCTTGACCCGTTAAGAGCTAGACCAAAATTATTGTTCTCCACCCTGTTTCCGCAAAGCTTGCTGTTATGAGCCTCCAAGAGAACAACACCATAGTAATTATCAGATATTCTGTTTCTTTCCAGAATACTGTTATTTACTTCCTCAAGAATGATTCCAAAGTTCCAGTCCTCATTAAAAGATTCATCAAGTTCAATTAGTCCGCTATCATTTAACAGTTCTACATCTTCAGATAGCTGGTTTTCAAGTGACTCATTTTCTTTAAATAGATGTTTTTGTCCTAAGGATGAGTTCTCTCCTAAGAAAACATTGTCTTTAAAGATTTTATTCTGTTTTAATAGACCATTCCCCTTAAAGAGGCTATTTTCACCAAGGAGTGAACTCACATTGGAGTGATGATTGGCTAGATTAGCTAAGGATTTCAAAGATTTCTTAGGAGCATTACCGGAAAAATCACCTGAGAAATCGTTATTTACTAAAGTACTTTTATCTGTTTCAACTCCAATTATGCCAATTAGATTATTTGAGAACTCATTTTGTGATATGGTACTATTATTGGACCCTACAAGCATCGTGCCTATTAAACCATTTGAAAAACTGTTTCCTGAAACCTCATTGTCTCTTCCTGATTGTATTGAAAGTGAAATTTCGCTGATGTCTATAGTATTTCCTGTAATCTCGTTATTTTCGGATCTTTGCAGCAAAAATCCATACCCTGTGTTGTTTGTAAGAATATTTTGTGAAAAGATGCTGTTTTTGCCTGAGTTCTGAATAAACCCTAATGTGGTACTATCCAGCAAATTACCCGTAAATACATTATTTCTTGACTGTTGTAGTAAAAATCCGACTGAAGTATTTGTAAGTTTATTTCTGGAAAAGAGGTCATTTGCACTTGAGTCCAGCATAAACGCGGCCATGCTGCTGTTTATAGTGTTTCCTACAACTTCGATATTTTCTGACTCTAGTATTATGAATCCATAAGGATTATCCTCTAATATATTTTTAGAAAAACCATTGTTTTCGCTCGAAGCAAGAATAACTGCAAATTCATTTGTTCGAATTATGTTTTCTGCTACCATACTGTCATCCGAGTCCAGAACAGTGATTCCTTCCACATTTCCTTCAATAGAATTACGATATACTGTGTTTCCATTTGAGTAGTTTAGAAGAATACCAGTTGGATTTTCAGAGATCACATTACTCAAGAGCATATGGTCATCAGATGAGTTCAACTCTATACCCGCCCTTTCGGACCCCTGTATTGTAAACCCGCTTATCTTGATACCATTGGCTAAAACGCAGAATACGCTTTCATTAACATCTCTCGCCTGAATTATAGTATCTGCAGGTTTTCCACTGGCAGATACTATGCAAATATCTGCCAGACTAACAACGACATTTTCAGTATAATTCCCTGGATAGACTAGAATCTTATCACCGTCGTGAGCTTGCTCCAGAGCTGCTTCAATGCTCGTATAATTATCTGCACCGCTTTCGGGACTGACGCATAATGTGTTTGCTGAGCATACTGACACGCTTGCAGTAATAAAAAGTAGGACTAACAAGCCAGTAAGGATTGAGTTTCCTGTTTCCATACCATACCCCAATTTTGGAAAAAGTTTTAAATTAAGTAAAATTCTGTAAACAGTTCAACTTAAAATATATTATAATATATTATAATATTTCTAGCTCTAAATTCTTAAAATAAACTTGTAAAATATAATTAATTTGTTTTTGATATAATATCATATTATAATATTAAAAATTATTGCTATGTTATCTAATTTCTTTTAAAACAGTTTTATTATTGAGCCGATTCCAAAACTAATATACATTTATCTAATGTCGTGTTTTATATAATCGTTTGAGTTTCCGATTACAAAAAATGATCCCGAGAACTCTTAATAATCAAGATAAAAGGGTTTACAGAATAAGCGGATTAATTAGAAGTAACGGATTGGTATTTAAAAAATAAGGAATAAAGGATAATTTTTGTATTGGATGGAATCACTATTTGAGGCATTACCCTTAATGAATTTGCATATTAACAAGTTATAAAAGGAATCTGCTGTAGTGAAAAAATATGAATAGATAAACCTTAGAATTTTTGAATTTATGTTGTAGCAGTTTTAAATTAAATTATTAGAAGATTTGACTTTAATTAGAGTGTTCTCAGTTTATTAAATTTCGATCTGAATATTCTGAGTTTATTACACTTCGATTGAATATTCTAAGGGCTTGTTTCGAAATAACTTAATTAACTCACTATCTTCTTTGGTTTGCAATGTGTAATTCCATTCTCCATGAAACTCATCAGATTAGGTATAATACCTAATAAAAATCTTCAACCTGTTTTTTATCGATTTTAATTCCTCGTTGGATAATTATTTGTGTCTAACATACATTTTACTTCAAGCCCTCTTGATGTTTTTGTAGCTGCAATGAGGTTTACAACTACTTCATAGCTTTGTTAGTGGACATTTTCCTCTCCAATTCATAGTAATTCTCGGGACATAATAATCTCATGCTCTATTTTATTCCATTTGCTTGTACCTGGACGGAAAGTGGCTAACCGAAATCTCCAATCCGGATTTTCATCTGCCAATTTTTGCAATTCTGTTTTCCATAATCTTACTCTTGATCCATTGCTCCCTCCACAATCTGCAGTAATTAAAAGTTTTTTTGCATCAGGATATGAAGTGTTTACATCCCATTGTATTCCACCATCTACGTATACTTTCAACTGCAAAAGAAGCAGTATCATGATCTATGCCGACGTTTACCCATCCTTCATTATTGGCCAATGTCGTATACTCCATATGGATTTACTTTTCCCAGTTCTTTATCCTTAAAATCATATACATTGACCGGTATTGGATCTTTTTTTGGACGTAATTCACACCCAACATTCTTAAAATTTCCAATTCAACTCTTTCTTTTTAGTATCTACATGAGATTACAGGCTGATGTTCACCTTGAAATACTTTACATTTTTCACTTATATTGCTCAAATTGTTTGATCATCGATCCAGGATGCTCAGTTCCTTCTATGGTTTTCTTGTTCGCTTGTAACACTGTAGACCAAGCATTGTGAAGGACTATCCGTCAACTCTTGCATGACTTATATTCATGCCCTATATTCTTGAGAAATTTCATTATCCTGCTAAATTTCGAAGGCTTTTGCAAGTCCAACGTAAAGGAGATTCTGGATCGCCACAGCTTGTTGGTTCAATAACGTGTATTCACAGATTGCAGACAAATAGAGTGGCGGTCTGTTTTCAACTAACTTTTTACGGCCTCCTCCAGGAGCACGTATTTTATCATCAGAAGAGAAATTGCCACTTTCCAGTTCGTTGCAACCTTTTTTAATCGTATTTTCAGATGATGCCAGTTGCACGAGAAACTATGCTGAGTGTTACCTTTGCCAATGCTAAGCGCTTCTGCAGCTGCAAATAAACGTTGTGCCGTTTTTCATCATAGAAAAGGTTTTACGTTAAGTTAGAGTGTTCTGGAAATTCATTAAATCCTCGAGCATATATTCAAAGTTGATTACGAACTTCATATAAAAAACGAGTTCATTACACTTCGATTGAATATTCTAAGTATATATTATGCAGTCCGAATTTAGTTAATTGCATTCTGAACTTGGATCATTGCAATCTGAACTTAAATTATGATATACTGAAATTAGATTATGGCAGTCTGGCTTAAATCAAACTTCCCAGCACTATTCCTGCCCCCGTGACAACAATACACCCTACTGCCGCAAAGTCCGTTTTATTCCAGACAAGCCTGTTCATCTCCACACTTTGCCTGCTTCTGTACCCTCTCATGTCCATTGTAAGACCCAATACTTTAGTCCTGCCAAGGGAATTAGCTACAAGGGGAATAAGAAGTGGTTTTACACTATTCACTTTTCCACGAAGACCTTTCCCGGGATTATAGCCTCTTGCAAGCTGAGCTTCATGTATACGCTGGCCTTCCACTTGCAGGCTTGGAATGAATCGAAGCGCTATTACAAACATAAGCACATAGTCCACAGGAATATGAATTACAAGGAGGGCTTTCATAAGGTCACTGGGCTTCGTAGTGATCACAAGAAGCTGGAAAGCAAAAAGCATTGCAAAGAAGCGAAGAGACAGTACAGCTCCGAAGTCAAGAGCGCCGGTTGTGATAGGGATAATTCCATTGGCTGCAAGGATTCCGGGTGGAACAAGATAACCGATAGTTACCCCGCTTTTTAGAGTGAAAATTGTTAGCAGTATCATGGTTAAGCTAAGGAATACAAGAAGCTTGAGCTGTCTGAGGAGTTCTTGATGGAGCCCTGCTTTTAAGGACGCTAGAAAAATTCCCAGCACTATAAGGGCCAGAACTTCGGAATTTGTTGTTAATACACTCAGAATTATAATCCCTGCAACAGCGACAATCTTTGAGAGTGGATTCATACTGTGCAAAAAACTATCCCTGTTAATATATTGCATAATTTCTTTCATGCACAAGCGCCTCCGATACATCTTATGCTTACACTCTCTCCACCTGCGTATTCTCTGTTAGCCGTATCTTCTACGATTTTTCCTGCTTCCATACGAATAACTCTCTCCACATAGTCTTTTACTATCTGCAGGTTGTGAGTCACCATGATTATAGTATGCCCTTCCTGCTGGAACTTTCGCATTAGTTGCATCATCCTATCAGACTCGTCCGCATCCAGGCCTGTTGTAGGTTCATCGAGTACAATCAATTCAGGCCTCAATGCAGTTACACACGCAACAGCCAGCCTCTGTCTTTCTCCACGGCTCAAGTGGCGAGGAAAAACTGCTTTTTTATCGTTCAGGTTTACAAGCTCAAGTGAGCGGGTTATTGCATCTGCTGCCTCAGTTCCATATATGCCAATGTTATTCAATCCGAAAGCAACTTCAGCCTCTACGGTATCTTCAAAAAGCATATTGTCAGGGTTTTGGAAGACCAGGCCTGTATGTTTGACAAGCTCATTAATTTGAGTTTTAGATGTCTCAAGCCCTTTTGTAACCACATTTCCTGTGTAAGGGCGTAGAAGCCCGTTGAAATGCTTCACAAGTGTCGTCTTGCCTGAACCGTTTTCTCCAAGAATGGCAATAAGCTCTCCCGGATAAATTTCGAGGTCTATGCCGTCGAGTGCCAGAACCTCTCCGTAACGATGTGTGAGTTTCTTTACGGAAATTACAGGCTGGCTTTTTTGCCGGAGCTCTTGCAGTTTTCTATTGTTATTTGCAAACATGGTTTGTTCGACAGGTTCAGAACTAACAGGCTTAGAAATGGAAGAGGACTCTGTAAAATTATTTGGGCTTTTTATGGATTTCACCATGCCCTTTTCAAGAAGTACGACTCTGTCGCCTATTTCCAGGAAGTCTTCTATATTGTGATCAACGATTATGATAGTCTTTCCAGCCTCCTTCAAACGCTTCAGGATCGAAAAAACTCTCCTTACGGCTTTTGAGTCAAGTTCGGCTGTAGCTTCGTCCAGAATTAAAACTTCAGTATCGAGAGCAAGGGTTGCTGCAAGAGCAACTTTCTGCTTCTGCCCTCCAGAGAGGGTATGAGGAGCCCTTTTTTTCAGGGAGCTGATCTCACAATGTTCCATTACCTCTTCAAGCCTGCGAATAATTTCCTGTTCCGAATGCCTGCGGTTTTCAAGTCCCGAACGAATCTCTTCTTCGACACTTGTAAATATCAGCTGGGATTCAGCATCATCAAAAACTACCCCTATATGCCGGCTCAATTCTTTCATGCCGTCAAAATCCTTTATATTCCTGTTTTTAAAGATAATTTCTCCTTCGATCCGGCCTCCGAATTCGTGATGAAGGATACCTGCCATTGCGAGGGCAAGGGTCGTTTTTCCGGCTCCGCTGTGTCCTGTCACAAGGAGGAATTCTCCCTTTCGGACCTTAAGATTAATATTTCTCAGAGAAGGGCTTTCAGCTACTCCATAAGTATACGAAAAATCTTTGACTCCTATCATGCTTTCCCCCTGGCAAGCACTTTTGAGGCTGGAAGGTAGAGTATCTGGGCAATAATAGCGTTAGCGACTGCAGTTAATACTACAATAGGAACAACAGCACCTGCAAAAGCTCCCATGGTAGTAAATTTTGCTATTATATCAGGAGCAACCAGAAGCATTGCTACGAGAACGAAAGTTATCCCGCTGGCCAGTGTACCTACCAGAGTTGAAAGAGCGGGAGCAATTGAAAGCTTATTCTTGAAGGCCTTGTAAGTAAGCAGGCAGGCGACTGCCCCCACAGGTTCACTTATAAGGTTTGCAGGCGGGAATATGGAATGGCTTAGAAGGGCACATACTATGCCTGCTACAACCCCAATCCCTATGGTTTCAGTGAATGTGGGGATTACAAGGATTACAGCAAGACTGTAAAAAGCTATCACAAGATTCGAGACAATGGGACCTGGAATTACCAGGGATAGATAGCGCACTATTGCACCGATTGCAAGTAAAATTCCAACAATAGCAATATCCTGAGACTTCATTAAAACTCGCTTCCTGAAAACATTTTTAGAAATTATCCGTTAAAAATAAATGCGATTAATTTATTCACCGATCTAGTACAATAGAGTATAGTAATGTACATTAATATATATACTTTATGCATTAGCTTTTAACAGGTTTTGTCCATATTATTCCATTTTTGAGCGAACCTGCATCAAGAACTTTGCAGGACTGAAGAGTAGGCAGGCCGAAAAAGGCAGGCCGAAAAAATAGCTTAATAGGAAAACTGATCTGGACTAAGTACATAGGACTAGTAAGGATTAATGTGGGGTCTGGTATGTCGTATGTAAATGAACATGAGCTTGAGGAAGTAAGGACTATTGAAGAGGGATTCAAAAGAGCGTATAATCAGGATGCGAAAGGGACAATAGAGGCCGTCTACAAGCTCAGGACTTTCGCATTCCAGTTAATTCACCTGAGTGCCACTGCGGAAAACGAGGTAGATATAAAGGCACTCATGATATCGATAGGGGATATAGGCAGAGTAGCTGCTGAAACGAGAATGGAAATTGTATGCGTAGCTTCGAGTGGCGCTCTTGGAGATATAGCTCTTGAGGCAGCTAGAAAGGAAAGGGAACCACTTGCTGTAAAGGCTTTATCAATAGTTGGGAACCTTGCACTGGAATTTGCAGGAAAAAGTATGGAGACTGCAGCTAAAGGTGCTGCCGAATCGCTTGGTAAGTGCGGGAAGGCTTCTTCAAAAATAAAAATGGAGACCTTAGCAAGCCTCTCTGAGATTTACCTTATGCAAACAACCCTCAAAGCTATGGAACGAAATCTTTCTGAAACAGTGATTGCTTCTATAAGTCTTCTTGGAGAAATAGGAGCTTCTTCAGCTGAGCAGAGAATGGAAATTAGTACTCTGGAGGCTGCAGTCATTCTTGAAGACCTGGGTAATGCTTCTGTAAGGGAAAAGAACGAGTCTTTCGCAAAGGCTACAATCCAGGCATTAGAAAATCTGGGGAAAATAATTTCTCGGTATGGCCTGAAAAATGTACTTGTTCAGACAGCATGGTCATTGGAAGTTATCAGGATTCTTACCCAGGAGCAGGGCATGAAAGCAGCTCACCTTGCAGCAAAGACTGCACTTGAATCCCTCAATACTGCCGGAATGCTTGACGAAGAACAGAACCTTGAAAAAATTCAGGAAATAAGGAAATTCCATTCCCTTTTCCTGAAAAGAGTTGAGCCTTAAATTTACAGCTTAATAACAGAAAAATCAGGAATTCAAGAGAAAAAACTTAAAAAACATTTTTTATTTCTTGAGATAAATAATAAAGATACATGACAAAAATTGATTTGGTGCTCCGGCCGGGATTCGAACCCGAGTCTTCGGCTCGAAAGGCCGGAATGATTGGCCGAGCTACACTACCGGAGCACATCGCATCTCACAGCGAGACCTTCAATAGACGCTTATATATATAAATCTGTCCCTTATGGGCTCTTCGGCTTGAATGTGTTTTAATCTGATTTATCTTATGAAAATTAAGTAATTGATTCCCAAATCATCTTTTTTATTTTTTTCATTTTGGCGCAACCATTAAGAGAACCGGCATATAATTTCAAATTTTTATGCAGGCGTATGAATCACTAGTTGAGATTAAAAACAGATAGAAGCAGGAGATCTGGATATACATATCACAGAAACAGATTAGGAACAGGAGATTTGGATAGATAGGAAGCAGAAATAGATTAGGAACAGGAGATCTGGATGGATAGGAAGCAGAAATAGATTCGAAGATTAGGATAGACAGGCATAAATCAGATTTAATGTTGAGCCTTATTCAGTAATTATTGACACTATAATACTTGTTATAAGTCATATTTGTAATAAAATAATATTTGTAGTAGGATAATATTTTTTATTGAGAAAAAGTTTCAGATTAATCCGAGAATAATTTAGTCAATAAAATATTTAAAATAAGTATGGTGCTCCGGTCGGGATTCGAACCCGAGTCTTCGGCTCGAAAGGCCGGAATGATTGGCCGAGCTACACCACCGGAGCTTTTATACATTTGAGCTTGTTCCCCTTAATGAAGGGGTTCTTCAATAAGGGGTTTTTTTATAAATAGTTGTCGATTCTGATAGTTTTAAGGACATACTTAGTTGCGTATGCTTTTAGAGACTTTTCTTAAATCTGTTCTTCAATTTCTTCCTGATCTTCAATATCCTCTTCAGTTTCTTCTGATTTTCTACCTTCTTCTGCCATGAGGTTTCCGATCCACTCGCTGAGTCTCCCGCAATATTCGGGTTCACAATCGAAGGTGCAACCGGTACAGGATGAAAACATCTCTCCTGAAAGCAGGAGATCATATTTCTCTTTAACCTCCTCTTTTGCCTTCAGGAGATATGTTCTTGCACCGTTTGAGACACCAACCTCGCGGATGATAAGGTCTTTATCCAGAAGCTTCTTAACGATTCTGGAACATTTCCTGCTATCTATATCCAGCTCTTTCCAGATAACGTTCTGGAAAACGCCGTCTTTGTGTCTTCTTATTATATTATATGCTTCTTCTTCAAGATCCATGATTCCACACTAATAAATTTCCTTATGAAGTATCAGTCTTCGACAGGAGTGATCAGTATGATATTATTGCCACGAAGCACTACAGAACCAAGGGAGCGGACTTTTTCCCCTTTTACAATCTCCATTGTATCCACGAGATGAAGGTTCATGTAGTCATCCACACTCTTAAGAGTGCCTTCAAGCAGATTAAGGTCGCCTTTCATTTCTACCTGGATCCTAGATCCAACAATTTTCTGGACTTTCTTATTTGGGAACAAATTTAAACCCTCGCTGATTTATTCTGGATTTTCGGTTCCCGTACTCCCGGGTTCCTGCTTCTTAGTCCCAAAGCCGGCGCAGGGCAAATATCATCAAACCCATATCCACACCTATGGTCGCTGTTATTTTTATCAGCCGTCTTGCTAGCAACTGAGAATTATTCTGAATCGTCACTCCACCGGCTTTTAAGTAAACTGAAAATTACATACCCTTTACAGAGATATATAACCATCGATCTCCAGAGTGACCTAAATACTTCTAATTCGGACAGTTCCTTCTATAAACTGCTCTCAAGCAGTCCAGAGTTCGGAAAGAGTTATCTTTATTTCTTCAGGTTAGATATATCCCTGAATATTTGTACTTTCATCTACTGGCTTTGAGACTTCTTTTTTCGGTCTTGGGATTGCTCTTGCAATGGGTCCGAAGACAGATTCGTATTCGTTAATATGTTGTGTAAGCCAGCGATTAAGCTCAAGAGCAGCAACAGGAGAGAGAATTACTTCGGTTTCAACTCGCCTTTGGATAACTCTTGACTCGGAAGCATCCCCAAACATCTTTGGAGTATCATTGTAAAAACCGATCCTGAAATCATAGGGGCTGTGCCCGCCTGCGGCTCCGATTGCGTATATCTGCCGGAAGCTCTCAGGTTTTATAAATTCAATTGTTAGGCCTTTTTTACCTTTTTTAGAAGCTGAGCTCTCAATATTCTCTCTGGATTCAACATCCTCGGTCATAAAATTACCTCTATGCTTTGTTTTCAGGAACATCCCTGATATAGGGTTGATGATCTCAAGTACTGATCATTCTTCAGACACTGATATTTATTTAATGTAAACGATTCATTCCCCATATCAGAAGGAATAATTAATACTCTTTACTATAGAATGTTGTCTGCAATAATCTTATTCGTACTAAAACGTATGCTTAAACTATTTTTACGGTAACTTTTTTTCGTTCATGTTTCAAGCTTTTTTGATTGCAAAAATAGTTGATATGATTTAACTTTGTTATAATTATTTATCTTTGTTGCTTCGAATAAATATTCCGGAGATATTAGGAAACTGATATAGATAAACTTGTAGCCATATTAATTTTTACAACCGTCAACAAAATAAATTAAAGATCATTCATATTTATGATTATTAAATATCACAATTGGAAACACAATTCCTAACTATTAAAAACCTGGGTGTTAAAAGATTATCAAGGAACATGTAACTGAATTAACATTGCATTTACTCAATCCACTTCAAGCTTCAGTTTATGTTTATAATCTGTCCAGAAATCTTCATATTTTTTCAAAAGAGCTGCTTTTTTGGGGTCGTCATCTGGAATATCGGTGAATATATCAGATATCCTGCCATCAATGCATCTCATTTCGTCCTGGATGACTAAAGCGCGATTTGTTAGGAGCCCCATCTCACACTTATCCGCTTCGCCACTAGAAAATCGTGCATGGTGAGCTTCGATCTCTTCTTTCAAAATTTCTAACTGCACAATCCGCTTTTCAAGCTCTTCTAGATGGTTTTTATTGGGCTGCTCTTCATTCTGGTCATACCACTCTGCTGGCACCTCGCCAGATCCTTCTTTCATCAGTAAATCATTTGCTTCATACTCGCGCCAGACCAACCTTTTAATTGCCTCCTCATAACAGTCAAGTTCCTCAGTATCGACATCCTCTCCATTAGCTGTCCTGTATTCAAGTTCACGCTTAAGGACCTCAATGACATCTTTCAAGCTATCAATTGCTTTCCTAGCTCGTTTGACTTCTTCATCGAAATCTTCGTTAATATAACACTGTGATGACATGGTTTAACCCACTAATATATTATGTAATGTTGTACTTATTTTTTACGTGGAGTTAAAACTTATTACGAACAAATCAGGAACCATATATATTCTCCGAGCCGGTTTATGGATAAAAACTAATAATATAAAACCAAAAAAGGGCTTGTAGTAATCTACATAAATTGGCTTCATTGGTCATCGGTTAAGGGTTATTCCTCTCTCCCATTGCTTTTTTTGAAACCTTGTAGCGATAGTTCTGTAAAATTAAATTGACTCTGCATCCTTTTTCTTTATACCAAAACTAGAGGATGTAGAGCCAATGTTTAATTTAATGTCAGTCATTGAAGATTATCTTGTCGACCAAGATGATGGAATGCGGAAGCTACTTACGTGGTTTATAAATTTTGTAATGGAGCAGGAAGCCCTCCATCAAGCTAATGCACAACGCTATGAAAGAATTGATTCACGTAAAGCCAGTCGAAACGGCTATAAACCCCGAACTCTCCAGACAAAGTATGGAAAACTCGAATTATTAAAGCCTCAATTCCGTGAATTTCCCTTTGAGACCAAGGTATTTGAGAAATACTCTAGAGTTGAGACAGCCATTTTAAACGCTGTAGCCGAATCTTACCTCCAAGGTGTTTCCACCCGAAGGATGAAAAAGATCACGACTGCTCTAGGTGTTGGGGAAATCTCAGCTTTTTCTGTTTCAAGGATTACCAAAGAACTGGATGAGAAAGTGAAAGAATTCCTTTCAAAGCCAATCGAACACGAAATCCCTTATTTGCTTGTTGATGCTACCTATTTCAAGGTTCGAGATGGCCTTCACTACGTCAATAAAGCTCTTTTTGTAGTTGCAGGGATCAGGGATGATGGTTATCGGGAGATACTTGGAGCAAGATTGGCAGATACTGAAGACTCTTTATTCTGGGAAGACCTCTTCGAGGACCTCAAAGAGAGAGGATTAAGAGGTGTCAAGTTAGTCGTTTCTGATGGTCATAAAGGAATACAGAAAGCAGTCAGAGAGTCCTTCATTGGATCAAGCTGGCAGATGTGTCATGTTCATCTGACAAGACAAGCTTTAAAAAAAGTGCCAAAAAAGAAACAGAAAGAATTGGCCGAAAAGATAAAAGAAGCAGTGGTAGATCGTCAGAAGTACAATGACTTGATTATGGAACTTGATAGGATGGGGTATAAAGGTGCAGCTGATACACTTGAAGACTTCCAGTATGATGTTATGAATTATATGCAGTTTCCAGAGAAGCATTGGAAAAAAATAAGGACAACAAATATGATGGAAAGAACCAACAAGGAACTAAAAAGAAGAAGCAGAGTTGTTGGGGCATTTCCGAATAAGGAATCAGTATTGAGACTCGCGGTCTCAATATTAATTGATATAAATGAAGACTGGATCACAGGAAATAAGTATTTAGTAATGGAAAAGTTATCCTCAGAAAATTCCTGAGATTAGATTTTATGGCTAATTGATCTGTAAAAAGGCACAGAAGAACTTTTCAGATCCTGGTATAATGTAACCTGAATGAAAAATGCTTAAAAAGTTAGTTGCGACTATTGATTTTTAGCGATTGAAAAGGGTAAGAGAGTTCAAAGTTTTGGGGACAAAACAACAGTATTGCTGAATTAACGGAAATTTACCGCGCTAAAGCGCGGCTTTTCCAAAGAATTAATCTTACAGAAGGCAACAGCATATTGTAGGCCAGGTTGAAGACCTTGATTCAGCCTATATAAAGCACCAAATCTACAGGAAATTAGTATATAGTAGTGGAAAGTAATTAAAAAAGAAGACTAAGGGATGGAGAGCAAATTTTACAGCAAATTCGCTAC
>CAVRNH010000010.1:0-88001 GCA_963722085.1 uncultured Methanosarcinaceae archaeon | reverse complement strand
GGCTCTCAAATTAGGACTTCGATTTAAAAACCTATTCATTTTTTCGTTTTTGCCATCGCACAGATTTATCCATACATTTATATAAAAATAGTTGAAAACATCTCGTTTTGTGAGTAAAACAAGTATAGTGTACAAAGGAGTCCTCTTTGAGGACTCATTTGAAAACTATTTGAACAAAGAAAGTATTTCAATTTGCCAGTTTCTACACTTTCTCTGCATAGAAGATATTGCGAAGTACGTTGAACGCACTTACTATACCAACAAAGATTGGCATTTTCGGTATACTGTTTCCTCAATGATAAAGCTCTTCATTGTAAAATGTTTCAGGACTCTTTCGTATAATAAAACCATTTCTTCCTTAACAGAAGAAGAAGCCATTCTGCTATCTTTTTTTGATGAAAACGACCAGATAAAACTTCCTTCAGGTGGAACCCTTCATCATTTTGTGAAGTATAGGCTTGGAGAGGAAGGAATCAATGAAGTAATGATGCTGTTAGGTGGAAAAATCCTCAACCTCTCATCAGAAAAGGAAGCTAAGATCGATTCCACCCCACTTGAAGCTTCAAGATACGATGAAAATGCAGACTATCATCCACATTACGGGTGTAAGATGGATAAAGCACATATTACAATGGTTGGGACTCTTCCTGTTTTTATGACCCACACAAGAGGACTTGCTGGAGATCCTCAAGAACTTATCAAGCATATTGAAGCCTTAAAAAAGATGGATGCTAAGATCGAATCATATTCTGCAGATGGAGGTTATGATTCTTTCGATGCCCATGCAGACATCTGGTATCACTTGAATGCAAGACCGATTATTTCTTACGCATCAAATGCCGTAATCAACAAAGAAGGAGAAAAGGAGAGAATCGATCACTGGGTTAACAAAAATTGGAAGATCGGGGGAGATGTTCACGCACTAATGGAAGACAAACTCAAATTTCTGTATGAAATTGGAAGAAGAGAACAAGTCGGAATGTACCTCAGGAACCAAAATATTTTAGATAAGTTATTCCAAGCCCTGTACAAAAAGAGAGCTGAATGTGAAAAAATACATGGACACATTAAGCAAGTAGTTAAATTCGATATCAGAAAGACAAGGAATGGAAGTAAAAAGCTCTATTCACTCCTAAACTTCGTAGCTTATCAACTATTGGTGCTCGCAGAACTACAGAATAAAGTTGAAAAAAGAAACTCATTTGGAAGATACTTCTAAACGCCATTTCAAGTAAAGAAGAGGTAAAATGGTAGCGGAAGCTATCTAAAAATAATGGATTTTTGGATTATGTGGATGATTTATAGCCACGTGCATGAAATTTATTGGAAAGTAGCGCTTTTTTTGGCATGAACGATATTTTGAACGGATTGATCTTACTTTGAGAAGTGCTTATCAAATTAGAATGCTGATTTTCGGAGCTAATTTGAGAAGGTCTCAAATTGTTAGCTTAAAGATATTTATAATTCCCGTTGCAGTCAGGTTCACTGCAAGTGCTGCAAGCAAAAGTCCCATAATTCTTGTAAAGACTCGCATTCCGTTATATCCCAGAAATATGTTAATTCTTCTTGAGAATCGGAAGACGTATAGGCAGAGAACGAATGTCAGTATTATTGACACAAGAATCATTAATTTTTGCTCAATTGATCCGGTCCCTCCTATAAGGACAATTACTGTGCTGATTGTGCCTGGACCTGTTAGAAGCGGAAGACCTATCGGAAAAATCCAGATATCTTCGCGTTCCTGAGACTGAGATATTTCTTCCTGAGTAATACTCTCCGTTGAAATCCTGGCATGCATCATATCAAAAGCAATGCTGAAAAGGAGAAGCCCTCCTGCAACTCGCAGTGAATCCACACTAATACTGAACAGATTAAGTATTACGCCTCCCGTGATCGCAAAAAAAAGCGCAATTGCGCATGCCAGTGTGACTGCTTTTTTTGCGATTTCGTTTTTTTTCTCATCTGTCATATCGCTTGTCATGGAGACGAAAGTCACCGCTCCGCTGATAGGGTCTACGATTACAAAGATAGATGTGAATGTATAGATGAAAAATCCGAGGCTTTCGATTATCATTTTTTCCTGCCTTCTAATACTCTCAAACTTATACATATAATTTTTTCTGTTTTTAATTTCCGATCTTCCTGGATGGTCTTAAAAAGTCTGGACCACGATAAAAATGTCCAACAGATAAGACATACGTCAAAAAAGACATACACCAAAATGAAAAATGAGTATTTGCTTTATTTGGCCAGGTTCGAGAGCCGCTTTTTCGACTACTATTGCCTTTTTTGAATGGTGTAATTATGGGTTTTTTCTCATTAGCGTCTACAGGTGACTATTTTGCTCCTTTTCTATCGAGTACGGAAGAGATTTCTAGTAGAAGCTTCAATAATGTAATTAATGGTATGAGTGGGCGCCAGGTGTATGCAGTCTGACCTCCGGGTGGGGATGCCGGACGTGTTAATCGATGGTATTCGAGCGAGTATGTCCTCAAATCCGAAAAGCTCGCACTAACATCCTATAATTCTATTTGCCTGAGGCGATTCTTTTTTCAGGCTCTTCAATCGAGGTTTAATGGCGTCTTGCCAGGGTTATTTAATTTGGCGTTTAAACTGGTAAAACTGAATTAATGTTGAATGTAAGGTGGAGTATGTTCAAAAACCGTAAAGATGCAGGCGAAAAACTTGCCGGGGCTCTTAAAAAGTACGAAGCAGAAAACCCTCTTATTCTTGCTATTCCGCGTGGGGGAGTAGAAGTGGGATTGCAGGTTGCAAGGGAATTGAACGCGGATTTCTCCCTCATCATTGCAAGGAAACTGCCTTTTCCGGATAACCCTGAAGCCGGATTTGGGGCAATAGCCGAGAACGGAAGTACTTTCATCTTTGAAGATGCCTATTACTGGCTAGCAGGGGAAAATATTGAGAGGATCAAACAGCAGCAGATTGCCGAGATCGAGAGGCGGGTAAAAGCTCTCAGAGGAGGAAATCCCCTGCCTGATATGAAAGGAAGAACCGTGATCCTTATCGATGACGGCATTGCAATGGGTTCTACAATGAGAGCAGCCATTGAACTCTGCAAAAACAGGGAAGCCAGAAAAATTGTGGTCGCAGTACCTGTGGCTGGAAGAGAGGTCGCAGAAGAAATAGAAAGAAAAGTCGATGAGCTGGTTGTGCTTGAGATTCCTGCGTATTTTAGGGCAGTCGCGCAGGCTTACGAGAGATGGTACGATGTCTCGGACGAAGAGGTTCTCGATCTGCTCAGAGAAAGAATAAGGGAAAAAAAGCTGAAAGATCATAATCTGGATGTACCCGAAGCCTGAAAGAAGCTTTTTTCAAGTTAACTAATTCCTGAGGCTAAATTTCAGGATCGAAGCCTCCAGAATTAAATATTTTTACATCGTTATTTTGTTAATTTTCCTTCTTCTTTGAAGAAGAAAATCTCTGCAGTAAATTTTCGGAAAATGGCCTCAGAGTAATGATTACTAAGGGTAGTCATCCCAAGGTCTTCACTTAACATTTGGTTCTTCAATGTAATGTTTGAGTTTTCGATGTAACGTTTGAATCGTCATGTAATGTCGAGAGTTCTGTTATATCATTAAGTTCCGAATTCCGTTATACCATTGAAGTTCCGAATTCCGTTATATCATTGAAGTTCCGAATTCCATTAAATCATTAAGGTTCCAGACCTGAACTCATTTATTTACAACTTTTTCCACTCAAGCTGAACATTATGTTCCGACCTTTGAAGATCCGGGAAAAGCCTTCTGAAATAAATACCTTCCGTTATTTTTCAAATAAAAGGAACCGCTACTTTTAAACATTTCTTTTTTCGTTCGATCAGGAAACTTTCAGTTACTAAACCAGCTCTTAAATTAATGTCCGAGGACGTCTCCAAACTACAACCAATCAACCTGAAAAATTCAGAATAGAGCTGATTGCGAACTAATTTCTTTCCAGCAGGAAGAATAAATCCGGAAGGCTCCTCGTCGTTTCACGTGGGTAGTTTGAAATCTAACTTTCCTATTTTTAGATAGATAATATTAATAAAGTATTGAGTGTTTCGATACCCTCTAGCATTTCTTTTTATTAACTGTGCAATACAGTTAATACCTTCCAAAATGCCGTTGGTGATTCTGGAATCAAAGTAGTTCAAAATCCCATCCCAATGGCTTTTAATGGTTTTACCGACTTCAATTACTGCTTCTAACTTGCTATGAGTTGCCCAAAAATACCACTTTTTGAGATATTGTTCAGCTTCCTCTCTGGTTTTGCATTTCCAAAACTCTTTGAGGCTTTCTTTTACATTGTATGCTCTTAATGTCTCCAGTTTTTGATTTCGGAACTCTAACAGCTTTTCTCTTTGTTTTTCAGTTAGATTATCCTTGTTTGTAATCCATATAAATTTGGTATTTTTGAGATTCTTGTTTTTTTTGTTCTTGTATCCTTACTTCATTAACTGCTTCATTCATCGCTTTCATCACATGAAATTTATCGAATGTAATTTTTGCTTGTGTAAGCTCTTTTGAAATCCCACTGATATACGAAGGAGACATGTCACAACATACCGATTTAATGTTGCTTGGGTTTCCATTATGATTTAGAAAATCTTCACTAAAACTGGTAATAGTTGAAGAGTCCTTTCCTTTACACAGTAGTTCCGATTAACCCAAGTTCCGAATACCGATTCTAAAACAGTATTTAATATTTTTACTCTACCTAAAATTAATTATGTAGGATCATGGAGTTCGTATGTGTGAAAAAAAACGAGTCCATGACACCTACATGCAACGTTAGCTTGTTAACAACTGCATTTGAAATGCTTAGCAAATATAATATAATAAAATTGCCATCGAACGCAGATTATGAAACTGAAAAAGTCCTAAACGTGTTATTACATGCTGCGACTTCTACTTCTAATTCTCTTGAATCTGCAAGCAATGACCTCAAACGTAAAAATCCTGAAACAAAGATACCTTCATCAGATACTATTTTTAATTATGTAAACTGCAACAATATTAAAGACATCCTTTCCTCATTCAGAACTATCAATCCCGAAATATTCAAAATGATGGAACTTAAGGGTAAAGTTCATGATGTCGCAATTGATTTTCATCATGTGCCATTCTGTGGTGATAAGAATACACCCTTAATTAGAGGCATGAAACCTAAAAATGGAACTTCATGGGGATATGAATATTGTACGCTGGACATCATTGGAGATGACAAACTTACACTTGATGTGATCCCAATCAGTGCTCTTAAAAAGGATTATTCAATACTCATGGAACTTTTGTTTAAAAGATTGGAAACAATGAGTGTAAAAATCGGAACAGTATATTTGGATAAAGAATTTTGTAATGATGATGCAATTTCTGCATTGGCCAAACTAAAGATAAATTTTATTATTGCATGTAAACTGAGGTTTTGCCATTTTCCGTAGAATTCCTTTATTTCCAATAATATTCAGCAGGGTAGCCTATTTCGCAAAAAATTTATCTGGCAACAACTTAATATCAATTTAATGTTCTATTATCCCCCTAATCAGTATTGAAGAGATTAATATTCCTTCAATTGAGAAAGAAACCTTATTTTAATTTTAAAAACATAGTAAATATTTATATTTTTATGCGACCTATGATAATAAATCCTAATAAATGCTATTTTTTTAAGCAGATTTAATATTATATCAGTTTTCAAAGTGAAATTCCGTATTCAAAGGCATTTTGCAATATTGTTTTAGAGGTTCTAAAAGTATTTTTTAATAAAATAAGGTATTTTAAGCGATTTTTTTGCTTTTAAAGCATTATTATCAATTTTGGCAAAACCTCAACTCAATAAAAAAATCAAAATGAAACTTGAGAATTTCAAAAAAGAAAATGGGCATAAATCAACTGTTTTTGAATATCATTTTAATGAAAATGGGTCGTGTCCCTGAGTTATTGATCAACATCTGAGCAAAACGAGTATTACCTGCGTTTTCCTCAAATGTGGGGGAAAGACTCTTATGCTCGCTGTTTTCAATAACTCGGGGACACGACCTGAAAATGAACAAAATTTAATCTTGTGGCAGTACCTCATGAAAAGAAAGAATACATCCTGTTTGCTACAAACAAGGATGTGAAGTCAATTGAGGAATTCGAGAAGAGTATTCCCGAAGAATACAAAAAAAGATGGAACATAGAAACTGGCTACAGAGTAAAAAACGATTTCAAGATACGTACATGCACAAAATCACCTGTAGCAAGAACGTTATTCTTCATAATTCAGTGTACATTATATAACATTTTGAATATGTTGAAGTCGGTCTTGCAAATTACAGCACACGAAATGAAATCAATAATCAATGAAGACATTGGAATATCTGTAAAATGGGGAATAAAATCACTGGTTGGAATGCCGGTCAGGTTACTTTTGCGTCAATTAAAAAAGTATATTCGAGAAAGAGATAGAATACTACGCATCCAGTTAACTGAAGTGTAGTAACCAAACATTCACCTAAAATATAAAATGATTGGATAGCGGTAGCTAACGAGGTTTTTTGGAACAGATGTTGTTTTCGAATTATGCTGTACGAGGAATCGTTCAAGAATAATGATTTTTGCCAGGTAATTCGTAACATTTTATACATGGACGAAGAGAAAAAACTAATTACCTATTTCAGCCATTCGGAACTTCACACAATCGGAACTACTGATTATAGCAAGTTGTTCCAGGCAAAAACAGAATAGAAAATTCATAGAATGCTAGTTATCTTTTATATTTATGAGAGACGATCCTAAGCAAATGTGTTTTATTTTTATATGTTTTATTTTCTATTTGCCTTGTGAGGTTTGGACCACAACAACTACCCTTAAATGCAGTTATTTAAATAATTTCCAAAAAAGTTATTAGAATAATATTCAATGAAGATATCAACTTTATATCCGCTTTATATCGACCCTCTTTATATCTCTGTCAAATAAAATATCTATTAGTGTTTTGTAATTCTAAAATTTGATTTATAATTCGTAGAATTCGTAACTCCGAAACTAAGGAAAAATGATAAACTTTATTTAAGTTAAGGACATTATAAAAAATAGTTTAAAAAACATAAAATTAGTTACAAAGTGATTAAGATAAATATCATGAGCCAAGAAACCAATCAAAAAACAGTTGTTAAGAAGTAGATGGTAGAGTCCGAGTCCCTATTCTCGGGCCCTACCTGCGATCCAACCCAAAGATTAAGAGGAAACCCTATTACTCTTAATCTATACATTTATAAAGAGTTAAATATATATATCATAACCGATCAAAAAAACATTCTGCGAATTAAAGTTTCAAACCTAATAAATAATACTTTTATATCGAAACTTTTAATGGCGTTGAAATTCCGGTTTTTCAAATTCAAATTCCGTAAATCAAGTTCAAATCCCGTTATTCAAGTTCAAATTCCTGTCGTTCAAATTGAAATTCCTATAATTCAAAGAGTAAATTACTCTTTTTCCTTTTCCAGTCTTTTTTCACACAACTGCCTTCCGAAACTGATATGTTCCGAGAAGCACCATAATCCCGGCTCCTATAGCAAGGCTCAAGATGCCGTAAACAGGTATCCCCCCTTCAAATAGAATTCTTGTGCTGTCTATTGCATAGCTGACCGGATTAAGCCTGGCCATTGTCCTTAACCAGGCAGGCATGACCTCGTAAGGCATAAGCGCGCTACTTGTGAAAAATAACGGCATGCTTATCATGCTGTTTACAGCCGAATAACTGTCATGGTCGCTTAAATACAGTCCTATCATGGTTGAGAGAGCGGAGAAAAATACTGAAAACAGGAACAATGTAAGATATATCAAGACTATATTTACAGGATCCCAAATCCTTACTCCAAGCAAAGTGGCTATCAGAAGAATTACAGTTGCCTGCAACAGGCCCCTTACGCTGATAAAAAGGATTTTTCCGTACAGCATGCTTTCTCTTGGCGAAGGCATGGCGAGAAACTTATTCAAAAAGCCCAGTATTTTATCAAAAATCATAAGAGATCCACCCTGCAGGGAGGAAAAAAGCATCGTCATGACAAGAATACCAGGTGTGATAAAAGCCAGATAATTGTCAGTAAACTTTGTGGGCAGGGCAAGTCCAACAAATACCAGCCAGGCTGCAGGCATTACAAGTGAAGAGATAACGGTTACTCTACCCCTGAGCCATTTTACAAGATCCCTTTCAAAATAGTAGAATACTGCTTTCATTATCTTCGCCTCAGAAGGTTTCTAAACTGGGTTGAATTGAACCCTGCCTGTTCTTCGGGAGTTTTAACCTTCTCAAGGAAGACATCATTAAGGGAGGCATCTTTTCCTATGGAGCTTACCAGGTTTTCAGGAGAACCTACAGCTGCAATTTTTCCTTTATCAATAATTGCAACCCTGTTGCAATACTTTTCTGCCTCTTCAAGGTAATGCGTAGTCATGAAAATAGTCATTCCTTCTGCTTTAAGCATCCTGATGTGCTCCCATATCTTTTTTCTTCCGCTCACATCCAGGCCAAGGGTTGGTTCATCCAGAAAAAGCACCTCAGGTTCATGGACAAGGGCCTGGGCGAGTTCAAGGCGCCTCCTCATTCCTCCTGAATATGTTACAACAAGATCGCCGGCACGGTCTGAGAGCCCCATCATTTCGATTACCTCATCGACTTTTGAATTTCTATTCGGAATCCCATAGAGTTTTGCATAAAGCAGTACATTCTCCCGGCCTGTGAGTTTTCGGTCTACTGCCATATCCTGAGGAACATAACTTATCTTTGACCTCACTTTCTTTGAATCTTTTACAACATCATATCCGCATACTTTTGCAGTGCCGCTGCTGGGTTTTAGTAGAGTTGTAAGCATCATAACCGTTGTACTCTTGCCTGCACCATTTGGGCCCAAAAGACCAAATATCTCGTTTTCCACATCAAGGTCAAGTTTATCAACAGCAACCAGGTTTCCGAAGGATCTGGATAATTTTCTTATTTCTATCACAGGTATCCCCTTGCAATCGCATAAACAGGCTTTAAACCTGAAGTATAATAAATTCCACTTGTGTACATATTATAAAGAAGCTTTATTATCACAATACTTATGGCTGCAAATAAACGTAGCTATCCTAAACGGTTTAAACACTCATAGATTAAACGATATCCTGGTAACAATGGAAGGCAAGAGCTGAATTATACGGTCCTGATCGAGCAGGATGAAAATAGTGTATATATTGCAAAAGTTCCTGACATACCGGTTATTACACTCAGGGAAAAATGTCGAACAGGCCATGGAGCGTTTAAGAGAGGCTATCCAAGTCTGTCTTAATCAGAGGAACTTGAAGATATTCTGCCGTTGAAGTTTGTAGGAATCCCAAATATGGGTCCAACTATATGATGTTTGAACACATTTTGTATAGGAAACCATATTCAAGATCGATATTTATCTTTTTAGCATTTTACTTTTTAACTGGATAATTATTTCTAATCCACACAAAATAACAAAGAGCCGATATTTTTACCGGAGTTTGAGAGATTTATTGTGATTTTTGTAAAACGGTTTTACCTAACTTTTCTTTTTTTAAATTGTATCAAAATAACTTATTAGGAACTGTCCATATATTTTTCGTCATTTTTTTGCATTTACTGCCAGCAGGAGTGAACGAGTATATTCCTGTGTGAGATGTAATAATCAAGTTTAGATGACTTATACAGAGCCACAATTTATATAATGTATAAAAACAATATTATTCATTAAGTTTATCCCAAAACCAATTTAATTCCCACATCAATAAGAGTTTTCAAAATGAGTTTCATGATTAGAAGCTCGATTAATTACTTATAAAACGAGATTCAGAGAAGCAATTTTGAGTTTGGGGATCAGCTTATTAATAAATGTCATCGTAAGAACTGTGAACTTTTGCAAAAACACAATAATTTTCGTACATCTTTCTGGGATACGGAAAAGGAACTTGCAAAAGAAATCGTAAAAACAGAACATGTCAAGCTTTTACCTGACAGCAGATCACTACTTCTTTTACTCATAGTGGTGTTCAAAAAAAAGCATTCTTTGGTGATCTTGTCATTGAGTATAATTTATTTAATATAACTATTACGCATTCAGTGTAGATTAAACGGAGACATAGAACATGGTAAGTGAAATGACTCCAACCCGGAGAGCTCTGGCAGCAGTACTTGGAGGCAGGGTTGACTACGTACCCCCTGCAAACCCCCTCGCTCAGACCACAACCGAATTGATGCAGATATGCAATGCTTCCTGGCCAAAAGCTCACTTTGATAGCAAGATGATGGCAGACCTTGCAGCCGCCCCCTATGAAGTTTGCGGCATCGAGGCTGCACGTCCCCAGTTTGATATTTCCCTCGAAGCTGAAGCTTTGGGGTGTAAACTTGACTGGGACAAGCCAGACAGGCCTCCGGTGACCGGACCTGCTTATACAAACCCCACAGATGTGGCCTGGCCCGACGACCTGGAAGAAACCGGAAGAATTCCGGTAGTGCTCGGAGCAATCGACGAACTGAGGAAGCGCTACGACGGCATGCTCCCTATCATCCCCGCACTTACCGCTCCCTTTACGGTAGCAGGTCACATAGCAGGCGTTGAAAATATGGCCCGGTGGACAAAGACCGACCCGGAAAAAGCCCATGCCTTCATTGAAGCAGCAACTGATTTCGTGATAGCTTACGGGAAGTTGCAGACTGCTTACGGGGCACATATCCTCTTCCTCGCTGATCCTTCGGCTTCCAGTAATCTGATTTCTGCGGAAACATATAGAGAATTTGTACTCCCTTCCCACAAAAGAATAGCGAAGGAAATCGGCTGTCCCCAGATCCTGCACATCTGCGGAGATGCCAGTAAACTCCTGCCCTACATAAAGCAGAGCGGAATTGACTGTTTCTCCTTTGATGCCGTTCCAGTATGGTATTGCCGTCAGGTAATGGGCAACGAGATGTCTATTCTTGGAAGCCTTGACGTCATAGACCTGATGCCAAATGGCTCCCCCGAGCAGGTCTATAACAGAACTAGAGAATGCATCTTGCAGGGAACTGATATTGTCGGGACTGCATGTGGTGTCTCGTTTGGAACCCCTCTCGAAAACCTCAGAGCTTATGTAAGGGCCTGCAAAGAGACCCAAATCCCGAAATACGATGATGTGGAAGACCTTATCAGGCAGATTGGAGTCGGTATTGGAAGGAATATGAAAGAAAATGTCCTGGGTGGGATGCAAGAATGATCAGGCACATCGACATTGCAGTTCAGAAGATCTTCGAGATGAAAGAAAAAGAGCCTGCAAAGTTTAAAAAACTCATTGATGAAGGGATAATGATCGGCCTCGGGGTGGATCTTGGAGACAGGAGCAAAGAAGTGACCACCGCCAACCAGATTGAGGAGCAGAGAAGGCCTAAAGATCCCGAATATGCAGCCGTAACAGAGGCGGTGATCGGGGGAAACAGTGCTGAAGCAGTAAAACTCACAGCTGCCCTACTTGGAAAAGGAAAAGACCCGAAAGACCTGGTCTTACATGCCCTTATGCCCGGAATCCAGACCGTGTGTGAGCTTTACGACATCGGAGAAAGCTATATGCCTGAAATCCTGCTGGCAAATGAGGCCCTTATCGAAGGGGTGAAACTCTGCCAAGAAAAGATAGGGGACATGCACTCCCAGGGGAAGGTGGTATCCCTCGTTATTGAAGGAGATCTGCATGATATAGGCAAGAACATTGTAGCCGCTATTCTCAGGGCAAATGGTTTCGAAGTAGTTGATCTTGGAAGTGACATAACGGTCGAAGCAGCCGTTAAAGCCGTAAAGGTAGCAAACGCTGACCTTGTTATAGGAACAACCCTCATGAGCACGACCAAAGGAGGCCTTAAAGCCCTTGCAGAGGTCCTGGATTCCGAAGACGTTCCTGTAGCCTGTGGCGGGGCTGCTATAGACAGGAATTTCGTCGAGACCTTTGGTAACTCAGTATATGGAAAAACTCCACTTGACGCAGTGAAAATCGCAAAAAAGATCTGTGCAGGGAAAAACTGGAAAGAAGTCCGTAAGGATCTCCACTGATTTTACTTTAACTTCCAGAATTTCTTTTTTTATTTCTTTTCTTTGATCTTTATCACTCCTTCATTTATGGCATTCTTAAATCGGGAAATAATACTGTAAGGTGAATAAATAAGGATCAGAAAGAGAAAACCGAAAAAAACAGTAAGAAAAGTAAAAATCGGAAAGGATGAACAAAAACTTTAAAAAATCCTGGAATAAAATATGGATCAGGCAATAAATATCGATATCGGCACCAGTGGGATTAGAGCGCAGCTCCTGAACCTTATTGACTCTTCTGTCCTCAGGACTGCAATTTTGTCCAGAAACCCGCTTCCGGGTGCAAGCGTTGTTGACCATATGGACTTTGCGATCAGTTATGGACAAGGAACAGCCCATAGAATTCTTGTCTCAGCCGTAAACTCCCTTATAAATAACCTTAAGCCCGAAAATCTCAAGCGGATAGCCGTTTGTGGAAATCCGACACAGCTGTCGCTATTCGAAGGAATAGAAATCCGGGACCTTGCATTTGCGGGAAAAAACGCCCTTGAAAAAATGCATGTAAAGCCTCCGAAAAGGGACGGACATATTGTTTCAGGAAACGAAATCGGGCTTTCCACAGATGTTGATGTGATAATTCCCCCGTCAATAAGGCACGAAATAGGAGCCGATGCCCTTGCTATGATGATAAAAACCGGGTTTCTGGATAATCCCGAAACGTGCATGGTTACGGATTATGGGACAAATGCCGAAATGGCCGTGAAGGTGGATGACAGGATATACACAGGATCGGCTGCTGCAGGCCCTGCCATCGAAGGACAGCAGATCAGCAAAGGAATGCTGGCAACGCCTGGAGCAATTGCCGATTTGAGGCTTTCCGGAGGCTGGCAAGAGCTTGTCCTTGATGAAAAGCTCAGGCTGGTAGGAGGGCCAAGAATCAACCTGCGCAACGGGACCTTCAAAGCCACCGGATATCCTGCAAAGGGAATTACAGGTACTGGAGTAATCGCCCTTATGTATGCAGGGCTTGTAACTGGCATAATAAAACCTCCTCATATTGAAGGCGGTAAAATTCGGCTGGGAAAGGGTATCACGTTTATGGAGGAGGACGTAATTGAAGCCGGAAAAGCCTTCGGTGCCCTGAGAGCCGGGCATCTTACCCTGATGCACGAAGCAGGAATAGCCTACGAAAACCTGGATACTATGTACATGTGTGGAGCAAGCGGGACATATGTAGATCCCCAAAAGGCCCGCTTCATAGGCATTGTGCCTGCAACCTCAAAACGGATTGTCCAGTGCGGAAATACATCCCTGGAACTTGCAAAAGACCTGGCCTTTAATCCCGACTACCTCTCATACCTCAATGAAATGAAGAAATCGATCCTTGCAGATCATATTATGTTTGCTTCGTCCCCTACCTTTGCAGCCATCTACATCCAGGAAATAGCCCTATGGAATGAAGGGATGCCTCTTGAAAAGTATAATGCAAACCTTGAAAGATCAGGTATCCAGCCTATTCCGCAAAAACTGCAGGAAAGCATTATTGAAAGAAAATATGAAAGGGATATACGGGAACTCGGAAAAAGCTTGGAGATCATGGAGCCAAAATGGAGTTTCTTCGCTACCATTCAGTGCAGCGGTTGTAATACCTGTGTGCAGGGATGCTCAGAAGAGGCCCTTGCAAGAGAAAACGAAAGTTTCAGGATCAATACTGCAAGATGTCTTGGCACTGCCTGCAGAAGATGCGAACAAAGGTGCCCTGAAAAGAAGTTCTCGATCAATAACTTTAAGCTAGAGCTCCCAGAGTCCGTGGAGATGTAACAGTAATTTGACTCACCTGCTTTGTAAGGAATCGACAGTGATCCTAAAGATTCTCATAAAACAGTATTCGATCTTTTGTTAATTGCAGGAATGTGTTACATTGAAATATTCAAGCTTTACAACGCAAAGAATGGTATAATGAAAAATGGAATCTAATTCATTTACCAGAAGGACCTCAAAAGAAGGCTAAACGAAGACAATTGGAGAGAACCATTGGCCCATTACCAAGCTGTTTAGCTAGATGAATTCTCCTAATATTTACATTTATCGAGCTAAATTATAATTATAGAGCTCATACAAAAATTGTTTTCGAAAAAAAGATGATTTGACGTAATAAATTTCAAGTCATCAAAGATATTATTCTCTAAATCAGTAGTTCCGATTGTGAGAAGTTACGAATGGCTGAAATAGGTAATTAGTCTTTTATCTTCATCCATGTATAAAATGTTACTAATTACTGGCAAAAATCATGATTCTTGAACGATTCCTCGTACAAAATAATTCAAAAACAACATCTGTTCCAAAAAATCTCGTTAGCTGCCGCTATCAAATCATTTTATATTTTAGGTGAATGTTTGGTTACTACACTTCAGTTAACTGGATGCGTAGTATTCTATCTCTTTCTCGAATGTACCTTTTTAATTGGCGCAAAAGTAGCCTGACCGGCATTCCAACCAGTGATTTTATTCCCCATTTTACAGATTTTCCAATATCTTCATTGATTATTGATTTCATTTCGTGTGCCGTAATTTGCAAAACCGACTTCAACATATTTAAAATATTGTATAATATACACTGAATTATGAAGAATAACGTTCTTGCCACAGATGATTTTGTACATGTACGTATTTTGAAATCGTTTTTTACTCTGTAGCCAGTTTCTATATTCCATCTTTTCTTATATTCTTCGGGAATACTCTTCTCGAATTCTTCAATTGACTTCACATCTTTGTTTGTAGCAAACAGGATGTATTCTTTCTTTTCATGAGGCACTGCCACAAGATTAAATTTTGTTCCATTTTCATTAAACTGATATTCAAAAACAGTTGACTTATGCCCATTTTCTTTTTTGAAATTCTCGAGTTCCCTTTTGATTTTTTTATTGACTTTACATGCAATAACAAAATTTATTTTTAGTTTGGTCAATGCAGAAATCGTATCATCATTACAAAATTCTTTATCCAAATAAACTGTTCCTACTTTTACACTCATTGTTTCTAATCTTTTAAACAAAAGTTCAATGAGTATTGAATAATCCTTTTTAAGAGCACTGATTGGGATCACATCAAGTGTAAGTTTGTCATCTCCAATGATGTCAAGCGTACAATATTCATATCCCCATGAAGTTCCATTTTTAGGTTTCATGCCTCTAATTAAGGGTGTATTCTTATCACCATAGAATGGTACATGATGGAAATCAATTGCAACATCATGAACTTTACCTTCGAGTTCCATCATTTTGAATATTTCAGGATTGATAGTTCTGAATGAGGAAAGGATATCTTCAATATTGTTGCAGTTTACATAATTAAAAATGGTATCTGATGAAGGTATCTTTGCTTCAGGATTTTTACGTTTGAGATCATTGCTTGCAGATTCAAGAGAATTAGAAGTAGAAGTCGCAGCATGTAATAACACGTTTAGGACTTTTTCAATTTTATAATCTGCGTTCGATGGCAATTTTATTATATTATATTTACTAAACATTTCAAATGCAGTTGTTAACAAGCTAACACTGCATGTAGGTGTCATGGATTCGTTTTTTTTCACACATATGAACTCCATGATCCTACATAATTAATTTTAGGTAGAGTAAAAATATTGAATACTGTTTTAGAATCTGATTCGGAACTTGGGTTAATCGGAACTACTGTAAATGAAAAGAGAAAGCATAATGGATTGTTGGATGAGACCACGAATAATCAATCTCTCAAAACCTCAGATCATGAGCCAAAATCACTTTTGCACTCTCTTCCCGTTTGATAGTCCATTTACTTTAAAATGGCGTTATTTTCCTTCAAATGCTTCGTTAACATTAGAGGCACTAGTGTACTCTTTGTCGTCTGGAAGTTTGTTAATGTCAGCTAATTACTTCTTCACTTGCACTGTGCTTTTTAGCATTCTCAATAAGATCTTATTTCTTCAGGATAATCTATATCTTTTAAAGCATTCTGAACAGAAGCGGGGAACATGTTTGATAAACATCCCCCTTTACTTCAAGTTTATTCTCCTTTAGATTCTTTGCTAACATCTGCAGCGTTGGTATATTCCTTATCTGGAATCTTGTCAAGATCCTGCAATACCTCATTGCTGGCATTATGCTTTTTGGCATGCTCAATAAGATCCTGCTTTTTTACAGGATAGTTTATATCCTTCAAAAATTTCTGAACTTGAGTTGGACTTGTTTGCACAAATTCCCCCCATTTAATTCATCTCTCTCAAATTTCGTACTGATATCGTGGTCAGTACAAGAATAATTCTCAGAAGGTATTCCTAAATTTCTGTTGCCTAAATTCTATAGCCGTACCTCTAAGCTAATTTATTTTCTCGATAGCCTATTCAGTAGATTCATAATCTGATCTGACATACTCTCTAGTGCGCTGGCTTTCCAGACGTTCGATCTCTCTGGTAACTTCATCAGGGGTATTATACTCTATTTCAGGTATTCCCCTTAGAAGATCCAAAACATCACTCTCTGCCTGCTTTCCTGTAGCAAACCTAATAATGTCTTCCCTGTTCGCTGGATAACCGATACCCATGCCGCTTATATACTCTTTAACCTCACGTGGACCTCTTTTAATAAGTTCACCTCCTAGAATCAGGTAACTATTACCTTCCCACCTGGTTGCCACCCTAATTCAGTAGTATATTAATAATTATATAAAAAGAATACAAACCAAATGTTTGTCAGCAGATGGCCTTTTCGTACCAGCAGCTCTTTAGTTTCTATTAGTGAACTCATCTCAAAACCAATTTTATTCTCAGATTAATAAAATTTAAGAAATATTTTTCTATATTCAGAAACTCGATTGGATCATTCAAAATACAAGATCAAAAAAGCAAATTTTGAGTTTTGGGATAAGCTCAATAATATGAAAAATCAGGATTTCTACAAAGCTCAAATTTCCTTTTTCTAAGCTTTCTTATGAAATCCTTTTTTAAGCATTTCCTTCATGAATAATGTCAATTTAACTGCTTTTTAAAATATATTCCGTAAAGCTTTGTGAAATAAGTTGTAGTTATTCCGTGAAGTACAATTGACATGCATATCACCAGGCTGACAATCGGCCAGATTTCCTCTATTCCAGTTTGTATCATAGAGAACTGGGCATAATAAAAGGCTGCTACTCCAACAGGGCCAAACCAGCCAGCGAAAAAGACATCCGGATTACTTTTGATGTTAGATAAGAGGTTTAATAAGATAAAGAATAGGTATTCGGTGAAGTAATAGTATTAAAAAAGCCATCAGTAAACCTTCCAATCCAAGTTTCATCCATTCCTGCCATGGTGCAACCAGGCCTTGCAGAGTAAATACGGGAATTGTAAAGAAAAGATCCATGTCTTCTACTACATGGTCTTCATCAAGCCTTTCTTTTCAGTTGATGTCACTGAAGTAGTTCCGGCAGCGAAAACAGCAAGAATTCCATCGGCTCCTAGTAGTTTTACGCTAGCAAGTACAACCAATGCTAGAGCCAGTGTATAGGTAACGTAAGAGGATTCATCAATAGTCTTTTTACTCAGAGCTATTTTCAATAGGTATCCAGCAATATAGCCAATTATAGCTCCAAGGACTACAGCGCCGACAACTTCCCATAGAATAGTATGTATCAGCCAGTAGCTCAGAGCTTCATCAAGCCTGTATGTCATCCAGAGAATAAAATCGAATAAATATTATTTGGAAGCTTTTATTAAATCAGAAGAGATAAATGAATAAAAGAAAAATATGTTTTTGGTAACCAATTTTTGAAGAGAAGTTCTATCTAAATAAGCAGCTTTAAATTCCATAAGCTTTTTCGGCTTTTAGCTTTGTTATTTAAGGTATTCACGATCTATATAGCAGTACTTCCAGTTCTCACCTGGTTGGAAAGATTGAATTACCGGATGTTCGGTTTCATTAAAATGCTTTGTTGCGTGCTTGTTTTTTGACTGATCACAACAGCCCACGTGCCCGCAGGTCAGACAGACTCTCAGATGGACCCAACTGTCCCCTATTTTCAGGCACTCCTCACATCCCTTTGAGCCTGGCTCTATATTTTTAATTTTTATCATATAATTGTGGGTACATACCATAGAATTTGCCTCCCATACAAACATTCTCATTTATTTCCAATAACTGGAGAATAACTGGATTATGTGACTTTAACTTTCATAAATCTCCATCTTGCAATAAGAAACATAATTCCTGCAAAAGCTAGGAGGGACATGAAAGAAATGATGACCTCTCCCATAGTGTAAGTATAATGGATTCCTATTGACGAAAAATCACTTCCTATTGCAAAATACCTGATTCCGCTGACCAGATGCGTAAGTGGATTAATTGTGGATAAAGCTCTGAGTAAAGGAGGAAAAGAGTTCGCAGGGTAAAGTGCGTTGCTCGTGAAAAAGAAGGGCATTGTAAGGAGGGTTATCACTGCCTGCATCCCTTCCGGGCTTTCCATGGTTATTGCTATTGCAGCTGAGAGAAAAAGAAATCCGAGGGAGAAGGCCCCTATAAAAAGCATAATTCCGAATATTGAGAACAAAACTTGGGTCAGGGTATAACCTTCAAAAAACTGGACTCCTAAAAGAAGCCCGAAAATCATGATGACAGCTGCCTGGATAAATGACTTGGTCATGCTTGAGAGCCCTATTCCTATAATAATATGTATCCTTGGAATAGGGCTTGAAAGAGTCTCTCGCATAAGCCCCCAGTTTTTATCGAAGAGCAATACTGTCCCACCAAAAAGGCTCGTAAAAAGCGTAGTCATGGCAATAACGCCTGCACCTATGAAAGTCAGGTATCCTACACTCCTGACACCTGGAATCGCTGGCAGAGTTGCTGTAAGCCTATCAAAGTTATTTGACATTGCAACTCCAAAAAAGGCCAGCCATAGCGCAGGCTGAAGAAGTGAAGTAAAAAGGAGAGTTCGAAATCTGACAAATCTTAGCATGTCGCGCCAGTAGATAGTAAGAAACCCTGTGTGCATATTTTAACGCCCCCCTGGCCTCAAGGGTGCAATCTTTTCTGCTCCAGTGTCTCTTAGTTCCCTTCCTGTATAATGGACAAAAACATCATCCATTGACGGCTTTTTGAGATTTACAGCCTTGATCGCGATCCCTCCCTTTCGAAGTTTATCCATGATCTCAGGCAATAGGTAGGTACCATCCACATTGACCATAACAATTATTCCTTTCGATTTTTCCCTGGTCCCTTTTACACTGCCTAGATTTTTTAGCAGTGCCATAGCTGCCATATTATCGCTGGTTTCCAGGTATATCAGATCCTCACCAAGAGCGTTTTTTAACTCCCAGGATCTGCCCGTAACAACTATCTTTCCGTGATCTATAATGCTTATCCTGTCGCTAAGCTGGTCGGCTTCGTCCATATAATGGGTTGTCAGGAAAATAGTTGTGCCCTGCTGGTTGATATCCCTTACATAATCCCAGATCCTTATCCTTGTCTGAGGATCAAGCCCTATAGTAGGCTCGTCCATGAAAAGTACTTTTGGTCGGGTCATAAGCCCTCTTGCAATCTCAAGTCTGCGTTTCATTCCGCCGCTGAGATGCTTTGTGAGTGTATCTCGTTTTTCTTCGAGCTCAACCAGACCAAGCAGTTCGTCAACTCGCGCCTGTCTTAAAGCTTTTGGCATGGAATAGAGCCTTCCGTGATATTCCAGAATCTCCCTAACAGTCATGTCTCTGTCAAGGGTCAGCTCTTGAAAAACAATTCCTATGGACTCTCTTACTTTTTCAGGCTCTGTTTTCAAATCATGCCCCGCAATACTTACGCTTCCCTTTTGGACAGGCAGGAGAGTAGTAAGGACATTGATCACCGTACTTTTCCCTGCCCCGTTTGGCCCGAGAAAAGAGAAGATCTCCCCTTTCGTCACTGTAAAACTGATGTTATCGACTGCCTTTACCTCGCCGAAAAAATACTCAAGGCCATTTACTTCTATAATATTGTCTACCAGAATATTATCTCCCAGAACCAGTACCTCATCTGCCTTTTCCCTTAAGGCAATTGGATCTTCAACGATAAATAGATTTTTTGCTAACGGGAAACTCTTTCCACTATTTTCGAAAAAATTGAGTTAAAAGCAAGGATTTAAGGATTAACTATTGAAAGCCACGTTAAAATGATAGCTCTCAAACTTCTAAAAACAAAATAGGTGTGCCCATATTGTTAGACACAATCACTAACTCGCAGACACACTCATTGCCTTTATTTATAAAAAAATATATTCGGTCTTGAGATTCAATTGCTTTAGCTTCTTTTTCGCCTCCGAAGCATCCTCTTATGTATAAATATAGCTATTACAGTAACTGCCATTACAAATGCAAGCATTCTCATTATATTTAATTCGAAATCATCACCAAGCATCAGGGCGTGGACTGTAACCAGTAGAAAAGCCAGGTAAGTGAGGTAGTGAATTTTCAGCCAGCCTCTGTATTTTTTCCTGTACAATGCAATGCCAACAGCAATGAGAAACAAATAAAAAGCTGGTCGACCTGCATAACCAATATAAGGGTTTACAGGGAAAGAAATTGGTGAAAAAATGTTAATGCCTCTTCCCTGTAAGACAAAAGTCAGAGGGTGAATAAGCATTAACAGGATTCCAATTCTCGCCAGATTATGGTGAGCTTTTAAAAAAGGCAATCCCGAGATTTTCCTTATTTTAACTATATATTCAGAGGAAACAATTGCAAGGAAAATAGCCAGGTAACCGAATGTTCCTGCAAATCGGCGTACCATTACAATAGGATCCTCAGGATTTTGTAGAATAATAAGCGTAATAACGACAATTAAAACCAGGATTATGCCGTAGATTAGATAAAAATGCTTATTTGATACTTCTTTGCCAGAACTCCCTTTACTCACGCTATGACCTGTATTTTTTGCTGCTCCATTTCTATCCAAAACTATCCCCCTCAGAACAATTACATTACTCTTATCGAAATGAATAGTGATTCACCAGAGGCTTTTATCTTAAAAAAATCAGCTATATTCCCCATTAGCTATATTCTCCGTTATATCTATTCTAGTACTGCTTATTCCTATGAGAATTAGCCTCTATTAATGTATGAAGCTTTAGTCACATAAAAATTAAATCCAGTTAGAGAAATCGTTTTCCAGTAATTTTTCTTCGTGAATACTCAAATAGCGTTTGCATGCTTTCTCTAGAGATTCTTAAAGTCTCCTAATTAACTTTTAATTGTCTCTAACCTACTTTCGGCAGGTCGACATTAGAGGTTAGATTAATTTATCGGATATCATTTTTTGAACATTCAATAAATGTACATTAGATCCAAGGCTGGTTAACGTGTGGCTCAACTCCCACGGCATATATAAGCAATGAAACATCTAAGCAATGAAACATATTTGCAAGAAAATTTAGTATTAGGGACTAATGTCCTGTTAATGTAAACCCAGCAACTATACACAATTATGGCGCACCACTTCAAAAGCACCATCGTAAAAAGTGTCAAAATTTAATGTCGACCTGCCGAGGATAGGCTCTAAGCATTGACAAAATCAGTAATCTAATTTTATTACGAGCTCATCCCAAAACAAATTTATATCCATATCAATAAGAATCTCTGAACTATTTTCCTAACAGAAAAATAGATTGATTATCTAAATTCTAGATTTATGGACGTATTCTGATTTTTGGGATAAGTTCTACAACATTTTTTGCATCCATACTATGTCAAAGAGTTTCCCGCACTTTTTCCCTACTTCTCTAAATCTCCCGCACTCAGAGAACCCATGCTGGCTGTGGAAACGGATGCTACCCTTATTTAGAGAGGAAATACTGGCTAGGATACTATGGAGCTCTTTTTCCCTGGCCTTTCCAAGAAGATATTCAAACATTGTCGAGCCGATCCCCTTTCCTGTGCACTCGGGTCTAATAAAATAACTAATCTCAGCAGTTCCCGCCATAGTGGGCATAGGTGAATAAGGCCTAAGCATCCCGAAACCCAGGATTGCATTGTTTTTATTCTTTACAATGGCTGTAGGATATCCGGCTGTAGACTGTAGGAATAGATTGAAAAATTCGTAAGGAACTTTCCTTTCGGGATAGGCTGCGAAACTATTTTCGATGTAATAATTGAATATATCAATTACCTCCTCCCTATCGCCTGGAGAGATGGGAAAAAAGTCGTACTCCATTATTTTCACCTTTTTTATCTCAAATTCATATTTTCCTGCCTGGATTGATTTTAACTTTATTTACGAGACTTTAAGATTATATAAGTATGGGACTTTAAGATATGTAAGCATTATACTAGTGTCGAGTCAATTCTCAAGTGTCGGATAAAGACGTGATAGTTTTGTCCTTGAATCTTTTGTTGTAAATTGCTAATTAATCTTTGAATTTTTGTTGTTTCGGAAATTTTGCCAGGCCGATACCTCTTTTCTAACAACCTCGATGTCATCCAATCTTCTTTTTAAACATTGACCTGTGAGTACACTCAATTCAATCTCTGCTATGTTCAACCAGCTTCCATGTTTTGGTGTATACACGAATTCAAATCGATCCCATAATTCCTTTGCCTTCGCTGGTGGAAATGTTTCATAGAGAGATCCTGGAATATGCGTGTTTAGATTGTCCATTACCAGCGTTATTTTATCTGTATTCTCATATTGAATTGCTATATCTTCCAGATAATAGGCCCAATCTCGGTTGGTTCTTCTTTCAGTAATTTTGACCATTCTTTTTCCTGTTAATGGTTCGCAGGCAAGGAATATATTGCATATCCCATAACGGGTCGTGTCCCCGAGTTACTGAAAACAGCGAGCGCAAGAATCTCTCTTCGTTTTCCTCAAATATGGGGGTAATACTCGTTTTTCAGATTTGATCAATAACTCAGGGACACGACCCCATAACGTTTGTATTCATAATCATAAATTGCTGGTTTCCCAGGTGAACAGGGGACAGGGATCCTGGTTTCTGCAATGAGTTGTTTTGGGGACTCATCCATACATACAACAGGATTTAGTGGATCAAATGGACGTTTATAAACATCCAGAACCATTTCCATATTTGCAACAAAGCTACTGTTTTGTTCCGGAGGAATTATCCATCCTTTCCTTTGCCAGGGTTTGATTTCGTTTTTTTAAAGTACGACGTACTGTTTCATGAGAAATGTTATCGGTATAACCAAGCTCTACAACCTTATCAGCTAACAATCTTAAAGACCATCTTGCAAAACCTTCAGGAGGTTCACTGCAACTAAGGGCGACTAAATGAGCTTCTAAATCACCATCAACCTTTTTATCGTAAATGCGATTTCTTTTTTTTCCATTGAGGGCAACTTCAAGGCCTTCTTCAACAAATAGCTTTTTAACACGGTCAATTTTTCTCATATTAATATTCAGGATACGTGAAATTTCTTCATTGGTGGAATGATTAGCATTTCATCAGCAATTCCCGTTTTGAACAAAAACACATGCATACGAAGGTTTAATATTTTTATATTTCGTAATCATTTTATTTATACTGATTTCTTCTATTCGGGGAGCGTCGGAAAAGTACACGATTATCCAACTTTTGACTCATTTTTTCATCTTTAATAAATTTACTAATCTTACATGATACCGATTTATGGAGTTGAGTTTAATGACTGTGTGAGGTTAGTTATAGATTCCAGACCTTTCCAACGCTCTCACTTACAAGAAAAACCAACAAATACTGGCCTTATAATTTCAAACCTTTTGGATTGAGAAGCTAAAATAAGAGGTAGTTCCTGTAAATTATTTTCATCTGTAAGTAGCTCTTTAAAGAATTTGATGTTATAATTCATTTCATTCTTTGTAGTTAATATTTAAAACGTGCCTTATGATTCGTATTCTGTACATGTCGACAGTGTAATAAAATTATTACGAAATATTAAAAAATTTAATCGCCTCCCGCATGTGTTTTTATTCAAAACGGGAATTGCTGGCATTCCATTCACCTTTATCACAACTAAGTAAGATCAGAGCATTGAGAACTTTTTGTGAGTCATGTTTACCCTTTGAGGTAAGTTCATAAAGAGATTCGCGCTCATCTTCAGTAAGTGTTACAGTGTATATATTCATAGGATTCTTTATGAACATCATACAATATAATTGTTACGACATTATATTGTTGACGAGACACTAGTGCATCGATTCTCAAATAAATACATAATTTAGAACTAATTGTAGTTTAGAATGCAAATGTTTACATTAAAATCACCATGAGTTCTGCAACACGGAAAACGCAGGTGGGCACAGAGGATTTGATCCGGACATTACAACCACGGAAAACACGAAAAGACTGCACCCTTACTCTCTTAATTCCGTGTTTTCTGTGTTTTCCGTGGTTTTCAAAAATTTATTTCGGACATATTTTGGAATCGATGCACTAGTATTAGTATACTATTTTAGTATACTATTTTGTAAGTTACTAAACAATAAAGAAGTCAAAAGTAGCTCCTGACATCTAATTTAAGCTCCTCTTTTGGAATTTTCAATTACCTACTCAACTATCCTCGAGGAATGTGTGGTTTAATTTTTTTCTGGCACTTTCCAGTCCAAATTTGACAGCAGTATAAATACGGTATACAAACTGGCCAATTCTGCCTAACTAAATTTACAGAAAAAAGGTGAGGCTTTCAGACCTCCTATTCAAATACTATTTTTATCATTTATATACTCAAATTTAGGGTTTTCTGGAATTTTTTTAAAAATAGCACATTAATAAAGCTCAAATCTCAAAAATCAGTAATTCTCAAGTACAGAGCCGACAATGCATCTATAATTCTCTTTCAGGGAATACACGTTGTGGTCCCCGGTGACATTTATACTCAGGATCCCGAGCCTTGTATTCATAAGCCCGACCATCGCTGACACTCCCCGGTAGCTTACCTCGAAATTTCCTTTATCGAGGAAGTCATAAACTTCACCGGTGGTGAACTTGTCTCCGGTCAGGAAGAGATTGAGCACAACTTTGCGTATCCCGCTTTCATCCCTACCGAGATACTTTATCAATCTCGCTCTTACCCTTTCTTCCGCAGTCTGCAGTTTCGGACACCTCAGTTAATGATATTTTCAATATAAAAATAATATATTATATAATAGTATTTTGATTTTGATCTCTAAACATTCAACCCTCACATAAGGGCCCTAAGAATCGATTACCCTATATCCTTATCGTTTATATATTTTAGGATTGCTCTTTTTGAGATACTCATATTATTGTATAAACCTGATATTAAGGATAAGTGTAAAAAATTATTATACAAAACTCTAAAATTACGGATTACAAGTAATAAAATTAAGACTTACCAGTAGTAATCCATTTTAAAATCTATCCTGGCAGCAAACTTAAAGAGAGGTTTTGCCGAATAAAACCATAACCTTTTCAATACTATGTCAATTTCAGTTACTATTTTTATATACAGGTTGATTCTATTAAATATGTTGTGAAGTAGACATGTACATTAGATATTTAAATTTGCCATCCACAGTTTCCCTGAAAAATATACCCTATCTCTGGGAGCAGAATGATATTCTTATCCTGCTGATTGACTTGGACAACTATAGTGTCTTTAGCACAGAAGTCCTCGATGATACCGAAAAGGAAAACCTGGATAAACTTAAAACGAGCTATTTTAAAAAAAGATTTATTATCTCCAGACTGGTTATAAAATACGCTTTACACAGTCTGCTTAAAGGGCAATCCGTCTCTGATATAGGTACGTATAAAGATGAATATGGAAGAGTCCACGTAAGGGACCATGAAGAGCTACAAATATGCATCTCATACACTGTAAATCTTTTTGCCCTGGCAATATCAAAAGTTAAGCTCGGTATTGATATCGAGCTTAAAAAATTGTTATCTCCTGGTAAGTTTTCGAAATACTTGAGCAAAAGAGTTTTAGAAACCGAAGATTTAGAAAACAACCTTGATCTTTTAACTTTATTTACTCTCAAAGAGGCATATTGTAAGTTTTCAAATAAAAATATCTTATCCTGCCTTAACAAGGAAATAGACCCTAGCAATGCTTTTTCTTCAACTTATGTTTTAATTGATAAATACATACTTTCTGTTATTACTGATGCGGAACCTCATGCCATAAATATAAGTTTTCTCCAGAAAATAGCATTTCAAGAACCTGCATAGGATTAAAATAAAGAATTAACAAGGTGGATATAAAATAATTCATAAAGTCGATATAAAAGAATTAACCGAATGAATATATATCTAAATTTATTAAAAGTTCATTTTTTTCTGATTGATTTATTTGACTTTTAATAAAAAGTTATTTTTATTAAATAATCCTACTATCCAATTATATAATTTTATGATGTTTTTAACTATATTACAGCCCCACAGATCCATTCAGAATAAATTTCTTTTAGACTTGATGCATTCAGTTGACATTTTTGTAACTTTCTTACTATGAGTATGTTTCTGTAAATTGTTTATCTTGCAAGAAAATAGCCTCAAATTATTTATATAGTTGTATAGCGTAATTAGCAATGGGGCTTTCAGACTACAAGGAACAGAGGTGTGTAACTCGCAATCGATGCCAATTAAATGAAAGCAAAGGGGATACGATAATGGAACAGGTAAAAAATGTTATAATAGATTATTTAAGAGCTAACTCTTTTATGGACAAAGAAACGCAATTGGAAGATAATGATTCTCTTACTCAAAAAGGTATCATAGATTCCATTGGTCTGCTTGAACTCATGGACTATGTCAGTGAAAAATATTCCATTGAAATTCCTGAAGATATGCTGACACCGGAAAATTTTGACTCATTACAGGGAATTAGTAATATGATAACCAACCTGACGAAGTGAAAAGTATGCGAATTGATGCGTATATCACAGAATACGCCAGGAAAACTCCTCAAAATATCGCCCTGGAAGAAGGGAAAAATTCAATTTCATATGGTTGTCTTGAAAATGACATAAATGTTATTGCTTTACCCCTGAATGATTTTAAACACTGCAGGTTTGCAATACTGGCAGAATCCAGTATACAGTATATAAAATTACTCATGGCTGTATATAGGTCAGATAATATCGCAATTCCTCTGCCAATAGAATTTCCTAAGTTTAGTCTTGAATTGATCCTTGATGCTGCCAATGTCAATAATATAATTACAACAGATGCACAGTATTCAAGATTTGGGGAGAGTTTTTTTGAGCGTTTTGAAACCGTGATAGTTGTTTCCAATGATACCTCATTAAATATTCTGCGTAAAAAGATCAAAGCTGAGATAAATAATCCTGAATTGAGATTAGTTATGTACACATCGGGCACAACAGGCACTCCAAAAGGGGCTATGTTGAGCGACAGAAACCTGGTAGCAAACGCAGAATCAATAATAGAGGTACTTGAAATAACTTCTAATGACAAAGCAGCACTGGTGATATCTCCACATCACGCTTTTGGGAATTCAATAATTAATTCCCACATTATGGTTGGAGGCACAGTTAGAATCGGAAACATGAATTTCATTGATTCAGTCTTCAATCTTGTGGGGTCGGGAGTTTCCATATTTTATGGGGTACCCAGCACATATCGTATACTTCTCCGATATCCCGATAGGTTCAAAAAAGCTTTTGCTAATGCCAGAACTGCCGCTTCCGCAGGTGGAGGTATGGATAGGGGAATTGTGAGAGATATCCTCAGTTTAGCTCCTAATCTAAAGATTCTGCCAATGTATGGGCAAACCGAAGCTACCGCAAGGCTTGCCTACCTGCCAACGAAAGATGTGGATAAATTCGTTGACACAATAGGAAAACCGATTCCTGGGGTTACGCTGGATGTCTTCGATTCTGAGTGCAGACCTGTAGAGCCAGGCATAACAGGGGAACTGGTTGCATGGGGGGACAATATAATGCTAGGTTATCTGGATGATGAAATAGCTACTCAGAAGTGCATCATAAATGGGTGGCTGCATACAGGAGACCTTGCACAAAAATTGCCAATTGGGTATATCAGATTGCTTGGGCGTAAGGATGATCTTATTAAAATCGGCGATCATCGAGTGAACCCAAGAGAGATTGAAAGGCATATAGAGGAAAATAACAACGTTTCCAAGGTTTTTGTTGTGCCTGTATCCCATGAGCTTATGGGGAATGCAATCAGCCTTATGGTCATACCTACAGAAGAAACTAAAATGGATGATTTATTTGCATTCTGCCGGAAAAGCCTGCCAGGTTACCTGTGCCCAAGAGAGATATTGTTCATAGACCACCTCCCACTGAGCGAGAATGGAAAAATATCCAATAGATCCATTATAGAGGAATACAAGCATGTCAAATCTAGTGTGTAAGAAATGTGTTCTGGATTCGAATATTCCAGGTATAAATATTAATAAAGAAACTGGGCTCTGCCATTTCTGTGAGACATATAAGCCTCTTTCCTCACAGGAAAAAAGTGAATATCTGAGTAAAATTGAAGGTCTCTTTAAAAATTACTGCGGAAAGGGTAATTATGATGTAATTTATGCACTTTCCGGTGGAAAGGATTCTTCATACACGCTCTATAAACTCAAAAAAGATTATCCTTTCCTTAAGGTACTGGCTGTCCAGTTCGATAACGGATTTACTTCCGAAAACGCGATAAAGAATGCTAAAAAAATGTGTGAGATCACAGGCAGCGATTATTTCCAGCTGACAATGGAAAAAGAAATACTGTACGATACATTCCGAAAAGCAGCCGAATCATATGATGCATTTCCTAAATTTGCTAAATATCGAGCCAGTGATATATGCAATGTCTGTATCACCATAATCAAACAAAAATTGGTAGAACAGGCAATTATTGAGAAGGCTCCTTTTATTGTGTTTGCTTTCACAGCAGGACAATCTCCCAATCCTATTATTAACCTGTCACCCAACTTCATAAAGTGGTCCAGGAATCTATTTAAGACCCAACTTCAGAAAATATGCATTGATGACGGAGAAGAACTGTTCCTCACAAAAAGCAAGGTTATTGAGAATATGGGCGAGAATGCTCTAAGTATCCTGCATCCACTGTGCCTATGGGAATATAGTGAAGATAAAGTACTTGAGAAATTACTGGAAATCGGATGGGAACTACCAGGGATCAATGACAGCCATTCGACCAATTGTACATTGAACTCGTTTGCTTGCTATAACCATCTTGAGAAATATGGATTCCATCCTTATGCCTTTGATACAGCAGGGCTTGTCAGAAGCGGAGAAATGTCCAGAGAAGAAGGATTAGATAAAATTAACCAGGAACCTTCAAGACCCTTGATTGAAGAAGCTGCAAAGAAGCTTAAAATTAATTTAATTGAATCTAAGAAGTTATCACCTACTATTCGATCCTGAAATGTATAATATATTATGGAATATTTTATCGGAACAAGTAGTTTAATATTTTTAGGGGGAAATACTATGCAAGTAGTTGAAGAACAAAATATACGGATAATGGAAGAACTGAACAGAGATGTTGACGATTTAGCCTTAAACATAAGGAGTTTTATTAAAAATCAGATCGTCGGTTTTAAGAAAAAAGGAGTTGTTTTGGGAGTTTCAGGAGGAATTGATTCTGCGATAGCTCTTACCCTTTGTGTGCAGGAGCTTGGAAAGGAAAACGTGTATGGCCTTCTCCTTCCTGAAAAAGAATCTGCTCCTTCCAGCAAAACTTTGGGCGCAGAGATCTGCGAAAGTTTGGGTGTGGCATATGAGGAAGTTCCTATCTCTCCAATCCTGGAATCCCTTAATATTTACGAGAAAAAGGAACAGATTATAAAGAGGACCTGCCCAGAATATGATCCTAAAATTCACAAAACGTCTTTAGTGCTGCCGGATTTCCTTAACCAGGGGCTTTTAAACGTCCCTTATATTCGGCTAATAAAGGATGGTGAAACTGTTGCAAAATACAGGCTCAAGGCAAGTGATTATCTGGAATTAATAGGGTTGCAAGGTGTTAAGCAGCGGTCCAGAATGGTAATTCAGTACATGTATGCTGAGACTCGGAATTATATAGTGTGTGGAACAACCAACAAGACTGAACTGCTCCTTGGCCAGTTCGTAAAATACGGAGACGGGGGTGTAGACGTTGAACCTCTTGCAGACTGTTATAAGACTCAGATCTATGCTCTTGGGAAATTTTTGAACGTAAATGAAGAGATTATGAAACGTCCTCCAAGTGCTGACACGTGGAGCCATTATACAACTGATGAGGAGTTCTACTGGCGAATGCCCATGCACGTTATGGACCAGATATTGTATTCTCGGGAGCATAATTTACCTGTACACATAATTGAAAAGAACACAGGGCTATCAAGAGATAAAATAGAGCAAGCTCTAAGGCACATTAATAAAATTAAAGATACTACAGAATATGTAAGGGCTGCTCCGCCTATCTATTACCTTAACAGATGAACTGAGAAAAAATAAATTTTTGGAGGCAAAGCCGTAATAATCACAATCAGTGAATTTACGGCTTAGCCTGCTATGGAATATTACACCTAAAGCTGCAGTCATATATAATGCCGCATTCTATACAAAGCTAAATTCTATACATAAATCGCATCTGGTAAACCGCATTGGGGGAAAATGTCTAAAAATAGTTTTTTTATGTTCAATCCTTCAGGGTTTATACTGAAAACCACTGCAGAAGATGGATGTCAGGTAATATGGTTGTACTCAAAGTAAGCCTACTCAGTATATCAAATGTGTGATTATGACTACCAGAGTTTCTATTGTTCGCTGTAAAGACTACACGAACACAAAAGACGCTATCAAAGAGTCTCTCAGGCTGATAGGTGGTCTTGAGAAGATAATAGCTCCCGGTAACCGCGTACTACTTAAACCCAATGTACTTGCCGCCCGACCTCCAGAGGACGCTGTCACTACTCATCCGGCAGCTAATATCTGCAATGTGTGAACTAATTTCAGAAATTGGCGGGATTCCGATTATAGGAGATGGATCCGGAATTGTAAGCCAGGGATCTACTAACACTTCTCGAGCATTTAAGGTGTCGGGCATTGAAGATGTAGCTTCCCAGCTGCGGAGTAGAGTTAATTAATTTCGAAACCTACGGTTATGTTGAAGTTAATGTTCCCGGAGCCAGGCAGTTCTCGCGTTTGCATATCTCAAGAGCCATACATGAGGCAGATGTAATCATTTCTCTCCCGAAGCTCAAGACCCACGAACTCACGCTTTATACAGGAGCGGTTAAAAACTTCTTTGGTGCCACACCCCAGAAAAACAGAAAGCAGGCACATTTTCTGGAAGACCGTAAGCGTTTTGGAGAGGCAATTGTTGACATCTATTCCATTGTCAAACCTCATCTTGCGGTTATGGACGGGGTGGTAGGGATGGAAGGAAACGGTCCATCAAATGGTACACCTATCTCTGCAGGCGTGATCATGGCAAGCTATGACTGCGTAGCCCTGGACATTGTAGCTTCCGAACTAATAGGACTGGATCCTTTAAAAGTTCCCACAAACAAAGCTGCACTCTCAAGGGGATTTGGGACTGTACATCCAGAGATTGTTGGATTACCATTGGAAGAGGTGAAGGTTAGGTTCAAAGGACCAGAAGGCGGAATTACCGCCATGATCCCGTCTTTTCTTATGAGAATTCTTAGAAGTCAGTTAACCGCAAAGCCTTTTATCAACACTTCAAGATGTGCATTTTGTAAAGCATGCGTTTTAAACTGTTCGGCACATGCCATTGAAGAAGTAAATAAGTCACTCAAAATTAACGAAGGAAAATGCATCCAGTGTTATTGTTGCCGAGAACTCTGTCCTAAAGATGCAGTAGAGATTAAAAAAGCATTACTTCTAAAAATTATAACCAGAAGTAAAAGCTAACAGAAGACTAGATTAAAAAACTTCCTGCCTTATAACAATTCTTGCTTATAATAATCCTTGTCATATAATAATTCCTGCCTTATAATAACTCAATGCCTTAAATTATTGATTTTAAAAAAAGCTAACTATAAGAAATATATATAACTGTTGAAGAATAATTGGAAGTTAAAGATTTCATAAAAATGGGGGTCACTACAATGAGTGAAGTAATATCTACAAGAGATAAAGTAACATATAGCGAGATTGCTAATCATTACCACAGTAATAAGCTCATTTTTGGAATAAAGTATTTAAAGAACTGGATTTTGGAGAGACTCGCCTCAAGTGTTCCTGTTCCTTCATGGAGGGCAAAAATGCACAGAATGAGGGGTGTAAATCTTGGAAAGAATGTATACGTTGGTTATGATGTGGTTTTCGATAGGCTTCACCCAGAAATGATTACAGTAGGGGAATATGCTGAGATAGGGGATCGATGCATACTGTCTGCACATTCAAGAGGCAGTTTAACTACAAGGCAGGCATATCCCAGAAGCATAGAACCTATAATAATCGGACGTGGAGCTTGCGTAAACCCGGGATGTATAATTACCCAGGGCGTCGAAATTGGAGAAAACTCCATAATCGGTATAGGATCCGTAGTTACTCGTGATATCTCTCCAAATTGCCTAGCTCTGGGATACCCTGCAAGAGTAGTCAAAAAGCTTGAAGGTGTAGGAGAGCTTCAAACAAGCGTAGGGGAGTCTCAAAATTAACTTCACATTTTTTCTAATATTTTTTGGATTTATATTTAAACTCGAAACCAAGTTGATTCAGGGCAAACAGTGCCATCATTATTACAAAACAGATAAAAAATACTGATATAAAAGATTTCATAAGATACATAACGAGGCCAGTACTCTGAAAACTTACATCCATTAATGAGAATACGCTAATTTTTCCATTATATAAAGGGTATAAATACTCACAACCTCCTTCACCAGCATCATCAAGTAACAGATGTATAAGAAAAGCAGCTTCCGCAAAAAGACCAAGATATATCGCCCTGTCTAACTTTCTGTATGCGATATACCCCACGAATGTTCCGAATATGATCGCAGTAGGACTGAATATAAATGAATGTGTTGGGATAGTACCAATTCGGCAGTGTTCGAAAGTGCCGTTTATGAGCAGGTTATAAACAACCATGATATCCGGGAACAAAGAACATAAACCGCCTACAAATAACAGCAATAGGACATTTGTTGAATCCCTTAAGGTAAACTCCCTGCTAAAAATAGATCCAATAGTAGCGTAAACTGCTACTGCACTGACACAGAATATAAAGAACAAAACATGTACTACTGGATATGGCATAACAAAGCACTTTCTTTAAATATAAAAATATTCTAAAACCAAGAAAAACTGGTTTCTAAAGTATTTAAGACTTGTTACAAATATTAAGTGAGACCATTAACTGAGAGTATTAAATATGTATATAGTTATTTAAATTGTGTACGATGGTCATCTAATTGTGTACGATGGTCATCTAATTGTGTACGATAGTCATCTAAATTGCGTATGACAGTCGTCTAAACTGCGTATGGAGTCACTTAAACTGTTATGACATCATTTAATTGATATGGAAAAAATTAATTTCTTCGGTTTCATTTTGCCTTAACCATTCCTGGGATCCTGGCCTAAAGAGGAATCAATTCGACAACCATCCCATCTTCAAATGGATATCTTTCAACAATGAAAAGTGTAGTGATGAAAGGTTCCAATTCTCTTTTGATTTCTTTACTTAGCTCTTCAAGTACCCACCAGGCTATTTCGACCTTTCCATCCTTTACCTCATACAATTCTACCGGCACTTCCATATCCTGCAGAACCTCTTCTGCAAGTTTTTGGTTTCCACACTCAAGAACCCCATAGATAAGAGTACCGTCTTCCGTGACATCATCAAACTCTCTTGCCGTGTTCCTTGCTATCCGCTGAAACCTTTTACGAAGCTGAACTGCATCCTTATAGGTAGAGGAGCAAAAATGTGCTCTTTTGCATATTGAAAATGCATTTTCAGCATATTTGCAGGAACCGGCAGCGGCGCTGGATACATCTGACTCGAGGGAAAAGCCGTTTTTCAGGAGAGCTTTTGAGTTATTTTCTGAGAACTCCAGTTCATTGAGGTTAAGGAAAACTTCCATTTCCTCTGCAAACGCTGCGACCTTTTCAACTCCTTCAAGGGCAGGAATTTCGATTCCAGCCTCAATTCCAAGCTTTTTTGCGTTTTGCAGGGCATCTGCATATGGACTGTGCTTGAGATCTCCCCAGCTCTCCTGCGGTGGGTGTAAACGAATCTCATCAAGGCCTGCATTGGCGAGCTTTTCAAGTACTTGCCTATCAGGGGCCAGAGAAGTGTAAAGATGAACATGATGTTCCTTTCCGAAAGAGGATTTCAGCATCCGTATATAGTGCAGGACTCGTTCAATTCTTAGAAGGGGCTCTCCGCCTGTGATCCCTGTCCCGAGGGCATCCATAAGCTCAGCTTCCTTTAATACGTCCTCATCGCTCTTTACAATTCTCTCGTTTGCAAAAATAACGTCTTTCCCTCGCCTTTCATCAGAAAGCGGACAGTAAAAGCAACTTTTAGGGCAAAGGCCCGTTACAAAAAGTACCATTTTTGCCCCTTCCTGGCAGAGCCTACAACCTTCCGATAGGTGATCCCAAAAAGAGCCAGTCTCATCTTCAGTAAACGTTTCCATACCTGAACCTGCATATTCTTTTTTCGTATATAAGGTTTGTTTCCGGAGGTTCTATGTAATCTTCAGGGATTCTGATAAGCTTTTCAGCATGCTCTAGGTCAAGTCCTTAGGTTAGCACCCGAAGATTATACTGAACCCCATAAGCTAATATATCTATAAGGTGCCAAAAGTAAATGATGTCAGAGAAAACTGGATACGTCGTGATTTTTGGTTGCAAAAGATGCGGAAAATGTAAAGATGTCTGTCCTGTGGGTGCAATCTACGAGGAGAACGAGCTTTCAAAGATCGACCAGGAAAAATGTAATCTCTGCATGAAATGTATCGATGAGTGTACGAATAGAGTCATTATCTATATGGAATGAGACATTTATGCACTAAGGTGTTATTGTGGAAAGAGTTCCATTTAAGGGAAAAATCATAGACATTACGACCCCAATTTCTTCTTTTACGCAGGTCTATCCAGGAGACCCAAAACCATCAATTGAGAAGGTTTGCACACTTGAAAAGGAGGGCTGCTCAGTATCTAAGTTAACTTTTGGGAGTCATACGGGCACACACGTTGATGCTCCTTCCCACATCCTGGATAATGGCCTGCCTGTTGACAAACTGGAACTCGGAAGCCTGATGGGTATGGCAATTACTCTCGATTTTTCTTCACTTGAAGGTGCACTGACAGCCGATATCCTTGATAAAGCTCTCCAGAATACAGAAGTTTCTGAGAACATCTCAATTCTCCTTCTGAAAACAGTAGATCCTTCGCGAAAGCAAAAATGTGCAGAAAATCTGAATGATCAGAGTGGGGAGTACGGAAAAGGGGAATTTCATCCCCTGGAATTTAATCCCGTATACCTTGAAGAAAGTGCAGCAGCATGGATTGTCGAAAAAAAATTCAAGACTATCGGAATAGACAGCTTTTCCGTAGATAGTTTTCATTCCGAAACCCTGCCTGCTCATCATATACTCCTTTCAGGCAACGTAAACATTGTGGAATGCCTTGAACTCAGTTCCGTGGACGTCGGGATCTATTTCTTCCTGTGCTTGCCTCTTAAAATTGAAGGGTGTGACGGCGCGCCTGCAAGAGCTTTATTGATCTCTTGCCCCTGATTCCACCTTGATTTTTGCTTCCAATTCTTAACTTGATTCTTGATTCTAATTCTTAACTTGATTCTTGATTCTAATTCTTAGCTTGATTCTTGATTCTAATTCTTAACTTGATTCCTAATCCTGATTCTAATTCTTAACTTGATTCCTGATCCTGATCGACCTTAATTCTCGATCCGGAGTCGTAGTTCAATCCTGGCCCCTATTTGCACTCTAAATTATATTCCTGGCCCAAATTGTGAGCTAAATCATATTTCTGTCATGATTGTGCTCTATTTAGAAATGAGACATGGTATATCTTACGTCATTTCGGGTGACCATCTCGAACAAGTACTCTCCTGAAACAGGATCTTCTATTACTACTCCTGTTTTTTCAGAAGCTAAAAGTGTATCATTGTTTTCCGAATCTTCCAGAGGAATCCATATCCCTTCCGAGTTACGTTCGCCTTTTACAAAATGGACAGATGTTCCTTTAAGAAATATCCTATCTTTGACTCCGCTTTTGTACTGATAGATTATTGTATTGTTTTCCATGACCCACTCTGAGTCGTTTAGCTGCCCATTGCACTCAGGGTCGGGATCCACTCCGAAGCTGATGTACCTGACTGAAGCCGGAAGAGAGAATCCTATAGTACACATACTCCCCTCAGGACTATAAAGGTCAGCAGAATTACGAGCATATCCACCCTGGATTGAAAGGATCGACATCGAAGCGGCTTCTGTTTGAGCTTTGATTTCCGCGTCATCCAGAACAGGGATCGCCGTATGCCATGCCTGGGCCAATAGAAGTAAAATTGCAGCAATTAACCCGAGATATACAACAAGTTTGAGAGGAATAGTATCTGTAGCCACTGTATCGGAGAAGAACTGTTTCATATAGAGTTAATAGGGAGACATTGTAAATAATTTTATGTTTATTCAAAACAGATGGCGTTTGATGATCAAAAACAAAAAGGAAAACTTGAAGGACAAAGAAAAGACTAAAAGGTAATACGAAATTAATAAAAGATAAATACGAAATTAAAAGTTAAATGAGAGTTTAAACAGTGGCCAGATTAGTGAGAAGGTATGAGACTCAAATAAAAAGTCAATTAAGGTCCGAAGAAAGTGTAGATTAAAGAATAAGAGAACCTAAAAGATACAATGAAAACCTGAAAGCACTGGAGGGATCAGGATGAGTGAAGAATGCGGCGAAAATCTGCTCTGTATATCTTTTTCGGAAGAACAGCTTGAGGAAATAAAAAAATATGCAGCTTTGACTGAGATGGAAGTTGAAGATTTTATAAAAAATATTTGCTTGACTCACTGCCTTCAGCAAATGGAATGTGTCTACGGGCAAAATCCAGAAGCACCTGAATCAAGAGGGGGCGCAAAATCAGAAAGCAGGCCTAAAACTGAACAACCTGAAAAAGAATCAAAAGCTGAGCTAAAGAAAATTGAAATGAAAGGTAAGACCACATCAAAAGATTTACTTGATGGACCGCTCGTTTTGGATCAGCAGTGCATAATGGATTTATTTGCAATCAAGCGACAGTTCTGCGATACTTCGAATAACAAAATTATCACAGCAGCCCTGAAGCTTGGTCTAAATCAGCTCAGTGTAGCCATTGACATGCTCAAGCACAAGCTGGAATAATGAAGTAGAGTGGAATGAAAGAGAAAAATTGATGTAAATAGTCTTTACAAGCAATTCGTGGGTTTGAAGGTTTTTTACAGGCAGTTCATGGGTTTGAAGGTCTTTTAGGCAGTCCATGGGTTTGAAGGTCTTTTACAGTCCGGTTAGTCCGTGGGTTTGAAGGCCTTTTACTTTAAGGCTTTTTACTATTTAACCATTCAAGAAACTTATCAATGGCTCTGCGCCTATGGGAAACCTTGTTTTTCTCGATATCTCCGAGCTCCCCGAAAGTAATGCCGTTATATTCGAAAATAGGGTCATACCCAAAACCGCCTGTGCCCCTCTCTTCATATGCTATTTTCCCTTCCACAATACCTGGGAAAACAAGAGGCTCTTTTCCGGGCTCGCAGTATCCTATTACTGTCTTAAAATAAGCGGCTCTGTCCTGTTCTCCTTCCATCAATTTGAGCACTTTCGGATTTCCGAGTCTATCTTCAACAAAACGAGAGTAAGGGCCCGGAAAGCCGTTTAAAGCTTTTATGAATATTCCGGAGTCATCTACCATTACAGGCATATTCAATTTATTTGCAACATGCTGAGCCCCATAAGCCGCAATTGGTTCGAGTTCATCTTCCTGAAGTTCAGGATAACCGTTTTTATCCTGGATTACTTCAATTCCAAAAGCTAGGAGTATATCCCTTACCTCTGCAAACTTGCCCTTATTTCCGGTAACAAAGACGATCTTATGCATAACGAGCCCTCTTTTTTATATCTTCAACGCGCTTGAGTACATCCGCTGAATCTATAAAAGTTCTTTGATACCCTTTTTTAAAAGCTTCTATAAGGGTTTCATGGGTGCTGTGTGTACTCTCAAAAGTCTGAAATAGCACATGGACATCTACGCCTCTTGCTTCCAGGCCCCTATCAAAATAAGCCAGTCCAAAGTCAAGGAGATAAAGTCTCTCCCCTGCAAGTAAAATATTTGAGGTGGTCAGGTCTCCATGTACTATGCCTGAACTGTGGAGTTTTCCGATAAGTTCTCCAACCTTCTCGGAAATTTCAGGAGTGATAAGGTACTTTATAGGAACTCCTTCAATATACTGCATTTTAAGCTTGAAGTCTTCTACATCATAGATAATTGGTGTTGAAACTCCACTGCGTCGGGCTTCAGACATCAGTCTGGCTTCTGTTCGATTTCTCTCTTTCCTGATTACTTCATCGATCTGTGCATGCCTGTAAACCTTAGGGACCCTTTCCTTAACAAGCACTTTCTTTCCTTCATGTCCATCTTCCAGATATACAACAGCTTCAGCCCCGTTGTCCAGCATTTCTCCAGGAGGAATCGCAAGGTAAGTTTCAGGGGAAATTTCAGGAACTTTTTTAATTTCTTCTTCCTTGATCCAGGTCACCTCCACATCATCAGTCCTGAAACTCGGGTTTACACGTGATTCTTCGAGGGAAAGAGTGTTTCCTGACCTGTACATCAGAAGCCCTGTATATGCGATCATGGTTCCATTGTCTCCCATAAAGCGTTTTTCAGGCACATAGAATTTTGCGCCCCTGGCTTCGCACATATTGTTTAACATCTCCCGAAGCCTTGTATTTGCCCCGACTCCTCCTGCTAGCAATACTTCTTTTTTCCCAGTATGGGCAAGGGCTCGTTCTGCAACTTCCACAACCATCGCAAAAGCCGTTTCCTGATAAGAATAACAGACATCTTCAAGAGAAGCTCTTTTCAGGGCTTCGCTTGAAGCCGTTGAAAGCCCTGAGAAGGAGAGGTCCATTCCTTTTACCACATAAGGCAGAGGAATATACTTTTTTGCATTTTTCGCGTATGCCTCAATCTTAGGCCCTCCAGGATGCGGCAGGCCAGCACCCCGCGCAAATTTATCAAGGGCATTTCCGAGCCCTATATCCAGAGTCTCACCAAATACCCTATATCGCCCCCCCATATAGGAGATAACCTGGGAATTGGCTCCGCTTACGTAAAGAACAACAGGGTCCAATGCCTGCGTTCTCCAGATTCCAATTTCAATGTGGGCTATGCAGTGGTTTACCCCTATAAGGGGAATTCCCAGGGTAAGGGAAAGCATTCTAGCCGCTGTTGAAACCGTTCTCAGGCACGGCCCCAGTCCGGGTCCCTGGGAAAAGGCTATTCCGTCAATTTCTGAAGGTTCGACTCCTTTTTCTTTTGCCTCTGCAAGAAGTCTTTTGAGAACACTAGCTGCATACTTTGCATGATGCTGGGCTGCTTCTCTTGGGTGAATTCCACCAGTTTCGGGTTTATAGGTTTCTGTGACCTCGGCAATAATCTCGGTCTCGTTTACGATCGCGGCACTCAGGTTCCAGGCAGTGCCTTCGATTCCAAGAATGAACGTGTTTTTCAAAGCTTACGGTCTCCTTTCGGTTCTTTTCCTCTGCTTGCTGTCACTGCCTCCGATAATACAGGATAGAACTTATATACATTTGCTTTTTCAGGATATAGATGAAAAGCTACAGAGAAAAAGCTACAGAGAAAAAGCTACAGAGGAAAAGCTATAGATGAAAAGCTATAGATGAAAAGCTATAGATGAAAAGCTATAGATGGAAAAGTAGGTCGTGTCCTTGAGTTATTGATCTATTCTGAAAAAACGAGCACCACTCTCGCATTTAAGGAAAATGCTGATAGATTCTTTTGCTCATGGTTTTCAGTAAGCTCGTGGACACGACCAAAAAGTAGAGAAGGAATTATTGAGTTTTTAGAGATTCAAAACTTTACGAGTTTTTGTATATTTTCTTCCATAGGCTCTGGAGAGAACAAGTTTTCCTCAAGCCTTTCCGTAAACTCCTCAAGAATTGACGCAGGAATTTCAAAATCCGGAGTTGGAGGAGTAAGCATCTCGAGCTCAAGCTGTTCGTTCCCCCACTTGCTAAGCTTTAACCGAGGGATAAACAGGACAGTAAGCAAAAACAGGATAAAGATAATATATTCTCTGCCGTAAATTGCCCACGCGACTTGACCTGCACCTGTAAAGGAAAATATCTTACTCATAAAGGACGCGGGCCAGAATACAAAAGGAAGAGATGAGACTGCGGGATGAGACAGCAGCAAGCTAAGCATTAAAAGAAAAATAATCCCAAAACCTGCCTTTTTCGGTATGCCGTGTACCTCGGAGTCAAGCCACCATTTCCACCAGGGAGGTCTAAGAGGCCCTGTGCGGATGCTTTTAAGAAGCAGAGATGCTGACTTTATTACCTGAGCTGGAGTTTTGAATTTCAGGCATTCTTCAAGTCTTTCGGCAGCTTTTTGGAAATAACGGGCTCTACAATAAAAAAGCCCCGTAAAATAAAGGGCATAAGCTTTCAGTTCATGGTCTCCTGCCTCGAAGTTAAGGGCTCCTTTTTCCAGTTTTCCTGCAGCTGCAAGGATCATGTACCTGAAACGTGTACTCTCCTCCTCAAAAGACGCCTCTGCATACATATACCTGGCATAAGCATCCCATAAAAGGAGCCTACGGTCTATTGAATCGAGATCAAGAGCTCTTTTAAAAGATTCAAGAGCATCCTCACAAGCCTGCTCTTCAAGCTCTACTCTGCCTTTCAGGTTTCTTGAAAATGCATTCTCAGGAGCTTCAGCAATAGAGGCTTCAAGCTCCTTTAACGCACCTCTGCTGTTTCCAAGCTTGAAGTAAATCTCTGCAAGCCCATTTCTGGCGTAAAAATTTTTCGGTTTTGCCTGAATTGCTTTCTTATAAGCCCACAGGGCTCTCTCATAAAATTTCAGTCTGGAGCAAGCAAAACCCAGCAGGCAGGCCGATAGATCCGAAGATGTCCCTTCTTGAACGAGCTTCTCGAGGATAGATGCAGCTTCTTCGAATTTTTGCAGCCTTATGAGGGCAAAAGCTTTCATGATTGAAGCGTGGGTATTTTCAGGGTCGAAAACAAGGATTCTATCAAAAGCTCTAAAGGTTTTTTCCCAATCTCCGAGATGCGCAAAAACAAGTCCCTTTCCAAAGCATGCGATTTTTCCATTCCCTGAAGACCTCCTGGCACTTTCGAAGGCTTTTAAAGCGTCCTCATATCTGCCAAGTGCATCCAGGGCAAAACCCCTTACAGTCCTGAGCGTTTCAAGCTGGAATTTTTTTTGCTCATTTTTCAAAACCCCAGGTTTTTCTCCCGCACTCTTTCCATTTTCGGATTTTTCTGTCCCTATGGCTGCATAAATAGCCTCTTCTGTCTCCAGAAAGGCTTCCAGAGCTTCTTCATATTTTTTCAAACATATGAGAGCAATTCCCCTGTAAATACGAGGGGAGAAGTCTTCATGTTCGGCTTTTACGGCGTTATCAAAAGCTTTAAGAGCTTCATTATATTCTCCAAGTTCAGCAAAGGCTAATCCCCTGTATTTCCAACTCTCCCCAGTTATTCTCTCTTCAGGAATTTTTCCTGATAGCTCCAGGTATTTTTTAAAAAAAATCTGAAGCTTATTCTCAAGAGACTCATCAAAACCCTTGTTTCCATTTTTTAGCTTTGAAAGGACAACTCCTCGATTATAACGAGCCGTCAGGCTTTCATAGTCAAGTGCAAGAAGTGTTTCATAAGTTTCCAGGGCTTCCTCGTATTTTTCAAGCTTACATAGTGAATTTCCCTTCCCATTCCAGGCAAAAATATTTTCCGGATCACACCCAATTGCCCGATCAAAAGACTCGAAAGCTCCGGAATAGTTTCCAAGCTTGTAGTAGACCTCTCCAAGGCCACTCAGAATGCAGCTGTTTACAGGTTCAATGGAAGTGAATTTTTCGTAGGCTTGTAATGCTTCTTGATATCTTCCGAGAGCCAGGAAACAATTACCTATTCCCCCCCAGCCTTCTGGGCTTACTGGATTGTCATCAAGAATCTTCCTGAAAAAATCAAACGCTTGTCGATAGTCTCCAAGAATCAGCAGAACTTTTCCTTTGCCAATTTTTGCCTCTTTAAGAGAGTTGTCCAGTTGAAGCGCACTCTCAAAGGCATCAAGAGCTTCCCGGGATCTCCCCAGGCTTCCAAGAAGTCTTCCTTTTTCTATCCTGTTCTTTGGATTCCTGGGTTCAAGGATAAGACTTTTCTCAAAAGCTCCAAGAGCCTCTTCTTTTTTTCCCATGTCTTCGAGAATTTTACCCTGAGTTTCCCAGGCACAGGCAGATCCAGGCTCTAATTCTAAAGCTTTTTCACACGCTTTCAAAGCTTCTTTCTTCCTGCCCAGAACGAGGTAAGCTTTTGCCTTTCCTTCCCAGGCTTCAGCATGTGAGGGTTCAATCATCACTGTTTTTTTGTAAGCCTCAAGAGCTTCTTCACTCTTCCCAAGGGAAGACAGGGTTTCTCCTTTATAGTACCATACCCTTAAATTTTCGGGATTGAGCTCTGCAGCCTTTGTAAAAGCCTGAAGGGCTTTTTCATTTCTTGAGAGCTGATTTAGAGTAAGCCCGCTGTAATATAGAGCCCCAAGATGTTTTGAATCTCTCTTAAGCACACCCTCAAACGCATCAAGGGCTCTTTCAGGCATGTTCAGATAGCCAAATGTAAGTCCCTTAAAGTAAAGAGCAGGAACGTTATCAGGATCAAGAGTAAGGGCTCTTTCAAAAGCTTCTATAGCTTCTTCCGGCCTGTCCAAATAGCGAAGTGTGTTTCCTCTGTATTGCCAGGATACAGTATCCTCCGGATTAATTTCAAGCAGGGAATCAAAAGCTTCAAGCGCCTTCTCAAAGTTTTTTTCTGACCCAATCTGATTTTTCAGATTTAAAAGAGCAAGGGCTTTACTGTACCAGGCTCTGGCATAAAGAATATTCATAGGGCCTCGGGAATATTGAGTAAAATTTAGTTGCTTATATACGATGTCTATTATAAATATAAGTACAGAAAAGAGTTACTGATTTGTTCCTCATACCATCCTAACGAGCTTTAAAGAATCTAAAGTATGGTTAGAACTATGTATAATTATTTAGAGGCAGTTATTTAGACGCATTGAAGCATGGAAGCACAAAATTAGGCATAAAATAGCTTTCTAAAACTATTGCAAAAAGGCTTCCAGAATATAAGTATTGAAACTAAGTATTGAAATTATTTGTTTAACATAACAGATATAACGATTTCACATACCAAAATTTTTGATTCTTCTTTTAAAAGCGATATTGGTTTTTCTTTTCCGACAGCAGTCAGGAAAACCAGTAAATGATGCAAACTTGCTTTGAATTTAAAATAAGTTTTTCATAAATCCTTAGGATTTTCATCTCTACTGAAGAATGTAGCATCCTTTAGTATAAGGTTCTTTATGATAAAAGGTTTTAACGTCAAACCCCTTGTTCTCAGTCTTTATGCGTGTATTTTTTAATTCGATAATTCTCTTCTTTTAATTTCCTGAGGCATGTTTATCCCTTCCCGTTCCAGATAATTTTTTTCTCAACTTCTGGCTCATAATTCTCATTAGCTTCTTAACATAAATTGGTTTCTATCCTTTGTTTATAAGATATAAAATGTTAAATTATTTTGCAAAATAGCAACAAAATTATTCTTTTATATTGATTAAGTAGATACTTCAAGAAAAACTAAAAATAATGAGGATGTGTGAGAAATCAGTTCAAATAACTCTAGTTTTTGGGTTCTTAAGAGAAAAGGATTTAAAGAGATTTATGGAAGGTTTTAGTAAAAAAACGGCAGAGTATAATGTAACTTTGTAAAGAAAAAAGCTTTGAGATATTTTTATCTAAAATATGAATATAAGTATGGGAACCACAGGAATTTCCTGTGGTTTGGTTGAAAAATGAGTTAGATTAGTTAAAATGGATTATTTCTTGAATTCGGTATAGCCACATTTTCCACATGCAAGGCGGTTTTTATGATCGGCAAGGAATATACCTGGTCCGCATCTGGGACAGAACTGTTTGATTCTGGTTAAGGAGTCGCCCTGGACTTTGTAGTAATCTTTTACTGCCATTTGTATGCACCTCTGGAAAGGCTTAAGCCTCTTCTCCCTCAGTTTCTGTTCCGGGGGCTGCGTTTCTTTTCAGGACGTATTCCAGTTCTACTTCTTTCATGCGGTTTGCATCTTCGTAGAGTTTTGCATAGCCCTTAGCTTCTTGCATTCCATATTCGGTTTTGATTCTCTGGACTGCCAGCAGATCAAGAGGGGCGTTCAACATTGCAGCAAGCTTATTTTTAATGTCATTTCTCGATGGGGTCGAACCTTCATATTTCACAACGAAATCCAGTTCCCTTCTGTTTAAAAGTAAATTTCTTTTATCTTTAAGAATCCTTATGTCCATCTAAAATTCTCCGTATCTTATCCAATTCAGAATTCTGATTTTTACTGATGAGCTTTTCAAATAGAGCCCTTATTTCCTTCTTCTTTTCCTCAGTGACCTTCACAAGAACTACGCCCTCATCAGGCTGCCCGTAAAGGACCACAGCTCCAAGAGGAGCCAGTAGAATTACCGGAAGAGTTGCCAGGTCCTCTTCCCCTCTTACAAATATCCTTAGAGGTTTTTCGGAGGCAAAAGCTTCGCAAAGCGTTTTAATTAACGCATCGGTAATAATCCCAGCAGGATTGTCCACAGACACTTCTTTATAGATCTTGTCCATGTTCCGGGTCGACATATGCGTGGCAACCGGCTGCCTTTTTGTGCGGTTATCTACAATACATATGTCCGGAAAAATCCCAGCTTCGAGCAGGTGGAAGGTAGTAACATCCCCTACAGATATAAGTCTTGTGGGGCTTGAAAGCTCCCCTACAAACTTTTCTATAGTATCGCTGCCCTTCCCTACATACAGTTTACCCAGGGGTTTTTTCATAAGTGGGCGAAGTTCTTTAGGAAGCTCTATATGAACACTCAACTCAGCGCACCTTCAGGGCAAATTTATCCGCAATGTCAACTCCGAGCTTTTTTGCGATTTCTGAGCGCTCTGCGTCCAGAATTATTACCAGCCCACTCCATCCTTCTGCAAGGTCCGAAGTCCCGCAGATAGGGCAATTTTGTCCTTCCAGCACCCTCAAGCAGTGTCGACATACTTTTTCTGCCATTGTAAATCCTCTTTTTTATTTTCTTATCAGGCAGTATATTAACTGACAACTTCTTGAGGCTGCTTCTTTTTACGGGCTTCTTCGATCCACTGGAGCTTTCCAAGAGCAGTCTGACGCATAGTAAGTCCTATTTTACTTTCTTTTGGTTCTCTTTCATTAATGCTTACTGCAACAACTCTGGCTCTCACATGGTCCCCTTCAGCAATTGACTTGCCTCCGTTTTTAGTCACAAGTCTTGCGTTCTTGCCATCGTAGGAAATAAAGTCATCAGTAATCTGGCTGACGTGAAGCAGCCCGTCCATTGGCCCCATTCCTACGAAAACCCCGAAACTGACTGTTTCTACAACTTCACCTTCAATGATTTCCTGAAGTTCAGGCACAAACATGATTGCTTCAAATGTCACATCATAGTATACTGCCCCGTCTCCTACGAGGATATGCCCCTCCCCAATCTCGTCGATCTTGCAAATCGCAACGAGAGAACCCAATTTTTTGTCAACCTGTCCCTCAAGTTTTTCCCTTAAGGCATTTTTAATAGTTGGCATCATCTCTTCCCCAAGTAGGGTAGGAGGGACACGGACAGTATCAATGAGCCTCATCATTTTATACATCTGATATCACCCTTAAACAAAATCAATTATATACAATACTATCCGGAAAAAGCCGGTCTTACTTTATACAAAATCCAGTTTATTTTTTTGACGCAGGGACACGGTCTGGATCCCCTTTTCGGCAAGCCTGCGCTTCAATCCAATATCATTTGTCAGAACAGCAGTTCCCATATCTTCTGCGAGCCTGAGAATCACATCATCTGCAGGCCCTGTAGCATCTATGCGTTCACACATGTTCGCCATAGACCTGGCAACCTTTGCGGCTGTTCTGTCCGAACCTTTTCCCTGTTTTATGAGCTTTTCTATCTCAAAAACTACAGCTTCAGGCACAAAAAACTCGTTAAACCCCAGCCTTCTCAGTTCTTCGAAAATATCCACTCGGAACTGGACAGGAATCATTAATCCGTTAGTATCAATTATAATTTTCAACTCTTAATTACCCCTACTCCAATAAGCCTCCAGCGAGAGTCAATTCTCCTGCTGATAGCAACCCTTGACCCGACAGATGCACTGACTGGGCGCTTGAGTGCCACCTGGGCTTCATTTTTCCGAGCACTGGTAACTACGCCCACAGTCGTTGCGGTTCCTATGTTGAGCATAAGGGGTTCACTTGTTTTAATTTCGTTGATCTTTTCCTCCCTTGTAACTCCCACAACTCTATCCAGCAGGTGAAGCTCCATGACAAACTGGTGCCTGGTGTCAGGAAGAGTTCCTGGTGTCCCTGCGATCTGTCCAGTTAAAGAGTCACCTTTTGTAAGGGTGGGATCAAGATAAGTTCCAACAGCCAGCAGACCTCCCGGGGTTGCCTCTTCTACCTGTGTCGCGCCTGCAAAGATAGATGAAACAGTTGTCAGAATAGGTACCCATCTTGTGCTGCCTTCTGTTGTGAGTTTAATTCCGGGCCTAATCTCGAGTTCGTCCCCAGGGTGAAGCACTCCCTCTGTCAGGGTACCACCTATAACTCCTCCACGGATCTCGTCGATTGAAGCCCCTGGCTTGTTGATATCAAAAGAACGTGCAATCAACATACTGGCAGGCTTATCCACTTTATGGACAGGAGCAGGAATCTGGGTTTCCAGAGCGTCAATCAGGATATCAATGTTGATGTTCTGCTGGGCAGAGATAGGTATTATAGGTGCATTTTCAGCGACCGTGCCTTTGACAAACTCCTTTATCTGATGGTAATGTTCTATAAGGCGTTCTTTGGGTACAAGATCGATCTTATTTTGCACTATAACGATATTTTCAATCCCTATTATATCCAGGGCCATCAGGTGTTCCTTTGTCTGGGGCTGCGGGCAGTCTTCGTTTGCAGCAATTACCAGCACTGCCCCATCCATAATTGCAGCTCCTGAGAGCATAGTTGCCATCAGGGTTTCGTGCCCAGGAGCATCTACAAAAGACACAGTCCTGTGTTCTTCCGTCTTTTCTCCGCAGTTAGGGCAGGCCTTTTCCACAGTGTAACACTGAGGTGCAGGGCATTTAGGACATCTCATAAATGGGGAATCCGCATACCCCAGCCTAATAGAGATACCTCTTTTCACTTCTTCACTATGCGTATCTGTCCACACGCCTGATAAGGCTTTAACAAGTGTGGTTTTTCCATGGTCGACATGACCTACCATGCCGATATTAACACAGGGCTGACTCAAGTTTTAATTTCCTCCAGTAAAATGAAGCTAATCTAATAATAAAGCAGGTATTTATCTGAAATTTGTGACATAAGAATTTTGCATTGCTTTTTTCCAGCGGGTAAGCAGATTCCAACCCTAAAATCATCTGGTCCGTAAATTATATTGTGACTTTTTCACTGTGATTTATAACTCAAAGAGGGATTTTTTGCTGGATGCGGGCTTCAGGATAAGCCCTGAAGCTTTCCCAAAGTCTCAAGCTAGATTCTGGATTCTCATAATAGGAACCCAAGCAAATTCTTTATTAAATTTTTATCGCAGTATAAATCTTGCAGATTCCGGCGATATTTTAAAGTTTACGGTATCCTGCACAATTTATATCTACTAATGCCAAAAGCCTTAATAAATTTATGTGACGATTATATCAAGTTTCTCGAGCTCCAGCGCGCGCCTGATCTCAAAGGCCAGCCTTCTGCCCGTACTCATCGGCCTTCTCCAGAGTGAATTGCCGTAAGAGTGCCCAACTGACATGTGCACATTGGTTCCGCCGCCCACTCTTGGGGCAACATCGTAGATATAAAAGTTCAGATCCTTGTCCACGCATGTTTGCAGGCAGAAAGGTCCTATAACCCCTGGAGCATAATGCTCCTGGGTGGCTTTTACATACTTTTCTCCCATCTCAAACACTTTTTCGAGCAGGGATTCACGAAGTGTTGCAGAGTTGTGTCCGCATACCGTATACTCCGGAGTCAACTGGTGTTCGGCCAGAGTCATTTGCTGCGGGGCAGGAAGCCTTACATGCCCATCAAGACTGGTTTCAAAGCGCCAGTCAATCCCAAGAAGTTCCAGCTTGCTCATTTCAGGTTCAATTGGAGAGTAAAACATATCAAGGTTAAACACAGGGCCTATAATATAACGCTCTATCCTGGCGTTCTCAAGGGCTTCTTTCGTAATGACTCCCTGTTTTATAAGAGCCTCGGATTTTTCCAGGTATTCCCTATAGCTTGAAGCGGTAAAAAATCCCCTTTCCAGTTTCTTTACTGCATGTGGGAGTTTGACCATCACCAGCTCGTTGATATCCTGGGGGGATTCTATTTTCTCAGGGAAAGGAAGACCTGCCTTTTCCAGAATCCAGTAGTAACTCTGTTGCTCACTGCGCTCTTCGCTTCGAAGGAGATTTCTGCTGCCTACCAGGGGCACCCTGAAGTTATCTTCTATCTCATCTATACTGCAGTAAGAGGTGAAAGACCGGTTAGGAACAAAAAGCACATTTTCATCAACCAGTTTTTTCTGGTTTTCAGGCAGGAGAATTTCATCATACTTCTTAAAAACAATTGCCTCATCAACGATTCCCCTCTTTACTCTTCCGGAAGGGTCTCTCTGGGCTCTGAAGTATTCGCTGTAGGTCCTTTCCCTGCCAGCCTGACAAACTGCTAGAGTTCCGAATTCTTCTTCAATTGCCCCATCACAGATATCAAGCCCTGAGTGAGAAGCTATAGTCCCTACTTTTATCCTATCAGTGTGTGTATAATAACCTTCAACTATTTCCTTAATTTCTTTCCTGTCAATCATATCTGATGTTCCTTGGTTGGAAATATATTTTTATGAGATAGAATATACATGATTCTCAAACATGATCTCGAATAAATCAAACTTGACTTCGAGTGAGTCAAACCTGATTTCGAGTAAATCAAACTTGATTTCGAGTAAATCAAACCTGATTTTGAGTAAATCAAACCTTATTTTGAGTAACCGTTTCCCATATTACAGGCCTGAAAACTATTGCCAGTTGTATGAAATAGAGGCCCTAATCTAATTTTTTTCCATTAAAAGCTTTACCTATTAAAACCCTTTCTAATAGAAGTAATCATTTATATAATAGAGGGTAGGCTAGAAAAGACCAGAAAAGAAGCAGAGCACCTTTTCTGGTTATCTCAGATCTTTTAAAGGTCCTTTATGTTAAACTCAGGATAAGAGGCGTAATAAACGTCTCAATTACTGCTGCAACGAAAAGAAGAGGCACTATCCAGTGGAAATAAAACTTGAGCCCTTGTTTAAATTCTCTCATGACCTCAGTCGGCCTGCCTATAAGGTAGAGAAACACGTGGTATCCGAGCCGAAGCCCTATACCTGCAGACAGGAAGACCATAGGCAGTTCTATTATTCCATGAGGGATAAGGGCGAGAAGAATAAAAAGAAAACCCTTTTGCTGGCTTACTAGATACGAGATCACCCCCACAAGATACCCATTGGAGGCAATAATTAGTATTGGAAAAATCCCTAGAGCCAGCCCGAGTACCAGGCAAATCAAACTAACAAAGGCATTGTTGAAGAATATTCTAAGCATTATGTAAATAGGCCCCTGTTCCAGAAGAGGCGCAAAACGTGAAACAAATTCTCTCATCATGCTATTGGCCATGTCAGGAAAATTTGCTGCTGAGGCATACCCTGCAAGAAAAGATCCGAAAAAGATAATGACTATAAAAAGGACATAAGGCCAGAGAAAGTGCAGATATCCAGCATTGACTTTTCTTGAATTACTCCTTCCACCTGACAAGGTTTTTGCTTCAATATTCGCAGTAGAAAAGTCATTCTCTTTTGCAGCATATCCTTTGTTCTCCATTTTCCCGTCTGGAGCTCCTATTGGTACTCCCCCCCTTTTCCCGGTAAATCGTAATCTCCCTCTCTTTCCATACTTCTCCCCACTCTTTCTTTGTTCAATCTCAATTCGAACTTCATTCAGGTACCTGTATGCCTCGTTTTACCTCAGATTCCCAACATCATCCGGATTGTATTCCTCGTTGCAGGAGAAAGCCCAAGAATTAAAATGACCAGTTTGATTAGCATCTTCATGTTAGAGGACTGTTTATCATCATCAAACTGAGTGTCAAGTAAATAAAGGACCCCTATGAAGATAATTAGTTTTAATGGGTACATAACCAATGCGGTGCCAGTAAGCTCGATAAGATAAGTGGGTACTACATGTTTTTCATAGTACCCTAATTTATCTACTCCTATATATGTTGAAGAAGCATCCATCAGATGGGCCAGCAGAATGGAAAGGTTCAGAGGATCAGTGAATATAGAGGATTTGAAATGGCGGGCTACCAGGTAAAATGCATAAGTGATCCCTGTTCCTGCTACAATTACGAATACGGGAACATAAAAGGCTACCACTTTCTGGAAATGCAGCAGGATTACCATATTTGCAAAAAACCATATAAGCCCGAAACCTGCAAACATGAGATGAAAATCTTTTACCAGCCCTGCCTTCTGTAACCTGATGGAAAGCCAGAGGCAGCCTATGGTTATTGCAAAAACTAAAAAATAAATGTTGGGGGTTATTAACAGATAGCTAAGTGGTGGGTGAATAATGTCTGCTGGGGAATCTTCAAGCACGCGCAGGGAAGAACCTGCAAGCACGAAAGGAAGGATAGAGGCAATGAAGCGAGGTGTGATCTTAACCTCCAACTTCTCGAGAAGTTTGAAAACCCCGAATATGCAGATTCCCAGTACTATTGCCCATGTGAAGGTGTTTACAAGGTTGTATCCTTCATCATTTCGTATGGGGTCGAGATAATAAGTATTGATAAACTGTAAAATCTTATCTATTAAAGAATTCATCTTATCACTCATTTAAAATGGGAATATCCTAATAAATTAACACTTACAAGACTTACTGTGTTAAGAATACTTTCTATGCTTAGGCGAACTTGACCTCTTTACTTAGAAATATTATTCAATTTCTAGTGCGGTGTTCGCTTTAATAGCAGATATTTCTTTCCGGATGATTTTGTCTCAAGTAAAGGCTAAGTAAAGGTTAACAGTATCGTCACTACATTTTTATAATTATCTATTTACTCTAATTTAGAGATATAGATAAAATCTCTGGACTAGCGTGTAAGATGATACCTGAATTATTTTTGAATAAAAGAATTCTAACGAATTTAAACTTGAGAAATGTGCCAGATCTAAGAAAATCAAGAATTAAGTTAATGAATTAACTTAACATATTAAATCACGTATCTAGTATGCGGTAGTTTGCCGATAATCGATGCGACAGTTTGCCGATAATGAACTATTTATAAAGCTATTTCCTGGAAATCAGAAAATCTTTAATAAAGATTGATATATGTTAATCTCCCAGTAAGGAAATGACACTAACCTCTGGAATCCTTTATCTCTATGTGTTGTTTCTAACATCATTGATTTATATACGCCAATTTGTCATTTATCACGATCGAATACTGATGCGGGTATGAAATTGACTATCAACAAAAACAGCGCAAAATGGATGCAGCTTCCTAGAGATGTGCTTGTCGGGCACGGAGTACTTGAGGAAGTTGGAGATGTCTGCAGGGATCTTAATTTAAAAGGAAATGCGCTTATCGTAACCGGCAGCACTACGTGGAACGTTGCAGGCAAGAGAGTTTGTGAAATTCTTCAAAGTATGGGCATCAGCATGGAAACAGTTCTAACGTGCAAAGCCACCATGGAAGAAGTTGAAGAGGTCATGAGAAAGGCTCTCGAAATAGAGGCGAATTTTCTTCTTGGGATTGGAAGCGGCAGGTCTATTGACCTTGCTAAACTTGCATCAACCCGCCTTGAGCTCCCCTTTATTAGCATTCCGACTGCAGCTTCTCATGACGGCATTGCATCTTCCCACGCCTCAATTGTGGATAATGGAAAAAACACCTCTGTAAAAGCGCAGGCTCCAATTGCAGTAATCGCTGACACTAAAATTATTTCTGCAGCTCCTTTCCGTTTTCTTGCAGCTGGCTGTGGGGACATAATTTCCAATTACACGGCAGTTCTGGATTGGGAATTTGCAAGCCGATTAAGAAACGAATATTTTGGAGAATACGCTGCAGCCCTCTCTCGTATGGCTGCTCGAGTAATTATAGAGTCTGCAGATACAATTAAACCAGAACATGAGACGTCGGCAAGGCTTGTAATGAAGGCTCTGGTCTCGAACGGGGTTGCGATGAGTATTGCAGGCTCTTCAAGACCGGCTTCTGGATCGGAACATATGTTCAGCCATGCCCTGGATAGGATAGCCCCAAAACCTGCGCTTCACGGAGAACAGTGTGGGGTTGGTACAATTATGATGATGTACCTGCATGGGGGAAACTGGCATGAGATCAGAAATGCCTTAAAAAAGATAGGGGCTCCAACAAACGCAGAAGAGCTGGGAATAGAAGAAAAATATATAGTGGAAGCCCTGTTAAATGCCCATGCCATCCGTCCGGAACGTTATACAATTCTCGGGAATGGGCTTACTCCATCGGCTGCCGAAAAAGTTGCAAGAATCACAAAGGTCATAAGTTGAAAAGTTGTTCTTATTCAGACTGAATAAGAAAGTCAGTCCCTGTTTGTAGTTTCAAAGAATAAATCTGAAATCAAGTTTATGCTTAAAAACTTCATTACCACACGCTGTTAAAAAGGTTTGGAAATCCTGAGCCACAGAATTTCCATTCAAAATCATTTCAAATCAATTCCCAATATTGAATTTCAGAATATTCCGGGGTAAATTCCAGGCTTAATTATAGCTGGATACAGACCCGAAAATAATTAAATGGAAGAGCTATTATGACAGAAAGCGATACTAAAATAACACTTATCGGATCACGGCTTGCAAGGGAAGGGCTGGAATTCATATTTAAAGGTGAAATGCCTGAATGCAAAAAATGCCGGCTAAAAAACACCTGCCTGAACCTTGAACCCGGACGCAGGTACAGGGTTGTGAGGATAAGAAGCAGTGACATACATGATTGTTTCCTGCACGACAGTGGGGTCCTTGCCGTGGACGTGAGCAGGGCCCCCATCCTGACCACAATGGAATCAAGGAAGGCAGTTGACGGGGCAAAAACTATGTACGAACCCCCAAAATGCGGGAAGAAGGAGTGCGAAGCATATGAAATGTGCCACCCTGAAGGACTTTTAAGAGGAGATAAATGCAAAATTGTAGAGGTGCTTGAAAGTCTAGATTCCAAGTGTGAAGCCGGCCATTCCCTTAAAAAGGTAAAATTGGCCTGGTAATGTAAACGAACACATTTTAGTAATATTAAGATTGATTATCAATTAATAAAAAATGTTAAAGCGGTGTTATAAGTGCCTGAAAAAGAAATGAACCAGGTCTCCTATGAATTTTATACCCAAAAGCGCTGGGAAAACTGGCTCGGACGGGCAAAAGAGAGCGGATTCCAAATAAAGGAAACGGAAGAAGAAGCCGGAAAAGAAAGTGCCATATTCGTTAATATGGTTGATGATGTTATCCTTGCCTGCCTGAAAGTAACTGCACGTTTTGAGAAAAGTGTGCTTTCCAGAGAAAAAGCTCTGGAAATTCTAGGGGAAATCCGGGACATCGTACTTTCTGAGGTCGAACCGATTTCCGAAGATATCGATCTTATGATCGATTCGATCCAGACCTCTCTTATGGGGGCGCTTGTCGCCTTTGAATGCTATGTTATGGGTGACTATGAAGAAGGAGCAAACATTGAAGAACTTATAAAAGCAGCTGTTGAAGCTGAAGCCTCGGATAACCTTGAACTTGCCCTTGATTACATTGCACAGATCGGCGCGATAGTGCTTAAAGGGAATATCCTGCCTGAAGAAATTATGTCCGAACTTCCTTACGGCATTGTTGCAGAATGGCTTGATGGGATTGATTCTATCTCAGCTGCAATGGTAGGAAGCGACAGTTACAAGGAATTTGATGAAGGGGACGAAGAGGATATCTAAAGAATTTCCTCCGTAAACACAGATCCCTCTAATTTTTCATCAAAATTTGGAAATCCTTTGAAAACCTGTATGGAAATCGAATCTTAATTAAAATAATTGAATACGTGAAATATAGGTTATCAGGGACATGTCATTGAAAACCGTAGCCTGAGAATTCGTTTATATTTTCCAAACAAGGGGGGTTCTCGTTTTTCGGACTTGATCAAAAAATCACCCCCAAAATAGAATTACTTACTTACTTACTTACAGGTGTCGAGAAGACTTTTCTTTTTACCTCCCCTCTCTTCTGAGGGGTGTATGGGTTCAACTTTGGCTTCTTCTGGCTTCGGTTCTGCCTTCTTTTCTTCGTTATGATGGGTCATAGATACAACTCCTTAATCAGCTTACACCTTTGAGAAAATATTTATCTTAGGTTTACAATCTCATGTCCAAGGATCACTTAACCTTCAAACGATTGCCAGTTCTCAGGTCTTATTCGGATCGTTTCTATAATTTCCTGTTACGGGATTATAGAGGATTCTTTGATCCTTTCGCAGCTAGCAATTAACAGTCCGGTTGATACCTTTGTTTTGCAACACATGAGCCTTTGAGCCTCAAGGGTTAATTCTTAGACTTATCAGCAGCCTTCTCTCTTCTATCCCTCCTTCTACAATCTAATCTTGGATTAAACGGATTAAATCGGGTTGGAGATATTCTTTAATTTAGAAACCCTTAATATCTTCTGGGATAGTCAAGAATTATTATTTTCTAAATTAAGTGATTGAAACAAATCAAAAACCCAGAAAATAATAAAAAGTTCTACTCTTATTACGCTCACTTGATTTATTAAATTTTTGTGACAATTAAGGATAAGATAAAATATGCTTCTTTTCTAAGTAAAGAGTTTGAATCTGGATATTTTTAATATAGAAAACGTAAAATTTAGATTTTTTTAGCAGGACATAGCGAACCTGCAAGTGAGTTTCTTCGTAATTTATATAATATAAATAATTTATTTATCAGGAGAGCTTGACTGCTGCTGTTACTGCATCTACACATCACACATTTCCTCAGTTTGTATCCGAATATACGGAACAGCCATGCTGCTCTCATTAATTTTTGGTGTTATCCTGTTTTAATTGTATCTTGCCGTTTTATGGTTGGTTGCCACTTTAGGTCAATTCAATTGTTCGTCATTAATAAGACCGTTCTATTCTCCCTACCTTACGTTCTTTAGTGTCAATTTTTGACTTGTGACCTGACTATCTCATTTTAGCTAAAGCTATGTTTAGTTCTAAGGCAAAGTCACCCCTTCCCAATCGGAAGAATGCATGAGAGGCATACTTAACATTTTATTATCGTTTAGCTGGCACCACATAATCAAGGGTATTTATTTAGGCAGTCGTCGAATCCACACACTTTTCTTTACTTTTGGCTCAACGATATCAGCTAAATATATAGGGTAACATTAACATAAACAACAGAAATACCGTATGACAGGTTAACTGAAATCAAAAGATTGAAGAAAAATTTATGATCAAATCAGGCGGTTTTTTTTTCTATAAGGGTATGCGCTGTATTATCGGCGCAGTTATCTCACTCAAAGGCTTGCCCTACATAGTTACAGCTTCTCATATATTTCAGGGGGCAGGAGACCATGTAAAAGTGGATGGAATGGAAGTCGTTGTTAAGAGCCTTTTAAAAGAATTTGATTTGGCTCTAATAGAGCTTCCCCCTGACTGTATGGTTGAAATCACAGAATTTGGCAGTGCAGCTGTACTTGAAAATGCTTCACTAGTCAATGATATGCATACTATCAAATGCAGGGTGATAAATGCCGGAGCTTCACTGCTTTATTTGAGCTTTTCTTATCTTGATATGCCACAACCTGGAGATAGCGGTTCTCCTATAATGCAAGCAGGGAAGGTAATAGGGCTGTTATCCTCGCTGACGCTGAACAGTTGCATGGGAACTGCAATAAGTACTACGCAATTTCCCACATTGTTTTCCGAGACTAAAAGCACAGGGCAAAAACGAAAATAAAGCTTGAGTGGAAATGTTTACTGCTTATTCATTTTGCAAAACACTTAAAAATCCGGTTCGGTATGCTTGAAAGCATCTCTTTTATATTATAAAACAATTAATATAAACATTACATTAAGGATAAGTATTAAGGATTAATGGATTGATGATGCTGTCAAACTTTTTAATGAGAATCAGACTATTTCCAGTTCCTCAGATAAATCCACTGATCCTGCATAAGCTATAACGAAGCAGAAGTACCATTCAACAGTCATTTTAAAAAAGATTGAACCGGTAGAAAGCTTGTGCCTGAACCGAGAGTAAACAAACACTAATGCTGCATTAACTGCTTTTAATGATCCGGCAGTTAAAGGAGCTATATTTGACTTTTTTGCTAGATATCCGGAAGTTCTAGAAACTATATGGGAGTATGGAAAACTATAGGGAACAATAGTATTTCCTGGGAGTGGTAATAATGGTGAATAAAACAACTGTAATTAATCGACGCGACAAAAGTGCTAAATTTAATGTATATGTAGGGAGCCCGATGAAAAAGGATCCGGATTATTATGAGCAACTGACATGGGGAAAAGATGGAAAGTGGGGAAATCTTTTCAAACACGGGGATATTTATTCAATCCTTTGGAAACATCTGGTTAAACAACTTCTCATCGATCCAGACAGACTTAGAGACATCCCTGAGCTTCGAGGGAAACTCCTGGGCTGCTGGTGCGTTTCTGAGACTGAAAATAGATGCCATGGAAATTCCCTGGCATATCTTGCTGATCATCCCGATACTTTGAACGCTGCAATTTCAGGCTCTATGACACCAGAAGAAATCGCAAAGGAAATCTTTGAGTATTACGGTTGGGTAGTACCCACCAATGCATAAATGTAGTTAGGCTTAAGAGTGTTTGTGAAGACAGTAGTTCCGATTAACCCAAGTTCCGAATACCGATTCTAAAACAGTATTTAATATTTTTACTCTACCTAAAATTAATTATGTAGGATCATGGAGTTCGTATGTGTGAAAAAAAACGAGTCCATGACACCTACATGCAACGTTAGCTTGTTAACAACTGCATTTGAAATGCTTAGCAAATATAATATAATAAAATTGCCATCGAACGCAGATTATGAAACTGAAAAAGTCCTAAACGTGTTATTACATGCTGCGACTTCTACTTCTAATTCTCTTGAATCTGCAAGCAATGACCTCAAACGTAAAAATCCTGAAACAAAGATACCTTCATCAGATACTATTTTTAATTATGTAAACTGCAACAATATTAAAGACATCCTTTCCTCATTCAGAACTATCAATCCCGAAATATTCAAAATGATGGAACTTAAGGGTAAAGTTCATGATGTCGCAATTGATTTTCATCATGTGCCATTCTGTGGTGATAAGAATACACCCTTAATTAGAGGCATGAAACCTAAAAATGGAACTTCATGGGGATATGAATATTGTACGCTGGACATCATTGGAGATGACAAACTTACACTTGATGTGATCCCAATCAGTGCTCTTAAAAAGGATTATTCAATACTCATGGAACTTTTGTTTAAAAGATTGGAAACAATGAGTGTAAAAATCGGAACAGTATATTTGGATAAAGAATTTTGTAATGATGATGCAATTTCTGCATTGGCCAAACTAAAGATAAATTTTATTATTGCATGTAAACTCAATAAAAAAATCAAAATGAAACTTGAGAATTTCAAAAAAGAAAATGGGCATAAATCAACTGTTTTTGAATATCATTTTAATGAAAATGGAACAAAATTTAATCTTGTGGCAGTACCTCATGAAAAGAAAGAATACATCCTGTTTGCTACAAACAAGGATGTGAAGTCAATTGAGGAATTCGAGAAGAGTATTCCCGAAGAATACAAAAAAAGATGGAACATAGAAACTGGCTACAGAGTAAAAAACGATTTCAAGATACGTACATGCACAAAATCACCTGTAGCAAGAACGTTATTCTTCATAATTCAGTGTACATTATATAACATTTTGAATATGTTGAAGTCGGTCTTGCAAATTACAGCACACGAAATGAAATCAATAATCAATGAAGACATTGGAATATCTGTAAAATGGGGAATAAAATCACTGGTTGGAATGCCGGTCAGGTTACTTTTGCGTCAATTAAAAAAGTATATTCGAGAAAGAGATAGAATACTACGCATCCAGTTAACTGAAGTGTAGTAACCAAACATTCACCTAAAATATAAAATGATTGGATAGCGGTAGCTAACGAGGTTTTTTGGAACAGATGTTGTTTTCGAATTATGCTGTACGAGGAATCGTTCAAGAATAATGATTTTTGCCAGGTAATTCGTAACATTTTATACATGGACGAAGAGAAAAAACTAATTACCTATTTCAGCCATTCGGAACTTCACACAATCGGAACTACTGGAAGAATACTCGAGATTTTCTGCCTGGTTTGTAAAGCCTTCGGGGGACAAGCAACTATAGACGTCCAGCACTGGCTGGAAAAAAGCGTCAATCTTTCAAGGTTTCAGAACCTGCAGTTTGTGTCATTATTGGATTAAGTCTATTTTTTAAAATCTATATTGCTCTAAGATACTTTTGAGGGTCTTTTTCAAATGCTGATCTAAGAGCCTGTCTAAATGTTATCAGACAATTTAAATCTAGGGTAAAATTGTGACAAAAAGAAAGCATTAAAGGCCCTTAAATCGGAAAAGAAGGGCACTATTGTTACCTACAGTAATTGCAGGAAAGCCTGTAGAGGGAAGGGTATTCGTGACCCTCCGCGCTCCCACTGTAATAAAAATGAATGGGAATGCTTACTGGTAATTCATTTTTGCAATCATTCAGTGGGTAGATGGATTTACTTCTGACACTGCTGATTGTAAATTCTCTTCATTGGTCATCGGTTAAGGGTTATTCCTCTCTCCCATTGCTTTTTTTGAAACCTACCCATTAATTCTTATTCAAACCATTCCTTTCTAAACCTTTCTCTTTTTACATGTGGATCCAATGCCTGATTTTTATATGCACTCATTGTAGTTTCAAAAGTTCTTTGAATTTCACATTTGTGAAGAATTACAGTCAACAAATCTGCTGCCTTCTCTGCGAAAATTTTACTCCAACGCAACTGCGTATATCTATACTTTTTTTTGGAATTAGCTGCTGAGTTTTTGACCAGAGAATAAATTCGTCTACTAACGATTAGTGTCAGCATTGCACTCCAGATAAGAGCCTCAATAATATGCACATTCTTTGTTTCAAGGACATCAAGGGCGTATCTGCTTTTCAACTCCTTAAACAGCAGTTCGATGTCCCATCTTGCCCCATATAGTTTTGCAATATCTTTTGCATTTAAAACATCTTTCTGAATATTTATGATATATATGTGGTGCTTTTGATCCTCATCATTATATACTGCAACAAGACGTACACGCATTTCATCCTTTTTTTGCTTTCCTTTTATACTTCCTTCTTTTGAATACAATTTTTACAACTGTATCGAAATCTTTTCCAGAAAGTTGTTCTATACACTCATTGACAGTTTTACCAATGAACTCTTTACACTTTGTTTTAGGTACTCCTTCCTCTATTGAGACAACAATGGGATTCATATTCTTTTTAATTCTCGAAACAAAAAATCCACCATTTTCCTCAACCCTTGCAAACATTTGATTTTTGTAAAAGCCAAGATCAACAAGAAGAATACGGTCTTTGATCCAGGGACCTATTCTTAATGTTTTTATTTCAGCTGTTTTTTCAGAGTACAAAGCAATGGTTTTAGGTCCGTTAGCAACTGCACTCACCATAACTCCCACTTTTAAGCCTGCAGCTACTGTCCTTGCTCTCGCCGCTGGAAACTTGGCTGCTAAAGAAGAGTGAAGACGAACAATTGTGCTGTCTTGAATGAGAACATCCTGGAAGTCTTCGAGTTTCTTGCTAAGTTTTTTACCAGGCTCTTTTGCAAGTTCTTCAATGCCGTGGATTACACACTGATGAAGAAACTCAACAAGTTCGGGAGTAAAGCGATCGTACCAGCTACTGTCACTTATCGAGATATTTGCTTCTATTTCATAAAGACGTTTTAAACTTGCAATTGTATGTTGGTTATAGACACAAAAACCAAGAGTTAAGACCCAAAAAATTACTTCGGATTTAATTTTACGTTCACGTTTTATAAAACATGTTTTGACGGCGAGTTTCCTTAACCACATTTCAGGGAAAATAGTACGAATCGTGTTCTCAAGAGTAGCGGATGACTGGAATACCATTGTGTGAATTTAATATATTTAAAATATATAAAATCAATAGCAAGAATGACATTTCTAACCTTAACCGATGACCAATGGAGGTTGTCTTAAAATTCAAACCATTTCTTCAGTTGGATAATGAGCAACGTTAACTTAAAATTTAGATGAGGTTTTGCCATTTCCCACCAAATTACTTTATTTTCGATAATATTTGATAAGACTGTCCATTTTGCAAAAAAATTTGTTTAGGATAATTTAAAATCAATTTAATGCAATTATGTGCCAGTTACTCTTATTAAAGAGTTATTAATCATAAAATAGAGGAAAAAACCCGATTTTAATGGCTCTTCGCTATTTCGAGTGGGTAATTATACATTTACTTTCTAAATGTAGATGCAGCATGAGTAATCTTGATAAGATTATTTTTGGAAAATCAAGTTCACGTTCGATGTTTATTTATTTGGTGAGATAGCTTCTTAACTGATGAATTATTTTTAACCCACACAAAACAGCGAAGAGCCATTTTAATTTTCAATACATAATTAATATTTATAATTTTGTACAATTTACGGAAAAAAATCATGCCAAATATGATTTTCCTAAATATATATGATATTATTTAGGTCTCGTCACTGGATTCCGTATTCAGCTCTTTTTAACGGTGATATTTTAAAGGCATTAGATGTAATTTTTTAGCTAAATGAGGAATTATAGGCTGTTTTTCTGCTTTTAAAGCATTTTCGCCAATTTTGGCAAGACCTCAGATCTTAAATTTTCTGAAATTCAGATACACATTGACTTTTAGATGTCACTTTATCCCATAGGACTTACGCACTTCATTCATAAAATCAAGTACAGTAAACATTATAGTTAGATTTACATTTTAGACATTTAACGGTTTAATGCTACTGTTTTTTGGTTCAATTGCATGAATCCTATTCCAATTGTGGAATCAAGTTTAATTTTAACTCATCTTTCAAATATCGTGAAAAAACGATAACAATAGACTGCATAGTTAACAATTTAACCAAAAAATGGTCTGTGTGATAGCGATTTCATTCAACTTTCAGAACATTTGGTTTTTTAAAATCGATATGTATGGAGCATGTCAACCTACTAATATTTCTATTTTACTTTTACATACAAGTATTACGGTTATGAATTTTCGCTATCAATAAGACCATTTTTGTATTATTGCCTTTAGGCACTACGCTTTTTCGTTGTCACGCGACGCATTCTTCACATATCATTGAAATTACAGTTTAAGACATGCTCTTAGAGGCTGTCTTAAAATTCAAACCATTCATACAATTGGACAATGGACAATGTTAACTTTAAAGTTCATACCGTAATTTACTCATCAATTGAGGTACACATTGACCTAAAGAGACTATTTTATCCCACATGACTTACGCACTCGATGTGTAAAATCAAATGCAATATCCATTACTGATTAAAATTACACTTTAGGTGTTTATCGGCTTAATACTGATATTTTTCAGTCCAAGTGTGTAAGTTTTATCCCAATTATAGAACCAAATTTAATTTTAAGACACGCTCTTAGAGAAATGTGGGGTATAGCAACTAGGGAAGTGAGATCTCATATTGTTAAATGTTCATTCCTTCTGTATTAAGAGCCTATCCGAAAAGTCCTGCTGCTCTGAATGTTATTCATGCGCATGCTAAATGTAGCATAGCAAAGTAGTTCTCAACTTTCTTTTCCCATCTAATAAGTAGCCTTCTGAATCTGTTTAGCCAAGAATGTGTCCTTTCTACAACTCATCTTCTTGCCCTAAAACCTGGTATCTCTATTCTTATGTTTTCCTCTCCACGGCTTTTGCTATGGACAGTATAACCATATTCTTCAACCAATTTTCTGATATCAGGAAAGTCATATCCCTTATCCATGCATATATTCTGAATTATGTCGTCTGGAGAAGGTCTTTCAAAGAATATGGCATCTAAAGTCCTTTTTACAAGCTTTTTATCGTGACGACTAGCCCCATCAACGACAACTGAAAGTGGTATGCCTTTAGCATCAGTTAAAATACTCCTCTTTGTACCTTTTTTACCACGATCAGTAGGATTGGTTCCTGTCCCAGCTCCACCCAATGGTGCTTTTGTCATAGCACCATCAATTGATTGTCATTCCGACTCTAATCCTTTTTCGAAATCATATTCAACAAGACCAGCCATCCACAGGTTCTCAAAGAAGCCGGATCTTTGCCACTCCTGAAATCGATCATGGACAGTGCTTGGAGCTCCATAAAATCGTGGCAGCGCTTTCCATTGGCAACTAGTGCGAAGGAAATAGAAAATACCACTAAATATTCTCTTATTATCTTTTCTAGGTATTCCAGGCTTCTTTTTGGGTTTTGGCAATGGAAGCAAAGGTTCGATTTTCATCCAGTCTTCATCAGAGATCTCGTAGTCTTGTATGGTTTTTCGTGTTGTCACTACCTGCAGCACAATAAATAGTAGTTATTCTACTTTTCGGATAGGCTCTAAATCTATCTATGATTGTGGATAAAGAAAAAGTAATTCCAGTGATGTATGACATTTATCCAGGAAGCATTGTTGACGTTACAACCCTTAAAAACACAATCAAAAAGATCGAAGCTTACGGAATGGAAAATTATACATTGGTGATGGACAGGGGATTTTTCAGCAAAGGTAACATTGAAGAGCTACTCAATGAAAAACTTCCGTTCATTATGCCAGCTACAATGTCACTCAAAAGTGTCAAAGAGCTTATGAGTTCAGCACAAAAAGACATTGAAAGTCCAGAATATCTTCACAAGTTTAATAAGAAACCAATATTTGTAAAACCAGTGACTCTTGAGCAAAAGGAGTTTAAGATCGATGGATACTGTTTTTATGATCCAAAACGAGAATTGGAAGAGAAAAATACATTTTACTCTCGTCTTTATGATATGAAGAAAAAACTGGAAGAAACAGCAATACCAGGATGGAAAAATGCAGGAGAAGTCTTCAAAGAGAGAGCAAAGGAAATGGCAAGTTTCTATTCTTGGAAAAAGATAGATGACCATTTCAAGATCAATATCAAGAAGAATGCAGTATCTCAGAGAATAAACAGAATGGGGAAGTTTTTCCTTTTTTACTATGGAGAACATGACTGGATGGAATGTCTTACCATCTACAGAGAAAGAGATATTGTTGACAAAGGATTCAAAATAATGAAGAATGATATTCAGTCGCTTCCACTAAACACGAGTAAAGACTCAACAACAAAGGGGTTCATTTTTGTCTGCTTTATAGGACTGATAATTAGAACGAGGCTACTGAGTATGATGAGGGAAACAAAGATTATCGAAGATTATATAGTAGAAAGTTTACTTTTACAGCTTGAAAAGATAAGGAAAGTAGAACTGCAAAATGGAGAAAGAATAGTTACAGAGCTCACAAGGAAACAAAAAGAAATTATGGAAAAATTGAATATATGCGCTTAAAAAAGCGGAAGTTAGGGTGTATATTACAACTTTCTGGAAAAGATTTCGATGCAGTTGAGGTTTTGCCATTTTCCGTAGAATTCCTTTATTTCCAATAATATTCAGCAGGGTAGCCTATTTCGCAAAAAATTTATCTGGCAACAACTTAATATCAATTTAATGTTCTATTATCCCCCTAATCAGTATTGAAGAGATTAATATTCCTTCAATTGAGAAAGAAACCTTATTTTAATTTTAAAAACATAGTAAATATTTATATTTTTATGCGACCTATGATAATAAATCCTAATAAATGCTATTTTTTTAAGCAGATTTAATATTATATCAGTTTTCAAAGTGAAATTCCGTATTCAAAGGCATTTTGCAATATTGTTTTAGAGGTTCTAAAAGTAATTTTTTAATAAAAGAAGGTATTTTAAGTGATTTTTTTGCTTTTAAAGCATTATTATCAATTTTGGCAAAACCTCAGTTGTAAAAATTGTATCCTGCTTTCGGCAGGTCGACATAAAAATCAATTCAATTTTTCTATTGATATCGTTTTTTTCAGAACTTTTGAAATTCAATTTAAATTTAAAATTACTAAATGTTAACCATAACATAATAAATATATATTTAGGGTAAATGAGATAAATGACAAATCGTGTTAAATATATAGTCCGTGTGATGCTGTTTTTTAACTGAACATGCAAAAAATAACAATTAAGGATATTTAGATGTTAGGATGTGCTTGCTGCCGAATGTAGGTTGTATTCAAAAGAAGGAAGTATAAAGGAAAGCAAAAAAAGGATGAAATGCGTGTGCGTCTTGTTGCAGTATATAATGAGGGGGATCAAAAGCACCACATATATATCACAAATATTCAGAAAGACGTTTTGAATGCAAAAGATATTGCAAAACTATATGGGGCAAGATGGGACATCGAACTGCTGTTTAAGGAGTTGAAAAGCAGATACGCCCTTGATGTCCTTGAAACAAAGAATGTGCATATTATTGAGGCTCTTATCTGGAGTGCAATGCTGACACTAATGGTTAGTAGACGAATTTATTCTCTGGTCAAAAACTCAGCAGCTAATTCCAAAAAAAAGTATAGATATACGCAGTTGCGTTGGAGTAAAACTTTCACAGAGAAGGCAGCAGATTTGTTGACTGTAATTCTTCACAAATGTGAAACTCAAAGAACTTTTGAAACTACAATGAGTGCATATAAAAATCAGGCATTGGATCCACATGTAAAAAGAGAAAGGTTTAGAGGGGAATGGTTTGAATAAGAATCAAGGATAGTTTTCAAAATAAGTAATGGGAGAGATGAATGAACCCTTAACCGATGACCAATGAATATATTCTGAATAGCTGCTGTCATTGTAAAATTGTAGAGCCTTTTATTTCGAGCAATTCAGATATTCGACTAAGCATTGCTCTTTTATTATGAATTTGCAAAGCAATCTGTGCAGATTCAATCTCAAGCTCATCTATCTCTTTTTGTAATTGCATCGCTTGAGCACACAGTCCGTCTTCTGTGAGATTATTATACATTGATACTACATCCCCAAAAGCAAGAATTGTTAATTAATTGAGGTTTTGCCAAAATTGATAATAATGCTTTAAAAGCAAAAAAATCACTTAAAATACCTTCTTTTATTAAAAAATTACTTTTAGAACCTCTAAAACAATATTGCAAAATGCCTTTGAATACGGAATTTCACTTTGAAAACTGATATAATATTAAATCTGCTTAAAAAAATAGCATTTATTAGGATTTATTATCATAGGTCGCATAAAAATATAAATATTTACTATGTTTTTAAAATTAAAATAAGGTTTCTTTCTCAATTGAAGGAATATTAATCTCTTCAATACTGATTATGGGGATAGTGAACATTAAATTGATATTAAGTTGTTGCCAGATAATTTTTTTGCGAAATAGGCTACCCTGCTGAATATTATTGGAAATAAAGGAATTCTACGGAAAATGGCAAAACCTCAATTATATCTTAAATGTAGTTCAAATTTACCAATTTACTGTTTTTAAACATTTCTTGAATGAGATTGGATACATTTGGTAAATTTTCTGAACCCCAATTTTAATACATGAGCTCATCTGAAAACAAATTTTTATTCTCTAACATAGAAATTTAATATTAAGTTTTATAAGCAGAAACTCAATTAATCCCTGAAAATATGGGTCTAGAGAAGCAATTTGAGTATTGAAATCAGCTTATTGACAAGCCTAAATTAAATAATTCTTATGTGATATATAATTATTGAGTATGCAGGATCAAGTTAAAATATTGTGTCGTTAAACTGTAAGTCTCATGGGCGAATTCTCTTGAGTAGCTCATTTATAGAATAATCTCGAGAGATAGCGAAAAAACAATATTAATTTATCCACGCAGAGTTCGCTATAAAGTTGATCCTATATAAATTGATAATAAGGTAAACATTTATTTTTATCTCGAAATCACTTGAAACTCGCTATAATTAACATAAAAAAGGACAATAAGCATACATTAGATAAAGGTGAGGATAGGCGAATTGTGAATGCTAATAGGAATCGATGTCGGAGGAACCACCACGGATGCGGTGCTGATCCGAAATGGGGAAGTATACAGTACTGCCAAAGTTTCCACTGAGCCAAGGAATCTCCTCAACTCACTGCTTGAAGCCCTTGATGCGGTTAGCAGAGATATCCCCCCTGAGCAATTAGAAAGGGTGGTTTTCAGCACAACAATGATAACAAACCTTATTGCTGAAGGCAAAACAGATCGTGTGGCTTTATTACTTATTCCTGGTCCTGGTATTAATCCTGCAAGTTATACTTTTCCTGACAGGTTTTATCTCAAAGGAGCAATGGATTATAGGGGAAGAGAAATTCAGCTTCTAGATGGGGCTGAGGTTAGGGAGACGGCAAGCCGGATACGACAACTTGGATTTTCCAGAGCTGCCATTGTAAGCAAGTTCGGGCAGAGAAACCCTTCTCACGAACTCATGATAGAAGAGATATTTAAGGAAATCTATCCGGAGTGTAAACTGGAACTTGGGCATAAAGTTTCGGGGAAATTAAACTTTCCAAGAAGAGTTGCAACTGCAATGCTCGCCTGCTCTACCAGGGACCAATATAAAGAGTTTGTTGACAAAGTCAGAAAAGCACTTGATGAGAGAAATATCAGAGCCCCTGTTTATATTCTGAAAGCTGATGGAGGCACTCTTCCGATTGAGAAATCAATAGAGTTCCCTGTTGAAACTATTTTTTCTGGCCCTGCTGCCAGCGCAATTGGAGCTCTTGCCCTTACTCCTAAAGGGGAGACCTCGGTAGTAGCGGACATTGGAGGAACCACGACAGACCTGGCGTTAATTCTTTCAGGAAAGCCTCTTTTAGCTTCTAAAGGCGCGAAACTTGGAGGCTTCCTTACACATGTCCGGGCTTTTGCAGTCCGCTCTATAGCTGTGGGAGGGGACAGTGTTGTAAGGGTTACGGAGTCAAGCAATGGTACAAAAACGATTTCTGTCGGACCTGATAGAGTTGGCCCTGCTTATTGCATGGGAGGCTGCGATACTACTCCAACTGATGCCCTTAAGGTGCTCGGGCTTATTGAAGTTGGAAATCTCGAACGTGCAAGGAAAGCGATTGCAACAACAGCTTCCAGACTGGGAAAATCAGAAATTGAAACCGCATCCCTTATAGTAGATAAAACTACGCAGATGATCGCTGAAGCAGTTAACGATATGTTCCTCGACTGGGAACAGGAGCCTGCTTACAGGATATGGGAGGTTCTGCAGGAGAAAAAGGCAAGGCCTCAAAACGTTGTGGGGATCGGAGGTGGGGCAAGGGGTCTTATTACATACATTGCAGAAAAACTTGATGCAAAACCTGTTATCCCTCAACATTCGGAAGTAGGAAACGCTATAGGGGCAGCCGTTGCCAGACCCACGCTTACTTTAAACCTGCACATCGATACCGAGCAGAAAATATATTCAGTCGCTGAGGGAGGGGAAATTGTCAGCCTTAACGCAACTGGTCTAAGTAATTTCAACAAGATGGGCCTAAGTCAAGCTGAGGACCTTGCTGCAGAACTACTCAGGAGTCGTGCGAAAAGTTTTGGAATCTCTGAGTACTCGGATGAAGCCGAGATTGTTAATAGCGAGGTTTTCAATGTCGTCAATGGCTGGTACACTGTAGGGAAACTTTTTGATGTTGATATGCAAATCCCCGCAGGCCTGATCCCTGAATGGAAGAGGAGGGAGATAAAGTGAAGTTAGGGCTTGGAAAGATTAAGGAAGCATTGAGAAGTGGAGCTGCGAAAGAGACCGGAGGAGGAAAAAAAGAGCAAATAGAAGAGAACTGGCAGGCAGACAAAGATGAGACTCAAATGCTAATAAATGGCGAAAAGGAGTCTGGATCGGAGGGAATTATGATGGAATCAAAAAGAACCGGACAGGAACAGGAAAGGGGATCGTTGTCTCCAGCAGATCGCACCAAAACTGAAAAGACAGGCCTTATTTTCTTCCCAGCTTTCGACTGGGCTATCTCCCCGACGCATCCGGAAAGAGAAGAGCGTCTTCTCTATACAAGAGATCAAATCTTTGAAGAAGGCCTGATGGATCTGCCTCAAATAGCTGAATATAAACCCCGTCTGGCAGATTATAAAGATATCGCTAGAGTTCACTTCTGCGTTCCTGATATTAAAACTCAGGCTACAACCCCTCACCTGATCGCAGCAGGCAGTTGCCTTGTTCTTGCAGACGCCTTGATGAAGGGTGAGGTTAAAAACGCTTTTGCCCTTGTCCGCCCTCCTGGCCATCATGCAATGACAGTTGCTCATGGGAACCGGGGTTTTTGCAATATTAATAACGAAGCTATTCTGGTAGAATACCTGAGACGAAAATATGGAATCCGCAGGATTGCAATTGTAGATACTGATGTTCACCACGGGGATGGAACACAGGAAATTTTCTATAATGATCCTGATGTGCTTTTTATCTCTTTCCACCAGGATGGAAGGACACTTTACCCTGGATCAGGTTTTATGAATGAACTTGGAGGTCCAAAAGCTCTTGGCAGAACAATCAATGTTCCACTTCCACCTGAAACCCCGGATGAAGGCATACTCTACGTACTTGATTCCCTGGTTCTCCCGATTCTTGAAGATTTCAAGCCAGAACTTGTCCTTAACTCTGCAGGACAGGATAACCATTACACAGACCCACTAGCAAATATGCGTTTTTCCGCACAGGGCTATGCGAAACTTAATGAAAAACTTGCCCCGGATATGGCAGTGCTTGAAGGAGGTTACGCAATTCAGAGTGCACTGCCTTATGTAAATACCGGCATAATCCTTGCTATGGCAGGACTTGACTACTCCTGTGTTAGAGAACCTGATTTTAAACCAGGCATGTTTGTCCAGGCTGCAAGGGATAGGCAGGCACTTGAAGAAATAGTTTCAGCCCAGCTTAAAAACTGGAAAAACAGGGATAAGCTTGTAGAGGCAGAGGTGGCAAAATATGGGGATTTTTACCGCCGAAAGAAACAAATCTTTTACGATACTGATATGATTCAGGAGTTTCAGGAAGAGGCGGTCCGATTATGCCCCAACTGTCAGGGCTATGTAACCATTGATTCCCGTGCCCATAAAAGTATGAGTATCAGGATTTTCGGGGTTTCTATTCCTATTTACGCCTGTAACAGTTGTCAGGCTGAAGCCAGGGAAGAGTACAGAAAACAGCTCAGCCATCCGGAATATGAATACGTTTACCTGCAGGATAAAAAAGGAGATGAATATAGGGCATATAATATGAAGACAAAAAAGGAAACAGTTTACTGAATAGGAGGATGCAAACTCCCGTTTGTAATCCTTATCTGCTCTCTTTTTTTCTTTCATCTCAAAATTGCCTTTTTCCATTTTTCCTTTCTCAAGCTCTTCAAGTCTTCCTTTATCTACTAATTTTCCAATGATTTATACAAAACTAGTGCTTGAAAACTTAATTATGGAACATAATTTGGATAACATATCAGATAATGGAAGTCGTTGGGATAATTATTCTAACTTCTGTTTTCATGGTACTAGTTCTTTTTAACTCTGTATATTACTCATTGACTAAATGATGTAGAATACCGTTTATAACTTTTACTTGTAATTTTCAGAGAAACAGGAGTTTTTTGAAATAACATACTAAATATATTAATTCAATTGTGTTTTGACTAAGCTGATGTGAACATCCATAAATTGCGAAAAATTTTAAAAATTTAATTCGATGACAGAGATATCATTTTTCTCCCGGAAAACTGTCAATTAATATACGTAAAAAAAGAAAGTCGCCACTACGAATGTATTTTTGGTATAATAATATGAAACAAATTATTAATTAGTTGAGGGTACTCCAATAAACTGAGATGGCTATTTTACTGTTTTTCACAATTTAAATACTTTTATAAGAATATTAAAGTAAACCGATAAGTATATATTCAATTCGCAATTAATTCCTAATTAATTAGAGAAAGTTACTGTTTGAATTTATTCTTTTTCTACGGAGGAATTAAAGCATAACTAAAATAAAATTCTTGCTACTAGCCTTTGTAATTTTTACACTAAGCTCCTGTGTGGGGGCAGCGATTGAGATACCTGTCCAACCAGGAGGATCAATACAAGCTGCAGTGAACAATGCACATTCAGGCGATACTATCATCGTACAACCTGGTGAATATATTGGAAATATCGACATAAGTAGAGGTTATGGCGATGAACTCAGTAATCTCGTACTAAAGTCAGCATCCAATAACCCTGAAGACACCGTAATTATTGCCGACAATTCAGCAGCTGCTGCAGTTAAAGGTGTTATCACTGTTAGATACAAAACTAATGTCACAGTCAGAGGGTTTACGATTAGTGGAGCCAGAAGTAACATGGCAGGAGTCCATCTAGATCAAAGTACAAAATGTACAGTTGAAAATAATAAATTTTTGGACGATGGGCTTGGAGTTAAAGTGGAGAGGTCCACTGATAGCGTGGTTCAAAACAACAATATCGACAGAGTTAGTGGAGTTGGAAATGGTACCGGGATCAATATTGAGAACTCTGGAAATACAAAAGCCTCTCAAAACTCGGTTTTTAACCAGAATATTGGCATTTATGTCACAGGTTCTAATTCTCAGGGGAGTCTAATCTCAGGAAACACTTTAAATCAGAATAATAATAATGGTGCTGAACTGGAAAGAACTAGAGGCATTACCCTTGACGGAAACACTTTAAACTTAAACGGCATCACCGGAATCTCTCTATCATATTCAGATGAAAACACCCTGACAAACAACAACGTTACAATGATAGACTTTACGGTCAGAGGAACTAACACTAACGGTATTAACATTATTAATTCCAATTCGAACACCGTATCAAATAATTATGTAACTAAGTCCGGCCATGGCATTTTCTTGAATACTTGTAATAGGAATACTGTGGAAATGAATACAGTTCCAGCTAACCTTTACGGAATAGCTATGAGATATTCCAACAATAACAAGGTGATTAACAATAATGCAGATGGTAATCGAATAGGCCTTTTCTTCACGTATGATGACAGTGGAAACACGATTTCAAACAATCATGCAAATGGGTGTACAGATGCTGGTATTCATCTGGCAAGTTTTTGTGGTCCAAATAACCTTGTGAATAATAATATAGTAAATTCTAATGGATATAACGGTATCTATATAGAATCACACGATAATAACATATCTAACAATTACGCAACTGGAAATGCTAGAGGCATTTTCTTACAAGGCTCAGGGTGCTATAACAATAAGGTTTCAAACAACGTTGTGAATTATAGCACTGGCAACGGTATTCGACTTACGAATACGAGCAGAAATAATAAGCTTGACGGCAACACAATAATTTCAAACAGTGGGGATGGGATCTACCTATTTAATTCCAATAACAGTAACCTTGAAAACAATATAGTAAATCGCAATAACATAGGAGTCCATCTTGAAAACTCAAGCTTGGTCACGGTCAATAACACTGCGGCTCAATACAACAGGATAGGAATCAGGCTTTACCTTTCGGACAATAGCACTCTGTCATCGAATACTCTAGATAGCAGCTCCGAATCAGGTATTGACTTTAACTCAGCTGTAAACAATAAGGCTGCAGGTAACATTATTACTTTAAACAGAAAGGGTATTTCCATGTGTCCCAGATGTTCCGGGAACACAATTTATAATAACAAATTCGTAAACGATGAAAATGCAGATGTTAACAATGCAGCAAACACGTGGTACACAGCAAAAATTCAAATGAAAAACGTAATGAGTGGAAACTCTACTGGCGGTAACTTCTGGGGAAGTCGTTCAGGAAGAGATGGCTTTTCCGAAACTGCAATAGATACAGATAGAGACGGTATTTCTGAAACTCAATATACTTCCGAAGATGGATACATCACAGATATGTACCCACTAGTAGCAGTGATAGTTCCTGAAGTAAACTTTAATGCCAATCCAACTCGCGGCTATGTTCCGCTTTCCGTGCAGTTTACAGACCTATCGAAAAATGCAGTAGAATGGAAATGGGACTTTGGAGATGGATCTCCTCTATCAGCCGAGCAGAATCCAACGCATACGTATTCAACAATAGGAACCTATACAGTTAGATTGACAGTTAGCAACAAAAATGATACCAAATTAATGACCAAAGATATAATTGTTGAAGAGTACAAAGTACTTCCTGTAGCAAACTTTAACGCCAACCCCACTAGCGGCACTGCTCCCCTTTCCGTCCAGTTTACGGACAGCTCTCAAAATGCAGCTGCATGGAACTGGAATTTTGGAGACGGAGCTACTTCACCTGAGCAGAATCCAACTCACACCTACCCTGCAGCAGGAACATATAATGTTAACCTTCTGGTAAGCAACGCAAACGGAACTTCCCCACAAGCTGCTACAGCTACAATAACTGTACAGAGCCTTGATAATTCAAACAATGGTGGCGGCGGTGGCGGCCACATCAGCAGTGGAAGCAGTGGAAGCAGTGGCGGCGGCGGCGGTGCCGGTGGCTCCCCAGAACCTCAAAGTAATGTTGAAGTTAAAGAACTTTCACAGACATTTGTTACAAGCGGAAAATCTGTAAAGTTCGAGTTCCCGAGGAACGCTACTTCTATCGCATCTCTGAGCTTCGATTCAAAGAAGACAGCAGGCAAGACAACGACCATAGTAGAGAGTCTTAAAGGAAAATCCACCCTGGTCACAGGGCTGCCTTCTGATGAAGTCTACAAATACTTAAACATCTGGGTCGGAAACAGTGGATTTGCGACTCCAAGTAATATAGAAAACTCTGTCATATCTTTCAAGGTTGAAAAGTCCTGGATTCAGGATAAAAAGATCGACAAGTCCTCAATCACTCTGAACAGGTACAGTGACAAGAAATGGAACCAGCTTCCAGCAAGCCTTTCAGGTGAAGATAATAAGTACCTGTATTTCAAAGCCAAAACACCTGGCTTCTCTCCCTTTGCAATAACGGGTAAGAGTACAGCAACAGTGACTGCAGTACAGCCTGCAACCGGGAATAAAACACAGCTAGCCGTGAATAATACACAGACTAAACCGACAAATGAGAAGAAAGACAATACCAGCACTCCTACAAAAGAAAGCAAGAGCACGCCTGGATTTGAACTAGTTTTCGGAATTACCGGTCTGCTCACTGTATTCCTGTGTAGAAGGAAAACAAAATGAAATAAGATAATAAAGTAAAAAAGTTTCAGTATAGTAGAAAGGATAAAAGGTTTAATTCCTTATTTTTATCCTTTCTTTTAAATTTATCTCAATCTGTTTCTCTCAATCTATTTCTTAGTTCTTGTTTTCTTAGTTCTCTATTTTCCTAGTTCTCTAAAATCTTCGAGTCTTAAAGCTTTTTTCGGATGGATTCGAACCTGTATAATTATCCAGTCACCGAACAATATTGGAAAACTTTTAATGTTTCAGCTTTAAAATTATTTCTCAGAAGTTGACAGAAGAAAAATATCAAAAATGTAATTTATTCTAGTTTTTTACTGGAATGATTTTCGCTAACTCATATAGAGATTTTTAAGCTTGGCACTGCAGGTCGTTAGAAAACTGACTTAAGACATGAGAAACAAAAAACTACATAGCTTATTTTAGTAAATTGGCTTTGGTTAGCGTTTAAGCATATTTTTATTTCTTTATTTTGATATTATTCTGATCCAATATATTTATATCATTTAATGTTTAAATTCAGGTTCATTAATAAAAAACAAATTATATTTTATATTGAATGTGGGGGCGTTTATATAAATAAATTTATCACATTAGCGTTATCCTTTCTCATTTTGACGTTAGGCTCGAGTACCGGAACTGCAGCTCAAATTATAGTTCATCCAGGAGAATCGATACAGGCCGCAGTAAATAGTGCTAATTCAGGGGATGAAATAGTAATAAGTCCTGGCAGTTATTCAGAGAATATTATAATAACAAAAGATAACCTTGTAATAAGATCAGGATCGGGCAATCCTGCAGATACAATAATTATGGCGAATAATAACGCTACAAATACAGTACGCTTAGAAGCAGATAATATAACAATAATGGGATTAAGTATTATGGGGGCCGGATTGGAAGGTGCCGGAATCCGCATGCTCGCATCCAATAATTGTACTATAAAAAACAATGAACTTTCTAATAACTCTCTTGGAGTCTATTTAACTAATTCTATGCATAATAGTATCGTCAACAATACGGCATCAAATGGTAGAAGAGCAGTTAATCTCGAAAGGTCCAATTACAACATGCTCATGGGTAATAATATCTCAAACCAGAGATTTGGGATTTATATTACCGGCTCTGAAGGAAACAATCTTTCAGGAAATGATGTAATTATGAGCTCCAGCCATGGTATTGTTCTAGAAAGATGCAATAATAATAATATGGAAAATAACTCAGCAAATTCGAACCAGGATGATGGTATTTATATTGTTGGTTCTAAAAATAATAATTTGAGAGGTAATACTGCAGGCTCAAATGCCCTTTATGGTTTAGCTTTGGTAGATTCGAGTAATAACAGTTTGACAAACAATAAAGCAATCCGTAATAGTAGAGGTATTTTCCTGCTAAGATCAGGTGATAGCTCACTTACAGGCAATGTAGTTTCAAATAACGGTAACGGTATCAAGATTACATCTTCAGGAAACACTAATATCTCAGGAAATGAGGCATCTAACAGCAATGTTTCAGGGATTTCTGCATTGAGTTCTGAAAATTGCACAATCTATAACAACGTACTGCTAAACAATACCCTTGGGATAGACCTGACTTCTTCAAATAAAAGTAAAGTCCTTAATAATAGTCTTCGTGAAGGCGGAAGGGGCATTAACCTGCAGAGTTCAGGTTACAATATATTCTCAAAGAACGAAGCATTAAAGAACAGATATGGAGTTTATATCCTCCGTTCAGGCGGTAATATTTTCTCCAATAATACGGTAAGCTCAAGTCTTGACCATGGAATTATTCTGGGGAATTCCACCAGCAACAACTTTACGAGCAATATGGTAAACTCAAACGGTGGCTATGGTGTTTATCTCACCAACTCAAGCCGCAATACTCTAAACAATAATACAGCCTCTAACAATAGCAGAGGCATTTATCTGATAACATCTAATAGCAACGCATTATCAAACAATACTGTTCGGGATAACCAAGAGTATGCAATCTTACTCTCCTTATCCACAAACAATAAAGTCTCCAAAAACCTGGTATCCAATAATAATAGGGGTGTTCATTTAAGTACTTCTCAAGGTACTATTATCTCAGGAAATAACATCACTTTAAATGCCGTTTCCGGAATTTTCATAAGTTCTACAAGCAACAATAATTTAGTCTTTAATAACTACCTCAATAACGTGTACAATGCTGATGTTAAAGAAGGAAGTACTGGAAACGTATTTAACACTACGAAAACAGCAGGTACCAATATTGTCGGTGGACCATACATAGGAGGTAACTTCTGGGCAAAACCTGATGGTACCGGATTCTCCCAAACCGCAACAGATGGGGATGGAGATGGAATTTCAGACACTGTATATAGCTTTTCGGGCAATTTAAATACGGATTTCCTGCCTCTGGTAGAAGGCTCTAAATCAAATCAGTCAATGCCGCCTGTAGAAAATCTCAATACCAGTGAAATGGGGACAAGTACTAATGAGACCGAAATTAACAATACGGAAATAGGTGCTACAAGTACTACGAGACCGAAACTAACAATACCGAAATAGCTACCACTGGGACTGAACCAGTTGACGACGAGGCGGAAACAATTGCCACCGATACAGAAATTTTCAACGAAACAGAATAATGCAAAATTAGGCATAAGATAGGGCAATGGTAGTATAAGCCTATAGTAAAACAGTAGATTGAGAATCTGGGCTGAGAATTCGACACTCTACCCATTTTTCAATTCTCTTCATTTTCTCTTTTTTCTCATATTTTTAAGATTTTAATATTCTCGTTGTACAATTCCTTTTTTGGGCAAGACAAATATCTCGTCTTTAAAGATAGATGAGGTTTTGCCAAAATTGATAATAATGTTTTAAAAGCAAAAAAATCATTTGAAATTGGTTATTTTACCAAAAAATTACTTCTAGAACCTCTAAAATAGTACTGCAAAATACCTTTGAATATGGAATTCCGTATTGAGAACCCATAGATATTACTTCTGCTTAAAAAATTAGCATTTATTAGGAATTATTCCTATAAAATGCTAAAAAATATAAATATTTAGTGTGTTTTTAAAATTTAAATGGACATTTTTCCTTAATTCCAGGGTTATTAATCACTCTAATTTCAATTTTGGATACAGTAATGTATTAAATTCATTTTAAGTTGTTATTAGTAAAATTTTTTGCAAAATAAGCTATGCCGTTAAATATTATTGGAAATAAAGGAATTTAAGGAAAAATGGCAAAATCTCAGATTGAAGATTAATAGAATATAACTTTCAAATGATTTTAAAGCTATATATAAAACCTTATAATTTTAATCAATAAATTGCAATGTTATAGGAGCTTTAAGGGAAAGGTAGCTACTTTCATGCTTAAAATTGGCTTAGTTCCAGAGATTAGTCTAAAACCCACTTGTTCGTAGTCATTAGAATTTTAAGGTTGTTTAACGATAAAAACTAATTAATTACTAAGAGCGGACATGAGATTCTTTGAATAACATGCCCAACTAATGAAAGTATTCTCAAGTACTTTCATGCCAAGTGAGATTGAAATAACGGCTTTATAGAAAACCTATTTAATCAGCTTCAAGGGGTTGAAAATGACCAAATAAAAACTCAACAGACGATTTATTTTAAAAATAATTAAGATATCTTATTCAGAGATTTTTACAACCCAAATAAAAGAAAGGCTAATATAAATTACTTTACTCCATTAGCCTCAAATTCGACCAGCTCTCTATTTGACCAGTCCATATTGATTTCAACGTGCCTTTAAACTGCCTTTTCTCCCAGAGTTTTGAAATTTCCCTGAAGACCGTTGCCCACTCTTTTCTTCTGTCGAGATTTTGAATTCTCCCATTAGGATATCGACTGTTTTCTGAGCAAGATTACTTACATTCTGTGCTGATTCAGTGACCTGCTGCAAAGCAGCTGTCTGTTCTTGAATGGCAGCAGAGGTTTCTTCACTGCTGGCTGCATTTTCTTCAGCAGTTGATGCAGCTTCACTAATGCTTTTATCAATATTCTCAATCTTCACTAAGCCTTCTTCTGCAAGTCTATCCAGTTCAGCTAGCATAGAATTTATGGTATTAATCTCACTGGCAATTTCATGAATCTTATTCAAAGACTGCATAATATTCTTGTTTACTGTTCCAGCACCGGCCTGCGCTTTGTCAATTGCTCCTGTGACTTTTTCAGTTTCTTTCTGAACGTTTGTAACAATCTGATTTATATCATCAGTACTTTTCCTCGAATCTGCAGCAAGTTTCCTGACCTCATCAGCAACAACCGCAAATCCTCTCCCGTGTTCCCCAGCCCTTGCAGCTTCAATTGCCGCGTTCAAAGCTAAAAGATTGGTCTGGTCAGCAATTGATTTGATTTTTCCTGTAACAGTACCTATATTATTGACAGCACTATCCAACGACTGGACAATAGTTCCAAGTTTCGAGATCTCCTCAACAAATTGCCTCAGGTCCTCCAAAGCCATATTGCCAAGACCCTGTGTCTCTTCACTATTTTTACCTGCCTGTGAAGCATAGTTGGAAGATTTATTGGAAGACCCACTGAGCTTTTTGAAAATTTCCTTAGAAGCTTTTACGTCTGAAGCGGCTGTGCCCGCATATCTCGAAAGGTTCTCTGCACCGGTTGAGATTTGCTCTGCAGCTGTTGAGATTTGTTGCATGCCTATATTCATCTGGTTGGAAGCCTCTTCTGCTCGCTTTGCTTCTTCCAGAGTTGTAGTCATATCCTTCATAGTATTTTCTATAATTGATTTAAGATTCAGTACAATTCTATTGAATTCATCAAAGGTCTTACCGAACTGATCATCCTTGATTTTTTCGAGATGAACATCGAGATAGCCTTCACCAAATTTTTTGAGGCCCTCTCCGAGATTTTTTAAACAAAGATTAGTGTAATTTAAGAGAGCCTTAATTTCCTCTTCCTTATCTTTTATTTTTGTCAAATCGGTCATGACCATGAGACTGCCGTTAATAACGCCAGCCTCATTTCTTACTGGCAAAGCAGAAACCATTAGATATAGCGCTCTATCTGCACCCCTGAATTTGATAAATCCCTCAAGGTTATAGACACCTTTTCCAGTTTCCAATACTTCTTCAGCAACCGATTTATATTTAGCATCACGTACTATAGTATTGCTTTCTATTATATCAGACGGCGTTAGACCAATTAAATCATCAGCATTCCTGGAATTGCAGATTTCTACAAAATAGTTGTTAATATATTTTATTTTTTTATATGAATCTACATAATACACAAGTAGAGGTTTGGACGTTTTATTAATGATTAGCCTTTCATATTCCTCATACTTTTTTACATACTGAGTAGCATTTAGAAATACTCCGTCGATGTAAGTCACTTTTCCTTTATCATCACTGACTAAATGAGCCTGTTCTTGAATGAATATTGTACTATCATCTGCTTTTTTAATTCTATATTCAACCTGATATGGAGTTTTGTTCTTAATTGCCTTCTGTACAACCTTACTATAGTATTGATTATCCTCAGGGGAGATAATATCAGTCCAGGATAAATTGTGGTCGATAAAATCCATTTTGGAATAACCAGTTAATTCCTCGACATTATTACTAATGTACTGCATAGTTCCTGAGGAACCAATCGATAATCTGAAAATAGTTACCGGAATATCGTCTGTAATCCATCTCGTCTCACTTGCTCCGGAAACAATATCATTAACTAAAGTATTTGATGAATTCTGTTGTCTTGTCCTATCAGAATTAATGTCAGTTGAAGCCATATCTCACCACTCTCCTAGTTAGATATATATTAACTATAGTTATAATTTTTAAATGTATATAAACACTTCGGGCAATCGGTGAGCTTATACAACCTAAAAAAATAGATATATAAGAAAGAACGCAAGTGAACTTTAAAAATATACAACTACAGAGGTTAATAAGGTTCGAAAACTTAAATTTTTCAAAGATTCAGTAGATTTGCATTGATAAGTGGAAAACTTGGGGTTTAAAATAAAATAGATTAATTAAATAGAAGGAATTATGCACTTGTATACTTCCAATGTGAAACTTTATATACATCCAGGTAATCTGTTTCAGAAATGTATCATTTAGACCCGGAGTTCTTATGACAAAAGTCGAAAAGGTATTACTACTGCTTAAAAATATGGTGTATGAAAGCACCAGCCCGCAGGAAACTCTCAAATTTGCAAAGTATTACCGGAGTAAGGGACTCAAAGTACTGGTTATTCTGTGGGGGCCTATGGGAGTGTTGCTCGCAAAAAAAGATAAAACAAGAGGATCCCCCAAGTATGACGCCACTGTTCAGGAATGCATAGATATGGGAGTAGAGTTTCGATGCTGTCAGCTTGCCTCAGACATGATCGGGCTCAAGAAAGAAGAATTAATTCCAGGAATTGAGTTTATATGTTCAAAAGATGTGGCTGACCTCTTTTTAACATATACTGAAGAACACCAGCTAATCATTAATTTCTGAGCCTCAGAGACTCCATAAAATTATAGTGAAGATACGATTCGAATTGGCTTTCATTAGTTAGATGTTTTGCTATGATTTATATTTAAAAATCTTTCCCTTTAATTCCGATCATTCAATCTTAATAATCCTTCCATCTTAACGGCTTTGTTTCAACTGTGCTTTATCCAAAAAGCTTCCTAAGTAGACTTAAATGCTTCCTATTGATCATGAAATCTCAATACTTCAGGTTTATTTCCTAATTTAAGGTTCTATCTTTAGTCTTATATTTTCAGCGCCCGAGTTTCGCTGCCCGAGTTTCGCTGCCCGAGTTTCGCTTCGGGAGCACGAGGCCCTTTTCGCTTCGCTCAAGAGGGCTAATTTATGGGCAGAGTTTCCTTCAGCGCTTTCCGCCCCGAATTGCGCCTCGGGAGTACGCGGCCCTTTTCGCTTCGCTCAAGAGGGCTAATTTATGGACTGATTTTCCTTTACCCTTTCCGCGTTTTCGCGGTTACGAACTTGAGTACGATTTTCCTGTGCCTTTGATAGTATGAGACATGAATCATCTGATGTAGACAGGTGTTTTCAAACAACCCAGAAAGTGCAAATATTTACGTCATAAACTATAATAATTCTATATTTGTCCTGATAATAATTCTGTATTTATACTGAATTCATAAGGAAATACTATAACTGTTATGGGACCTACACACTTGAAGCGCAAAATTAAGCGCAATAAAAGTCGTGGTCAAATTCATCATCTAGACAGTTAACAATTTAATGCTATTGGTTTAAGTTCAATCGCGTCTGTCATTATTATAAGGAAAAAGTTTAAAATTATTTTCTCATGTTAATATTATGCAATAAACTTTTTATTGCAGCCATTTTTAGATGATATTTAACTGATCTAAAAAATCGATTTTAAAGAGTAAATTATATGCCACTATGTGTGTATTGAGATAAGGATGAGTTTTAATCTAATATGACATAATAATGATATGTAGTCTCCATTCTAATAAAGCGATATTATATTTGCATATATGTGAGTCACGCCACACTATAATACAGCATACTATAGATTATGCAGTAGTACATCTATTTCACTCGTTAGACTGTTATTTTAATGAATAAGGGAAAATGACGCAAAAAATTTAAATAGGTGATTTTATGCCTCAAGATAACTATGAACTGAATGAGAACGAAAAAATTCTTTTACAGAAAGTACTTGATGGGGATATAGCTCTTCGTAAAATTGAAGAGTTTGCTGACCCGTTTACAGCAGTAAAACTTCGAAGGCTTGCAATACAGGAATTTGCGAAACTCGAATTCGAGGATATCCAGAATTTTTCCCTTGATGTGGAAGCTGCAACTAAGAAAAACATTGAAAATATGATAGGTGCAGTTCAGGTTCCTCTTGGAGTTGCCGGGCTTCTGAAGGTTAATGGAGAATATGCAAAGGCCGAATATTATATCCCGCTTGCGACAACTGAAGGAGCTCTTGTAGCTAGTGTAAATCGGGGCTGCTCGGTCATCACAAAATCTGGAGGGAGCAAATGTCAGAATATTTGAAGATGAAATGACAAGAGCGCCTGTTTTTAAGCTTGATAGCCTGGATCGAGCCAAAAAATTTTATGAATGGGTAAAATGCCCTGAGATTTTCGAGCAGATGAAAGATGTTGCCGAAAAGACTACCCGTTTTGGAAAATTAATCTCTGTAAAACCTTTCGTGACAGGAACTTATGTGTACCTGCGGTTTTCCTACGATACAAAAGACGCCATGGGTATGAACATGGTGACCATAGCTACTGATGCAGTAATGCACCTGATAGAAGACGAATTTGGAGCACAACCTATCACCCTTTCAGGAAATATGTGTACCGACAAAAAGCCAGCCTCTATAAGCACAATTCTTGGAAGAGGGAAAACTGTTGTAGCTGAGGTCACTATCCCAAAAGAAATCGTCAAGGAAACTCTTAAATGCACACCTGAGTCAATGTTTGAGGTAAATTACAGCAAAAACCTGTTAGGCTCGGCGAGAGCAGGAGCACTTGGCTTTAATGCCCATGCTGCAAATGTTATCGCTTCTATTTACCTGGCCTGCGGACAGGATGCAGCTCATGTTGTTGAAGGCAGTACTGCAATTACGAGCATGGAACTTACAAAATATGAAGAAATCCAATGTTCCGTTACCCTGCCTGCCCTTCCTGTGGGAACAGTAGGAGGCGGAACTGGCCTTGGAACTCAGAGAGATTGCCTGAACATTCTTGGTGTTGCAGGAACAGGAAATGTGCCTGGAGAAAACTCTCGGAAATTTGCAGAGATAGTAGCTGCTGCCGTGCTTGCGGGAGAAATTTCCCTCATAGGAGCTCAGGCTGCCGGACACCTGGCTAGAGCTCATGCCCAGCTTGGCCGGGGAAAATTCTGAGCTTATACACTTTCTGAGTAAATTTAAATCGGACTTCGAAATCGAAGATTGGTTTTAAGTCTTAGGGCAAAAAGTTCCCTTCCAGGAGAATATGCAACGGGAAAGGGAACTTAATTTTGATTTATTTTTGCAATTTGATGTTCTTAGTTCTTTTTTAAAGATTAAGTTATTTACATTAATACGGCTGATTTTCGGTAGTCCACTATTTGTTGATTGATATTGTTCCAAAATAATCGAAATACAGTTCCCAGCTCTTTTTTCCCATAATTTGATACCGTTGGAGCCAACCTGCGGTGTGAATATAAACGCAAGCAAAAGTCATGCTTGAGATTATATCATGAAAACATCAATCATGTATTAGTGGACGACCAAAATTCGATTCCAGGAAATATTCTATAAGTTCAACAATTTTACATAAAATATCAGCACAAATAATATTGGGGACAAATATTTTAGATAAAATGGATAAATCCTGTAATTAGCAATTTTAAAAAACATGTAATTCAAATATTATTAATACAAAACTGTCAATAGAATCATTTTTTGTATCCTCTTCAAATTGAGTGGAAAGCTCTCACTTTCCACTCAATGAGTTTTTTGTCTCTGATTAATTTCGCTAGAGATAGCATCTTAAATTTATTGCTCACTCTATCAAATATGTAATCATATACACTTACGCCTAGTTTCTTTGCTGTTTGTACAATCGTCATGAAGGTGTCGTTTGCCCTTGTTCCTTCATCTGTTCTGGTTTGAAGGCTCACGTCTCTTTTCCTGACTTTTGCTCTCGCCGCTAATTCTGCTGCATTGTTATGCAGCGGGAGCTCTGGTAAAATCAGCACTTTCAATAGATGTTCCTTGTTCTCTTTCGTTTTACATATTCTCTCATCCAGTTTTTCATATCCTGTTTTGGTCGAAAACAATTGATCAAATTTTGCGGATAATTGCTTCGCTACGACTGAATCTGAATTTTCTCTAAACTCACAGAGTTCTCCATAAAAATTCCAGTACCTATCCAGAAAAGCTTCTAGCTTTTCTTTATGATAAGGTACTATTGGCCTCAATTTCTTGTAGTTTCTCCCATCGTGAATCCAACAAAGAGCATGATGATATGCAATTTGCTTGAATTGAGGTGCATCATCACTCAGAAGTGTGGTAACCACAGTTATGTCTGTACTTTGATGATATGCTGCAATTGCACAAGCTTCAAGGACTTTCTTCTTAGTAGTTATATATCCATTAGGCGAGAAAAAATAATCCAGTTTTCGACGCATTTCTTCGTCACTGAATATTTTGTTTTTAACAGAAGAGAGTTTTTCCGTCCAGATTTGGGACACATTAAAAGTTTCCATCAGATCAAATGCTTCATCATTAAAGCAGTACGTTTTTTCTTTTCCACATAGAAGTACATCTAAAATATTTTCTCGGCTCTTGTTAGGAACTGTAAAATAAGCAGAATAATAAGGACTACAAAGGATCTGAGTATAATGATTGTTACCATTGACTCTCGCACTTGTATCATCAATCTGCTGATAAGGTGTAGCTTTGAGACCTTCCTTTAAAATCTCAGCTTTCTCCTTGTGGAAGACATCAGTGTCTTTTGTTAAAATTCGCGAAATGGTAGCTCTGGATATATGAACTCCAATATTTTCCAAAAATTCATGTATTTTGGGCTCTGAAACATTCGCAACATGATTAAGAGTGATTACAAGAGACCTTATTCCAGGGCCAAATTCACCTTTGATACCATCTGGAAGTTCACCTGAATACGTTTTATGCTCAGAAGGAGAATAAAAAATTTCTATTCTGTAGTTGGTGTTTATAGGTCTTATGGATATATCCTGAATAATTACATCCCTATAACCTTTAGAATATGCATCACTGGGCAAAATGGATATATCAACTTTACATGTTTCAATTCGATGAATCTCTATTTTATCCAGTTTTGATTTAGATTCCTTGTCCTATAGAAGTCTTCTTTTTCTTCTTTCCTTTTCAGAAGAAATATCTTCACTCTTTTTAGAACTACGAAATTTGGGTTTGGTTTGTTCACCTTTAAGTAAATTAATTTCATCTCGAAGCTTTTGGTTCTCTGCTTTGAGGAATTCGATTTCCTCGTTCTGTTTTTCAATGATAGCAAATAGAATGCGAAAAGCTGTGGCATACCTTTCATCTTCAATTTCATCAGGGTTGATATTCAGCGATGCCAGCAATTGTTCGAGAGCTCCAAGATCCATTTTTATCCTCCAAAATTTGAATATGGGTGAATAGAGCAACTATTATATTTTTCCTGTGATTGAAAACCCATCAAATTTGAAGAGGATACCATTTTTTAATCTTTTTTTTGCTTTCTCATTTCAAATTATTTCGGAAAACAACAATAAAAATTATTAGTGTGTTTAATTTTCAATTGTACTCATGAGATAGCGGGTAAAATTGCATTCTAAACAATGAAAAGTAATTTGTTGTCAAAATAAGGTGTATTAGCCAATTGAATGGTCTATTACTTAAACCGATATGTAATCATTTACTTTTTTGAATAAATATTTCTATAAAATTAATTTAAGAAAATCCTTTTTTTCATACTGTAACTCAGGAAACTGTCGAAACATTTATTATCCTTTACGTTGTATTCTATTCGCTAATATAATAGTCACACTATTAATCGAGAGTGATTTATTATGGATAATAGGTTCCTAAAAGACGAAAAAGGATTTACTGGGCTAGAAGCAGCAATCGTGCTGATAGCTTTTGTTGTCGTAGCTGCGGTTTTCAGCTACGTCATGTTGGGAGCGGGGTTTTTTACAACCCAGAAAAGCCAGGAGGTCGTGCACACTGGTGTAACACAGGCCAGCAGCAGTATTGCACCTTCTGGAGATGTCATTGTTCAGTCAACAACAGACAACCAAGCAAATGAGGTTACATTTTATGTAACAAACACTGCTGGAGGAACAGCTGTAGACCTGGATAAGACAGTACTTACCTTCACAGATGACGATGATTTCAGTAACGCAGGAATATGGTGGTACTGGACCGGAATAAGGAGATAATGGATGGGACTACGAAGCTGTAGTTTTTGCAACCGGGCGTGATGATAACCTGCTTGAATCTGGTGAAAAGTATAAGGTAACAGTTGTTTTGAACACTACTTTTGCTCCTAACGGCTGCACCTGGACCAAACGAAAAAATCAAGATTGAGATAAAACCGCCAGAAGATGCAGTGCTTGCTATTCAAAAGACAATGCCTCCTGCGCTTGCCCAGCCAATAATTTTTATCCTGTTTACTGAGGTGATCTATAATGTGGAACAAATTTGTAAAAGATGAAAAAGGGTTTACCGGGCTTGAAGCAGCAATTGTCCTGATCGCCTTTGTTGTCGTGGCTGCAGTCTTCAGCTACGTCATGCTCGGAGCAGGTTTCTTTACAACTCAAAAGAGCCAGGAAGTGGTGCACACAAGTGTAACGCAGGCAAGCAGCAGTGTTGAATTAAGTGGAGATGTAATTGCTAAAGGCGACACTGCTAACAATGAAATCGGAAATATCAGTTTCTTCTTGCAATTGACCTCAGGCGGTTCACGGGTTGATATGGATAAAACTCTTGATAGTCTATTCATCTCCAACTATAACTCCAACAGACTTATTAAATGGTACTAATGCTGATGGCACTCATTTCAATATAACGAACCGTTATAATAGTAATACCGATTTTCTCATTGACAAGGGTGAGAAATTTGAAGTGCGTGTTGATGTAGGTACTCTTGATAGTGTAGGGCCTAACGAAGAATTCCAGGTTGAAATCAAACCACCACAGGGTGCAACCTATACAGTTTCTAGGAAAGCCCCGCCAGGAATCGATGCAGTAATGACACTCGACTGAGTGCCATTATTTTTTAACTTTTTAATTTATTAAAAATTCAGTTAATTGACACAATAAATTATTGCAGATAAAAGTATTGTATCGACACAATACTTTAGGAAAAAATTGATTCATTAGGATTAACGTCGAATTATAAAGCGAGAGCATAAGCATATCGCTCAGTTATATATTGCACTAGTAATACTTCTGCCCAATTTGGGTTTTATGCTACAGTTTTGGTGATAGAATGAGTGCGAAGGAAGCTTTTGACCAGTCTGATATTGATAAACTTGTAGCTGACGCTGAAAGCGACACAATAGAATCCAAAGTCGCGCATCTTGAGGAAGAAGTAACTGAGATCAAAGGCTCCGTAAAAGCTCTCCTTACGGATATCAGAGAAACAATGAGTGTTCTTGAAAACCCTTTCCAGAATATTCAGGGTATTGCTAATATCTCGGTAGTTCATTTTCATTGAGTTGATATTATATGAGCCTATCCCAAAAGTAATATTATGTTAAAATTATAAATTTACTTTTATGTCATTCCGTGAAATCGATGACGTTCTATGGAAATCCATAGAGCCTTATCTTCCTCCACAGAAACCACTTATAGGAAGGCCACGTGCAAATATGAGGAAGTTAATGAACGGTATTTTGTACGTTGTTATGACAGGTTGTACGTGGAAAGACTTTCCTCGTCACTATGGATCTAAGTCAACGGTTCATAGATTTCATCTTTACCTGTGTGAACATGGTACCTATCAGAAGATTTTCAATGAGCTTTTAAACAAAGGTTACGACTTGAAGAAAATAGATCTCTCTCATTGCTTTACTGATACAAAGGATATTCCGGCTAAAAAAGGGGGAATATCGGCTACGATGGCCACAAGAAAGTAAAAGGAATAAAATTAAGCGTTTTAGTAGACTTACAGGGTCTACCTCTCTCTATTATCGTTGTTCCTGCAAATAAGAATGATTCAACACTTTATATACCTACACTTAAAAATTTCAAGATAAAGAGACCTGTAGGAAGGCCTGTTAACAGGCCTTCCAAAGTGACAGCTGATGGAATGTATGATACAGCTAAAATTAGAAAATATAACAGGAAAAGAGGAATAAAGTCCAATATACCAGTAAATAAAAGAAATCGGAAGAAAAAGAAGAGAGGAAGACCAATAAAGGTAGATCAGGAAGAATACAAAAAGAAAAGCGTAGTAGAAAGGTTCTTTAGCTGGATAGAGTCATGCAAGAAAGTATTTCCAAGATATGAAATTAAAGAGGCATCATATTTAGGAGTTGTAATGTTAGCAGCAATAATTAGATTACATGAAGTTTTGGGATAGGCTCTATAATAGAAGTAATATAATTATATTTATGGGGAAACGAGGTCCTAAACCACAATTTACTGACGTTGCTTGTCCAAATAATTTATGCCAACTTTACGGTCTT